>DENA01000004.1:0-280 GCA_002359465.1 Ruminococcaceae bacterium UBA2656
ATATATTTGTGATGAATGTATAGAGTTATGCATGTCGATCCTTGACGACGAAAAAAACTTATCCAACCGAAAATCCAGCTATAGCGAATCTGCAGCTGAGCTTCCCAAGCCGCATGAGATTAAGAAATTGCTTGATGAATATGTAATCGGACAGGAAAATGCCAAAATAGCGCTTTCTGTTGCCGTTTACAATCACTACAAGAGAATTTACTACGGCAAAGACGATGTCGAACTGACAAAAAGCAATGTGCTGCTGCTTGGCCCGACCGGCGTCGGCAAG
>DENA01000004.1:322-6456 GCA_002359465.1 Ruminococcaceae bacterium UBA2656
GCGCGGCATCATCTATATTGACGAAATCGACAAGATTGCAAGAAAATCTGAAAACCCATCCATTACGCGCGATGTCAGCGGCGAAGGGGTACAACAGGCTCTTTTAAAGATTTTGGAAGGCACTGTTTCCAATGTCCCTCCGCAGGGGGGAAGAAAACATCCTCAACAGGAGTTCCTGCAGATTGACACCTCCAATATTTTATTTATCTGCGGAGGAGCTTTTGACGGCTTAAATAAAATTGTTGAGAAGCGCACCGCGTCTTCCGCCATGGGTTTTGGCGCGGAAATCAGAAGCAAGGCGGAGCTTGATTCCACCGCGTGGATGCAGAGCGTTGTACCGCATGATCTGGTGAAGTACGGGCTTATCCCTGAACTGGTTGGGCGTCTGCCGGTGATTGCAGCCCTCAATGGCCTTGATGAGGGCGCTCTTGTACGGATTTTGACAGAACCTAAAAACTGCCTGATCAACCAGTATAAAAAGCTGTTTCAGTTGGATAAGGTTGAACTGGAATTTGAACCTGAAGCACTCAAAGCAATTGCCAAAAAGACGATTGACCGCCGCACGGGCGCAAGGGGTCTAAGGTCTATCATGGAGGATTTGTTAACCGGCCTTATGTACAAAGTTCCGTCCGATTATACCGTTGAAAAGGTTACCATTACCGCAGATACGGTGAATCACAGCACAGAGCCGGAAATCGTGTATAATCCGGACCGCAAGCCGGTAAAGATAAAGATAACAACTCCAAGAAAGCGCGGACGCAAGGATACCGCGTCATAATTATAGAAATCTTGGCTGTTGCACGTGGCAGACTTTTTCTTGTCCACTTGCAGCAGCCTTTTCTGCTAAGGAGCAAGCTATGAACACAAATCGAGAACTAAAGAAAGTCGACAGTATTTCCATCCCTGTGCTTGCGCTCAGAGGACTGGTTATTTTCCCGGGCATGCTGCTGCAATTTGATGTCGGCAGAAAAAAATCAATACTGGCTCTTTCCAAAGCGATGGAAGAAAATCAGCAGATTTTTCTTGTTGCCCAAAAGGATTTAAATGATAATGAGCCTGCCGGTAAAGATGTCTATAAAATGGGCATTGTCGCAAAAATCAAACAGGTAATCCGTCATACCGATGAAGGTGTGCGCCTTTTTGCGGAAGGAATGTATCGCGCAGAAATTTCCTCCGTCGTCAGCGAAAGCCCGTTCATCCTTGCCAGCGTTTCTCCCAGAGAGACGAAAGCGTATAGAGAAACTCATAAGACTGAGGCTTTAATCCGTTATACGCAGACGCTGTTTGAAGAATATATTCAGAATTACAGCCGTATTCCTCCAGATATTATTATTGGGGTGGTACAGAAAAAAAACTGTGGGGAACTCGCGGATTATATCACCTCCAACATCATGCTGGATTATGAGCAGAAGCAGGCGGTTCTTGAAGAACTTCATCCCGTTAAAAGGCTGGAAAAGCTGAACGAAATTTTAAAGAATGAAATTCAGGTTCTTTCCATCGAAAGCCAGATCAGTGAAAAAGCCAAGGAACAAATTGATGAAAATCAACGCGAATATTTCCTTCGTGAACAAATGAAAGCAATTTCCAATGAACTTGGCGATGATGACAATCCACTGGGCGAGGCTGACGACCTGCGTGAGCGTATCGCAAAAATGAAACTTCCCCAGCTGCAAAATGACAAGCTTTTAAAGGAATGTGACCGGCTTTCCAAAATGCCGTACGGTTCCCATGAGGCAAGCGTCATATTAAGCTATGTGGAATCCTGTCTGGAACTACCTTGGAACACGGCAAGCCGCGAGCATATTGACCTGCAAAAAGCGCAGAAAGTGCTTGATCACGACCATTACGGCCTGACTAAGGTAAAAGAACGGATTATTGAGATTTTGGCTGTCAAAAAACTTGCCCCCGATATCAAAAGTCAAATCATCTGTTTGGTGGGCCCTCCCGGTGTCGGAAAGACGTCGATTGCCCGTTCCATCGCCAAAGCCATCGGCCGCAATTATGTTCGGGTGTCGCTCGGCGGGGTGAGGGATGAATCCGATATTATGGGACACAGAAAAACGTATGTCGGTTCCATGCCCGGAAGAATTATCAACGCCATGAAGCAGGCCGGTACCAACAACCCCCTGATTTTGCTGGATGAAATCGACAAATTGGGCAACGACTTCCGCGGCGACCCCGCTTCGGCTCTGCTGGAAGTACTTGATTCAGAACAAAATTCTTCGTTCTTTGATCATTATATTGATATGCCGTTTGATCTGAGCAAGGTCATGTTCATTACAACCGCCAATGATTACAGTGCCATTCCGGAGCCTTTGCTTGACAGAATGGACGTGATTACGCTTGGAAGCTACACCCATGAGGAAAAATACAATATTGCGCTGAAGCACCTGATACCAAAGCAGTTCAAGAAGCACGGAATCAATTCAAAAATACTGAAACTGACTCCTATGGCAATTCATGAACTGATTGACGGTTACACCAGAGAGGCCGGCGTCCGGAACCTGGAGCGGCAGATTGCTTCCGTTTGCAGAAAGTGCGCTAAAAAGATCGTTGAAAACAATGAAACCAGAATTATTATTAAGCCTGATAATCTCGAAGAGCTTTTAGGGCCAAAAAGGTTTAAGAAGGACGAACTGATAAAGGTCGATATGGTCGGCCTTGTGAACGGGCTAGCGTGGACCACTGTGGGCGGGGAGCTTCTGCCTATTGAGGTGGCGGTCATGGACGGCACCGGCAAAATCGAACTCACCGGCTCACTTGGAGACGTTATGAAAGAATCGGCCAGAACCGCGATCAGCTGTATCCGAACCAGAGCAGATTCGCTGGGAATCTGCCATGATTTTTACAGCAAATACGATATTCATATTCACGCTCCGGAAGGGGCCATTCCAAAGGACGGTCCTTCCGCCGGAACCGCCATGGCAACAGCGATTACTTCCGCACTCACTAATATTCCAATAAAGCATGATATCGCGATGACCGGGGAAATCACTTTACTTGGCAGAGTCCTTCCCATCGGTGGTTTAAAGGAAAAAACCATGGCCGCTTATCGTTCGGGCATTAAAACGGTGATCATACCTGCTGAAAACGTGTCGGATTTAGCTGAAATTGACACCGTTGTGAAAAACGCGGTTGATTTTTTGCCTGTTGAGAAAATCGATCAGGTGCTTGAAGCTGCGTTGACCAGACTGCCGGAACGTAAAACAGATGGGAATAGTGATTCAGCAGTCCCGATGAACATTCAAAAGCAGCCGGCGGTTTTCACGCCCGGCATTCCTCAATAATGAGGTGAAAAATTGAATTTTGACAAAGCTTTCTTTGAGTTTGCAGCCGGCAGACCGGACCAGCTGCCAGAATCCACCGTTCCGGAAATCGTTTTTTCCGGCCGGTCCAATGTGGGAAAGTCCTCACTGATCAATAAGCTGATCAACCGCAAGTCGCTTGCCAGGGTTAGCGCAAAGCCGGGAAAAACCGGCACAATCAATTTTTATAACCTGCAGGACTGCAGGCTGGTTGATCTTCCTGGTTATGGCTATGCGAAGGTCTCCCAGTCGGAAAAGCTGCGCTGGTCAGAATTGGTTGAGGGATATTTTAACGCACAGCGCAATGTCAGGCTTGTCATTCAGATCATCGACATGCGGCACAGTCCGTCTGCCGATGATCTTGATATGATTGAATATCTGATCAATTCAGGAGCCTATTTTCTGGTTGCCGCGACAAAAAGCGATAAACTGAATAAAACGGAACGAACGGCTCAGCTTCAGTTGTTTCATGAAATGTTCGGCAAGGTAGAGGGATTGAAGCTGATTCCCTTTTCAGCGGTAAATGGGGAAGGAGTGGAGAAAATCAGGAATATCATTTTAGATCGATGCGATCAGGCATGACAAAGATCAAATTAATGGTGAATCCGGACAGACTGGCCCAATTCGCTTTACTTTTGTACTTTTGTGTGTTAAAATTTTATTCCAGTAATTGAATAAGGAGTGAAACCGTTTGAATTCAAAAATTAAGGATGAAAGCGTGGACTTTTTGTTTAAAGCGATTCTTTCTTTGAACACAGTTGACGAATGTTATAATTTCTTTGAGGATCTATGTACGGTACCGGAAATAAAGGCAATGTCACAGCGCCTGCTTGTGGCCCACATGCTGAGCACGAAACGGGTTTACAGCGATATTGTTGCCAAAACCGGCGCTTCCACAGCGACGATCAGCAGGGTCAACCGGTCGCTAAACTACGGCTGTGACGGCTATGATCTGGTATTTAAACGGATCGATAACGATGAGAAATCCAAATGAGTTATTCGTCTTTTGCACTCTATTATGATGAACTGACACAAAATGTCGGCTATCCGGAGCGGGCGAATTACCTGCTCAGCCTGTTGGACAGACTGGATCATCAGGCCGGTCTGACGCTTGACCTTGCCTGCGGTACAGGCAGTTNNGGCAAAACGCGGAATCGATATATACGGGATAGACGGTTCCGAATCCATGCTGTCCGTCGCAAAGCAAAAGGCGGCGGACAGCGGGCTGGATATCCTTTTTCTCCGCCAGCAAATGCAAAGCATCGATCTGTATGGTACAGTCGACACTGTGATCTGCATGCTGGACAGTATCAACCATATGACACGCGAAAGCGATGTGATGAAAACGTTCTCGCGTGTTTCGCTTTTTCTGAATCATGGCGGATATTTTATCTTTGACATGAACACCATGTACAAGCACAGGCATGTCCTCGGAAACCAGATATTCGTCTACGATACCGACAAGGTATACTGTGTCTGGCAGAACAGCTTTGAAGAAAAAAACGGACGTGTCGGTATTACACTGGATTTTTTCGGCCGCGAGGGCGGTGTCTACCACAGAAGCTCCGAACATTTTTACGAACGTGCCTATGATACGAAACGGATTGTTTCCATGCTGTCCAAAACAGGGCTGGAAACCGCCGGGCTGTTTCGTGAACTCAGTTTTGAAAAACCGGACGACCAAACGGAACGGATTGTCGTCGTGGCAAAAAAGGCATAACAAAGGAATTATTTTTATATGGACAGAATTATTCGGTGTATTACTTCCGACGGCAGTATCATGGCGGCCGCTATCGATTCCACGTATCTGGTTGCCACGGCGCAGCAGATTCACGGCACCAGCCCGGTTGCTACCGCGGCGCTCGGCAGGCTTCTTTCGGGAGCTTCCCTGATGGGCTCCATGCTGAAGAAGGAAAACGCCTCTGTGACGTTGAAAATCAACGGGGGAGGGCCGCTGGGCACTGTAATCGCCATTGCGGACAGCCGCGGCAACTGCCGGGGCTGTGTTGATCATCCCACCGTTCAATTGCCGCTTAAGGCAAACGGAAAGCTGGACGTCGGCAAAGCGGTTGGCAGGGACGGCATTTTCGGCGTTATGCGTGATTTTGGGGAAGGCAGCCCCTACATTGGACAGGTCGAAATTAAATCCGGAGAAATAGCGGAGGACATTACGAACTATTTTGCCGTCAGTGAACAGATTCCTACGGTTTGCGCGCTTGGCGTTCTGATCGACAAAGCGGACAGCCGTCATCTTCTGTCGGGCGGACTTTTCATACAGGTGTTGCCCGGAGCCGACCAGGCTGCCATTGACAGGCTTGAACACAATGTAAACGAACTGGAACCTGTCACTACGATGCTCGCCAAGGGAATGACCATTGAAGAGATGTGTGAAACAGCGCTGAAAGGTTTTGAGATGGAAATTCTGGATGAATTTCAAATCGGCTATGTATGCAATTGCAGCAGAGAACGCGTGGAACGTGCTATTTCAACCCTGAAACCGGAAGACATTCTGTCCTTGGCCGACGAAAGCGGCTTTGCCGAGGCAAAATGTCAATATTGCGGTCATACTTACCGGCTGTCGGAGCAGGATTTAAAGAGAGTTGCAGAATCGGCGCAATCGAAATAATTGGTATGAAAATGAAAAAAATGTAATTTTGGTGTTGACAACCGGCACAATATATAGTATTATATAACACGTCGCTGATGAACGCGACACGCGCGAATGGGAGCATAGCTCAGCTGGTTAGAGCACCTGCCTTACAAGCAGGGGGTCATAGGTTCGAGTCCTATTGTTCCCACCATCCAAGTTGGCTCGGTAGTTCAGCTGGT
>DENA01000008.1 GCA_002359465.1 Ruminococcaceae bacterium UBA2656
GGTTAACAATAATGATGTACGCCATTGCGAAGAAAGTGGTCAAACCGGCGCCGACTTCCGTACGGACATTCGTATGATTGCCCTTTAAATTAAAGAAGTCGCCCTTTGGATGATACGCTGTTTCTGAACTGCCTGCCATAATTTTTCCTCCTAAAAATAAAAGTGCCCGACAATGTGCTGCCGGGTAATCCTGCATAGTTTATTTATAGTATAGAGCTTTCGGCAGAATATAACAATGTGATATTTACACAAACTTTTTGAATTAGAAACAATTTATTCATACTTTTTGGGGTATTTTGGTCATATGAATGCAAAAAAGTCAATTTATAGCATGTTTTATGGCTTTTCCGGTAAAAAAATTGCATGAAACCGCTTTCAAGATTCAGAATACATAAAAACAGGCGGCGGCCTCCCGGGAAGCCGCCGCCCAAATTGTATCAAATTACTTCAGGTTGTTTTTTAAAGTATCCAACTGGTCATGAAGCTCCTTCGGAAGCTTTGTGCCGAACTTCTTGTAGAATTCTTCAATACCTTCGGCCTCTTTGGTCCACTGCTCGTTCTTGATTTCGAGAATGCTCTTCAGCGTATCAATGCTGAAATCAAGGCCCTCAAGGTTGATATCCTCCGCTTTCGGAACAAAGCCGATCGGGGTTTCAACGGCGTCCGCTTTGCCTTCGCAGCGGTTGACAATCCATTCCAGCACACGCAGGTTGTCGCCGAAGCCCGGCCAGATGAAGTGGCCTTCCGCGTCAAGGCGGAACCAGTTGACGTTGAAAATCTTAGGCGCCTTGTCGCCGAGTTTCTTGCCCATTTCAATCCAGTGTTTGAAGTAGTCGCCCATGTGGTAGCCGCAGAACGGCAACATTGCCATCGGGTCGCGGCGGACAACGCCGACTGCACCGGTAGCGGCGGCAGTTGTTTCGGAAGCCATGATGGAGCCTACAAACACGCCGTTGTTCCAGTCGCGGGACTGGTAAACCAGCGGGGTGGTCTGCGCGCGGCGGCCGCCAAAGATGATGGCGGAAATCGGCACGCCGGTACCCTTGTCAAATTCAGGACTTACACAGGGGCAGTTCTTTGCGGGAGCGGTGAAGCGGCTGTTCGGATGAGCGCCCTTCTGGTCGGAGGTTGTGCCGTCCCACGGCTCGCCCTTCCAGTTAACCGCGTGCTTCGGCGGATTCTTGTCAAGGCCTTCCCACCAGACGGTGTTGTCGTCAAGATTCTGGGCAACATTGGTAAAGATGGTGCCGGACTTTGTGGAAGCAAGGGCGTTCGGGTTGGATTTTGCGTTTGTGCCGGGGGCAACGCCGAAGAATCCGTTTTCAGGATTGATCGCGTACAGTCTGCCGTCTGGGCCCTGGCGCATCCAGGCGATATCGTCGCCGACCGTCCAGACCTTATACCCCTTCTTGCGGTAGCCTTCCGGCGGAATCAGCATGGCCAGATTGGTCTTGCCGCAGGCCGACGGGAACGCGGCGGCCACATATTTGATTTCTCCCTTCGGATTTTCAATGCCGAGAATCAGCATATGCTCGGCCATCCAGCCCTCGGTCTTTCCAAGGTAGGAAGCAATGCGCAGCGCAAAGCATTTTTTGCCCAGCAGAACATTTCCGCCGTAGCCGGAATTGACGGAAATAATGGCGTTATCCTCCGGAAAATGGCAGATGTATCTTTTTTCCGCGTCAATGTCGCACTTGCAGTGCAGGCCCTTTACCCAGTCGGTGCTGTCGCCAAGCGTATCCCATACCTTCTGTCCGACACGGGTCATAATAGCCATATTCAATACAACATAGATGGAGTCCGTGAGCTCTACGCCGATTTTTGCGAGCGGCGATCCGACGGGGCCCATGGAATAAGGAATTACATACATGGTGCGGCCTTTATAGCTGCCCCTTGCAATGTCATAAAGCATTTTGTATGCTTCCTGCGGATCCTTCCAGTGGTTGGTCGGGCCTGCGTCTTCTTCCTTGCGGGAGCAGATGAACGTTCTGTCCTCCACACGGGCAACATCGTTGACCGCAGTGCGGTGCAGGTAGCAGCCCGGCAGTTTTTCCTGATTCAGCTTGATGATTTCTCCTGTAGAACAGGCTTCCGCACGCAATGCTTCAAGCTGAGCCTCTGACCCGTCAATCCAGAGTATTTTATCCGGACCAACAAGTGTTTTCATTTCTTCAACCCAGTTCAATACCGACTTGTTGTTTGTCATGACTCATTTCTCCTTCCGGTCCAATGACCTTCGAAATTTGATGATATTAGATCTCATTATAATACATTGTTTTCCCATAATCAATCTTGAAATGATGGAATTGTTAAAATTTTAGCATAATAAATGCACAAAGCTTTTGGCAGACTTTTGGAAGGTTTTTAACAATTTCCGTCAACCGGCATCGCCGCACAGGCGTTCAGATCAAATCCCGCGGTGTTTCCGGACAGATACTCATAATAGCCCTGTGCACCCACCATAGCGGCGTTGTCCCCGCAAAGCTTCAGCTCCGGCATATAGAATTCCCACCCCCGGGTTTCGCATTCCTTCCGAAGCCGGCTGCGGAGAAGGGAATTGGCGGAAACGCCGCCCGCAATTACCAGCTTGGTGCTGCCCGTATCCTGCGCGGCTTTTACAAAATTTTTCACCAGACAGTCCACCACCGCTTTGCGGAACGAGGCCGCCAGATCTTCCGTCGGCAGCGTTTGGCCCTTTTGCTCCGCGTTGTGGATCAGGTTGATGACCGCCGTTTTCAGCCCGGAAAAGCTGTAATCGTACGGCGCGCCGTCCACCGTCGGGTGCGGCAGCTGAAAGGCGTTTGGATTTCCGCCCTCGGCGCGCCTGTCCATTTCCACACCGCCGGGGTAAGGCATCCCCATCGCTCTTGCCGCTTTGTCAAAGGCTTCGCCCGCGGCGTCGTCGCGCGTGCGGCCCAGCACATGAAGGTCCGTATAGTCCTTTACTTCAATAATATGGCTGTGCCCGCCGGAAACGATCAGGCAGAGGAACGGCGGTTTCAGCTCCGGGGAAGTAATGTAGTTCGCCGCGATATGCGAGCGGAGATGATGCACCGGAATAATCGGCTTTCCGGAAGACATGGCAAGCCCTTTCGCAAAATTCACGCCGACCAGAAGCGCGCCGATCAGCCCGGGCGCGTAAGTGACGGCGATGGCGTCGATTTCCTCCAGCTTCATCCCCGCGCCGTCAAGCGCCTGTTGTGTAACGCCCACAATGGCCTCGCAGTGGCGGCGGGACGCGATTTCCGGCACGACGCCGCCGTACAGCTTATGCTCCTCCACCTGTGAGGCAACCACCGAGGACAGGACGGTTCTTCCGTCCTCCACCACTGCGGCGGCGGTTTCGTCGCAGGAGCTTTCCAGTGCTAATATCCGCATACTCTATTTTCCCCTTATTCTTTAAAATAAAACCGTCCGACCCGTTTTTATAACAGGAAACAGGCGGCACATTCATTATTTATTCTGAAAAGAATTTCGTCATCAGCAGCGCGTCTTCTTTAGGCGCGGCGTAAAAATTCTTTCTGACTCCGACGGGTTCAAATCCAAGCCCCGCGTACAGCGCGATGGCGGCATCGTTGCTCTGCCGCACCTCCAGCGTAATAAATTCTGCGTGGTTTTTCATCGCATCATCTATTAAATACTGTACCAGCGCCCGCGCGATTCCCATTCGGCGAGCTCCGGGATGGACGCAGACCTTGTCAATATAGCATTCCCCGCAGATACAGTGCATTCCGGCGCAGCCCACTGTTTCCCCCGCCCGCTGTGCCGCGGCAAAACAGGCGGTGGAACTGGAAAGCTCGGCTTTCAGCCCTTCGCGCGACCACGGGTCCGAAAAGCAGAGCGCGTCAATTTTTACAAGCGCGTCAAGGTGCTTTTCGCCCATCGGCACAATCTGAATTTCGTTCATCCCGGCACCTGCCCCGTCTGCTCGGACTGGAGATCAATCAGCCGAACCACGTGTCTTGCAACTTGAACCAGAATCAGCAGCATAATGACCGCCAATAGCTGCACGCTGAAAAAGTCGGTGTTAAACAGGTTGTGGCAGACGGCATAGGTAGAGCTCAGCACCGTCACGACCGGCACATAAAGCATTTTCGGAAAGTAAAACGCAAATATCACCGACAGAATGTCCGCCAGATAAAAATACCGTTCGTGCATATGCGGGAGGATGAACGGAAGGAACAGCGCAAAGAACAGGGCAAACGAAACAAACAGTTCATCCGTAAAAATAAATTTCTTTTTATAAAAGAAGAACAGGGCAACCAGGGTCAGCCCGCCCGCCAGTATCACCGCGGCGGCGCTGATATACTCCGGCGTGTCCTCCGGCAGCCAGGTGTAAAGGTTCGGCAAAAACATGGCGATCATTTTGTACTGCCCAGCCTGGGAAAAATACACCGTCAAAAGCCCTTTCAGGCCGCGGCCCAGAAACATCGCGGGAAGAATCGCCAGCAGGTACACAAACGGAATCATCAGGAAGGTGCTGAACCGCACCCTGTGCTTGATCAGCAGAAGCAGCAAAAACGGCGCCAGAAACACCGCCTGTAATTTAAAGATAAACGCGACGGCAAAGGAGGCGACCGCCTGATATTCCTTATCCAGCATGAAATAATACACACAGGCGACCAGCGCGGCGGTAAAAATCGCGTCGCACTGCCCCCAGACCGCCGAATTCAGAACCACACTCGGCAAAAACAGGACAGCCGCGTAAGCCATTACCCCGTACATGGGGTCCTCCTGTTTCAGACGGACTGTTTTCATCACATAAATCGCCAGAACAATGTCCGCCAGACTGGAAATCAGTTTGATCGCGGTCAGGCCGGAAATGGGGAAATATGTAAAAATGGCAAGAAGATAGAGATAGGTCGGCATATAATCGCCGATGTTCATCCCAACCGCCGCAAAACCGCCATTGCTTTTCAGCGCCCCGTACCAGCCCTGCAAAAACTGGTGGTAGTCTCCCGATTCAAACGGAAACAGCAGAAAACGGCCCAACAGCGCAAGCAGCGTGACCAAAACAAGAAATGCTGTGTTTTCCAGTTGTTCCGCGCTCAGTTCTCCGCGTTTCTGCAAGCCTCTCCCACCTTTTCATAAATTAGAAAGTCAAACTCGATCTCCGTTTCCAGCGTATCCGCCCGTTTCAGCCTTTCCGCGCCGGACTCGCCGGTCTTATAATAGTAAGGCGTCATGGCGAATAGATCCTCAATCATCCGACTGCCGGAAATCACAAGATCGGTGGCCACGGGTACACGGCCGGTCAAAGCAAATCCCTCGTAATCCGCCGCAATGGATTCGTTTTCATAAGGCGCGTCATACAGAATTTCTTTTAAGCCGTACAGATGCCGGCGGCCCGGCACGGCTAAAATCACATGCCCGCCCGGTTTCAGCACGCGGTTCAGTTCCTTTTCCGCAACCGGCGCGAACACATCCACGGCAACGTCCACGGCGCCGCTTTTCACCGGGATACTAAAAGTACCGGCGACCGCGAAGGAAATCTGTTTGTATTTTTTTGCCGCGGCTTTGACCGCGAACTTCGAAATATCAAAGCCGAAAACCGAAGGCGCAAAGCCGTGGTCAAGCAGGTCATCGCAGAGTCTCCCGGTATAGTAGCCCTCCCCGCAGCCCGCGTCAAGAATTGTTGGACTTTTTACGCCGGAATATGCACGCACCAGTTCATTCAGTTTATCGCTGAACAGCCGGTATCCTCCCGACTCCAGAAAGCGGCGGCGGGACGCAACCATTTCCTTATTGTCGCCGGGCACCTTTGCGTGCATTCTGTTCGGCGGCAGAAGATGGACATATCCCTCTCCCGCAATATCGTAGCTGTGCCCGTTTTTGCAGGCATAAGCCTTCGGAAGCCTGTCCAGCTTTTCGCCGCAGACAGGGCAGGTAAAAATCGTCATGCCTTCGCCTCGTACCATGTCTTTCCGATTTTCGCCTCCGCTACCATCGGCACGGAAAGGGAAACGGCGTTCTGCATTTCCTCCGTGAGAATCCGAGCGGCTTTCTCCGCCTCGTCCTTCGGGGATTCAACGATCAGTTCATCGTGCACCTGTAAAATTAGCCTCGACTGCATGCCCTCTTTTTCAAGCCGGTTTTCCACCTTCACCATCGCGATTTTAATGATGTCCGCGGCGGCGCCCTGAATCGGCATGTTGCGCGCCACGCGCTCGCCGAACGAGCGCATGTTGAAGTTGCTGGAGGTCAGCTCCGGCAGGTAGCGGCGGCGGCCGAACATGGTTTCGGCGTAGCCGGTTTCCTTCGCCTCGGCCACCACGCGCTTCATATATTCATCAATCCCTGAATAATGGGCAAGGTAATCTCGGATATAGGTTTCGGCCTCCTTTCGTGTAACATGGATGTTTTTCGCAAGGGAAAACGCGCCGATACCGTAAACGATGCCGAAATTTACCGCCTTGGCGCGGCTCCTCATCACCGGTGTCACCATCTGCTCCGGCATATGGAACACCTGCGCCGCCGTGCTGCGGTGAATGTCGTCGTTATTCAAAAATGCCTGAATCATATTCCGGTCGTTGGCCACATGCGCCAGAACGCGCAGTTCAATCTGAGAGTAATCCGCGTCCACCAGCACCCAGCCCTCGCGCGCGACAAAGAACCGGCGCATTTCCCGGCCAAGGTCCGTGCGGACGGGGATGTTCTGCAGATTCGGCTCCGTGGAGCTGATGCGGCCCGTGCGCGTCTCCGTCTGATTAAAGCTGGAGTGGATTCTCCCGTCCGGCGCGATCACCTTTAGAAGGCCCTCGCAATAGGTGGATTTCAGTTTTGCCAGACTGCGGTAATTCAGCACCAGTTCCACCGCCGGATGTTCATAGCGCAGATTTTCCAGTATTTCCACCGCGGTGGAATAGCCGCTTTTCGTTTTTTTACCGTGGCTCAGCCCCAGTTTTTCAAACAGCGCCTCACCGAGCTGCTTGGGAGAGTTAATATTGAATTCGTAGCCGACCGCCTCATAAATCTGTGTCTGGATGGTGTCGATCTGCTTTTGCAGGACGTCGCCGTACGACCGGATTCCTTCCTCGTCCACATCGAATCCGACGGTTTCCATATGGGCAAGCACCTTTGCGAGCGGCATTTCAATTTTATTGAGCAGTTCGGTCTGATTTTTCTTTCCGATTTCGCTTGTCAGCGTATCCGCCAGCGCGGGCATGACCGAAGCGTCCGTCAAAAGGGCGTTTCCCTGCTGCGTCAGCGGAACACCGTATTCCTGCGCAAGCCGGGACGGCTCGTAGCCCGAAGCCGAGGGGTTGAGCAAATAGGCGGCCAGCATTGTGTCGATTCCGGCGTTTTCCAGCTCCATGCCCTGCGCGGCAAGCGCGGCGTAAAGCGGCTTGATATCATGCGTATTCTTCCTGACCGTTTCGTCCGCGCAGATTTTCTTAATAAAGTCCGCGTCGTCCGTCACATGAATCTGATTCCGGCAGTTGATATAGAGCGTGATTTTTCCGCCGTCGTACCCTGTGATAAAATCCGCCCGGCCCGTCTGCCGCAGGCTTTTCAGCAGCGCGGCCGTGTCCGTGCTTTCCGCCACGCCCGGCCCGTCCTGCTCCGTTTTCTCCCCGCCCGCGGCGGCGGGCGCGCGCAGGCCCATTTTGTCGATCAGCGAAAAAAATTCCAGCTTCGCCATCAGGCGCGCGGCCGCGTCATTGTCGCACGGCTTCGGAATATAGTGGGAAATTTCCGTATCGACCGGCGCGTCGGTGCGGATGGTTCCAAGGTAGCGGCTCAGATAGGCCGTCTCCCTGTCCTTGATCAGCTTCTGGCGCATGCCCTCCCTGATGTCGAGCGTGTCGATGTCTTTATAAATGGAATCCAGATCGTGATATTTCTGAATCAGGTCTCCCGCGCCCTTCGGGCCGATGCCCGCCACGCCCGGAATATTGTCCGACGAATCGCCCTGAATGGCCTTGATATCAATGAGCTGCTTTGGGGTCACGCCGTAGTCCTCCATGATTTTTGCCTCGTCATAGACTGTGACCTGCGGCTGTCCGAACTTTGTCGCGGCAAGGCGGACGCTCACACGCGGCCCGACAAGCTGAAGGCTGTCGCGGTCGCCGGTCGCAAGGACGCATTCGTCCCCGCTTTCACTGCACCGGTGCGCCAGCGTACCCAGAATGTCGTCGGCCTCGAAGCCCTCGCATTCCAGCAGGCGGTACCCCAGAAGCTGCAGCAGCTCCTTGAGGTTCGGAAGCTGCTGGGCAAGCTCTTCGGGCATTCCCTTGCGCTGCGCCTTGTAGCCTGCGTATTCCTTGTGGCGAAACGTCGGCGCGCGCATATCGAACGCAATTGCCACCGCGTCGGGGGCGGTTTCGTTTTTCAGTTTTTGCAGCATGGTCAGAAAACCGTAAATCCCGTTGGTAAAAATTCCTTCCTTTGTGGATAAAAGGCGGATACCGTAAAACGCGCGGTTCAATATGCTGTTTCCGTCAAGTACAAGCAGCTTCATAATGTTCTCCTTTTGCAGCCCGAATATTTCAAAACCCTACTGTTGTTTCCAGTTCCTTATAGCAATTATAAAAATGTAGCGGAATGAATTTCGTTATCTCAGTTCTTATTTGAAATTGCTATCGTTGAAATCACGATCGTTTGTCATAGAGTGAATCATTGAAATATTATATCACTTTTCAAAGAAAAAAATAAGTGTTATAATGAACGCGGATTTTTTAACAGAGAGGATTTTTTAATGAAAGTCGGCAATTTAACGATAGATGGCTTCGCCGTGCTTGCGCCGATGGCCGGCGTGGCCGACCGGGCCTTCCGCGAAACCTGCGTGCGATTCGGCGCTTCCTATGTGGTCAGCGAAATGGTCAGCTCCAAGGGGCTTCAGTTCAACGACAGAAAAACCGGCGCGCTGATGACGCTGAGCGGCGCCGAGCGCCCTGCGGGCATCCAGCTTTTCGGAAACGAACCCGCTGTGATGGCCGAAGCGGCAAAAAAGGCGATGGAATACGCGCCGGACGTCATCGATATCAACANNCCCGCCGCTGTGCGGGAAAATTGTCGCCGCCGTGAAAAACGCCGTTCCCGTTCCGGTGACGGTAAAAATGCGCAAGGGCTGGAACAGCGATTCCATCAACGCGGTGGAGGTTGCCAGAATCTGCGAGGCCGCCGGAGCGGACGCCGTCACGGTGCACGGGCGCACGCGCGAGCAGATGTACGCGCCCGGCGCGGACTGGGACATCATCCGGCAGGTAAAGCAGGCGGTAAACATTCCCGTCATCGGAAACGGCGACGTCGTTTCCGCGCAGGCCGCGGCGCAGCTGCTGGAGCAGACCGGCTGCGACGCGGTGATGGTCGGACGCGGGGCGCTGGGAAACCCGTGGATCTTCGCGCAGATCAACGCGTACCTGACCGACTCCTGCCGGATTGTTCCCCCGCCGGAGCTCAGTGAACGCATGCTGGTCATGATGAAGCACATTGCGCTGATGTGCGAACACAAGGGTGAGCACCGCGCCATGAACGAGGCGCGCAAGCACGTGGGCTGGTACCTGAAGGGCATGAAAAATGCAGCTTCGTTTCGCCGCCGCGCGGGGACCCTTGAAACATGGAAGCAGCTGGAGGAACTGGTCCGCGACATTCTGGGGACAAACAGCGAACAGCAGTAAATATAGCAGTACCGCCGGAGGACTTTCTCCGGCGGTATTTTATATGGTTCTATTTTTCCTTGTAGAACAAGACCAGCGTGTTGGGGCCGGTATGTACGGTCATGCTGCACCCCGCGCGCGAAGTGAGAACCTGCTTGAATTTTCCGCTTTCCCTCACCATCTGGACAATGCTGTCAAAAAGGGACTGATCCATACCCGTTGTTGAGACAAACGCACGCTCGTCATCCATGTTCGGCTGTTCCAGTACAAAGCGGATATATTCTTTACAGACCTGCATAAAATTCCCGCGGAACTTTCTGCGCACACTGAGGACGCCGTGGGTGTCCAGCAGAAGACAGGGGCGCAGTTTCAGCAGATTTGCGCCGAACATCTGCAGCATGGTGGCCCTGCCGCCCCGGTAGGCAAACTCCAGCGTATCCAAAAGCACGTTGGTGCGCATTTTTGTTTTATCGATTTCAATCCGGTCATAAATGGCTTTCGCCGTCATTCCCGCGTCGCGCATATCCGCGGCTCTGAGCACTAAAAGGCCCTGAGCGGAGCTCAGGGTGAAGGTATCCACCACATAGACATTGTCAAACTCCTGCGCGGCGATTACGGCGTTCTGGTACGAGGAGGAAAATTTGGAATTCATCGCAATATGAACCACGTCGTTCCCGTTTTCCACCTGCTTTTTAAACAGTTCAAAAAAGTCGGCGGGCGGCGGAGCCGATGTTTTCGGCAGATGATGTGTTTTTTCATAATTTACAAAAAGGTCGTCCGGACCGATTTCAAAAACATCCCGGCGAGTGCGGCCGTCCACCGTAATATAAAGCGGCACAATCTCAATCTGATACTGCTTATATAAATCGGGAAATAAGTCGCAGGCACTGTCGGTGCTGATAATTACGCCCATAATCGCACTCCCAAAATCATTTTGCATCCTGTCGGCAATTTCAAATAAAACCCAATTCCACGCCGCTTCGTTTTTGAAATTGCTATAATTTTTTTATTATAGCATTACAAAACTATTTTTTCAATCTTCCGCCGTTACAAATGCAGTTTCATGCAAATTTTACAAAAAATTCACAGTTGAATGGAAAGCATAATATATGATATGATATGTTTATATCAGCTATCAGCACATTTGAGAGGATTTGTGGAAAATGAATATAAAATCAAAGAAATTTTTAACAGTGATCCTGACACTGATTTTTGCAGTCACCGTCTTTACGCTGACTGCTTTTGCGGAAAGCAATACTTCGGCGCAGGGGGACCCGCCTACTCAGGAACCGGCAAATTCCGTTTCGGTCGGCGAAGGCACATCCGCACAGCCCGGCAGTTCTTCTCGTATAGAGGAGTCTTCGCAGGCGGGTGAATCATCACAGTCCGGTGAATCCCAATCAGGCGAATCGAGTCAGGTGGAAGCTTCCTCCGGAAAAAGCAGCTCGGAAAAGCCAAGGACTTCTTCTTCAAGCAAACAGCCGGTTGTCAATAATAATGTCAACACACACAAAAATGAAGTGGAGGCAAGAGCTTCTCAGGCGGCGCAGACTATCAGCGACCCGGACGTTCTGTCTTCCCAGGACTGGGGAGAGCTGCTTTCCAGCGGCGAATCCGCCGCCAGCGAAACCGTCGCCGCCGCGGGCACTGTCAGCAGCCAGACCGGTTCCACTCCGGGAATCGGCGGCGTATCCTGGCTTTTGGTGCTGGGCGTTGTTCTGATTGTCCTTGCGTTTTGCGGGATTGGCCTGTTTATTTATCTTCAATTTTTTTTTAAAGGACGTCCCGGCGGCGGATCGAAGTTTGCTCCCGCAGCCGGTCCGGCCGAAGCCGACGAACCCATGACTTTTGAGGACATCAGCTCCGACAGCAGCGGGATACAGCACCGCGGCGACTCCGTTTCCGATGACACCCAGACCTTTACCGATATCCACTCCAGTTCAGCCACGGCAGTGAAGGCGCCTTCCGCCGTAAAGGCGAAACCGGCTGTAAAGGCTCCGTCGGTTCTCAGGCCGCAGCCGGCCTTAAAGCCGATGACAAGCGACAAGGATGTAACCGCACCCATTCCGCAGCAAATTTTAAACCGGAACGGAGCGGATTCCTCCTCATCCGACCGGACAGCCCTGCCGAGGTCGCAGGCACAGCCGGTGAAAGAAAGCAATTTTGACTGGGAAAAATTCTTCAACGAAGAAAAATAAACGAACGGCGGGGGCAGCTGCTCCCCCCGNNAAAAAGCAAAAAAAAAAAAAAAAAAAAACACCCCACCCCCCCCCCCCTACGCCACACCGAAAAAAAAAAAAAAAAAAAAAAAAAAAAAATATAATAAAAAAAAAAAAAAAAAAAAAAAAAAAAAAATTCAAAAAAAAAAAAAAAAAAAACGGGGGGGGGGGCCCCCCCCCCCCCCGCCGTTTTTATTGGATGACCGATTTCAGCCCGGCAGTAAAAGAAATTGTCTTTCCGTCACATTCCGCCAGAATCGTCTTTTGCCGGTCGGTGCGGTAAATCGCAACGCCGGCCTTCTGCAGTCTGGCGACAACCTCTTTGTCGGGGTGTCCGTAATCATTGTCGACTCCGCAGGAAATGACCGCCGCGACCGGACGGGCCGCCTTTAAAAAAGCGGCGCTCGTGGATGTGGAGCTGCCGTGATGCCCGCATTTTAAAACATCGCACCGCAGGTCATAGCCTTTCGCCGTCATTTCCTTCTCGCTGTCCGACTCGGCGTCTCCGGTAAATAAAAAGCGCTTTTCCCCGATGGTAAGCAGAGTGACAACGGAATAGCTGTTGAGGCCTCCGTATTTTGCGGAATTCGGCGCCAATATTTCCAGCTTTTCCTCACCGCTGTCCAGAACGGTTACTCCCGCTCTGCCCGCAGTAATCTTCAGGCCCTTTTGGTCAATGGCGGTCAGCAGCTTCTCATAGGTTTCCGTGGTGGGAATCTGGCTGTCCGGTATTCTGGGCATATAAATTTTACCGATTGGAAAACGGCTGACAATCTGCGCCATCCCCCCGATGTGATCGGCGTGCGGATGCGTTGCGATCAGATAATCGATTTTTTTAACGCCCAGATTTTCTATGTAATCGGCAAGTTCCTTCGCTGTTTCGGGCGTGCCGGCGTCTATCAGGATGTTTTCGCCCGTCTTCAGACGGATCAGCTCACTGTCGCCCTGCCCCACGTCAAGGTAGTAGATTTGTGTCTCCCGCGGCTTTGCATCCTTTTGGGAAGACTGCGCGCCCGCAGGGGCGCTCTGTGCCGCCGGCCGGGAAACCGGTTCCGTGCGCGGGCGGGTGCCAAATACCGTCAATACCGCAAGCACGGCTAAAACCAGCACCGAGGTTAAAACGGAATATTTCTGTTGTCTTCTTCGCGCCAATTAGATTCCTCCTGACTGGTCCCCGGATGAAAAAAACCGCCCTGACGGGCGGTGTTCCGACGATACGGATTAAACGTTTTCTTTCCCGAAAAGATTGAACCGGAAAAGCCTGGATTCATCTTCCGGCTTTTCACAAACAATGAAAGCCTCGGCAATTTTGCCTCCCTCTATCAGCTGGGTCAGACCTACCAGCTGGCAGAGCTTGCTTTTCAAATTGAGATGGTCACCCTCGCGGGTCACCAAATAGACATTCCCTTCACATTCGTCAAGAACCTTTAAAAAAGCGGGAACATCTACATCATGCAGCTGAAGTGTGGACGATGTCATAACAGTCCTCCTTTTCCGGTGTTTTTTCACCGGTTTGTTTTCCTGTATCTTCCACTGTCATTATAACATTTCCTCTTTAATTGTCAATGCGGCACACAATGGCAAAACTGACAAATCGCAGGCCGTTTTCTGCATCTTGTGCGTAAACTTGCAGGAATACCGGTAAATATGCTATAATGCCTGTTAATAACTATAGCAATCCGCCGGATCGCGGATATCCGTGTCATTGGCTTTCGCCGGCAGCGGAAAAGCAAGCAGGATAAAGCCGCCGATTTGCAGAATTGCTATCAAAGACAGGAGATTTTATAATGACCTTCGCGCCCGACGCCGCCATTGTGCTTGGGGACAACCATGACCTTCCCCTGATTTACAAGGATATGGAACAGCAGTTTCCTCCCTGTGAATTATATACGTTTCAAAGGCTGGTGCAGCTTATAAACAACAATCAGTATAAAATTTTGCTGTACCGGCGTCTTTCCGACGATGAGTTGATTGGCTACGCTTTGGTATACACGATGGAAGACTGCAACATTCTGTGGCTCGACTACATTGCCGTTCTGAAAAAGCACCAGTCCTGCGGATACGGCAGCGCCCTGTTCCGGGCACTCTGGCAAAAATACTGCGGCCCCTTCGACGGTATTCTGTTTTCTGTGGAATATGTTTCACCGACCGACTCCGTGCTCGCCGAGCAGCAAACGCTCCGTATCCGCTTCTACGAGCGGCTGGGCGCGCACCGCCTGCACGCAAAATTTCTTCAGCCCTGCGACAGCGGCAGCTTCCCGATGCACCTGTATTTTAAGCCGCGCTGCGGGTATATTACCATCAGCCGGCCCGTACAGATGCAGGCCATCAACCAGATGTACGATTACTGTTTCTTCTATCTGAAACACCGCCGGGAACTTCTTCCGCAATTCAGGGATTCCATTGTGGATGAAAAATTCACTGTGTAACAATCTGTCCGTCCTGAATCTGCACCACGCGGGCGGCCGCGCCTGCGATTTTTTCGTCATGTGTAATCAGAATAACGGTTTTCCCCTCTGCATTTAAGGAATTTAATATCTGCATGACCGCCGCGCCGGACTTTGAATCAAGGTTCCCGGTCGGTTCGTCGGCAAGAATAATGGGTGGTTTTGCCGCAATTGCGCGCGCAATGGCCACCCTTTGCTGCTGCCCGCCGCTCATCTGGTCGGGCTTGTGGCGCTCACGGTCCGTCAGCCCAACCTTTGCAAGCGCCTCCTTCGCAAGGCTGTGCCGCTCGGCCTTCGGAATCCCGCGGTAAAGCAGGGGCAGCTCCACATTCTCAAGCGCATCAAGTCCGCTGATCAGATTAAACCCCTGAAAGACAAAACCAAGCCGGCAGTTGCGGATCTGCGTCAGCTGTTTTTCGTTCATCCCGGCCACGTTTTCCCCGTTCAGGTAGTATTCCCCCATGGTCGGGGTATCCAGGCAGCCCAGGATATTCATCAGGGTTGACTTTCCCGAACCGGACTGCCCGACAATCGCGACAAATTCCCCCGGTTCGATGGAAAGGGAAACGCCGTTCAGCGCGCGTACTTCATTTTCCCCTTTGTTGTATATTTTATAAATATTACTGACGGTAATTAAGCCGTTTATAGTGAACACCTCGTTTACAAATATCTTCGAATCGCTTATAATAAAACCAGCATTCCCAATTCCACTGCAGATAGTTCCGTGCTTTTCCCCCGCCGAAAACGGGAGAAGTACGTCTGACTCTGCATTCAAAAAACGGGATTGCTATAAATTAACAGCATAAAGGGGACAGACGGATGCTTACAAAGTATTGGAAACAGTTTAAGAGCGGAACCGATATCCGCGGTGTGGCTAGCGGCGGTGTAAAGGGTGAGGAAATTAATCTCACCGATGAAGTGATTGAAAAAATGACGTCGGCTTTTGCCCTTTGGCTGATGAACTTCACCAAAAAAGACGCTTCCTCGCTGACAGTCGCCGTGGGCCACGATTCCCGCATTTCCGCCCGCCGCATTCAGGCGGCTGTGACCCGTTCGCTTGCCGCCGCCGGCGTACATGTGCTGAGCTGCGGGCTTGCCTCCACCCCCTCCATGTTTATGACCACCATTGATCTGGGCTGCGACGGCGCCGTACAGATTACGGCAAGCCACCATCCGTTCAACCGCAACGGGCTGAAATTTTTCACCAAAAACGGCGGGCTTGACGCGCCGGATATTGAACAGATCCTGCTTTACGCGGAAAAAGATGAAAAACCTGCGGCCGGAACCGGGACGGTGGAAACCGTCAACTACATGGTACGGTACTGTGAAATCCTTCGCGAAAAAATAAAATCCGGAGTCGTCGCGGCAGACTATGAGCACCCGCTTACCGGCTTTAAAATCGTGGTGGACGCGGGCAACGGGGCCGGCGGCTTTTACGCGCGGAATGTCCTCGCGCCCCTTGGCGCGGATGTCAGCGGCAGTCAGTTTCTTGAGCCGGACGGATATTTTCCCAACCATATCCCCAATCCGGAAAATGAGGCCGCGATGAAATCCGTGTGCGCGGCAACCGTTGCGGCGAAAGCGGACATGGGCGTCATTTTTGACACCGACGTGGACCGCGGCGGTGCGGTAGACGCAAAGGGTGACGAAATCAACCGCAACCGACTGGTCGCAATCGCCTCCGCCATTGCGCTTGAGGGAAACGCGGGCGGCACCGTTGTGACGGATTCCATCACTTCCAGCGGGCTGAAAAGCTATATTGAAGAAACGCTGGGCGGAAAGCACCACCGCTTTAAAAGAGGGTATAAAAATGTGATCAACGAGGCGCTCCGGCTGAACAACGAGGGGGTCAACTGCCCGCTGGCGATTGAAACTTCCGGCCACGCCGCGCTCCGCGAAAATTATTTTCTGGACGACGGCGCGTATCTGGTAACCAAAATTATCATCAAGATGGCGCAGCTGCGCACACAGGGGAAAACGCTGGAAAGCCTGCTGGAGCCGCTGGCGGAACCTGCGGAGGCAGCCGAGCTGCGCTTCCCGATTCTGGAAGAGAATTTCCGAGAATGCGGCAACCGGATTATTTTCGATCTGGAAACCTACGCCAAGCAGCAGCCGGGCTGGCAGATCGCACCCGACAACCGCGAGGGCATCCGCATTTCCTTTGGAAAGGGAAACGGCGACGGGTGGCTTCTGCTGCGTCTGAGCGTGCACGACCCCCTGATGCCGCTGAACCTTGAGAGCGACACCGCCGGCGGGAATAAGCGGATTGCGTCACAGCTGTACACGTTTCTGCGCACCTGTTCCGGCGTGGACATCTCCCCTCTGGAAAAATTCATAGGCTGAAAAACAGGGACGGCTATGAGCCGCCCCTGTCGCATTATGCTTTTAAATAAACCAAATGCGCCACGCCCGGGATACTTTCCCCCTGCTGTGACGAAGTGGGAGACATGAGCGCACCCGTTCCCAAAAACAGCACCTTGTGCAGCTTTCCCGCCGTCATCTGCTGCATGATATAAGAGCAGAGCACCGCGCCGGAGCATCCGCAGCCGGAGCCGCCAGCGTGGACATCCTGCTTTTTGCGGTCGTAAATCATCAGCCCGCAGTCATTGTGGACGGCGCTGATATCGATTCCGTCCTGCATCAGCAGCTTTTCCATCAGATCGCTGCCGATTGTACCGAGGTCCCCGGTTAGAATCAGATCAAAGTCCTGCGGCGAGGCCCCCGTGTCCGTCAGATAATCCAGAAGCGTCTGCGCCGCCGCCGGAGCCATCGCCGCCCCCATGTTCGCCGCATCCTTGATGCCAAAATCGGTAATACGCCCAAATGTGATGGAATCCACGGTAATCGTTCCTTCTTTTTGATCGTCCGGTGAACCCATCACAATCGCACCGGCCGCCGTCGCCGTCCACTGCGCCGTGGGCGTGCGCTGCCCGCCGTATTCCAGAGGAAAGCGGAACTGCCGTTCCGCGGAACAAAAGTGTGACGAGGTCACCGCAACGGCGCGGCGCGCCGCACCGGATTCCGTAAACAGCGAGGCGATCGCCAGCGTCTGCGCCATGGTGGAACACGCGCCGAACTGGCCGAGAAACGGGATGTTCAGGCTGCGCAGGCCAAAGGTAGAGGAAATACACTGATTCAGCAGATCTCCCGCTAAAATACAGTCAATATCCGTGTTTTTTAATTTTGACTTATTCAGGGCAAGGACAACCGCTTCATTTTGCAGGCGGCTTTCCGCCTTTTCCCAACTGGATTCCCCCAGCGTCGTATCGCTGTGGCTCTGGTCATAATACTCACCGAGCGGGCCTTCGCTCTCTTTCTTGCCGACGACCGAAGCAAAGCCAAGGATCACAGGCTTTCTGCCCAGTTCAAGCGTATATTTGCCGATTCGGGTAGGCATAGCCATTCCTCCTCATGTTAATATAAATGGAAAAACCATATTATCAGGCCGTATAAAATTGACGCCGCGATTCCGTAAACCAGCACCGGCCCCGCAATCACGAACATTTTGCCGCCCATGCCAATGACATAGCCCTCGCTCTTGAATTCCATGGCCGGCGCGACAATTGAATTGGCAAATCCCGTAATCGGCACCAGCGTGCCCGCGCCCGCGTGCTTCGCCAGATTATCGTAAATTTTCAGCGCCGTTAAAAGCGCGCTGAGGGCAATTAAGCTGATCGAAACCCACGCGCGCGCATCCTTTAGCTGAATGCCGTACCGCATGTACAGATTGACCAGTGCCTGTCCGAGCACACAGATCCCGCCGCCGACTACAAAAGCGAAAAACAGATTTTTGCCGTATGTTGTACCGGGCGAAGCTTTATCCGCCATCTTTTTATACTCATCTTTTGATATTGTCATTTCGGTACCCCCTTTCAAAAATATTCTGCCAAACCACTGTGTAAAATATACGAATCCGGAATGAATTTTCAGCGCCCGTTTTCTGCTTGAATTCACAGTATTCCACGCTCCGGCTTATCAATACTGCTGAAAATTGTTTTTTTAATAAAAAATGATTGGTTTTTTCGATAAAATAAGCTATGATAGAAATGATACCAATTACAGGAAAATAAAGCGATGGAGAATAATCATGACATATCCTCGTATTGACCCCAATTATAACAAAACAATTGCCGCGCTGAACTATGCCGACACCGCCGCAAAGAAAAGCACGGCATCTTCCGTATTTTCAGATTTGCTGCAAAACGCGGTCGGCGCAATTGACAACCAACAGAAAAAGGGCAGCATGGAAGATATCTTCAATACTGCCGCTCAAAAATATAATATTCCGGTCAACCTGCTCAAGGCTGTCGCCAAAGTGGAATCCGGCTTTGACGCAAACGCGGTCTCCAGCTGCGGGGCGCAGGGCGTGATGCAGCTGATGCCCGGAACCGCCGCTTCGCTGGGCGTACAGAATCCTTTTGACGCGGAGCAGAACATTATGGGCGGGGCAAAGTACCTGAGCCAGATGCTGGACCGCTACAACGGCGACGCCAAGCTGGCGCTTGCCGCCTACAACGCGGGCAGCGGCAACGTTGCCAAATACGGCGGCGTCCCCCCGTTCAAAGAGACAAAGGCCTACATTTCCAGAGTGCTGGACGCCGCCGGCGGGGATGTTTCCGCGTCGACCGACCAGCTTTCCGAATTAAGCTCGCTTATGACCAACACACTCCCCGGAACATCAGGCCTGACGGGTCTTTCCGCCCTGACCGGTTCTCCGGCGGCCGGCACTTCCGGCACATCATACACCTATGACGATTACCTGATGTTTTTGCAGTTGTATATTGCGCAGATGCAGATGAACACCACACAAATGATGTCCTCCGACATTTCCGGACTGACCTCTTCCGACACCGCTGACACCGGCGGTTCCATGTCCTTATTGTAAATAAAAATTGCGGCTGCCGTACAGGATTTGTACGGCAGCCGTTTTTTGCATAAAAAATCGCCCAATTTTTACAGGTTCTTGATTTCTTCCAGCCACAGGGACGCGGAAGCGTCGCTGGGCATCCGCCAGTCCCCGCGGGGGGAAAGCGTAACGCTGCCGACCTTCGGGCCGTCCGGCAGGCAGGAGCGTTTGAACTGATGCATGAAAAACCGTTTATAAAAGGTAGTCAGCCATTTTTTAATCGTCGCGTCGTCGTAGGTTCCTGCAAAGGCGCTCTGCGCCATATGGAAAATCTTCGTGGGCGTAAACCCGAAACGGAGCATGTAGTACAGGAAGAAATCGTGCAGCTCGTACGGGCCGACAATATTTTCCGTTTTCTGCGCAATCACTCCGTTTTCCGGCGGCAACAGCTCCGGGCTGACCGGCGTGTCAAGCACGTCCTCCAGCAGCGCGCACAGCTCTTTTCCTCCTGTAATGGCGGCGTGGTGCACCAAATGCCGCACCAGCGTTTTGGGGATGGAGCAGTTTACGCCGTACATAGACATGATATCGCCGTTATACGTCGCCCAGCCGAGCGCAAGCTCGGAAAGATCGCCTGTTCCGATGACCAGCCCGCCGCACTGGTTCGCCAGATCCATCAGAACCTGCGTGCGTTCGCGCGCCTGCGAATTCTCATACGTTACGTCGCGCGTATCCGGGTCGTGGTCAATATCGCGGAAATGCAGGGATACGGATTCCCCGATGGGGATTTCACGCAGGGTGACGCCCAGTATCTCGGCAAGGCGCTGGGCATTGCTTTTGGTGCGCTTTGTCGTGCCGAAACCAGGCATCGTGACCGCCAGTATCCCTTTTCGGTCCAGCTTTAAAAGGTCAAACGCGCGCACGATGACGAGCAGCGCCAGCGTGGAGTCAAGCCCGCCCGAAACACCGATCACCGCGCATTTGGAACCGGTATGCNTCAGCCTTGTCTTCAGGCCGGCGGCCTGCATATTGAGAATCATTTCGCAGCGTTCGCTCAAGTCTCTGGTATCGTCGGGAACAAAGGGAAGCGCGGGGAATTTCCGTTCCAACCGGGCGGCGGGCATGTCCATGTGAAAGCCCACCTCATAGGCCCCGCCCGCGTTTGACCACGTAGTGGTGCGCAAACGTTCCTGAAGCATACGTTGTAAATCGACGTCCGCCACGGTCAGCCCCGTTGTAAACAGGCTTGATTCCGCCAGAAGCGTGCCGTTTTCCGCAATCACATCATGGCCGGCATACACCAGATCCGTGGAGGATTCCCCTTCCCCCGCGTCCGCGTAAGCATAGGCCGCAATCAGCCGTGCGGACTGCCCGTTGACCAGATTGCGGCGGTAAGGCGCCTTTCCGATGATTTCGTCGCTAGCCGAAGGGTTTAACAGCAGTGTTGCGCCGCACTGCGCCAGCCGCACGGACGGCGGAGAGGCCACCCATAAATCCTCGCAGATTTCAACGCCGACCACCAGTTCCGGCATATTTTCGCAGCGAAAAACCAGGCTGTTTCCCAAGGGAACGGTCTCGCCGCAAAAGCGGGTTTCCACATATCCGGGCGCGGGCGTAAAATGCCGCGCTTCATAAAATTCGCTGTAATTCGGGATGCTGCTTTTCGCCGGCAGGCCCAGCAGCCTGCCGCGGCAGATCACCGCCGCGCAGTTGTACAGATCCGCGCCGACCGGAACCGGCAGGCCGATGACCGCGAGCAGATTCATGTCCCGGGTCTGCTCCAGAATATCGCCAAGCGCTTTCTGCGCGGCTGCAATCAGCGTACGGTCGCGGAACAAATCGCCGCAGGTGTACCCGGTCAGGCAAAGCTCCGGGAACACCACAGCGCTGACGCCCCTTTTTCCACACTCCCGCATCAGCTCAAGAATTTGATTTTTATTATATTCGCAATCGGCAACCTTAATGGACGGCGTTGCCGCGGCTACCTTGAAAAAGCCGTCATTCATTCAAAACGGCATTGTGGCGCATTGCGCTCCGCAGGGCGAAGTGCACAGGTCCCAATGCCTGCCCCCTTCCATGATAAATCTGATAGGCCGCCCGCTACAGTTCCGGGCCGGTGATAGGATTGCTGCTCCCGCCGCCATTCTCCCCGGTGCCTTTTTGTGCTGCTGGATTCCGCCTTTCGCTTTTCTTATCAAGCCCCGCGAAAAACGCCCCGACAATGATGCAGGAGTAATACGCGATGAACCGCCAAAGCAGCATAGCCTGCCGAAGAATGTCCTGCCGGAAAAAGATCTGGAAAATAACAAGAAAACTGCCTTCCGCCGCCCCTGCGGCGCCCGGCAGCGGTGTGTAGGTGGAAATCATGGTCACAAAGCTCTGCGCCGCGACCATGTCGACAAAAGGGGCCCCCGGGCTGTGAAAGGCTTTATAGATAAAAAACGGCACCGCGAAAACGGCTGTAAGCTGCACCACGGTGTAACCGTATATTTTTGCGCCCATCCGCCGGTTGCCCAGCATGGCCCTGTTGTTTTTAATATAGAATTCAAGCTGGCTCGTCACCTTCTCGTTCGTTTCCTGCCGATTTCTCACAATNNGTGGTCAGAATCCAAACGCAGCCATGAATCAGCCTGGTCGTAAACGCCGGACTGCGGGTAAACAGAAGGAGAAGCACAACAACGGCGGACTGGCAGAGAAACCCAACCACCGCCAGCGCCATAAAGCCCTGAATTTTACTTCGGAAAAAAGAATATTTGATCACAATGACAAACAGCGAATAGACGGTAATGGAAATCTGGTAAACCAGAAATTTGCGCACCAAAGCGGACAGAGCGATTCCGGAGGTCACACCCTGCCTTGTCAGAGCAAGCACCTGCATTGGCTGGCCGGCCACAGCAAACGGTGNNCATGCCGGAAGCTGTAATCCGCATCATAGCTGGAAGCGACAAGATTTTTTGTGACAAGGCTGTCCATCATCCAGCCGAGCGGCACGCACCCGGCGGCACACAAAAGCCAGAACAGGTTCAGCGCGGGCAGGCTGTTCAGAAGAGTAAACAGATTATTGTCTGAAATGCAAAAATAAGCAAGCAGCCCAAGGGTCAGCGCAAAAAGCGCAATCTGAAAAATTTTGGATGCCCTGCTTTTTTGTTCCTTCATATACTCCGTTTACTCCCATATGCTTTAGCGGGTGGAGTAGTCCTTTTCCAGCTGTTCGGGAGCGTTCACCACATCCGGCAGCTCGCTGAACATGGTCGTAGGGCTGAATTCATCCGCAGAATAGTGCTTAATCGCACGCGAAACCCGGCGCATGTTGGCCATGCACCCACGCATACATTTTTTCTCATTATGCAGCTTTAATACATACATATAGCAGCATCCGCAGGTTTTGCGCGTCAGTGCCAGATAACTTTTTTTGTATTTTTCGTAAAGCCCGTTCTTTTCAAGAGAAATGCGAACCATTGCGATGGCACGGATAAAATCGTTGATTTTGTCCGCGTTCATCGTCGCCAGCGTACTGGACGGATGCTGATTGTAGTAATAGAGAGGCCTGTCAAGCACCACGACCTGATTTGCATTCGCAAATACTTTATTCGCAATTGCCATGTCCTCAAAGCACATGGTCGGGAATTTAATATCATAATCTGTAAAAAGGCTGCGTTTATACATTTTGTTCCACACAAGGCTCTGGATCTGAACGTCGCGCAGAAGCTTTTTCATGGCTTCCTCCGGCTTGAAAATGCCGCGGCAGCGGAACGGATATTCAAATAAAAAGTTGTTCTCCACAAAATGGAAATAGTAATAACAGCAGGAAATGTCGCTGCCCGTATCCACACAGGCGTTATAAAGCTCTTCCAGATAGGTTGGGCCGACATAGTCGTCGCTGTCCACAAAACAGACATATTCCCCGCGCGCGGCCGCAAGGCCGTTGTTGCGCGCATTGGCAATACCGCCGTTTTTCTGGTCGATCACCTTCACAAAATCATATCTTTCCTCAAACCTGCGGAGAATATCCAGCGAATCATCTTTGGAGCCGTCGTTGACGGTAATAATTTCAAAATCGGTAAATGTCTGGTCAACCAGAGAAGACAGGCATTTCCCGACATATTTTTCAACATTGTAGACCGGTATGATAATGCTAATCTTCGGTGCAGTTTCTTTTTCTGGCAAAATTAGCTCATCCTTTCCTGGCGGCGGCACAGCCGCTTTTCGCATATTATTCCTAAATAATGTATTTATATTTTTATTTATGAAATTAAAAATATCCTGTTCATCCCTCTCATTTTTGCAGAAATGAGCCCAAAAGTCAAGTCAAATTTAAAATCAGGGTGCAGCCTGAGCCACACCCTGCAAAGATATTTTATTCGGGTATTATGGTATTCGCCGGAACCGTATCGGAATCGGTGCCGTC
Organism: Ruminococcaceae bacterium UBA2656; assembly: GCA_002359465.1. GTDB lineage: Bacteria > Bacillota > Clostridia > Oscillospirales > Acutalibacteraceae > Caproiciproducens. Next base: position 23,520 of record DENA01000008.1, read on the forward strand.
CTGTTGGCTGGAGCCGCTGTCCGGCGGTGCCTGAGAGGCTGCGGAGGAAGACCCGCCGCCGGTTGGCGCCGAAGAGGAAGCCGCCGGTTTTGAGGAATTCGCGGACGGCTTGGAAGAGCTTGCCGGCTGGGAAGAACTTGCCGGCGGAACGCTTCCGTTCACCGTTGTTCCGGGGCCTATGGAATAATACGCAGGCTGCGCGCGGTAATAGGAGGACGAAAGGTTCTCCGTTTTCACAATAGCGCCGTTCTTATAGAAAACACGCTGAGCGGTCGCCCTTGCCCCGGTGCGCGCCTTAGAGTCAAGCCTTACCACACCCTTTGCAAGGGTTTTGTCAACCGTGTATTTCGGCGTGGTCGGCGCGGGGATCATCTGTGTTTTTTGTGATGTAACCTCGATACGGTCATAATCCGGGGACTGATAACCGTAGAAAGTCGCAGTGAGCACCCTGCCTTTGGTGCCGGTAACGATATAAACAGGATAATCCGTGGGATTCTTAAATTTAAAATCAAGTTCCGGGTAACTGACCGCCGCGTCCTGTCCAATCGGACAGTAGGTCGACTGCAGCGTATGGTTGGAGCGCTGGACAATCTTCATGTTGGAACGGAGCGCCGCGCCGTAAATTGTGGTGGATGCCTGGCAGATCCCGCCGCCGTAGGCCTGAATCAGCTTACCGTTCAGAATAGCGCCCGCCTCAAGAAAGCCGCTCGCCTTGCTGCAGGAATCGCCGACCACGGCATTGAAGGAAAACGTACCGCCCGCCGGCACACTGGTTCCGTTGATTCTGGAGAGGGCCAGCGACATATTATGTGTTCCGTTCGCATTATTGGTGGAAGTCGTGCTGTAGGTACCCAGCTTTTGCAGGTGGCTTTTTACCTCCGCAATCGTTTTGCTGAACGGAACGACCTTGGTCGGCACTTCCACTGTTCCGGTTTTTGTCCCGTTGATAATTGCCTCAACCTGCGTATAGAGTTTGTTTTCATCCACCGCCAGCCCGTTTTTTCCATCGGCATAGCTGAATGTCGCGGTCGCCGGATTAAAAGAGGCAACCGTTGCGTCAACCGGGTCATAGGCGATCTGCTTAGCGGTTTCCTTCAGCTTGGCGTTCAGAGTATCATAGTTCATCGTATTGGTAACGCTGTAAGCCTTGGGCGTGGTCTGCAGCGCAACAACCTGCTTGTAGCGCTCTTCCCGGTCCCCCGTACGCGCGTATGCGTACGCCTCTTTCAACACAGAATCCGTATTGAACTGAAAGTCAAGGTCATCCTCGGTCAGCCGCCATGTTTTATCCTTATAGACGATTTTGATATCGTATTTATCGCGCAGAGCGGGTTCAGCCGCAGTCACGGCGGCTTTGGCCTGTTCCATGGTTTTTCCGCCCAGGTCGATGCCCGCGACGGTAATTCCCTTATAAAAGGTATCAACGTCAATTACCGAAGCGACCTGCTTCTGATGCTGATATCTTGCGTATAACTGCCTGCCGAAAAAGCCGCCGACCGCGCAAAGCAAAACCAGCCCGGCAATGACAGGCACAATGATTGTTCGCTTTTTTCTGCCGGAGTTTCGCGCTCCCGAAGAAATATCAATCATTTTTGCATCGGTCATAAATGGAGCCTCCTAAATAATTACATAACCTCAAGTTACTGGTATATCCGTTAGATACTGGTATATTATATAACGTCGGCGGTTAAAAGTAAAGTTACAGCTTTATAACCGCGCCGCGGCCGCCGTCCCTTCGCACCCGAGATTTTCTGTGGCAACTTTTATAAATATATGTTATAATTATGAAATATATGGCAGTCCGTTAAAACAGGAGAACTGAATTGCGGTTTATTTTTGAAACTGTTACTGTTATAGTGTGATTGCGAATGAAAAGAAACTGAACAAAGGAGGGTTGGTGTGAAGATCTTAATTCTTTCGGCTGCGACGGGCGGAGGACACCTGAGGGCCTCCCACGCCATTCAGAAATATATTGCCGAAAATTCGACGGGCAATGAGGTTGTCGTGGTTGATGCTCTGAAAAGCATTAACGCTGTTCTGGACAAAACCGTCTGCGAGGGTTATCATTTTCTGGCAACCAAAACACCAAAGGTATTCGGCCAGCTTTACCGCAAAACCAATCAGGACAGCATCCTTTCCAATCTGGTTACCCGCTTTTCAAGCGCCTTCAGCCAAAAGCTGATTCCTTTATTGGATGAGCAGAAGCCTGATGTGATTATATCCACGCATCCGTTTGCAACAGAAATGATTTCCCATTTAAAGGGCAAGGGAATTGTAAAGGCGCCGCTGATCTGCCTGATGACGGACTACGGCCCGCACCGGGCCTGGATTGCAGACCATGTCGACGCATATATTGTCTCTACGAAAGACATGATACCGGAAATGAACGCTATGGGCGTTAAAGCAGAAAAAATCTACCCGTTCGGCATCCCCGTCGGGGACGTGTTTTTTACAAAGGGGGACAAACCAGCCCTGCTGAAAAAATTCGGCATGGACGACAAACTGCCGACCATTTTGATTATGGCAGGCAGCTTCGGCGTTACCAATATTATGAAAATTTACAGGAATCTGGTGCAGCTTCCTATCGAATTTCAGGTTATCGTCATCACGGGGCGCAACCAAAAGCTGTATGAAGCTTTTACCCCCGTCATTGAACAGAGCCCGAAAAGGACCAAGCTGGTTTATTTTACCGACGAAGTGGAAAACTACATGCACGCTTCGGACCTGATTATCACCAAGCCGGGCGGGCTGACCGTTTCGGAGGCGCTTGCGTGCAACATCCCGCTGGCCGTGTTTGACGCGATTCCCGGGCAGGAGGAGGACAACGCGAATTTTCTGCTGTCGCACAACATGGCTGTCAAGCTGGAAAAAGGCGTCGATCCGGGGGAAACAATTCTTTCCCTGCTTGAGGACAACAAACGGCTGGAGGAAATGCGCGCGTCCCTGGAAAACTTCGACATGTCGCAGTCCGGAAAAAATATTTTTTCACTGATCAGCGAGCTCTCAAAGAACAATCCATAAAAAAGGAAGCAGGCAATCGTCTGCTTCCTTTTTTGCACTACTTTAATCCCGGGGTTTTTTCGCCTGCTCCTGCGCGCGGCTGCGCCGGACGCACTTGGGGCATTTGCCGTAAATCGTCAGCGTATGTCCCTCTATTTCATAGCCCGTATCCTGCGCAAGGCCCCGTTCAATGCCGGAAAGCGGGCAGTCCTCTATTTTGATTTTGGCGCTGCACCCGGTACAGATCAAATAATGCCCGTGATGCTCCTGCGCGATGGAATAACGCACAATCCCATCGCTCCATACGTCCTTTTTAATCAGCCCGTCCGCGGCAAAGCGCTCCAGATTGCGGTAAACGGTGGAGAGGGCCAGACTGGGATATTCGTCCTTCAGCGCGGCAAAGATATCCTCCGCGCCGACCGGGTCGCTGTTCTGTTTCAGAATCCGCATAATCGCGCCCCGCTGTTTTGTATTTTTCAACATTTCGCCCTTCCTCCCTGTTAAAATACGGTTTTACAGACCGGCATTCCGCTACCGCTTATTATAATACAATTTAATAAAAATGCAATGTGCTTTAAAACCGTTTTCGTTGCTCAAAAGTACCGCATGGTGTATAATATAGTAATATCAATTTATGACTTGGAGGTATCCACCTTGGGTGAGATATATCTTGATAATTCCTCCACCACCATGGTTTGCAGAGAGGCCGCTGATAAAGTGATGGAGATGATGACAGAAAATTACGGAAACCCCTCCAGCCTTCACACAAAAGGCTTTTACGCCGAGCAGGAGCTTACTGCGGCAAGGCAGGAAATCGCCGCCGTGCTGGGTGTTCAGCAGGAAGAAATCTATTTTACCTCCGGCGGGACGGAAAGCAACAACCTTGCGCTGTTCGGCGCGGCGCACGCAATGAGCAGACGGGGAAACCACATTGTCACCACCATGATCGAGCATCCGTCCGTTATCAACGTGATGAAGCAGCTTGAAAAAGAAGGCTTTTCCGTTACTTACCTGAAACCGGACGGCTGCGGAAAAATCCGGACGGAACAGGTGTTCCGCGCCGTAACGCCCCGGACGGTTTTAGTAAGCATGATGTGCGTAAACAACGAAGTCGGCAGCATCCTGCCGCTGGAAGCGGTTTCCGCCGCGATTGCCGCCGCAAAAGCCCCCGCGCTTTTTCATGTGGACGCGGTGCAGGCTTTTGGTAAAATGCCGATAAAACCGGGCAGACTAAAAATCGATCTGCTGAGCATGAGCGCGCATAAGATTCATGGTCCGAAAGGCGTGGGCGCCCTGTATCTGCGGAAAGGCATCCATATCGTTCCACGCACGTACGGCGGCGGGCAGGAAAAAGACATCCGCCCCGGAACGGAAAGCGCTCCGCTGATCGCAGGCTTCGGCGCCGCGGTCAAGGCGCTGCCGGAAACCGGATTCCAGCTTGAAGCAATGGCAAACCTCAGCGCATACTGCCGGGAAAGGCTGCGCGGGATTGACGGCGTAATTCTCAACTCGCCCGACGACGCGCTGCCCTATATCGTCAATTTCTCCACCGGCGGCGTGAGGGCCGAAACCATGCTGCACTATCTTGCCGGTAAAGAAATCTACGTTTCTTCCGGTTCCGCGTGCTCCAAGGGAAAAGCAAGCCACGTTTTAACCGCTATGGGGCTGCCCCGCGAACGGATCGCTTCCTCCCTGCGGCTCAGCTTTTCCCGCTACAACACCGCCGGGGACATCGACCGTCTGGCGGACGCATTAGAAGAAGGCCTGGCAAGGCTGACCAAAAAACCGTAACAGGAGAATTTGAATGGATGAAATCATATTAATAAAATTGGGTGAAATGGTCTTGAAAGGCTTGAACCGGAATGTTTTTGAGGCGGCCCTGCTCCGGAATATCCGGCGCCGTTTGAATCATCTGGGCGGCTTTGACGTAAAAACCGCCCAGTCAACCGTTTATGTCACCCCGCACGACGGAGCGGATCTGGACGCCGCGGTGGAAAAGGTTTCCAAAATCTTTGGAATCGCCGCATTTTCGCGCGCCTGCGTTGTCAAAAAAGAGATGCCCGCCATTCTGGAGGCGTCCGCCGAATACCTAAAGCCGGAGCTGCTGGCCGCGAAAAGCTTTAAGGTGGAAACGAAGCGGGCCGATAAGATTTTTCCCCTGAAATCGCCGGAAATTTCTGCGCAGGTAGGTGAATACCTGCTGGAACGGTACCCTCACCTGCTTGTCGACGTGCACAACCCGGACATCACCGTGCGGGTGGAGGTGCGCGACTTCGGAGCCTATGTTCACGGACAGGCACTGCGGGGCGCGGGAGGAATTCCGGTCGGAACCGGCGGAAACGCCGCCATTCTCATCAGCGGCGGAATCGACAGCCCGGTCGCCGCGTGGGCCATGGCAAAGCGCGGACTGGAACTTACCGCAATCCACTTTGCCAGCCCGCCCTACACTAGCGAGCGCGCGGAGCAGAAGGTGGTCGATCTTTTGACCCGCGTAAGCGAATACGCAGGCAGGATGAATATGTTTACCGTGCCTTTCGCAAGGGTGCAGGAAGAAATCATGGCGAAATGTCCGGAGGACCTCTTTACCATTATCATGCGCCGGTTTATGATGCGCGTGAGCGAAAGAATCGCCCGCAGGGAACACTGCTCCGCGCTGATTACCGGCGAAAGCCTTGGGCAGGTGGCAAGCCAGACCCTGCAGGCGATCGTCTGCACCGACGAAGCGGCCGGCATGCCGGTGCTGCGCCCGCTGATCGGGATGGACAAGGTGGAAATTATCGGCATCTCGCGCAGAATCGATACTTTTGACATCTCCATAGAGCCGTTTGAGGACTGCTGCACCGTGTTCACGCCGAAGCATCCGCGCACACGCCCCATCCTGCGGGAGGTTCTGGAGGCGGAGCAGGCGCTGGACTGTGAAGCTTTGACTGAAGAATGCGTCAACAACGTAAAACTTACAAAAATTTATCCGAATAAATAACGGAGGGAATTATGAACGCTGAAATTATTTCTGTGGGAACCGAGCTTTTGCTCGGCCATACGATTAATACCGATGCCTCCTATGTGGCGCGCGAGCTTTCCACCATCGGCGTTAACCTTTTGTTTGCCGGAACCGTGGGCGACAACGTGCCCCGGCTGAAGGAAACGCTGGAAAGCGCGCTTCAGCGCAGCGACCTTGTGATAACGACAGGCGGCCTGGGGCCCACCGGCGACGACCTGACCAAGGAAACCATTGCCGAAACGGCCGGAAAAAAGCTTGTGCTGCATCAGGAAAGCATGGACAGAATTATTCGATATTTCAAAGGAAGGGCGGTCGGTGAAACACAGGAGAAACAGGCAATGCTCCCCGAGGGCTGCACCGTGTTCCCCAACGACCACGGCACCGCGCCGGGATGCGGGTTTGAAACCGACGCTGGCAAAACCATCATCATGCTGCCCGGCCCGCCTTCCGAACTGCTTCCCATGCTGAAAAATTACGCCATTCCCTACCTGACAAGGAATGACAAAGCGGTGATTGTTTCAAAAATCGTCCGCGTTTTCGGTCTGGGGGAGGGCTTTGTCGCCGAACAGATCGCGGATCTGACGGACTGCGCCAACCCGACGGCGGCGACCTACGCCAAGGACGGCGAAATGTTCGTGCGCGTTACCGCGCGGGCGGAGAACGAGGAAAAAGCGGAAGCTATGTGCGCCCCCGTTGTGGAGGAGCTGAAAAAGCGTTTCAGTGAGTTTATCTACGGAATCGACGTGGAAAGCCTGGAAGAGGTCGTCGTCACGGAGCTCGGCAGGCGCGGCCTGCGCCTTGCCACGGCGGAATCCTGCACGGGCGGGCTGCTTTCCAAGCGGATCACCGATATTGTGGGAGCCAGCAAGGTGTTCCAGATGGGCGCCGTTACCTACGCGAATGAAATCAAGACGCTTCTGCTCGGCGTGCCCGAACCGACTCTGAAGCAGTACGGCGCGGTCAGTGAACAGACTGCGCGCGCCATGGCGGAAGGCGTAAGGGAAAAATCCGGCAGCGAGCTGGGCATCGGCATTACCGGAATCGCGGGGCCGGACGGCGGCACGGCGGAAAAGCCCGTCGGCCTGATCTATATCGCGCTTTGCGACGGAAAGCACACGTGGGTGCGCAAAATGCAGCGCGCCGGCGCTTCCAAGGGCCGCGAATACCTGCGGAATCTGGCCACATCCAACGCGCTTGACATGGTGCGTCGCTATCTGGCCGGAATAGGCGGGCTGGAAGAAGCCGCCTATTCGAAGAAAAATTAAACAGGGGGTGTTGTCATGAAGCCGCAGGACGAAAACCGCACCGGAAAAAGACTCCCTTTCTACCGCACTCTGCTTCCCTGGAAGGGCGACAGCAGAAGGCTGATCGTTCAAAAATCCGTCAGTCTGGCCGCCGTCTGCGTTTTTCTTGGCTGCGCCCTGTATCTGATTTGGGAACTGGCGGTCCTTCCGGCAGCCGCTGACGCGGAGCAGCAGGATATTAAGAACATTTACTATTCTTCAAGCTCCGAAACGGGGAGCAGCCCGCCCGCCTCAAGCACGCCGGAACGCGGCCCCCAGGGAAAACTGATGTCCTTTCTGGAGCTGCAGAAGGTCAACCCGTCCATCGTGGGCTGGATCAAGGTTCCCAATACCATCATCGACCTGCCGGTCTTGCAGGCGACAAAAAAAGACCCGGAATATTATCTGACGCACGACTACCTCAACCGATATTCCGGATACGGCAGTATTTTTGCGGACGCAAACTGCTCCGTGGAAAAAGGCAAGTCGCGCAGCATTGTGCTGTACGGCCATTCCCTCAATTCCGGCCGTATGTTTACTCAGCTTAACCGATATAAAAAGCTGGATTTTTACAAGAGCACCCCGGTATTCAGCTTTGATACCGTGGACAGCAAGTCGCAGTGGAAAATCATATCGGTTTTCCTAACAAACACCCTGCCGGAACAGGGAAAACCGTTCAATTATTTGAAGACCGCTTTTAAAAATGACAGAGATTTTCTGAATTTTGTCTATCAGATGCGCATCCGCTCCATTTACGACACCGGCGTCAGCTTTAGCAAGGACGACAGTATCGTGCTGCTTTCGACCTGCTCCTACGAATTCACCGATTTCCGGGAGGTCGTGGTCGCGCGCAGGGTGCGCGATCCNNAGGGGAAAGCGGCCAGGTGGATGTTTCAAAGGCCGTTTACAACAGCAAGGCGGTGTACCCGGACTGCTGGTACAAAAAGAACGGCGGTACAAAACCGGTCTGGCCGGACACTTATGAACAGGCGGTAAAAAAGGACCTTTTGTCATGGGGGGAAAAAGAATGAACGCGGGACTGGTGTTCTATCTTGCGCACAGAACCCTGCTTTGCCAAAAAAAGATAGAAGAGACTTTAAAATTTTATGATTCCGGTATTACCGATGTGAAAATCTGCGCGAAGCAGTCGGATTTAAGCCCCGCCATGGCGCACCTTCTGCGCACGCTTTCCATTGTGTTCGTGGTCGGCGACTCCCCGGAAGCCCGGCCGGACTGCGCGCCGCCGCTTTTAAAGACTTTACATATCCCCGTCAAAGCGACGGGGGAACCCAAAGGCGTTTTACGCCTGAACGGCGCGGAGAAAACCGGATACCTGATTGAAAGCTTAAATCAGGCGATTGTCGTACTGCCGGATATTCCGGAGGAACTCTCGCTGATGCTTTTGCCCGCCTTTGAAAGGCTCGCGCTGAAATTCTCCCTGTCCGGGGAGTTCCCTTCCGAGCCGGCGGAGCCGTTTCAGCAGATGATAGAGAATTCCATGAACACTTTGAACCCGGGGGTCTGAACCGATGCTGGATTTATTGTCCCAGATGAAAACCGTTGATCTGGTGGTAAAGTTTGTTCGCGGGGATATGCGCCGCATTACGCCCTATCCCTTTCTGCCGCAGAAGAAAAAGAATATTCCGAAAACGGATATCGGGGGCCTGCGTTCCTCCACGCCGGAGGATGAAGGAATTTCCAGTGAATACATTGAGCAGTTTTTTGGGGAGCTTGCCGATTCCGCCGCAATCCGCCCGCACAGCGTCATGCTGCTGCGCCACGGAAAACTGATTGCACAGGGCAGCTTCAAGCCCTACTCCCCCGGCTATCCCCATATGATGTTTTCCCTTTCCAAAAGCGTGACCGGCATGGCGGTGGGCATCGCAATGGAGGAAGGCCTTCTCTCGCTTGACGAAAAGGTCATTGACATCTTCCCTGAAAAGGGCGTCATGTTCCGCAGCCCGAGAATCAATGGCATCACGGTCCGGCATCTGCTGAATATGACAAGCGGCATCAAGTTCAACGAGGCGGGCTCTTTTGTGGAAAAAGACTGGGTGAGGGCCTATCTGATGTCCGACTGTATTTTTGACCCCGGCAGTGAATTCAGCTACAACAGCATGAATTCCTACCTGCTCAGCGCGATTGTGCGCAAAAAGTCCGGCATGGGTCTGGTTGACTACCTGACCCCGCGCCTGTTTGCCCCGCTGGGGATAGAAGGCGTGAGCTGGGAAACCTGCCCGCTGGGAGTTGAAAAAGGCGGCTGGGGGCTTTACCTGCGCATTGCGGACATGGCGAAGCTGGGTCAGCTTTATCTGCAGGGCGGGCGCTGGACTGTTGACGGCGAAACGCGGCAGCTGGTACCCGAAGAATGGGTTCGGGAATCCACCAGAATACAGACCCCGTCCCGTGAAAACGGCCGCCCGGTCGGCTACGGGTATCAGGTGTGGAATTTCGGCGCGAAGGACGCCTATCAGTACAACGGCGTATTCGGCCAGTATGTCATCGTGCTCCCGCAGCGCGACATGGTGGCGGCGATTACCAGCGGAAGCCAGAATCTGTTTTCAGACGTATCGCTGGAAATAGTCGAAAAATATTTTGGCGACAGCGCACAGGGGATTTCCGATCATCCACTGCCCAGAAACATCCGCGCGCTGCGCTCACTGAAAAACCGGCTGGACAGCCTGTACGCGGTCGGTGAAACGGCGCCGAAACCGCAGAAGTACAACCCCCTTTCTCTCTTTTTCCAAAAATTCTTCCGCGGCGCGAAAGCCGACCGGCTTCCTCTTCTCGCGGCGGGAATCAACAAGCGGGAATACCGGCTGGAAAGCAGTCACGGCACGCTGCTTCCGCTGATCCTGCAGTGTGTGACCAACAATTTTTCCGGCGGCGTCACCCGTGTTTCCTTTGGCTTTGAGCCAGGCCTGTGCAGAATCACGATGTATGACGGTGCCGACGAAAATGTGATTCTCGCCGGACTGGACGGCATTCCCCGCCGCTGTGAAGTTTCACTCAACGGCGACATGTACACGGTGGGAACCACCGCAAAGCTGACCACCGACGAAGAAGACCGCACCATTTTGATTCTGTACATCTCCTATATTGAAACGCCCAGCCTGCGCGTTATGAAGTTTATTTTCTACGGGGAAAAGCTGCTGATCCGTTTTTACGAACATCCAAGTGTGGAGGCCGCGTCGAAAATGCTGTTCGGGCTGGTCGGCGGGAGCGGAAATTCCATCGACAAAATGTTGATTGACGCTATTTCACAGCAGCGAATGGCCGACCGTGTGGAAACGATTATGATGCCCCGCGCAAAGGGAACCGTGTGTGAAAAGACATAAAAACGGCGGAACCGGATTGGTTCCGCCGTTTTTATAAAAGAAGGGAGTATTTATGAAAAAGTTTGTCGTAATCTTATTTACCGGTTGACTGGGCCAGCTTTACCGTCGCGGTGAAGCTTTCTCCTGTCAACGAGCTCGTCACGTTCAGTGTGACCGTACTTCCGGGTATTTTTGTGTTAATTACCCCGGTGATCACATTCTGGCTTGTTACTGCCTTGCCGTCGATTTTTGTGATGACATCACCCTTTTTAATGCCGGCGGATGTAACCGCCGCGTTTGTTACGGAGTTGACGTACATACCGACCGGCAGGTTGTAGAAGCGGGAAGTCATCGAATCGATAAACTGACCGGAAATACCGAGTACCGCTCTGTCTTTTACGTAACCGTACTGTTTCAGATCACTGATCACAGGCTGCGCCACGTTGATGGGGATGGAGAAACCAAGCCCCTCATAGCCGGTCGCGACAATTTTAGAGGAGTTGATACCGATGACCTGACCGTACATATTGACCAGCGCGCCGCCGGAATTGCCCGGGTTAATGGCGGCATCGGTCTGGATGCATTTCATGGTATAGCCTGTGTCGGAGTTTGTAATTTCACGGTTCAGCGCGGACACGTAGCCGACGGTTACGCTGGAGTTGAACTCCATGCCGCCCGGATTGCCGATTGCCATAACGGTATCCGCAACCTTCAGGTCGTCGGAGGAACCGAACTCCGCCGCGGTCAGGCCCGTGGCACTGATCTTGATGACGGCCAGATCGGTTACGCTGTCGCTGCCGATCAGTTTCGCCTCATATTTTGTACCGTTTGATAAAATCACCTTGATGGTAGACGCGCCGTCCACCACATGCGCGTTGGTAATGATGTAACCGTCGCCGGTTGCGATGATGCCGGAGCCCTCGCTTGTCGGATTGACGGCGCTGTCTTCCCCGCTGCCGCCTGCCGCCGTGCCGGCGCCGTTTCCGCCCATTGTATATTGGGTGTTCTGGCCCAGCTGGTAATTCTGGATACAGACAACCGACGGCACCACCTTTTCGGCAATCTGCTGCTTGGTCAGCTCACCGGTCACTGCGGCGGTATTGGTTGTGCCGCTGTTGACCAGCTTGGTGACGGTAAACGCGGGATTGCTGGAGCCGGTGTTGCCCAGCTTGACGTATCCGCTGTTAACCAGCGCCGCAAACCCGGTAATGGAGCCGGCTGATATCATCAGACAGCACATGACCGCCGCCAGCACTTTTACAAAAATTTTTTTGCCGCGCTTTTTTTGGTGCGGTTCCTGAAATCCCGCGGAAACCTGCCGGGGAACGGACGGCTGTTCCCAGCTGTAAACCGGCTGTTCGTTCGCCGGCTTGCTGTAATGGTAAAAATCCCCCTGCCATTCGGTCTGGTCCGCACTTCTGTGTTCTGTTTCCCCGTTATTTAAATCACGATTTGACAAATTTTTATTTTTCTCATCATCTGCAAATGGATGAAACATCAAAATCATTCCTTTCAGCGGTTATTTGCTTGCTGTGATTGTTATTATGCCTGTATTGTGTGAAAAGGGTGTGATGATTAGTTTATATTTTTATGATATTTTCAAGAAAAATATGTAACGCGGATTTAACCAAATTATGAATGCGCAAAGGGAATTTACAGCAATCCCAAAAATGCAGTGGAATCAATTTTGTTATCTCCCTCGCGAAAAATATGCTATGATAGATAGTATCAGAAAAATATTTGAACGGATGGAGTTGCATGTGATGAACGGACTGACTCATGTTTACTGCGGCGACGGGAAAGGAAAAACCACCGCCGCCGTCGGTCTTGGCGTGCGCGCCTGCGGAAGCGGAAAACGGGTGCTGATGGTGCAGTTCTTAAAAGGGAACAGCTCCAGCGAGCTGATTGTGCTCAGGCAGCTGAAAAATTTCAGCGTACTGCCCGCCCCGGCCAGCATCAAATTTACCTTTCAAATGACAAAACGCGAGCTGGAGGAGACGGCCGTTCTCTGCGGCAATCTGTTCTGCAAAGCAGTCTCCGCCGTCAACGCGGGGGACTGCGACCTGCTGATTCTGGACGAGGTCTTCGGCGCGGTGAACTGCGGCCTGCTTGACAACGGGATGCTGACGGACCTAATAAAAAACAAGCCCCAGAATGTGGAGCTTGTTCTGACAGGGCGCGACCCAAAACCGGACGTTCTGGAACTTGCCGATTATGTTTCCGAAATTAAAAAAGTGAAGCATCCCTTTGACAGGGATATCCCCGCCCGCCGGGGCATCGAATTTTAAACGCACATCAGCCGCACCGGGAGTACCCGCACTGGCGGCACATGACGCAGCCGCCCTCGTGTTCCAGCTTCGCGCCGCACTCCGGGCAGAAGTGCATTTTTCCCGGGGTATCATCCGCGGTCCTTTTTACCGGTTCCGGCTTCTTCGGCGAAGGCGCGGGCCATTTGCCCAGCTGAACCTGCTCTTTATAGACGCGTTCAATGGCCTTTGCAATCGCGTCCGGACAGGAGGTGCATTTCAGGCCCGGCTGGCGGATGGTTGACGGGCAGCGGATGCCCCTGAGCTGGTCGACAATGCTTTCCACCTCCAGACCGCTGCGCAGGGCAATGGACGCAAGGCGCGCGGTTGCCTCGGACTGCGAAGGGCATCCGCCGGCTTTTCCGGTGTTGGTGAACACCTCGCAGATTCCCTTGTCATCGTAATTGACGGTAATATACAGATTGCCGCAGCCGATTTTCACCCGCTCCGTAATCCCCATCACCGTATCCGGGCGCGGGCGCGGCACAATTTGGCCATGCTCCGGCGCTTCCGCGGCGGGCTGGCCTTCTTTTTTTACCTGCCCGATATTGAGCACCTGCTCGGCGCGGCTGCCGTCGCGGTAAATGGTCACACCCTTGCAGTCCAGATGGAACGCCAGCGAATACACATGCGCGACATCCTCCCGCGTGGCGTCTTTTGAAAAGTTCACCGTTTTGGAAACCGCGTTGTCCGTTCCTTTCTGGAACGCCGCCTGCATGCGGATGTGGTATTCCGGGCTGATATCGTGCGCCGAAACAAACACGCGGCGCAGGTCCTCCGGCAGTTCCGCAATATGGGCGATGGTGCCCTCTTTGGCAATGCGCTTCATCAGTTCATCGGAGTACAGCCCCCGCTTTACCAGTTCGGCCTTTAAAATCGGGTTGACCTCTATCATTTCCGTACCGTCCATGATGTTGCGGATGTAAACATAGCCGAAAACCGGTTCCACGCCGCTGGAACAATCCGCAATAATGGAAAGGGTGCCGGTCGGCGCGATCGTGGTAATCGTTCCGTTGCGCAGCGGCCTTTCCTGCGGCAGGGTGCTTTCCCCGAACAGCGGAAACGCGCCGCGTGTTTGTGCCAGCGCCGCGCTTTCCTCCCGCCCGCGCTCCGTAATGAATGTCATAACCTTTTCGCCCAGTGCGATTGCCTCGTCGGAATTATACGGAATTCCCATTTTCAGCAGGCTGTCGGCCCAGCCCATCACGCCCAGCCCGATCTTCCGCGTCTGTTTGGTAACACGGTCAATATTTTCAAGCGGATATTTATTGGCGTCAATGACATTGTCCAGAAAATGCACCGCATTTTTTACGGTCTCCCCAAGCTTGTCCCAGTCAAATTCCTGCTTTTCTCCCGCCGTTTTGAGCATCTTTAAAAGATTGATGGAACCGAGATTGCAGGATTCGTACGGCAGCAGCGGCTGCTCCCCGCAGGGGTTGGTGGACTCGATTTCTCCCTGAGCCGGGACAACGTTGTCCCGGTTCAGACGGTCAAGAAAAATAATGCCCGGCTCCCCGTTGCGCCACGCGGCGTCGACAATATGGTCGAATACCGTGCGGGCGTGTAGCCTGGAAACCGCCTTTTTCGTATGGGGGTCAATCAGTTCATAGTCGGTGTCTTTTTCCACCGCCTCCATGAATTTTTCGGTCAGGCCGACGGAAATATTAAAGTTGTTGATTTCGTTGTTATTGGCCTTGCAGTCGATAAAATCGAGGATATCCGGATGGTCGATGCGCAGAATCCCCATATTCGCGCCGCGCCGCGTTCCGCCCTGCTTTACGGCCTCCGTAGCCATGTTGAACACCTTCATAAAGCTGATCGGCCCGGAAGCAACGCCGCCCGTTGAGTTGACCGTGCTGCCCTGCTGGCGAAGACGCGAAAACGAAAAGCCTGTGCCGCCGCCGGATTTGTGTATCAGCGCGGCCTGCTTGATCGCCTCAAATATATCCTCCATGCTGTCCGCAACGGGCAGAACAAAGCACGCCGAAAGCTGCCCGAGCGGCCGCCCTGCGTTCATCAGCGTGGGGGAATTCGGCAGAAACTCCAGTTCCTCCATCATATGAAAGAAGATTTCCTCCGTCTTTTTCTCGTCGGCGTCTGCATCGTGCAGCTTGTCCGGCGCCGCGATTGCAGCGGCTACACGGTGAAACAGGCCCTCCACGGTTTCTGTTGTTTCCCCTTTTTCATTTTTTATCAGGTATCTCTTTTTTAGCACCGTCAATGCATTCTGTGAGATGGTCATGTTCACGATTCCTTCCCTATCCATTTTTGATACTATATATTGTATCATATCCATTTGATAAGTCAACATATTGTGAATCTTTTATCCAATAATAACCATTATAATTTTAGCTTCTTCCTCAGAACACGTATTCCGCTATTGGCAGGCCAATTTTTATTCATACGTACAAATGAGACATTTGAGATCATACAATTGGTAGGTTTGCGGGAGCATACTAATCGGTGTTATTGTATATTATATCTATAATTCACCCATTAGCTTATTTAATTTTCCTACAATTTTAATAAATATTCGGCTATAATACCGATATCAATTATACGTATAATAATATATAATTTATTTACAGCCGAAAGCTTTCAGCAAAAAAGGAGGTAATCATAACAAGTGCTTACTTGATGAACGAACAAGGGGAACGAGGAGTTAGAAACAGGAGGTCAGTATTATGAACAAACAAGTAGCAATTATAGGCAGCAGCGGAGGGAACCTGTACAATCAGGGCGGAAACAATCCAAGACTGATGATAAAGGAAATCTTCTCGCAGGCACAATCAGCAGGAATTGATATTTCCTACATTCAGTTTATTGGCGCAACCAGCTCAATGGACAATATCAGTAAAGGCACAAACGCCAAACTGTACACCTTGGAGAATGGTGAAATAACAGAAAGCGGTGAATCCCCTCTCAATGAAATCAACGAGATTGCAAAGGCGTCTGATAAGCAGCTTGCGGATAAAATAACAAATGGCGAGATTGATGCGATGATGCTTCTCAGCTGTGATCCGAAAGGCGTAAACAATCTGGCGATTACAGCGGCAGCCGCTAAAAAGATTCCGCTGGTAGGAACGGGGGGTACATCTATTGCCAATACCCAGTCGCTCGGGGGAAAAGTAATCTCCGCCTCCGGTACAACCGGAACGACAAACCGCACAAGGGCGGTAGCCTTCGTGTCCGCTCTGGCAAAAGAGTGGAAATTGAAATACATGCCGGTTATTGCCTCCTCGTCGAGCGGTTCCGTACAGGAAGGAAGCATCTGGAAGCGCATTAACTTCAGAGGGATTATGATGGCGGCAATGCCCGGATTTATTTCCATGGCGCTCGTGCTGGCGCTGAGCAAAATCCCGGCATTTGCCGGGCTGAGCACCGTATTTGACACCCTGATCGGAATTTTGCCTGTTGTTCTGGCGGCAATCGCTGCAAAGCAGGTTTCCGGAATGGATGAGGTCGGCCTGGTCGCCGGTATCATTGCAGGAATCCTTGCGAAAGACGGAGGGATTATCGGCGGAATGATCGCCGGTATTCTCGCGGGTATTCTTACGTATTATATCAGCAGCTTCTGCTTTAAGCACAAGGTTCCCGGGACAACGGCCAATATTGCTTCCGGAGGCATATCCGGTTTGACGGCCGGACTGACGGGTATGTACCTGATTGCACCGGCGGCGCTTTGGTTTGGCAACTCAGTCCGCTGGCTGATTGATCTTGCGCTGAACTACAGCCCCATCCTTGCGGGAGCAGTCGCCGGTCTGCTGATCTGGCCGGCTATTATCGGCGGTGTTTACCACGCTGCAATTCTTCCGATCATTTTACTGGAAATGGAGAAGGATGGCTTCAGCTTCCTCGGCGCGATCGACATGACCTGTCTGGTAATGGTCTCTGCCGGTATCACGCTGGCAAATGTTCTTTTTCCGAAACAAAAAAGTGAAAGTGCGGTCGCACTTCCCGGTTTCATTATCAATATAGCGTTTGGTACTTTTGTGGAAGCGTCTTATCCGTTTATGTTTTCCAGTAAGAAGGTCTTCGGGGGAGCTCTGGCCGCCTCGACCATTGCCGGGGCCATGGTCGGCTGGATGGGGGTAAAAGGCACCGCATATGTTCCGGCTGTCGTCGCACCCATGCTTGCGAATCCGGACAAAGGCATCTTCTTCCTTCTCTGTATGCTGTCGGCGACCGGGCTTGCATTCCTTTTGACTACGATTGCCAATCAGCAGGACAAGCATAAGCTAAAAAAAGATTAACTCAAAAAATTGAATGAGGTATGAATATGTTTAAAAATGATATGGATAAAAGAATGAAACAAGGAATGGAAAAGGTCTATAATGCGATTAAATTGGGCGGAGGCCACACAATTCTCAGCACCGGCATTACCGGCGATGACGCCCGTATTGCCAAAGCAGTGACCGACGTAGGAATCAAGATGCTGGAGCCGAACCATCCCGCGGTCGCGCTCGCACGCGGCCATAACGGGGTTGTTACCATGCACGCGGCGGAGCAGATTCGTCATGAAATCACAGTGGCACAGATGGCTGAGGTCACAAAGGGCGTGCGCAGCGTCGTACCAAAGGATATTTACATCACCGTTGGAATTCCCGGCGGATTTACGGAAATCGTACCAAAGATTCTGACTGACGACGACTTCATTATGATGGCGCTGAGCGGCGCGGACGGATTACATACCCATAAGTCTTCTTTAAAGGATCTTGAAGAGTTGGTTCAGAAAGCACACAAATACGGGCTGCTGGTGGATGCATATATTGGCAAGGAAAGTGACCTGCACACCTTTGGGCTTCCGGCGGAGACACCCGAAGAAGTCTACAAGGTGGCAAAACAAATGGAGAGCGTTGGAACCGATATGATCGGAATGATGTCGGGCATGAGCTATGAAGGTGTTGCAGCCGACCAGATTCATCCGGAAATGCAGGAGCGTTTAAAGGCAATGGTGGAAGCCGTTAAGGTTCCAACCCTTGCTGAAGGCGGGATTAATCTGCATAACTTTGAAGCATTCAAAAAGACAAACGTAAACATTCTGGTTGTTGGAACCTCTTTCGACAACATGGTCGAGAAAGCAGCTCAGGATGCCGTCAAAGCATTTCTTAAATAAGCTGTTTACAGTTTGTCTGCAATCCGAAAGGCAAGGTATGAAAATACTTTGCCTTTTTGTATTGGTTAAAATGTGATATAATCAGAATAAATTAAGGAAGGGCGGGCCGGATTAATGATAGAAAAAAAGAATTTTATATACATGAAACTGTATCTGGATATTAAAAACAAGATTGACAGCGGTGAATTGAAGGCCGGAGAGCGCCTTCCTACCGAGCAGGATTACCAGAAACAATATCAGGTCAGCAGGGACACGCTCCGCAAAGCGCTTGCGAAGCTGGAACAGGATGGCTACATCACGCGCAAAGCGGCAACCGGAACCTACGTAAAATTTAAAAAAGCGGATTATGGCCTTTCCCGGATGAAAAGCTTTTCAGAACTGATGCACAACAGAGGACTGACTCCCTCTTCGGAAATTCTTTCCATCGAGATGCTGGAGGATGTTGACAATGATGTTACGGCCCGGCTTTCTCTTTCCCCGGGAGAAAAAGCATATAAAATCTGCCGAATCCGCAAGGCCAACGGGGAGCCTATGGCGTACGAAATCGCCTATATCCCGCAAAAGGTATGTCCCGACCTTCACACTCATCTGCTGGAAAACACTTCTCTTTATGATGTGTATGAACACGTTTACGGGCTCCACCTGAATCATGGCGAGATTCAGCTGGAAGCTGAACTTCCGTCTCCCTATGTCCAGAAAGTTCTGAAAGTAAAAAGCAACTCTCCCCTTCTGAAAATGACCTGTACCGTAATGCTGGAAAGCGGAACTCCGCTGTATTATGTCCTGAGTTATTATATCGGGGAAAAATATGTTTTCTCTGCTAATCTGCCCCGGTAACAGCTGTTTTTTGAACGCGGAAAACATAAAACGGGCCCCNNCCCCGCCGGCGCCGCCGCGGGGGGGGGGCCCGATGGATTCAGGAAAGATTATTCCATATTGGAGAGTTTTGCAAGATGCTCGTAGTTCTCGGCTGCAATCTTCTCAGCCTTTTGGAACAGAGTCTCAGCGCGTTCAGGGAACGCACGGGTCAGGGAGTTGTAACGAACCTCGCCCATGATGAAGTCACGATAGCTGGCTGTAGGAGCCTTGCTGTCGAGGTGGAACGGATTCTTGCCCTGCTCCGCAAGACGGGGATCATAGCGGAAGTTGCTCCAGTAGCCGGCCTCAACCGCCTTCTTCTCTTCTGCCTGCGCAATGCTCATGCCGCCCTTGATACCGTGGTTGATACAGGGAGCGTAAGCAATGATGATGGAAGGACCGTTGTAGCTTTCGGCTTCCGTAATCGCTTTGATGGTCTGGTTGTAGTCGGCGCCCATTGCAACGTGGGCAACATAGACATAGCCGTAGCTCATTGCGATAGCAGGAAGATCCTTCTTCTTTGTTGCCTTGCCGGTCGCCGCGAACTGTGCCACGGAGCCGATCGGAGTTGACTTGGAAGCCTGCCCGCCGGTGTTGGAGTATACTTCGGTATCGAATACGAGGATGTTGACGTTTTCGCCGGAAGCGAGAACATGGTCAACGCCGCCGAAACCGATATCATATGCCCAGCCGTCGCCGCCGAAAATCCACATGGATTTCTTGGCGAGGTAGTCTTTGTCTTTCAGTGTCTTTGCAGCAAGCTTTGCAACGTCGTCGCTGCCGCCAGCCACTTTTTCGAGTTCCGCAATCAGAGTATCGGAAGCGGCACGGTTGGTGTGGCTGTCTTCAGCGGTTGCAAGATAATTCTTGCAGGCTTCTTTCAGCGCTGCGGAAGCTGTTTCGGAAGCTTCAATCTTCTCAACATACTCGGCGAGCCTGCCGCGGATTGCGTTCTGGGCAAGCGTCATGCCAAGGCCGAACTCCGCGTTGTCTTCGAACAGGGAGTTGTTCCATGCCGGGCCGTATCCCTTCTTGTTGACGGTGTACGGTGTGGAAGGCGCGGAACCGCCCCAGATGGAGGAGCAGCCTGTTGCGTTGGCAATATACATTCTGTCGCCGAAGAGCTGTGTGACGAGCTTGGCATACGGAGTTTCGCCGCAGCCCGCGCACGCGCCGGAGAATTCAAGCAGAGGCTGCTTAAACTGGCTGCCCTTGATGGAAGACTCCTTGAACTTCTCAAGGACTTCCGGCTTTTCAGCAAGGGTAAGGCCGTAGTCAAAGCCCTTCTGGCTTTCAAGCTGTGTTTCCATCGGCTTCATGACAAGAGCCTTGTTGCCCTTCATGCCCGGGCAGACGGATGCGCAGGAACCGCAGCCGGTGCAGTCATAGGAGGAAATGGTGATTGCATATTTCATGCCGGGCATACCGGTCATATCTTTTGTCTTCTGGCTTGCCGGAGCGGCGGCGGCTTCTTCCGCGGTCATAGCGACCGGACGGATAACCGCGTGCGGGCAGACATAGGAGCAGAAGGTACACTGGATGCAGTTTTCCGGGTACCACTCCGGGATATCAATCGCGATGCCGCGCTTCTCATAAGCGGAGGAACCGGCCGGCACGGTGCCGTCAGCCATCTTGACAAAGGCGGAAACAGGAAGCTGGTTGCCCTTGTATTTGTTGGCGGGAACCATCACGTTGTTGACATAGTCGAGCGTTTCCGGTTTGCCGTCGGTAAAGGTGTGCACCTGTGTGTCGTCCGTGCAGTGCTTCCAGGATTCCGGAACCTGTACTTTGACAAAATCAGTTGCGCCGCGCTCAATGGCCGCGTAGTTCATGTCAACGATCTTCTGGCCCTTCTTTGCATAGGAATGCAGAGCGGCATCCTTCATATACTGAATTGCCTGCTCGGAAGGAATGATGTTGGCAATTTTAAAGAAAGCGGACTGAAGGATGGTATTGATACGGCCGCCGAGGCCGATTTCCTTACCAAGCTTAATACCGTCGATGGTGTAGAAGTTAATATCGTTGTCCGCGATATATTTCTTCATTTTGCCCGGCAGTCTCTTGTCGAGCTCTTCCAGATCCCACTGGCAGTTCAGAAGGAAGCTGCCGCCCTTTTTCAGATCCTGAACCATGTCGTACTCGTCGACATAGGAAGGCTTCNNGTCAGGCCGCCGGACTTTTTGGAGTCATAGGCGAAGTATCCCTGTGCGTACATGTCGGTGTGGTCGCCGATAATCTTAATGGAGTTCTTGTTTGCGCCGACGGTGCCGTCTGCGCCAAGACCCCAGAATTTGCAGGAATGGGTGCCCTTCGGTGTGGTGTCGGGCGTTTCTTTAACGTCAAGGGAAAGATGGGTGACATCGTCCACAATGCCGATGGTGAAGCGCTTTTTCGGCGTGTCGGTTTCCATGTTGCGGTATACGGCGACGATCTGGCCCGGAGTGGTGTCTTTGGAGCCAAGGCCGTACCGGCCGGTGTACACGGGAACGCATCCGAATTCCGTGCCGTTGATTGCGGCAAGAATGTCCAGATANNCCGATGGAGCCCGGCTCTCTTGTTCTGTCGAGTACGGAAATTTTCTTAACCGTCTTCGGCATCACGTCAAGCAGGTATTTTGCAACGAAAGGTCTGTACAGTCTGACTTTGATCAGGCCGACCTTGTCGCCGGCAGCGTTCAGGTAATCTACAACTTCTTCCGCCGCTTCGCAGACGGAACCCATTGCGATAATCACCCTTTCGGCATCCGGTGCGCCGTAGTAGTTGAACGGCTTGTAGTCGGTACCGATTTTCGCATTGACTTTATTCATATAATCGATGACAACATCCGGCAGATCGTCATAGTATTTATTGCCGGCTTCGCTGGCCTGGAAGAAGAAGTCGTCGTTCTGGGCCGTGCCGCGTGTTACCGGATGCTCCGGGTTCATCGCGTTGCGGCGGAAGGATTCGACAGCGTCCCAGTCGAGCAGCTCGCCCAGATCGGCGTAATCCCACATGTGGATCTTCTGCACTTCATGGGAAGTGCGGAAGCCGTCGAAGAAATGCAGGAAAGGCACGCGGCCCTTGATTGCGGAAAGGTGGGCAACCGCGCCCAGATCCATAACCTCCTGCGGGCTGTTGGAGCACAGCATTGCATAACCGGTCTGGCGGCATGCATAAATGTCGGAATGATCGCCAAAAATGCAGAGAGCATGGGTCGAGAGGGAACGTGCCGAACAGTGGATGACGCTGGGAAGGAATTCGCCCGCCATCTTGTACATGTTCGGAATCATCAGGAGCAGTCCCTGTGACGCGGTGTAGGTGGTGGTCAGCGCGCCGGCTGCCAGTGAGCCATGCACCGCACCCGCAGCGCCCGCTTCGGACTGCATCTCGGTAACCTTAACTTCTCTTCCGAAAAGATTTTTTCTGCCGGCCGCGGCATACTTGTCCGTTTCATCCGCCATAACGGACGACGGGGTGATGGGGTAGATGGCAGCAACATCTGTAAACGCATAAGACACATGTGCGGCAGCGTTATTGCCATCCATAGTTTTCATCTTTCTTGAATCCATTATAATTATTTTCCTCCTTTTAAGGATAATCTATTCCCTGAGGCGCATACAAACTGCACCTGTCTAAATTTTATCATCTTTTATAGGATATGTAAAGGAAATTTGCATAAAACGCCATAGAATTTACAGCTTTTTTGCTGTGTAAAATATTAATACCGAATTCGTCGGTTTTAGCGGCGATTCCCTCTCTGTAAGGCGGCTTGGGTGTGCCATGTCACCGCATCTTTGCCTTGCTCGCGCGCACAGACGCGCAGATACTCCTTAAACCGTTTGACATTAGTATGAATAATAATATACAATAATATTACTATAAATTTTTATTCCGAAAGGGGAAAACTAAATGTCTCCCGAACCTGACGGCTCATTTTTCCATTTGCTGAGCGCAATGCCGGCCGCCGCACAACAGGAACCAAATGCATTTTTATCCATTTTGCTTTTGTTCGCCCTTATTTTGGTAAACGCCTTTTTTGCCGCGAGTGAAATTGCAGTCATCACCCTGAACGACAACAAGATTAAAAAAATGGCCGAAGACGGCAACAAAAAAGCCGCCAAGGTGCTTAAACTGACGGAGAATTCCAGCCGTTTTCTGGCGACCATCCAGGTCGGGGTCACACTGAGCGGATTTTTGACCTCCGCTTCGGCTTCCCAGAGCTTTTCCGGCAAGCTGGCTGAAAAGCTTGCTTTCCTGCCGGTGCCGTCAAGCGTTGTCTATGGGGTATCCACGGTATTGATTACGGTGCTTCTATCCTATTTTTCACTCGTGCTCGGCGAACTGGTTCCGAAAAAAATTGCCATGCAGCGCGCCGAGGAACTATCCTTCAAATTTATCGGGATACTGAACGGCACGTCCACCGTATTCAAGCCGTTTATTTCTTTTCTTTCCTTTTCGACCAACGTTGTTCTGAAGATGATGGGCTTTGACCCCAACGCCTCCGAGGAAACCGTCACGGAGGAGGAAATTCTGATGATGGTGGACGCCGGCGAGGAAAAGGGCGTAATCGGCGAAACCGCCAAGGACATGATTTCCAATATTTTCGATTTCAGCGATATTACCGCCAGCGAAGTAATGACGCACCGCACCGAGGTGGACGCTGTCGAGGACACCGCGTCCATACAGGATGTTGTCAACCTCTCCATTTCGGACGGACATTCCAGAATTCCGGTTTACCACGAGGATCTGGATGAAGTGCTCGGTGTGATTTACGTGAAGGACCTGCTCCAGTATGTGGGCAGCGAGCTGGATAAAAACATCAAAATTACCGATTTGATGCGCCCGGCGTATTTTGTACCGGAAAGCAAACGGTGCAGCCAGCTCTTTACGGAGATGGCTGAGCGCAGGACCCAGATCGCGATTATTGTCGACGAGTACGGCGGGACAGAGGGAATTATCACCATGGAGGACCTGCTGGAATCCATTGTCGGCGACATTCAGGACGAGTACGACCACGAAGAAGAGGAAATACATAGAGTGGATCCTCACAAATACACCGTAGACGGCGGGACTTCCATTGATGAAATTTCCGATCTGGTCGGGGTTGAGCTTCCCGAGGGCGACTACGACACCATTGCCGGCCTCGTGGTGGAGATGCTGGGAAGAATTCCGAAGCCGGGTGAACACCCAAGCGTACAGATTGAAAACCTGACGCTGACCGTTCAGGAGGTTGAGGACCGGAGGATTGCGAAGATTTTGATCGAGGTTTTGCCGGAGCCGGACGACGGCGACAGCCCGGACAAGGACGAATCATAGAAGTATAGAGAGTCTGCCGCTCCGGTGGCAGGCTCTTTTTCTTTATAACGGCTTCCACACTGGATAAATTTATGAAAATGAGTTGCTTTTGCCTCTATTTTGTAGTATGGTATTGTAATTGCTAGACGTTGTTCGTCCGGCATGGTCAGTCGCAACATCCTGACCTTAAAAAAAACACGGAGGAATTTCATTATGAAAACTCAGTCTCAGCGTACGCAGTATCTGGTACAGGGCGCCATGATCGCCGCCATCTACACGGTTTTGACCCTTTTGGCAGCCCTGGCAAACCTTGCCTACGGCCCGGTGCAGTTCCGTTTTTCAGAAGCGCTTACCATCCTGCCGGTATTTACCCCCGCGGCTGTCCCGGGGCTGGCAATCGGCTGCCTGCTTTCCAATATATGGAGCGGCTATGGCGCGGCGGATATGGTCTTTGGCACTTTGGCGACTCTTCTGGCGGCAATTTCCACCAGAATGGTGCGGAATATCCGCATTAAAAAAATCCCCGTCCTGGCCCCGCTGCCGCCCGTCCTGTTTAACGCGGTGATTGTCGGGCTTGAACTCGCTGTTTTGTCCACAGAGGGTTTCTCGTGGGCCGGGTTCTGGGCGGCTGCCCTTTCGGTCGGTGCCGGTGAACTTGTGATATGCTACGGTTTGGGGCTGCCTTTGGCCGCGGGCCTGCAAAAAATAGGAGAAAACAGAAAATTTTACTGATTTTGGAGTGTTGGTTGCAATGGGGGAAGAACAGTTCTGTGTGAAAAAGCGGTTGAAAAATGTGCTGCCGGTCAGGCTGATTGTGGTGAGCTTTGCCGTTGTCATTCTTGTGGGCGCTGTCCTGCTCACACTTCCGGTTACCTCTCGAAACGGTATGCCTACCGGATTTATTGACTCTCTGTTTACCGCGACCTCGGCCACGTGTGTGACCGGGCTGGTCGTATTTGACACATGGACGCACTGGAACCTGCTGGGGCAGATTATCATGATTCTGCTGATTCAGATCGGCGGTCTGGGCGTGATCACCTTTACCACCGGTTTTTCCATGCTGGTACGCCGGAAGATCGGCCTGCGCGACCTGCAGCTTGCTACGGAAAACACCAGCGGGGACACCATCAACATAAAGCATCTGATTAAAATCATTTTATTCTTTACATTTTTCTGTGAACTGACCGGTGCGGCCCTTCTGATGCTCCGTTTTGTCCCTCAGTTCGGGGCGAAAGGGATTTGGATCGCTATGTTTACTGCGATTTCCGCCTACTGCAACGCCGGCTTTGATATTCTTGGATTTTTAATGAAAGACGGTAACCTGATTCCCTATGTGAGCGACCCTCTGGTCTGTCTGACCGTCGGGGGGCTGATTGTGATCGGCGGGCTGGGCTTTGTGGTCATCAGTGATATTTACAACGCACAGCTTCTTACGCGGCTGCATAAACGCAAAGCTGTCCATCTGAATTTTCATTCCACGTTGGTTTTAATGATGACCGCCATCCTGATCGTTTCCGGAACCGTGCTCTTTCTGATTTGCGAAAACGACAACACCCTTTTGGGAATGGATTTCGGGACAAAGCTGAACGCCTCCCTCTTTCAGTCAATCAGTGCCCGTACCGCCGGCTTTTGTACGGTTGACATTGCAAAGGAACATGATTTTACAAAAATCATAACGGTGATTCTGATGTTTATCGGCGCTTCGCCGGCAGGTACCGGCGGCGGTATTAAAACAACCACCTTTATCGTCCTGCTTGCCACAGTTGCCAGCGTGATGCGCGGAAATGAGGAAACTACCATTTTAAAACGCCGGGTGGACAAATTTACGGTTTACCGCGCGCTTGCCATTTTTTCCACCGCCGCCATGGTCATTCTGATCACCACCGGCATTATTCTGACCGCCGATCAGGACGTCAACGGCATTGACGCCCTGTTTGAAGCAACCTCCGGTTTTGGCACGGTCGGCTTGACCGCCGGAGTGACGCAGGCCCTCAGCTGGATTTCCAAGCTGGCGGTGACTCTCACCATGTTTATCGGCCGCGTGGGCCCTGTTTCGCTTGGGCTCGCACTCACACTCCGTAGGGGCCGCCACTGCGCAGGCTTCGTTTTACCCGAAGGAAAAGTAATCGTAGGCTGATAAGCCATACAAATAAAAAATCCCACCGCTCGACTTGAGCGGTGGGATTTTTTATATCAGTTTATTCTTCCTGAGCGCCTAAGATCCGCATCAGTTCCTTCTGGCTTTTGTTTTCACATACAGCAACGATCTCGTCATTTGCGTGGAAGGCCGTAAACCCGTTTGGAATCATCATGGAATCCCCGCGTACCACGGAGATAATCAGCGAACCCTGAGGAAGGGTGATATCTTTCAGCCTGACGCCGTCCAGCGCAGTGCCGCGCGGGAGCGTAACGGCGCAGATGCCGGCCTTGCCCTTGTTCAGCGTGGCAAGCAGGTGCATCTTCGATACGTCGACTTCCTGTTCAATCAGGTTGGTTATAATTTCAGTGCTGCTGACGGCGATGTCCGCGCCCAGTTTGCGCAGGGCTTCCAGGTTGCGGGGGTCGTTGGCCCTTGCAATCACCTTTCCGGCCTTAAACTCTTTTCTGGCAAGCTGTGAAGCAACCAGATTGTCCTGGTCGCTGCCCGTAACGGCAATAACGCAGTCCGCATTTTTGGTACCGGCCTCGTCAAGCACTTCAATTTCCGTACCGTCTCCGCAAATAACCTCAACATCAAGCTCATTGGCCAGACGCATACATTTCAGTTTATCTTTTTCAATTAATTTAACGTCATATTTTCTCTCGAGCATATTTCTGGCGATCTGATGGCCGAGTTTGCCGCCGCCGACAATTACAATCCTCATATATGTCCCCCAAATTCAACTTGACCAGGGTCAATCAGTCGATGACCTTTGCAAAGACAACTTTATCCCCTTCGGCAAGAATGATTCTGCGGTCAGCAGAATACAGTTCCATCGTACCGTTTGTATGCAGGACGCCGAAGATGGTCTCCCCCGTGTCCTTAGGCACCGAGGAAACGGAAACACCTTCGTGCGCTTTATCCACCTCGCGGCAGTGAAAAGTAGCCGTCGCACTTTCGAAAGAAACATTTTTTGAACTGAGCGGCTGCGTCAGTGCGGTAAAAATCGCATCGCCGGCCAGATTGGTCGGACATACCGTTTTAAGGCCGAACCGCTCAAATACATTTTCGCGGGCCGGGTCGGAAATACGCGCAACCACGTTTTTCACGCCGAAAAACTCGCGCACGATTTGTGACACCGTGATATTGAGATTATCGTCGGGTGTTACAACGGCAACCGCGTCGCAGCTTTCCACTCCGGCGTTCTGCAGAACCGTCATATCCATCGGCATACCGGTAACCGTAATTCCGCTGAATTCTTCATTTAAGTTGCGAAACGCATCCGGGTTGGAATCAATAACGGCGACGTCATGGCCGTGCTCATCAAGCAGACCCGCCAGACGTGTTCCCAGCCTGCCGCATCCCACTACAAGAACATTCACAAAAACCTCTCCTTTGGCCTGTCCGTCTGCACGGCGTACAGGACAACATGATTCCACTTTGGATCACAAGATGATGGCCCGCCCGGAGGGATTCGAAGGTGGTGCATTTTCAGCCCGCGTTCCGCGAGTCCCTTCNNGATTCGAACCCCCGGCCTTCAGAATCGGAATCTGCTGCGATATCCAGCTTCGCTACGGGCGGATGTTTAGCCAAAGGATATTATAGCATAATTCGTGCGGAAGTCAATGGAAACAGACGGAATTTACGTGTGATTACGCCTGACACAGTCTCTTGACAGCCGCCACCGCAAGTTCAATATACTTTGACATCGGCCTGTCCTCCACCCCCGCCACACACACATGGCAGGCGGAAACAGGCACCAGCACCTTTTCCGCCTTGCTGCCGGACACAGCGCCCGCTATGGCGGGGGATATTTCCCCCAGCATCGCATTCGCAAGAATAATCCCTATCGGCCCCGCGATCACATCGGCGTCCAGACAGTTGTACAGCACCGCATTTTCCCCTGTAGCGCCTGCGTCGGCGCCCGCCTTCAGCATTGCCGCGGTCGCAAGGGAATTGGTGCCCACCGCGATAATAGCGGCGGAGGGGATCTCGGCCTTCAGTCTTTCCACAATGCTGCGCCCAATTCCGCCGCCCTGCCCGTCAATAACGGTAATCTTCATCTGAATTCCTCTCTGTCTCTATTCAAAAATCAAAACGATATACACTCCCGTAACGAAGATGATAGCACAAGTGTCCCTCTCCGTCAATCAGTCCCGGCACCGGATATTTTTCCCTGTTAAAAGTCCTCCGGAAAGGATTTCAAAAGCTGTAGCATTGACAAAATCCGTTTGATATTGTAAAATAAATGCTAATTAATATTGATATGCAGAAGCATGTCGTACAGACTAACAAAAAACATTATCATGAATCATCCGCGCGCGGCAGCAGCTGTGCGCTTTGCCAGAAGGCTCACAGCATTGTGAGCCTTTATTCTTTTTGTAGGAGTTATAGTAATGGATCTGAAAACATTTTTTGCGCAGAATCCGCGCGCGGCGCTCGCCTTTTCCGGGGGAGTGGATTCTTCCTATCTGCTGTACGCGGCAAAACAGTATGGATGCGACATCCACGCCTACTTTATCAAATCCGCCTTTCAGCCCCAGTTTGAACTGGACGACGCGCGACGGCTGGCGGAACACTTAAAAGTGCCCTTCACCGTTGCCGAGCTGAACGCTTTGGAAAACCCGCAGGTCGCGGCCAACGACCCCCTGCGCTGCTATTACTGCAAAACCACCCTGTTCACGCAGCTCAGAAAGCTTGCGGCCAAAGACGGCTGCACCCTACTGATGGACGGAACAAACGCCTCCGACAGCTTCGAAGGACGGCCGGGAATGCGCGCTTTACAGGAGCTTGGGGTGCGCTCCCCCCTGCGCGAATGCGGCCTGACCAAAACCGAAATCCGCAGACTTTCAAGAGAAGCCGGGCTTTTTACGTCGGAAAAGCCCTCTTACGCCTGTCTTGCCACCAGAATTCCCACCGGTACAAAAATCACGGCGGAGCTGCTTAAAAAGGTTGAGCAGGGGGAAAATAAGATGTTCGCCATGGGCTTTACCGATTTCAGAATCCGATTTTTCCACGGCGCGGCAAAAATTCAGCTGCCGGAAAGTCAGTTCGGCATGGCATTTGAAAAGAAAAACGATCTGAATCAGGCTCTTTCTCCTTATTTTGACGGAGTAATGCTCGATTTAACCCCCAGGGTATAAAAGGAAGGTTGACAATATGGAACAGGAAAAAGCGCTCGCACTGCTGCAAAAAGTAAAAGAAGGAACGCTCTCTCCGGAGGAAGCGGTCCTGAAGTTAAAGATGAGTCCCTACGAGGATCTGGGTTACGCCAAAATCGACCTGCACCGGGAATTGCGCCAGGGCATCCCGGAAGTGATTTTCGGAAGCGGGAAAACGCCGGAACAGATTATCGGCATCGCTTCCGCCATGCGGGCGCACGGCGGAGAAAACATTCTGATTACCCGGCTTTCTCCCGAATCTGCGGAAAAGGTGGGCGGAAAAATCGCCCTTACCTATGACCCCATGTCCAAAATAGGAATTGTGGGACGTAAAAGTGAAATCACGGCGTCCGGCACCATTGCGGTCGCAACCGGCGGCACAAGC
>DENA01000038.1 GCA_002359465.1 Ruminococcaceae bacterium UBA2656
GATGGCGCGGGCCGAGGCGACACGCTGCTTTTGTCCGCCCGACATCTGATAGGGGTACTTTTTCAGCACATCTTCAATTTCCAGTTCTTTTGCCACCTGATGCACCCGAACGTCGATTTCCCCAACCGGAGTTTTTACAATTGTCAGCGCAAGCGCAATATTTTCGAATGCGGTCAGTGTGTCCAGCAGATTGAAGTCCTGAAAGATAAAGCCAAGCTGCTCCCGGCGGAATTTGGAAAGCTTTCTGGAATTCAGCCTTGTGATGTCCAACCCGTCGATGATAATATGCCCCGCCGTTGCGGAATCAATGGTGGAGATGCAGTTCAAAAGCGTTGTTTTTCCGCTGCCGGAGGCGCCCATGATGCCGACAAATTCCCCCTTATCCACTTCAAAGCTGATATCGTCCACCGCTTTGGTCAGATTGCCTTTATTGCCGTAATATTTTTCAATATGTTCAACCGTTAAAATCTTCTGCATTTTTCTTCTCCTTTTCAAATTGTATTAACAGTATAATACAATTTTGCGGTATGAACCATTGATTTATCTTACGGAAGGCTTACAGTTTTGTAAGGTTCCCGCTATTCAAACATGTTGCTCCTGGGAAAAACAATGGAAACCACCGTTCCCCGGCTTTCCGTGGATGCAATGGAAAGGCCGAGATTCAGTTTGCCGCAAAGCTTTTTGCAGAGATAAAGGCCGATTCCGGTAGATTTTACGGAAGCTCTGCCGTTTTCTCCCGTAAACCCTTTGTCAAACACACGGCCCAAATCCTTTTTGCAGATGCCGATCCCATTGTCCGCAATCATCAGAGTAACGCCGTTTTGATTCTGCAGGCCGTAAATTTCAATTTTGGGTTCGTTACTCCTGTATTTAACCGAATTCATCAAAATCTGCCCGATGATGAAATCAGTCCATTTCACGTCGGTAAACACCGTCTTTTCAAGCGCGGAAGTTTCCAGACGGATTTTCCCCTCGATCATNNGATCAATGCGGCTGAATTCTTTTTCAGCGCCGAGCTGACGAGCGCTTTCAGCGTTGTCTTTTTAATGACATAATCCTTTTCCACATGGTTGCTGCGGGAATAAAACAACGCCTGTTCCACATAATTTTCTATTTTCAGCAGTTCCTCATTCAGGTTGAGCGTTATATCGTTTTTATTGTTTTCAATAATCAGCCCGCTGGAGGAAATCGGCGTTTTCACCTCGTGCACCCAGGTTTCAATATATTCGCGGTACTCCCGGGAAGCGTGGCGGTACCCGGCTATTTCGTCATTCATCGATTTATCGGCTGTTTTCACCACCTCGCAAAGAATTTTCCCTTCGCAGAAGGACGGCTCATCCAGCATTTCGGAAATCAGGTATTTCTTATCCAACTGCTCCAGATTTTGAAGCAGCGTATTGTAAAACGTCCTTTTCCGCAGGAATTCCATACTCAGAGCGGCCGCCTCCCCAAGGAGAAAAACTACTGCGACAAATCCGGCGGCATAACCGCCGACGCCAAGGATTAACAGAAGAGAAGCTGCAAACACAGCCGAAAGCAGCACAAAAATCAGATTATAAATTTTATCCTTTAAAAAATCGTTCAGGCTCATACCATATACCCCAGTCCCCGTTTGGTAATCAGATAGTCGCACACCCCGATGCCCTCCAGTTTTTTGCGGAGCCTGTTGATGTTGACCGTCAGTGTATTGTCGTCCACAAATTCCTCGGACTGCCAAAGATCGTCCATCATTTCATTGCGTGAAACAATGCGCTCCTTGTTGCGCATCAGAAGATGCAGAATGCGCAGCTCATTTTTTGAAAGCTCCGCTTCACTGCCGTTAAAACGGACGGCACTGCGGGAAATGTCCAATTCCACCCCTCGGTGGGAAAGCACGTTTGCAGGCTCGGAATGGTAGACTCGCTTTAAAACGGAGGAAATGTGTGCAAGAAGAATCTGCGTATTGTACGGCTTCGTAATAAAGTCGTCCGCGCCGAGGTTCATACTCATCAGTTCGTCGGCTTCACTGTCACGGCTTGTCACAATGATAATGGGAATCTGTGAGCTCTGCCTGATTTTCCGGCAGATGTGGTAGCCGTCGTAAAGCGGCAGATTGATGTCCAGCAGAACCAGCTGAGGGTTCGCGCGCAGAATAATTTCCGGCATATTTGCAAAATCATCCGACGAAGCGCAGGAATAGCCGTATTTTTCCAGAAGCCTTGTCAGTTCATTCCGGATTTTTACATCGTCCTCAACAATAAAAACAGAGGGCATACAAGTCAGTCCCTTCACAAGTAATGGAATTGCTGCCGTAAATCGGGCTTTTGTCAGCCTGACATTATTATAGTTGATTCCGCGCGGCGAGGCAATGGCAGGCATTCGCTCTTTCTTTATGAAAGTGTTTCGGATTGACGGATGGATTTTAGCCGCTTCACATTTACTTTCGACTGCTTTAATGATAGTATGTTGTATAGAAAATGGCAATGATATTCATAATAAACAGGAGGCTNNAGGCTTCCATGAATAAAATACTGCTGATTACAACCGGCGGGACAATCGCTTCCGAACCAACCAGCGAGGGGCTTGCCCCATCGCTGAGCAGCCAGCAGCTGGCTGCTTTTATCGGCGGCCTTACCGCCGATTACAGTGTGAAAATAGAAGACCTTTTTCAGCTTGACAGCTCCAATATTCATCCCGAGGAATGGCAGTGTATTGCCCGCACGATTGCCCGCGAATACCGGAGCTACGATGGAATTGTACTGACACACGGCACGGACACCATGGCTTATACCGCTTCCGTGCTGTCGTTTATGCTACGCAATATCCCCATTCCGGTGGTGATTACCGGTTCCCAGCTGCCAATCAGCCATCCCCTGACGGACGGGGTGGAAAATCTGCGCTGCGCTTTCGCAATGGCCTGCTCCAAAAGGGCGGGGGTCTTTGTCGCGTTCGACCGCAAGGTCATACTGGGAACACGCGCCGTGAAGGTACGCACCACAGGCTTTGACGCCTTTGAAAGTGTCAACTGCCCGCCCGCCGCAACCATCGATGCGGGCGGTTTAAAGCTGGACGAAAATATTCTCCCGCGGATGAACGGCGCTTTTTCACTGGAAGACAGGCTGTGCACGGATGTTTTTCTGATTAAGCTCACCCCCGGCCTGAACCCGGAAATTTTCGATATGCTTCTGAATATGAATTACAAGGGAATCGTCATTGA
Source organism: Ruminococcaceae bacterium UBA2656 (assembly GCA_002359465.1). GTDB lineage: Bacteria > Bacillota > Clostridia > Oscillospirales > Acutalibacteraceae > Caproiciproducens. The sequence continues at coordinate 3,197 of DENA01000038.1, forward strand.
GGCCTTCGGCGCGGGCGGGCTCAATTTCATACGCCGCGACCTGATTGCCAAGCTGCAAAAAATTGTGGAATACGGCATTTCCGTTGTGGTATGCAGCCAATGCCTGTATGAACGGAGCGACTTTACCATTTATCAGGCCGGCCAGAAGGCGCTGCAAAGCGGCGTTGTACAGGGCTTTGACATGACGACGGAAGCCACTGTTACCAAACTGATGTGGGCCCTGGGTAAAACGGACGGATCGGAAGAAGTCAAACAGATTTTCGCGGCAAATTATGTCGGAGAAATCAGCCTGCAATAATATTTTTTCTGCTTTGCGTTATAATATTGACATACGGTTAATTGTGTTATATAGTATTTAATACCATATGATATATTTATTATAATCACAAAGGAGGTTCCGTTATGATTCAATCAGTATGTGTTTTCGGTGATTCCGTAACAAAAGGCATTGTTTTTGACAGTGTCCGTAAAAAATATATTCTTCTGAAAGACAGCTTTGCCAACATGATTGAAAAAAACAGCCATATTGTAATCAGCAATTTTTCAAAATTCGGCTGTACTGTTACAAAGGGCGGCGAAGTTCTGAAAAAGCACGAGTCCGAGCTGAACCAATATGATTACACAGTATTGGAATTCGGCGGAAACGACTGTGACTTCAACTGGGCGGAGGTTTCGGCTGCTCCGGAAAGCAACCATGTGCCAAACACCCCTGTTTCTGTTTTCCAGGAGTATTATTCACGGATGATCAACGAGATAAAAGCGTGCGGAGGCAGACCGGTATTGCTCTCCCTTCCGCCGATCGACGCCAAGCGGTATTTCGCGTGGATTTCGCGCGGACTGAATCCCGACAATATCCTCCGCTGGCTGGGTGATGTGGAATTCATTTACCGTTGGCACGAAATGTATAACCTTGCCGTCAACCGGCTTGCCATGCTGCACGACATCCCGCTGATCGACATCAGCAGCGCGTTTTTAAAAACCGGAAATTATCAGAGCCTGATCTGCGAGGACGGAATCCATCCCAACGAAAACGGACACCGGCTGATCGGTGAAACCATTGAGCGCTATGCGCTTGTAAACGCGTGATCATATTTCAAGAAGAAAACGCCTAGTCCCGTTCAACGGGATAAGGCGTTTTTATATTCGTCAGACCAGCAAGATAGTCCACGCTCACCTGATAATACTGAGCAAGTCTTATTATCAGGTGCAATGGAATTTCTCTTTCCTCCCGTTCATATTTTGAATAGAGAGACTGATCGCACATCAAATAGTCGGCTATTTGTTTTTGGGTAATGTCCCGGTCTTCTCTGATATCACGGATTCTCAATTTCATTATCATCACCAAATGAATTATACTTTAGTACAATCTGTCCTATTGACATTTTGGACTATTTGTCCTAGAATATGCATGGGGTGATTTTATGGATGATTACGAGGAAATGTATTATGTACTTTTCAATAAAATAACAGATATCATCAAAGAATTGCAAACCATCCAGCAAGAATCGGAGGAATTGTTTCTTTCTCGGAAATCAAAAGAAAACGGACTTATTGTCATCCATCCAAATGGACAGCTATGGAGAAGACCATAGCCGTCCCAAACCGATCTCTTACTGCTCAAAAATACTATTTCTGATTTTTTCCTCGGCAATACCGAGCGCTTCGGCGCTGATTTTTGAAAGAAACCCTTTCTGTACCTCATCGTAATACCGTTTTGCACGGGCAAGCTGTTTGGTGGCTTTTGCGATTTCAGCCTTGTAATCCACCATAATGGCTGTGATTTCCGCGCGGTATTTTTCATCTGTTTTGTCCGCANNCGGCCTTATAAATATCAATCACTTCGTCATCCGGACGGGAAGGAAAATGCTCGTGCGGAGCGGTACTGTCAAACAGGCCCAGATTTAATTCCCGCAGAATAACCATATCCACGCTGTCCGGGTCAAAGGCACAGTGATAAACCTCCGCGTCAAATCCCGCCGCTACGGCATACTCGGCAATTCTTTTCAGAAAGGTCGATTTTCCGGTTCCGGGCCGTCCCTTGATGAAATACCGCTTTTCAAGGTCTTCCGTAAGATTGTCAATATAGTCATAGGCGCCGCTGACAGTCGCCGCGCCGAAATAGCGGTGAACCTGAGCGCCCTTTTTTCCCAGCGTCCTTCCTTTGATCAGCTTTTCGATTGTTTGAGCTGTCAGCCGGTTCGCGGCGTCAAAATCCATATTAGAAATATAAATTTTCTCCCATCGGTCATGAATGCCCAAAGCGGCGGAAAAATGCCGTCTTGCGGCCGCCAAACAGACATGGGTCTGGCTCAGGTTATCGTCATTCAGGATTGCCATCACAGGATATTCCTCCGCGCCATAGAGCGGAAAATTGATAATTCCCGCGTTTTTTTCAGGGATTATGACCCCCTCCATGGAATTGTCGAGACAATTATGGATTAGCTGCGCGTGACAGCCGCTGTCGCGCGCGGCGGAACAAAGATTGCTTACGATGTCCGAAACAATGACCGACGGGTAACCGCTGAGACGGATAACCGTACCGAGGCGGTCAAAATTTGATTTGAAAAAGCTGACATATCCCCTTGCACTGTTGGAACGGATAAAATAATTTAAAGAAAAATCCGGCAATGAATCGTCCTCCCTCCATATACTGTTATCACATTTATATGACGGGATTTTTAAGACATGCATAAAAGCGGCGAACCCGTAAAACCGGACCCGCCGCTATGAAAATATTCAGCTCAGCTTTTCCGCGATATCTCTCGCAACCACAACCNNCGGTTACGGAAGCCTGCATCAGCCCGCGGGTAATGCCGGCGCCGTCCCCGATCGTATACAGGTTCTCAATTTCCGTCTCAAAATTGTTTTTCACCGACATCTTGGAGGAATAAAACTTTACTTCCACTCCGTATAATAGCGTGTTCTTGGAATAAAGCCCCGGCGCCAGTTTATCAAACGCGCGCAGCGACTCCACAATACTGGTAAGGTGGCGGTGAGGCAGTACAAAGGACAGGTCGCCCGGCACCGCGTTTTTCAGGGTGGGAACCGTCGTCGATTTTTTCAGCCGGGTATAGTCCGTGCGCCTTCCTAAAAGAAGATCCCCCAGCCGCTGTACCATGATTCCACCGCCGGTAAGCATGTTGCCCAACTGCGCGATATACCTGCCGTATTCAATCGGCTGATTGAACGGCTCGGTGAACCGGGTGGAAACCAGCATTGCAAAATTGGTGTTTTCGCTGTGCTTGTCTTCATCGGCGTAAGAATGGCCGTTTACCACCGCGATTCCCCCGTCGATTCCGCCGTCATAGTGTTCCTCGCTGACAATGCCGCCCGGATTCATACAGAAGGTACGCACCTTGTTTTCAAACGTATCCGAGTAGTACACGAGTTTTGCCTCGTATAAATTTTTTGTAAGATGATCCATCACGGCGTTCGGCACTTCCACGCGCACACCGATGTCAACCTCATTGTTTGCGGTGGCAAGTTTGTTTTCCTGTGCAATGCGCGCCAGCCACTCGGCCCCGCCGCGTCCGGGCGCGGCAACCACATAGGGTGCACGGACAAGGGTACGTTCCCCGGAACGGTCGACCAGCCAAACGCCCTGCGCCTTCCCGTCTTCTACAAAAATGGAATCCGCCGTGGTGTACTCCCTGAATTCAAAATTCGGACGGCTGGAAAGGTAGCGATACATCTCCCGCAGTACCTCAAAGGAATATTCCGTGCCCATGTGGCGCACAGGGCAGGGAATCAGCTGGATGTTTTCCCGGCGGGCCTCATAGGACACCTTTTCGGCAAACTTGTCGCTTTTCCCGAATATTTTATCCGGAGCGCCGAAATGCAGGTAAATATCGTCGGCATAACGGATCAGCTCCCTTGCCTTGGCAACGGACATATAATCGGTTATGTTGCCCCCGACTTCTTCGGAAAGGGAGAGCTTCCCGTCTGAAAAAGCGCCGGCGCCCGCCCAACCGTTCATAATATTGCAGGTTTTACAGTGGGCACACTGGCCCGAAGTTCTGGCCGGGCAGGAACGCCGGTCAATTGTGCTGCCGGTGTCTACAACCAGCACCTTCTTTTCGGGCGCGAGCCGGTCCATCTCCAGAGCCGTAAAAATGCCGGCGGGACCGGCACCGATTACAATTAAGTCATAGTCGTACATATTTTTTCCCTCACGATTCCAGTTGTGAAATGAATTTCGTTATCTCCCCCGCCGAAGGCGGGGGAGATAACGTCTATTTTCCCATATTGCCGCAGGCAAAACAATGGTATTATATCATATCAATTTAGTTTGTCAATTATTTTCATCAATCATGCGGGACAAAACCCGTTCAAACGATTCATCGTCCAGCCTCGTGCGCTTTTTTATCTTTGCGGTTCTGCTGCCCGCCCGGCGCATTTCCTGGCCGAGCGCGCGCTCGAAAAGGAGGCGGTCCATGTTGGAATTATCGTAAATCATACCGTTCTGGTTGATTACCCTGGCACCCTTGGCAAGCGCCATTGCGGCCACGCCGAAGTCCTGCGTTACCACAATGTCCCCGGTCTCTATCAGGTTGACCAGGCGGATATCCGCGCTGTCACGGCCCTTGTCCACCGTAATCACCCTGCTGTACCCGTCATTCAGAATATGGCTGGTGTCGATCAGCATGGTTACCGGTACCTTTTGTTTTTTAGCCAGCCGGACGATGATTTCTTTGACCGGGCAGGCATCGGCATCCACCAGAATTTTCATTCCATTACCGCCACCTTCAAAAATCTTCCATTCAATTATAACACGAAACATTGATTTTTTCTAAAAATAACAGTATTGTAATGATTTATTACAATTTTTACACCATAATTGACTTTTACATACCTTCGGAATATGATGTAGCTGTAAAACTATACCCGAATGGAGGAGATTTATGAGGAAAACCAAGCGTTTATTGCTGTGGCTATCGGCCGCGCTGGTTTTACTGACCGCATGCGCGTCAAAGACGGAGGCCCCCGCCGTTATGCTTGCGAAAGCCGCGCCGTCCGAAAACAATGCCAAAAGTATTACTAAAAGCAGTGCTGTTCCAAAGTTATATACAAACAACAAACTGAGTTTTTCATTTACAGTCCCCGACAGCTGGGAAACCGGAAATTACACCGTCGTGACCGCAGACGAAACGATACCGGGCGACGGCACAAAATATACAAAAGCAGACTTTCTCTTTCAAGACGACAAAAACAGCCCGCTGCTTACTATACTTCTTGTTCCGGACGACTGGTGGAAAAAAACAAAAGGCGAAGCACTGGAGTCCAAGCCCGTCTATCTCGGTGAAAAGGGAAATATCGTTTACTGCTTTACCCTGCCGAAAGACTGCCCCTACGATGTGGGTACAAAGGCCGATCTTTACAACAGCATGGTTCTGCCGGACAGCGACGTCCCCAACCGTTTTAAAATTCTGAGCGCCGATTCTTCGCCCGCCGCCATTTCCACAGTGGAAGGCGTTCTGGAAGAAGTCATGACGCAAACCGTTACGCTCAAAACGGACGACGGGCGTTCTCTTACCTTTTTAAAAGAGGGCGCGGATGCGGTAAACGCCGGCGACGGGTTCCAAATCGGGCACAGAGTAAAAATCTATTATAAAGGTGCCTTGAGCGGGACGGACACAAAATCGGTAACCATTACAAAAATAGAACAATTGAATTAAAACAGGATTGAAAGCTGCCGCCGTCCGGCAGCTTTTTCAATTTCCCTTTTTATTGATTTTCGAGTACCTGAATGACTGCTTTCAGGGTGGGCACGCATGCTGCCAGCATTTTCTCCAGCTCTGGGTTGGGGGCGACCCTGTCCGGAATCATTACGGTTTTCATTCCCGCCCGGTAAGCCGCGAGAATCCCGTTGGGCGAATCCTCCAGCGCCATACATTCTTCCGGGGGAATTTGCAGCGCCTGACACGCTTTCAGATAGATGTCCGGATCCGGTTTGCTTTTTTCAAGCATGTCGCCGCAAATAATCTGATCAAAATATCCGATGATGTTTATGCTTTCAAAATACCGCAGGGTAGTGCTGCGCGAGGTAGATGTTGCAACCGCGATCTTATAATTGTTCTGTTTTAAATAATCCAGCAGCTCAAACAAGCCTTCCTTCACCGGAACGCCGTTCTTTTTGATATAATCCCTGCTGTATTCCCCGCTTATTTTTCTAAAATCATGAAAGGGGAAATCAGGACCGTATATTTTTAAGAACAATTTCTCTTCCGCAGCGGCGGTCAGCCCCATTGCCTTTTCCAGTATTTCCATTACATTGCCGCATCCAAGCGTTTCTCCGGCTTTTTCCCAGCCTTCTGCCGCTACCCGTTCGGTGTCGAACATTGTTCCGTCCATATCCATTATTACTGCTTTAATCATGTATGAAACCTCACTTATTCATTTGATTGGGGGAAACAGAATTTCCCCTCCCTGTACCTTTGTGTAATTTACGAACACACCATCATCCAAATCAATCCTGATTTTTTTTGCCGCGGCCTTTTCCAGCCGGCTGCCGCAATCACGAAGCAAGGCAAGCTGCGCCGCTAATTTTTCTTTCTGTTTTTTGGTAAATTCCCCCTTTTCAGCGTACTTCCCAAGCTGGAATTCCACTTTTGTTAAATAGTGCAGCGCGTGGGCAAATGTATTTTCACGATAGGAATGAATATAGCACAGCGCCTGAAAGGCGCCGCCGTCAATCAGCCAGTATATCGGCCGCTTTTTATAGATTCTGATATGTTCGCGGTAAAATTCGTTCATGTAATAGCCGCGGATGATTTCCGCCGCGCTTCCACTCCCATTGAGGGCGGAAGCGATAAACGAAAGGTTTTCTTCCAGCGTTTCTTCCCCGAATGTAAGCCGTACAAAAGAAAACAACCTGCAGACGAGGTCGTCCGGCAGGTACGGGGTAACCGGCAGGATATCCGTCCCGTCTTCCGTGGTAAAGCCGGGTACGGCGTACCGCCCGAACATACAGCCGACGGCAAAACTGAGAAAGCTGCGGATATCGCGGGAAAAATCCGCCCTGCGCACGGTAACGTCCCCGTCTTCCACCTGCGGCGACAGTTCGTCCCGCAAACCGTAAACATTAATAAATATCCGGTTCAGTTCTTCTTCATTTTTCTTCATCCGGTCGAAACGGCGGCCGGAAAAATCCTTCCAGGCAGCAAAGGCGTCTGCAAGCCTGCCGTTTTCCCCCTCCGGCCTGAAGCGCAGCAGCGGATGAATATGAAAGTTCCAACTGGTTTCAAAGGAATCCCAATCTTCTTTGGAAATGGCAATATTTTCAGCGACCAGTTCGCTGACACGCCGTTTTACGCTCTCATTGACTATCAGCGGAAGCTTTGCGACATTTCCCGCCTGATAGTTCAGCGTTGGATTCATCAGGTTCAGCATTGCAAAAGCGCAGCTGCTTGATAAAAATCCAAGGATATAGGAAAGGCCGTCCTCACGGTTCGGAAAAACAGAAGATCCGGCGATATCAAACACAAAGCCCTCTGGATAATACCGTACGCCGAATTTGGAAGAACTGACGAATGACCATGAAATTCCCGGCTGAAAGTAGCAGCTTTGGCCGGGGAAAGAAGCGGACTGCCCGGACTGTACCCGGAACTCGCTGATCTCCTCCCCAAAATGCTGAAAATTAACAACATACTCCTGATTGCCGTACCATTTGCGGAAATCCCCGCCCTTGTTATAAGGATACCATTTCCGGCCGCTCTGAAAGCAGTCTGCTCTGTCGGTACAGTGAAAATGGATTTCATCTTCAGGCACCTCATACCAGAAGCGCAGGAAGCGTTTATTGTCACAAGTAAAAAGGCCGTTTGTAACCGTCGCGTTTTCGCTCAGAGGCGCGCCATCGGTAAATATTTTTCCGAATTTCCCGTCCGCCCAGTAGGCAATCGGCATACCCGGAATCAGCTTGAACTGCTGCGCCGAAGCCTCAAAGCGATACCCGCAGGCCGGGTTGCGCACCGCCTCCATCACCTTTCGTTTCTGCACCTCCATGCCGCCCCGAAAATCGGACAGTTTCAAGTACACGCCCGGCTGGCTTTCCGGCCCGTTTTTCAGCACAAACGTACAGATCGGCACGGTGGCCTCGTCAAAAGCGGAGTATTCGAGCTGTATCAGGGAAGAAATGGATTTGTTTGTAATAATGTATTCCCTTAATTTCTGATAGGATTTTATAAACATCCAGACAAACGGCGACATAAAGGCGCAGTAGCCGTTGGGGATGCAGAAGTCAAAGCTGCGGTATATAAACACGGAAAACAGGTCTCCGGCATAGTCTCGGTAATGCTGATTTACATAACTCTTCAGCTTTTTATTCATCCGGTTTAAATAAGGCGGGTTTGTCGCAACGACCGTATATTTTCCGGCCATTGCCCGCGCCTGCCTTAAAATCGGCAAAAGCTTTTTAACGGTGTCTTCCCGGTAAGCGATGCTGAACAGATCTTCACATTCCTGCCGTGCGATATCCTCCACCCGCCGGAATATCCGGTCAAAATCGGCCGGTTCCATCCGAAGCAGGCTGCCGTATTCGGCGGCTCCGTGCAAAGAAGCCAGTATGTTGTTCAGGTCCTCTTTGATCTGTTCGTCCCCGTTCGCCACAAAGGACAGCAGACCTTCGCCGATCCCGGCGCTTTCCCGGACGGCATACAGGTTCAACCGCACCACGCCGGAAAAAATATCCGGATTATATGCGCGCGCCTTCATCAGAAGGGCAAAACAAGCGAGTTGGCGGGAACGCCTGTCAATATCAAACCCGTAAAGGTTTTTGCGAAGAATCAGTTCTGCCGCGTCATACGGGGAAATCCCGCATTCCTTATATATTTCGATCAGCACGTCAAACGCGTATACCAGTATGTGCCCGCTGCCCATACACGGGTCGAGAATTTTAAGTTCCTGCGGCGATATTTTTTCATTGACATGCTCCTTGTCCGTGCCGAGGTAGAACTCCAGTTTCTGTTTCAGCCCGCTGTGAGGATTGCGTTCCAGCCAGTACCGCCCAAGCGAATTATCCACCATGCTGTGCACAATCCAATCGGTTGTAAAAAACCGGGTGGCCGCCGGAACGTCCTCGTTTTTCACCCTGCCTCCGTAAAGGCCGATCACCTCGTTTTTACGGGCGTCGTTATAATACTGATACAGCCAGCCGATAATTTCTACCGCTTCCCGGAAATCACCCTCGGAGATACCGTCGACAAGGCTGCGGACGATTCCGTCCTCCTCGCGAAAGGACAAAGACAGCAGCGGTTCCAGGTAAACGCATTCGCTTCCAAAATAGTCCGGCAGGATTTCAGCCAGAGAACGGCAGACATCAATAAACAGCGCGGTAAAGAGCGCGTCGGACGGATTTTCCTGCGCCGCGGTGGCGACGATGTCCGGAACAATCTGCCCCGGCGTTTTGGAAGAAAGGACGCGCACCTTGCCCGGAAGATACCCGTTGACCTCCATGAATCGCATGCCGACAATGCGGATAAACCACGTGTAGGAAACTTCCTCCACCACAGCATGAAACCCTTTTTTCTCAATATCATCCGCAAGCTTGGGAAAAGGGCCCCCCTTTTCCGCCGTGATTTCGACAGCCCTCCGGGAGACGGACGCTATGAGCTTTTCTCTGGCGCCAACCGCAAAAGCCTTAATTGCCGCCTTATTCACCGTACCATCTCCCCTTCATTTACATGAGTCTATCATACCATATCTTCGATAAAAAGTTAATCTTATTGACACCCATTCCCAAAATGATATATGATTATAATAATTTAACAATTGAATCAAAATTACAACTGACTGGTTCCCCCCCCCTTGGGGGGGGGGGGAGGGGGNNTTGGGCGGGGGAGGCAGTCAGAAAATACATAAGAAATGGGAAGTGCTGCTAAAATGCTGGGAACCGTGGTCAATGCGCTGGCAATTGCGGCCGGAACGGCTTTAGGATTAATTTTAAAAAGCGGTATCCGTGAAAATTACCGTGAAACCATTATGAACGCGATAGCCCTGTCCGTCCTGCTGATCGGCATGATGGGCGCCATTAAAACGAACGACCTTCTGCTTCTGATTTTCTGCCTTGCAATCGGCAGCATTATCGGTGAAGCGCTGAAGATTGAGGACAGGCTGGCGGGTCTGGGTCGGTTGATTGAAAGCAAGACCTCAAGCACGGACGGAAGCGTGGCCAAAGCCTTTGTGACCGCCAGCCTTGTATTCTGCGTGGGCTCCATGGCAATCGTAGGCTCCATTGAAAGCGGGCTTACCGGCAACCACCAGACGCTGTTTGCCAAGTCGGTGCTCGACGGAATATGCTCTATTTTTCTCAGTTCAACACTGGGCTTCGGCGTGGTTTTTTCCGCCGCCGCCGTATTCGTCTATCAGGGAATCCTTACCCTTTTGGCCTCTTCGCTGAAAGCCTTTCTGACCGATGAAATGATCCGGGAAATTTCGGCCATCGGCGGCGTCCTGATTATGGCGATCGGATTTAACATGCTGAAAATTAAAAAAATAAAGGTCGGAAATATGCTGCCTGCCATTTTGCTGCCTTTTCTATACTATTTTATTAAAAAAGCGGTCGGTATGGCGTAAATCCGCCCGCAGCGCCCGGTATCCTGACAGTAAGAAAGCCGCCCNNGGGCGGCTTTCTTACTGTCAGCATTTGGACTTGAACACACCGTCCTGATAGACCTCCGTCACGGTATTATCCGGATAATAGCACAGGATGGTACCGTTATTCTTGCTGACAATAATCGACGGTTCTATGGAGACGCTGCTGTCGGAAATAAGGAACTGATAGTACTGGTTTCCCTTATATTCGAAATTTTTGTTGATCAGATCTATTTTGTATTTCGTATAATCCATGCGGATCATATTTTTGATTACGTTTTCCGCTTCGTTCTTGTCGATATTCTGCACCGACTGCGCGGGCTGGAATACCTCCGGCTTACTGTTCTGTACCGTGCCGGCTTTTGAACAGGCGGTCAGAATCGTCAATAAAACCACCAAGACCATTATAGCTGCAAACTTCCCTGTTTTCATTGAAATTCCTCCCATATTCATTTTCACTTTACAGGTTTATCATAGTACCGGCTGACGGCGAAATCAAGAAAAGCAACAGCACTGTAAGGGATTGCTACAAAACTGTAAATGATGACGGCAAAAAATGATAAATTTGTATTTTCTTAAGGCGCGGGGCGAAAATGAAAGCGGAGCGCCTTACTTGTAAGACAGCAAATTCGTGTTATAATAATTTCATAATCCCAAGCATATGAAAGGGGCGGGCGTATTATACCGCAATCTCCGTGTCAGCGCCGGCATCTACGGGGACTGCGGCGACGCCGACCGCCCCGGTCATATGGGAATTCAGCAGTAAGCTGTAAAAAACAATCAGGTTGTGAGGAAAATTCATGAAGCAAATCAGAACATACCCGAAGATCATTCTGACCCGCAAGGCGGAAAACAGCATCCAAGCAGGGCATCCGTGGGTCTATAACACGGAAATTTTAAAGATTGACGGCTCGTACGAAAACGGCGGGCTGGTGGACGTATTCAGCATACGCGAAAAATACCTTGGCACCGGATTTATTAACGACCATTCCAAAATCAGGATCCGGCTCATCTCCCGCAGCGCGAACGACGTCTTTGACGAAGCCTTTTTCGAGCGCCGCCTGCGGCACGCATGGGAGTACCGCAAAACCGTCATGGGGGACGACATTTCAAGCTGCCGGATTATTTTCGGCGAATCGGATCTTTTTCCCGGGCTGACGGTGGACCGTTTTCAAAATATTCTGGTTGCACAGACCCTTTCCCTCGGCATGGAAAAATTAAAGCCCGTGCTCTTTCCCCTGCTTTGCAAAATTCTGGCGGAGGACGGCCAAAAAATAGACGGCGTATACGAACGCAACGACGTCGCCATCCGCGAGCTGGAAGGAATGGAGCAAAACAAGGGCTTCTGCCCCATACCCGGGCTGGACACGCCGCAGACGGCACAGACAGTGATCACGGAAAACGGAATCGAATATGACGTTGACTTTGAGAACGGCCAGAAAACCGGATTTTTCCTTGACCAAAAGTACAACCGGCAGGCGGTTGCAAAAATCAGCCGCGGCAAACGGGTTCTGGACTGCTTTACGCATACCGGCTCCTTTGCCCTGAACGCGGCGAAGGGCGGGGCCGAACGCGTGCACGCGGTGGATATTTCCGCCGAGGCGGTTGTCATGGCGGAGGAAAACGCCAGACGCAACCATCTGCAGGATAAAATGACCTTTCAGACGGCAAACGTCTTTGACCTTCTGCCGCAGATGCCCGTGGGAACAAAGGACGGCTATGATCTGATTGTGCTGGACCCGCCGGCCTTTACCAAATCGCGCCAGACCGTTGACCACGCGATGAAGGGGTACAAAGAAATCAATCTGCGCGCCATGAAGCTTCTGCCGCGCGGCGGCTACCTTGCAACCTGTTCCTGTTCCCATTTTCTGACGGAGGAGCTTTTCCGCAGCATGCTCCGCAGCGCGGCGTTTGACGCTCAGGTATCGCTCAGACAGATAGAGGCCCGCCAACAGTCGCCCGACCATCCCATTTTATGGAGTGTGCCGGAAACAAACTATCTTAAATTTTATATTTTTCAGATCATCTGACCACGCAGGACGCCCCGCAACAGCAGGTAAAAGTGATACCTGTCCGGCGGGGCGTCTTACTTTTTTTAAATAACACTTGACATTTTGGATTTGCTGTAGTAATATGTCAACAATATATATTACTAATTTGATATGAATTGTAATATTAAACACAAAGGAGGAGCCCATGAAAACCATAACACATATCAATTACGCCCCGATCTCCAACTCCCTTCTGTATGAGCGAATGTGCGGCTCCTGTTTCTCTCTGTTATAAACGTAAAAAATAAACATGCAGAAGGAGTAACCACCATGATTGAAAGAAAATATAAGTTTGAAACGATACAGGTACACGCGGGCCAGGAAAAACCGGATTCCGCTACGGATGCAAGAGCCGTACCGATTTACCAGACTACATCCTATGTATTTAAGGATTCCGCACAGGCCGCCGCCCGCTTCGGCCTGACTGAGGGCGGCAACGTTTACGGCAGGCTGATGAACCCCACCGCCGATGTGTTTGAACAGCGCATCGCCGCTCTGGAAGGCGGCGTCGCCGCACTGGTTACCGCATCCGGCGCGGCAGCCATTACCTATGCGATTGAAAATATCGCGCACGCAGGCGACCATATCGTATCCGCCAACACCATTTACGGCGGAACCTACAATCTTCTGGCACATACGCTTGCCGCTTTCGGCATTGCCACGACCTTTGTAGACCCGGACGCTAAGGGCAGCTTTGAAAAAGCGATTCAGCCGAATACAAAGGCGATTTTCATTGAAACGCTCGGCAACCCGAATTCCAGTGTCACCGACATCGACGCGGTCGCCGCGGTCGCGCACAAAAACGGAATTCCCCTGATTGTGGACAATACCTTTTCAACGCCCTATCTTCTGCGCCCCATTGAACACGGCGCGGACGTAGTGGTTCATTCCGCCACAAAGTTTATCGGCGGGCACGGCTCCTCTTTAGGCGGCGTTATCGTCGATTCCGGAACCTTCGACTGGGCGGCCTCCGGAAAATTTCCGTGGCTGAGCGAGCCGGACCCGAGCTACCACGGCATCAGCTTTANNTCGGCGCGGCGGCATACGTGACCAGAATCCGCGTAATCCTGCTGAGAGATACCGGCGCAACCATCAGCCCGTTTAACTCCTTCCTGCTTTTGCAGGGTCTTGAAACCCTCTCCCTGCGTGTGGAGCGCCATGTTGAGAACGCTCTGAAGGTAGTGGATTTTCTTTCAAAGCACCCGAAGGTGGAGCGCGTCAATCACCCCGCCTTACCTGACAGCAAATACAGCTCTTTATATAATCAGTATTTCCCCAACGGCGCCGGCTCCATCTTTACGTTTGAAATCAAAGGCGGCGCAAAGGAAGCGAGGGACTTCATCGACCGGCTGGAGATCTTCTCCCTGCTGGCCAACGTGGCCGACGTGAAATCGCTGGTCATCCATCCGGCGAGCACCACGCACTCCCAGATGAGCGAAAGCGAGCTGCTGCAGTCCGGCATCAAACCGAACACCGTCCGCCTGTCCATCGGCACCGAACATATCGACGACATTCTCTACGATTTACAGCAGGCACTGGCATAACCCATATAACAAATTTTCTTCTTTCTGAGAGAGCGGCAGTCCTGTTGAGCAGGGCTGCCGCTCTCTTACGCAACTTGATGAAAAAATTTCCGTTCACAGGTTCTTAATCATGCTTCATATGGACGTCCATCTGATGATAAGGGATGCGGATGCCCGCCTCGTCAAACGCGAGTTTTACCTTCTCCTGCATGTCAAAGTACAGCGCAAGATAATCTTCTGTTTTGCACCACACCCTGACTTCTACAATAACGGCGCTTTCCCGGTGTTCCCCGACCGCAACCAGCGGGCTGGGATCCTTCAGCACGATGGGATGATTTTCGATCAGCTCTGAAAGCAGATGCTTTACCTTCGCGATGTCTTCGCCGTAGCCGACGGAATATTTCAGATCCAGGCGGCGGGTTGCCATGGCGGAATAGTTGACGATCACGCCGGAGGTGATTTTGGAATTGGGAATCACAATTTCCTTATTGTCAAAGGTTCTCAGCGTGGTAAACATCGTCTCAATCCGTTCAACAGTTCCCTCCGTATCGCCGTATGCGATATAGTCTCCGACAAGGAACGGCTTGGTAAAAATGATTTGCGCCCCACACGCGATATTGGACAGGTTTTCCTTTAACGCAAGGCCGACAGCCAGACCCGCCGCGCCAAGCGCCGCGATAATGGAGCTGACGTTCATGCCAAGCTGGGCCGCCGCCGTAATGCATACAAGGATTTTTAGAAGCGCTCTTGTAAGAGAACTGATGAAGGTGACGAGGCCCGTATCCGTCTTTGAACGCGACATTGCGCGGAACATCAGCCTGACCGCCTGATTGCTGAGCCACCAGCCGATTCCCAGAATCAGCAGCGCGCCGGCCAGTTTTGGCAGGGACGATTCTATAAAAAGCAGAAGCTGCTGTCCGTATTTTTCAAAACTGAACTTCATAAAAGATACCTCCGTGATTGATTTTTGTTACAGCAATTTAAGTAAGTGATAGAGAAACACATCTTAAAATTTCCTGTTTTTGGCGCTGTCAAAGAATGGAGCATTCTATTGAATTACGATGTAAACCGGTATAAAATAAAAGAAAATAGCAATAAAGGTGATAAAATTAATGAAAAAATATCTTGCAATGCTGATTGCATTGGCCGTTTGCGTTTCTCTGTCCGCCTGTGTGAAAAGCAACGGCAGCAGCATGGCATCCAGTCAGGCGAGCAGCAGTGAAAGCAGCACCGTCAGCGCCGCTTCATCAGCGCCCAATTCCTCCGGCAGTGACACAGCCACTTCTGCCGATGTCTCTTTCACGGGAAAAGTTTCGGCGCAGAGTACAGCCTCAGGCAAACAGAATACCGTTTCCTCTTCGCAGCCGGAAAAAGCAAAAACCGTACGCGTGGTCATACCGGAAGGGTTTACGCTCTCACAGATCGGCGACCGGCTGGAAGCAAACGGCGTCTGCAAAAAAGCCGCCCTGCTGAGCACGGCCAACTCCTATAATTTCAGTTATTATTCACTGATCGGCAAGCTGGGTTCCGGCAACCAACGCTGTTACAAATTAGAGGGTTACCTTTTTCCGGATACATATGAGTTTTACGAGAATATGAAGCCGCAGGACGCCCTTGGTAAAATGCTGAAAAATGCGGAGAGCAGAATCGGCAGCAACTACCGCTATTCGGGGATGACTGTCGATCAGATCGTCACGCTCGCCTCCATTATTGAAAAGGAGTCGGGCAACGTCAACGAAATGGCAAAGGTATCCTCCGTCTTCCACAACCGCCTGAAAGCCGGCATGAAGCTGCAGGCCGACGTGACGGTCATTTATGTGGAAAAATACTTAAAGCCGAATCTTACAGGTGATATTAACCGTTATAACGCATATTATAATACCCGGAAATGCCCCGCCCTGCCGGCAGGCGCCATCAGCAACCCCGGAAAAGCGGCCCTGAACGCCGCGGTCAATCCGGCAGACACGGACTACTATTATTTTGCCGCCGATTCAAGCGGTAATTACTACTATGCGAAAACCTATGAGGAACATAAGCAAAACCTCGCCAAAGCGGGCATCATTGAAGGCGGAAGCATGCAGTAGCGGCAGCCGGTCCCGCATACAAAGGAGGAAGAATATGAAAGCCGAAATCACATACCTGTACAACAGCGGATTTGCGCTGAAAACGGACAGACATCTTTTTATCTTCGACTATTACCTTGACTCGCCGAAAGGCTGCGGACTGGCAAAAGGCGTGATAGATCCGGAGGAAATCAAAGATCTGAACGTAGTTGTTTTTGTCTCTCACAGCCACCCGGACCACTATAATCCGAAAATTTTCAGCTGGCGCAAAACAGTCGGCCAAATCCGATACGTACTCTCCGACGATATCAAAACCTCCGAAGACGTGATCAAGGTCGGACCCGGCCAGGAATATAATCTGGGCGACCTGCGCGTGCGCACACTGGAATCCACTGACATCGGGGTGGCTTTCCTCATTCTGGCGGACGGCCTGTGCATCTATCACGCCGGAGATCTGAACGACTGGTACTGGGACGGGGAACCGGAAGAGGATAACCGTGAAATGACGCGCCGCTACCGCGGACAAATCGACACGCTGAAAAACGAATCGATTGACATCGCATTCGTTCCGGCTGACCCCAGGCTGGAAGGAAACGCGCTGCGCGGGCTCGGCTATTTTATGGAAGCGGCAGGCGCGGAACTGGTTGTACCCATGCATTTCAGCGACAACACCTCTATTTTTGAAGAGCTGAAAACCGACAGCCGCACGGACAGTTACCGCGACAGAATCGCTTTCTATTTTCAAAGGGGCAACCGGATTCCCTATCCGAAATCCAACGAATAAAAAACTTTCAGAAGCGCTTTTTCATCTGAAAAGGTGCTCCTGTTTTTTATGGAAACCGCTTCCCCTGCCATGTGTCCGTCTGAACGAGCGCACGATCGATTCCGCCGAGGACGGCGATTTTATCCACGCCCCATCGCGGCGCAATCAGCTTGTCGTGCGCACCGTCTCCCGTTATCCTCTCAATAACCGTTTCAGGCGGCAGAACCTCAAGCTGTGAACAGACGGTATCAATATAGTCCTCCCTGCTCATTGGGACAATTTCTCCCGCGGCGAGCTGGCGCTCCATGGCTGTGCCGCGCAGAATCTGCAGCAGATGGATTTTCACCGCGTCGGCGCCCAGCACGCCGACCGTCCGCGCGGTGTCCAGCATCATTTCCGGGGTTTCTCCCGGAAGCCCGTTGATGATGTGTACGCAGACCCGGATGCCGCGCGATTTCAGCGCCCGGAAGGCGTCTGCAAATTCGGCGTAGGTGTGCCCGCGGTTGACTTTTTCCGCAGTGGCATCATAGACAGTCTGAAGTCCCAGTTCCACTGTCAGATACGTTTCCCCGGACAATCCGGCCAGATAGTCCATCGTTTCTTCTTCCAGCGCGTCCGCACGCGTGGCAATGCTGATTCCGCACACGCCGTCGATATCCAGAACGGATTCATAGAGCTTCCGAAGGCGCGGGAGCGGCGCATAGGTGTTGGTATGCGCCTGAAAGTAAGCAATGACATCCGCGTCCGGCCTCTTCCTGCGCACCCTGTCCAGCTCCAGCCCAACCTGTTCAGCGGCGCTTCTGCCCGCTCCATGAGTAAAGTCCCCGCTGCCGGAAAGGCAATAGGTGCAGCCGCCGATTCCCTTTGTCCCATCCAGATTCGGGCAGGTAAACCCCGCGTCGATCACTGCCTTCATAACGCGCCGGTCAAACCGGTTTTTAAGATGGTAGCTCAGGGTATGATAGCGTTTATTGTCGTTGGAATATAAAAAAGAACTTTTCAAATCACTACTCCATCACTTTACAGGCGGATATTCCGGTTCCAGATACATTTTGGAAAGATAATTCCTGCCGGTTTCCGTCTTAAAATACTTCTTCAGAACTGTCTGCGTCTGCGCCTGCGCTTTTGTCATACCGTCCTCATAGAGGTTGACCAGAAAATCGGCTTCCACCAGAATCTGATAATCCATCCCGCTGATTTGGGTATAGGTGTGGTGATGGCCGATCAAAAAGCAGACGCGGTCAATCACCACTCGTGGAATGCTGCACTCTTTTGGGGTCGCCCTCATTATAACAGATCATTGCCTTTACAATCTGACCAGTCTGATTTTTCATATGCTGATCCCTTCTTTCCAACTGCGTTTAAAACTCACTGCACATATTCTTTCAGCTTATCCAGGTTCAGCAGCTCAAAGGCGTCCCCTCGAAAGGTCAGCATCCCCTCATCGCGCATCCGTCCGAGCTCGCGCGACATGGACGGACGGGAAACATTGAGAAAATCGGCCAGCTCGTTTCGGTTGTACGGCAGGATCATCCGCTTCTTCCCCGATTTGCGGTACTGCTCATAAAGGAAGGTGCAGAGCTTCCCGCGCATGCTTTTTATCGTAAGGTAGTCAATCTTCCGATTGAGGTACAGCGCCCTGTCGGCAACAAGGCGAATCAGGTTTTCCGTCAGCTGCGTGTGCCATGGGCAGGTTTTGCTGCACGGCACCAAAATTTTGGCAGGCCGGATAAACAGCACCGTACTCTTTTCAAGCGCGAAAATCGTGGCGGGCGAACGCTGGAAATCAGACAACGCGGCCACTTCGCCGAAAATCCCTCCGGGCAGTATTTTATTCAGAACAATCCGTTCGCCAAGCGGTGTTTCCTTCGTCACCGCGACCGCGCCGTCAAGCACGACGCCGATTTCCTTCATCGGCCCCGCGGCCTGCGCGATCAGCCCGCCTTTTGAAAAATCCTCCGGGCGCGGCTCAAGGCAGACAAGCATCTGCGATATTTCAGCCGAAGTAATTCCCTTGAACAGTACGCATGTTTCCAGAGCGCCGATCGGTATTTTTATCATAAAACCACTTCCTCTCGAAGGAGTTTTTACGCTGACAATGAAATTGGGAAGACTGCAATTAAAATGATTATAGCCTGATTTGATTGAAAAAACAACCGGCCTGTTTCATCATTGAAAAACAGCCTAAAATGAAATATAATAAAAATAATTATAGCAGTTTCAAATAAGAACTGGACAGCAAAATTCATTTCACTACATTTTTGTAATTGCTATAAAAACGGAGGTGTTTTTATGAAAGCGAAATTTCTTCACAACAACCTGAATGTGTTTGATTTAAACAAAAGCGTTGAATTTTACCAAAAAGCGCTCGGCCTTACGGAAGTACGCCGCAAAAGCGCCGCGGACGGCTCCTTTACGCTGGTCTTTTTAGGGGACGGGCAAACCGGACATCAGCTGGAGCTGACCTGGATACGGGATCGCAAAGAGCCGTACAATCTGGGCGACAACGAAATCCATCTTGCATTCAGCGTACCCGACAAGGACGAGGCTTACGCCCTGCATAAACAGATGGGCTGCATCTGTTATGAAAACCATGATATGGATTTGTATTTTATCGCCGATCCCGACGGATACTGGCTGGAGATTCTGGCTGAAAACAGAAAATAAGCAAAAGGCCGTTCACGAGGAGCAAATGCTCTCAGTGAACGGCCTTTTTATCGGCAGCTGTCAGGCGGCGGTTTGCGCTCCATAGCGTTTGGTGAGCAGCTGCGCAAAACACGCGGCCAGAACCTGCTGAAATAAGGTTCCAATCATGACCGGAAACATGACTTCAGCAGGAAAATATGCCGCGGCAATAACCGCGCCCGCGCTGATGTTTCTCATTCCGCAGCTGAAAGTCATAGAGATAACAAGCTCACGCTTTTGCTTTAGTAAAGCGGCACAGACCCAGCCCAGAGCGTAACCCATGATGGCAAGCATCAGGATTGCGCCGGCAACAGCAAAGAGGCGCGGCGTCATATTGCGGATAAAAGGCGCAACCTTTGATGAATTGGCGCAGACCACCATCATCAGCGCAAGCTTCCCGAACGGCGCAAGCTTTGGGGAAAGAGTCTGCTTTACGGCGCCCCCCGTAAGCTGGTTGAGCGACATGGCCAGCAGCGCCGGTATCGCCACCATCAGCAAAAGCTCCTTCATCATACCTACCGTGTCAACCTGCACATTCGACCCGACAAAAAGATGAAGACTGAGCGGCACACAAAACGGAGCCAAAAGCGTATCGATCAAAATAACGGAGAGCGTAAACGGCGCGCTGCCCCGGTAAATGGAAACCCACATGGCGCTGACCACGGCGCTTGGCACAACGAATTCCAGAACCATGCCGGTGATAATGTACGGGTTCTGCGGAAAGAACAGGCTGCCCGCGGCAAGAGCAAGCAGCGGCAAAACCAGATGAAGCACAAAAAAGGATAAAAAAAGCGGCAGCGGGTGCTGAACCACCCGCCCGATATCGGAAAATTTAGACCCTAGGCTGCCGCAAAAGGTCATAAACGCGAAAACATAGGGTACCAGAAACAAAATACGTCCGAACTGGGCTGCAAAAAGCACACCGATCAAAAGACAGAGCGGCGTAACCAAAGCCATCCATTTTTCTACAAATGCATTGAATCCTTTTAGAAAGCGCACTGTTTTATCCTCCCGCCGTATTCACCTTCCGAATTCCGCAAGCTTCAGCCCTTTATTGTGCTCCTGCGCCCAGCGGATGCTCCATTCGTTGGCAAAAATCAGCAGATGATTGCCTTTCAGGTCCTGTATCCGTTTTGTATCGGACGTTAAATTCAGCGTT
Source organism: Ruminococcaceae bacterium UBA2656 (assembly GCA_002359465.1). Taxonomy (GTDB): domain Bacteria; phylum Bacillota; class Clostridia; order Oscillospirales; family Acutalibacteraceae; genus Caproiciproducens. The sequence goes on from DENA01000038.1 coordinate 24,028, forward strand.
TTGGGGTCAAGCTCCTCGTTTTCAATCCACCGGATGTACTGGTACGGCAGGCCCTCCATGCGAATATCCACATTATATTCATTCTTAAGCCGGTATTCCAGAACGTCAAACTGAAGGGTTCCCACCACGCCGACAATGACTTCTTCCATGCCGCCGCCCAGCTCCTGAAAAATCTGTATGGCGCCTTCCTGGGCTATCTGTGAGGTTCCCTTGATAAACTGCTTTCTCTTCATGGTATCCACCTGCTGCACACGGCTGAAATGCTCGGGCGCAAATGTCGGAATCCCGCCGAACAGGAATTTTTGGGGCGGTGTGCAGATGGTGTCGCCGATAGAAAAAATGCCGGGGTCAAACACACCGATAATGTCGCCCGCGTAGGCTTCCTCAATCACTTCACGGTCCTGCGCCATCAGCTGCTGGGGCTGCGAAAGCTTCATCTTTTTGCCGCCCTGCATATGCATGACTTCCATGTTCTTTTCAAATTTTCCCGAACAGATACGCATAAACGCGATTCTGTCGCGATGCGCCTTGTTCATATTGGCCTGAATTTTAAAGACGAACGCGGAAAATTCGTTGGTGAACGGATCGATTATTCCCGTATCCGACTCCCTTGGCAGAGGCGGGGTGGTCATGTTCAAAAATTCTTTCAGGAAAGGTTCCACGCCGAAATTCGTAAGCGCCGAACCAAAGAATACGGGGGAAAGCTTGCCGTGCCGCACGGCTTCAAGGTCAAATTCGTAGCCCGCCCCGTCAAGGAGCTCAATGTCGTCCACAAGAATGTTGCGGTGATATTCGCCGATCAGCGCTTCCAGCTTTTCGTCATTGATGTCTGCTTCCGTCGCTTCCACTTCATGCTGGCCGTTGTTGGCCGTAAAGGCGATGATTTCTTTTTTATTTCTGTCATAAACACCCTTGAACTCTTTGCCGGATCCAATCGGCCAGTTCATCGGGAAGGTTTTAATGCCCAGCTCCTGTTCAATTTCTTCCAGAAGGTCAAACGGGTTTCTGGCGTCCCTGTCCATCTTATTAATAAATGTAAAAATAGGGATATCCCTGAGTGTGCAGACCTTAAAGAGCTTGCGGGTCTGCTTTTCCACACCCTTGGAAGCGTCGATTACCATGACGGCGGAATCGGCCGCCATCAGGGTACGGTAGGTGTCTTCTGAAAAATCCTGATGCCCCGGGGTATCAAGAATATTAATACAGTAATTGTTGTAATTAAACTGCATAACGGAAGAAGTAACCGAAATCCCCCTTTGTTTTTCGATTTCCATCCAGTCGGAAACCGCATGCTTTGCCGTTTTTTTGCCCTTTACCGAACCGGCCAGCGCAATGGCGCCGCCGTACAGCAGAAGCTTTTCCGTCAGGGTGGTTTTTCCCGCATCCGGGTGGGAGATGATTGCAAAGGTTCTTCTTCTTTTAATCTCATTTACATAACTTGACAAATTACTTCCTCCAGCCAATAAAAATACACTTTTTTATTGTAAAGCATTTGCTGAAAATAATCAAATATAATTTTCCCTGCTAATTTGTTTATTGGAATAAAGAAGTAAAAGGTAATTTATCCCAAAAATCAACGTTTAAAACTGTTTAATAAAAATGAAAACCCAAAAATATTCAGATTAAATGCCACTTTTTGTTTTTTAGCGCTTGATTTATATTTTATTGCGGGAAATATGACACGTTTTGGCGAATGGAGTTTTTTAGTGTATTTACTTGACATAATTAGTAATAAAAAATATAATTGAAACTGTATCATTCCTGCTGTAAAATGCAGTGTTGCTACCTCAAAACCGAGAAGAATATTGCATACTTCTTTGAATCATTTCAGTGGGTAAAGTAAGAACATGATGGAAGAAAACGAAAACAATTGGAGGAAAATTATGAAAAGAAAGCTACTCTCTCTCGTATTGGCGCTTGCAATGATTGCATCGCTCAGCACAACCGCTTACGCAACCGACACCAGCAGTGCTTCCGGGACCATGACCCTGGACAACACCCGGCTGGCTTTAAGAGTGGGCGAAAGCGCTTCCCTTACCGCTTCTGTTATGGGATGCATTATGAGTGACGCCGTTCTGACATCCAGTGACACCAATGTGGCTTCCGTTATGGGGAACACGGTGACGGGCGCCAGTTTGGGAAGAGCCGTGATCACCGCAACCACAAGCGACGGGCAAACCGCAACCTGCACCGTGCATGTCGTGATGAAGGGGATTGACGTTTCCTCCTGGCAGGGCAGCATTTCCTGGGGCGACGTAAAAAGCAGCGGCGTTGATTTTGCCATTATACGTACCGGATACGGCAGCGAACAATGGGATAAGCAGACCGACGCTTATTTTAACGCGAACTACGACGGGGCAACCGCTAACGGCATCAAAGTAGGCGTTTATCATTTCAGCTACGCGACCACCGTGGCAGCGGCCGCGGAAGAAGCGAGAATGTGCCTGAGTATTTTAAACGGCCGGCCGCTGGATTATCCGGTCTTTATGGATATTGAAACCAGCGCGCAGCGTCTCCTGTCGCGGGAGCTTCTGTCAAGCATTGCCCAGACCTTCTGCTCGGCAATAGAAGCCGGAGGATATAAAGCCGGCATCTACAGTTCTCCCAGTATATACAATTCCAATCTTTCGAGTTCCACTCTAGATCCTTACGATAAATGGGTAGCGCACTGGGGTGTGGACGCTGCAAAATACAGCAATCCATATACCGTCTGGCAATACGGCTCCGCAACCGTTCCCGGAATCAGCGGCGCGGTGGATCAGGATTACTCTTATGTGGATTACGCCTCTGCCGGACAGCCGGTTAATCCCGTACAGCCGCCTGCCCAGACACCCACACCCTCCCCCGCCACTTTAAAATCGGACACCACAGCGCCGTATTCTTTTGGCTCCAACAGTTCCTACATTTATAAAATAACCACTTCCTCCTCCAGCGCTCCCACGGCGGTTTCCTCCAATCCGGCGGCGGTTTCCGTCGCGCTGTACCAAAAGGTTTCCGGCGGTTATCTTTATAAAATCACAAATGTCGGCGCAGGCACCGCCTTAATTACAACGGGTACGGGAGATTCCTCCGTTGCGTTCACCGCCTATGGAAAGGCAAGCGGAATTGTCTCCGACACGACCCATCCGTTCACAATCAAACGCGGCGCAACCTATCAATTTAAATTTACTCCCAACGGCACAACCGCAACGCCGAAGTTCACGACGGGCAACGGCAGCGTGCTGAGGCCCGTACTTACGCAAAAGGTCGGCGCAAGCTATTATTATAAAATTTCCGGCGCGGGCTCCGGGTGCACCGGCGTTTACTCCACGCTGCCCGGTCAGCAGCCGGTACGCCAGTGCATTGTTACCGTGGCATAACAAAAATTCATATGGGCGGCGGAGAAATCTCCGCCGCCTTTTTATTGCTTAATTTTTTCGTGGATCAGCGGTGCGGATGAAACCATCGGCCGTTTACTGCCGGAAGAAAAAACGTTTGATTTCCAGCTCCGCACTTTCCGCCGAATCCGAGCCGTGAATCAGGTTTTGCCGGGTGCTGAACGCATAATCGCCGCGAATGGTTCCTGCGGCAGCGTCTTCAAAGCTGGTGGCGCCGATGATTTTGCGCATTCCCGCAACGGCGTTTTCCCCTTCCACAACCATGGCAAGCACAGGGCCGGATACCATGTACGCAACAATATCAGGGAAAAAAGCCTGATCTGCAAGGTGGGGATAGTGCTCCCGTAAAAGGGCTTCGTCCAGCCGCAGCATTCTGGCATCCGCAATTATGTATCCCTTGTCCTCAATTCTTGAAATAATTTTGCCCGCCATCCGGCGTTTAAGCGCGTCCGGCTTCAAAATAATACAGGTTCTCTCCATCGTTTTATCCTCCTGTCAGCATTGATTATTCATCAGTATATCATAATATAAAGCAAAAAAATATATTGAATGATTTGACAGGCCCGGCGAACACTAATGGCGGAGGTGATGAAAATGGATCTTCCGTTGGGTTTTGGCATGGCGCTTGCCCAAAACGTACCGGCGATGGAATATTTTGCGGGACTCCCGGAACAAAAGCAGGAGGAAATCATCCGGAGCACGCATGAAATTCAATCCAAGCAGGAGATGCATGACTTCGTGCAGAACCTTACAAACAAAATTTAACAGTCATATCCCGGCTCCGACAGGAGAAGATATTAGCGGCGGGGCATTTATCATATTTATAAAAACGTGCCTTGTGCATGGATATATACCCTGTTAGGGCGAGGCTCAAACCCCGCCCGGTCTACATAACGGGTTACATGGGCGGGGCCTTTTCCTTTGTGTGCTTGGCTTTTCCCTGAAGTTCAGGGACGGGCTGCACGTCATTTTTCGGAATATGCGTTTTATGATTGCTTTCCGTCCCATGCGGTTCTTTGGGGTCCGGGCGCCTCATTCCTGCTTTTGCCAAGATTGTCCCTCCTTAAACATCATTGTTTTTAATGGACTGCTTCTTTGCATTTTTATTATGATTCTGATTTTCTCTGGTGATCGGTGTTTGTCCGTCGGCTTTTTTAACCCGGCTCTGCTTGTTGTCCGGCTGGCTGTCTTTTGGCAATTTGCTCACCTCCGTTCCCCGTTATTATGTGCAGGCAGAAACAACCTATGCAAATTTACAGGCGACGCAAATTGCTATTTTACATATTCACAGCCCGCTTCTTCGCTGGTTAAATCAAAGATGGAAATGTTGCTCGCATACAGGCGGAACCGAACACGCGAATCCATATTTTCCCGAATAACGCGCGACATTTCGCCTAACTGCGGCGCAAACAGCTTTTGTGATGGTCTGGACAGTATTTCAGCCTCCAGAACATATTTTCCCTGCCACAGGACAAATCCCGTCTCCGTACAGCGGACAACTCGGACGCCAAGGTACGTTGCGAAACGGTATTCCCGGCCCTGAAAACAAACAACGGCAATGCATCCCTGAAAATGAAACCCTGCGAACGGAATTTCGGCAATAGAGGCCATAATGCTGCAGGAGGGATCGCTGAACCGGTTGCACTGCGCCCAAAGATAGCAGGAAGGAAACGAGCTTCCCCAGTCTTTTTCGATGTATCCGGTTCCCACGTTAAAATCGATTTTCCGGCCGTTCAAAATGATGGAGCCCGTCAGGCTATGTCTCATACTGATCACGCCATGATTGCATTCCATAAAGGGAATAAAATGGAACGGTCCCATAATATCCGACGAAATCGGCGTAAGCGGGCCGTAGCGTATATCCCCCGTACAGCGGATGTCTGAATCGGTCATATCAATGTGAACGCCCTTTTCGGTGAAAGCATTTTTTCCAACGCGTACGGAAAACTTTTTCCGGCAGATACGGAACGTGGAATACGGATAGGACAGGCGAAACGAACCTTCTTTTGTAATTACCTGAATAAACGCGTTTTTTTCGCCCGCCTGATTGAAACTGACGCTGGGGATAAAAGCGACGGCGCCGTCCTCGCTTTGATGCTTAAAATACCAGCCCTCAAAAAAGGAACGGCTCCTGTGAAACAGGGGATCATTCATCACGCTTCAGTCCTCTTTCCGCGGGATCGCTGATCAATTCCCCCTTGCTTGTGAACCTTGAACCGTGGCATGGACAGTCCCACGTCTCCTCATCCGGGTTCCAGTGCAGGCGGCAGCCCAAATGTGTGCATTTCCGGTTCGGCGCGGAAAACAGACCGGCTGTAAGGCCCGCGACCGAATGTCCGCCGTCGGTCAGAAGATTCTTTGCGGACGCCGCCGCATGAAAACGCTGGGGAGAAAATACCTCCGCTTCTTCGTTCGGCCGACCGCAGATGAGATCCGTAAGGATCATGGCCGACGCCATAGAGGAGGTCATTCCCCATTTCTTAAAGCCGGTCGCCACATAAAGGTTGCGCACAGAAGACGCGTAACGCCCGATATAGGGAAGATTGTCCCATGTCACGCAGTCCTGCGCGGACCAATGGCAAACCTCTTCACTTTCCGGGAAAAAACGCTTTGCGGCGCTGCGCAGCTTCTCATAGCAGCCTGTTCCGGGATGTTTGCCCGTACGGTGACCGGCTCCGCCCAGAAGAATATAATCCTCATAGCTGCGGAACGAATAGCCGTCCGGGTCCGCATCGATGTACATTCCTTCAAGTTTACCGGCATTTTTTAAAGCGATGACATAGGAGCGCTCCTGATGCATCCGCGCGAAATACCAGCCGGGAATATTAATAAACGGAAAGTGCGTGGCGATCACAATATGATCCGCCGTCACCCTGCCCCGGTTGGTAATAACAGTGTCGTCGCGGACGATCAGCGCCCTGGTGTTTTCATAAACCGTCAAATCCGACGCGATAGACTTTAAAAATTTCAAAGGATTAAATTGAGCCTGGTCTGAAAATTTTACAGCTGCCGGAACTTCAAACGGCAAGTCGGTTTCGGTCGTAAATTCAGCGTCTATCCCCAGTCTTTCAGCCGCCTCCGCTTCCGCGCGGAGTTCATTTTCCCGGTCAAAGGAGTAAACAAAAGCGGGTTTGGTCTCAAGATTGCAATCGATATGGTTCTCGGAAATAATTTTCCGGTACATCGCAATCGCCTTTTGATTTGCGTCTGCATATTGCTGCGCGGCCTTTTTGCCGAATTGTTTAATCATACTGTCATAGATCAGGTCGTGCTGCGAAGTTATTTTCGCCGTGGTGTTCTTTGTCACGCCGCCGGCTGTCTCCGCCGCTTCCAGCACGGCGACGCTGCGGCCCTCTTTCTGCAAAAGGTATGCGGTCAGCAGCCCCGCCATCCCCGCTCCGACCACTGCGGTGTCCACCACAATGTCGGCTTTGAGCGGATCTCTTTTCGGCAGGCTGCAGCTTTCGCTCCAAACTGATTTCATTTCATATCCCTCCGCCATTAAGGTTTGCTGAAATTAAATGAATATACAAAAAAGCTGCCATATTTTACTGGCAACCTTTTGTATAACATTTCTAATTTAATAGCAGAACGGTCATGCCTCATTCAGCAGGAGGGGCAGATGTACAATAAAGGTACTTCCCTTTCCTACCTCGCTTTCCACGCCGACCTCTCCGCCGTAAAGCGCTGCGAGATGCTTGACGATGGAAAGTCCCAGTCCGGTTCCCCCGATCTCGCGCGAACGGCTGGCGTCCACGCGGTAGAAACGCTCAAAAAGGCGGTCAAAGTGCTCCGGCGCAATGCCGATGCCGGTGTCCTTCACCTGCACGACCACGGTCTGGCGCTGGCGGCGCGCCGTAACGGCGACGCTGCCGCTGGGCTTGTTGTATTTGATCCCGTTTTCAATCAGATTTCCGAACAACTGCTGAAGCCTTGTCGGCGAGCAGGATACGAACAGCGTGCTGTCCGCGTCCAGTGTGAGCTGAATCTGATTTTTTTCCGCCACGGGCTTCAGCCGGTCAATACAGTGCTCCAGTTCTTCCCTGACGCTGCAGCAGCGCACGGAGGGGTCCTCCCTTGCGTTTTCGATCTGCGACAGGGCAAGCATGTCGTCAATCAGCCGGTGCAGCCGTTCCGCTTCAATATCCAGCACATCATAAAAATAACGCCGGGTTTTTTCATCGCGGTCGGTGCTTTTTAAAAGTTCTATGCTGCCGCGGATAGAGGTCAGCGGCGTTTTCAGCTCATGGGTGACATTCGACACAAATTCGCTTCTCATCTGTTCGAGCTTGTGTACCCGCGTCACGTCGGTGATAACAGCCAGAGCGGACTGTTCCTCCTGCCCGGCGATGGGGGACACATAAACGATAAACTGTTTATCGTTCGGCGCGCCGGTAATTGTCTCTTTGCCGGATTCCGAGCTTTCAATGGCATGCTTCATCATATTGGCAATTTTTCCGACCAGCAGGCTGCCCTCAAGTTTTCCGTTTTCATCAAGGCCCGGCTTTTCCAGAAGGCGGCGCGCGCTCTGGTTCAAAAACAGGATTTTATTTTCGGCGTCCACGGCAAGCACCCCGTCGTCCATGCCCTGAAGCACGCCTTCCAGCTGGTTCTGCTTGCTGATCAGCTGGGAAACGGCCGTTTCGGTGCTCTGCGCCATGGCATTAAAGGATTGGGCGAGCTCCCTCACCTCATCCTCATAGCTCCCGGTGACACGGCTGGAATAATCGCCGGCGGAAATCTCCCCCGCCGCATCGGTCAGCTGCTTGAGCGGCTCGGTTACGCGGTAAACAAGGATGCCCGTCACAATACAGACAATGGCAATTCCCAAAAGCATACTGAGCGCGGCGACCAGCCAGATTCTGTGGATGCCCTTGTCAAGATCGGCGGTGGGCAGCGCCGCGCGGATAAAGAACCGGTCTTTGACATAAACCGCCTCATAATAATAGCGCTGGTTCAGGCTTGCGCTGATGCGTGTATCATAGCCGCGGCCATTTTTCCTGGCCTGTATAATTTCGGGCCGGCTGCTGTGATTTTGGTTGATGTCTTCCTTCGCACTGTCGCCGATGACTTTTCCGTTTAAGTCAATCACGCTGATACGCATTTCCTGTCCGGCCTTTTCCAGTTCGACTCCGACATTGGTCGCGGCCGTTTCCGGTTCGCGCTGAATATTCTCAACCTGAGTGGAAAGGATGCTCAGGGCGGTGTCCAGACGTCTGGTAAATTCAGTTTGATACTGCCGCTGAACCTGCAGAGCGGCCAGAAGGAAAGCCGCGATAAATCCAACCACGATAATTGCCGCGTTGCTGAGCATCAGTTTCTTTTTCATAACAGCCTCCGGTTAATTCTGCCCGCTGAATTTATATCCAACTCCGCGTACGGTCTGAATATAGACCGGGTCGTCGGGATTATCCTCTATTTTCTGGCGCAGGTAGCGCACATGGACGTCAACCGTTCTGGTGTCGCCGTAATACTCTATCCCCCACACCTTATCAAGCAGTGTGTCGCGTGTAAGTACCTTGCCGCTGTTCTTCATCAGCATGGCAAGCAGATCGAACTCCTTAACGGTCAGTTCTATGGAAGCATCTCCCTTTTTCACACTGTGCCGGGTGATATCCACGGTCAGGTCGCCGTTGGAAAGGACCTGCCCGGCGGAGTCCTCCTGCCGCGCGGACCTGCGCAGGACGGCGCGCACGCGGGCGCAGAGCTCCTTGATGCTGAACGGCTTTACAATATAATCATCCGCACCGATTTCAAGGCCAAGAACCCGATCGATTTCTTCACCCCGCGCCGTGAGCATCAGCACCGGAATGGCGCGCGTAGCCTCGTTTTCACGCAGCATGCGGCAGACGGCCAGGCCGTCCGGCTGCGGCATCATCCAGTCGAGGATAATCGCGTCCGGCGCACGCTGCCGGACGGCGTTCAGCAGCTGCGTGCCGTCCGGAAATTCGGCGGTTTCAAAGCCGCTGTCCTTCAGCCCGAAGGAGACCAGCTTCCGGATATTCAGCTCGTCGTCCGCAATATAAATCAGAGCCATGTGTTTCTCCTTTACATCTCTTTGGTGTTCAGGTCTGGATGCACCCCGGTCTCCATATAAATGACCCATTCGGCAATATTGGTGGCGTGGTCACCCATGCGCTCAATATATTTTGAAATAAAGAGCAGGTCGACCTCTCGCATGACATTCTGCGGATTCTGCGTGATGATTCCGCAGACCTCCAATATAATTTTGGAGAACATACCGTCGACAATATCGTCGCTTTCACAGACCGCCTGCGCCGCTTCCACGTCGCGGCTGAGAAAGACGTCCATCGCGCGGCGGAACATGCCGTGCGCCGCCTCCAGCATCTGCACCACGTGGGTAATGGCAAGGCTGTTGGTGTTCAGCTCGCCGATGGTAAGAATATCGCAGATATCCGCGCACTGGTCGGCCTCGCGTTCAATATCCGTCAGAATCTTCAGGCATGCCGCAATCACGCGCAGATCCGTCGCAATCGGCTGCTGCATCGNNGCATCGCAATCAGATTCATGCACAGTTTTTCTATCGCATGCTCCGTCTGATCAATTTCATTGTCGCTGTTCGCAACCTCCGCGGCCTTATCCAGATCCATGGTGCGCAGCGCGGCAATGGTGTCTTCAATGCGCTGGCTGACCGTATTGCCCATATTGGTCATCTGGGAAATCAGATTTGCAAGTTCCCGGTCAAAAAGTTTTCTCGGCATGGTATTTCCTCCTCATATTATACATTTTTATTTTAAAAATTGCCATAGGGAACAAAAACTTCCGGCTCCTGTTTCAGCCGAAACGTCCCGTAATATAGCGTTCCGTGCGCTCATCCTTCGGATTGTTGAACATCGTCAGCGTGTCGGTGAACTCCACAATTTCCCCCAGAAGAAAAAAGGCGGTTTTATCCGCGATACGCGCGGCCTGCTGCATATTGTGGGTAACAATGATAACTGTATATTTTGCGCGCAGGTCATCCATCAGGTCCTCGATTTTCAGTGTGGAAATCGGGTCGAGCGCGCTGGTCGGTTCATCCATCAGAAGAATGTCCGGCTCCACGGCCAGCGCGCGCGCAATGCACAGGCGCTGCTGCTGCCCGCCCGAAAGGCCGAGCGCGGATTTTCTGAGCCGGTCCTTCACCTCGTCCCAGAGCGCCGCGCTTTTCAGGGAGCGCTCCACAATTTCGTCCAGCTTCTGCTTGCTTTTCATGCCGTGAACACGCGGGCCGTAGGNNGGCTTCTGGAACACCATGCCGGCGCGCTTGCGCAGCAGGGTGACGTCGGTGCGGGGATCGTAGATGTCCTCGCCGTCAATTGTTACCTTTCCCGTAATCCTGCAGTTTTCAACCATGTCGTTCATTCGGTTGATCGTTTTCAGACAGGTGGACTTCCCGCAGCCGGAGGGGCCGATAAAAGCCGTTACTTTATTGCGCGGTATTTCCATATTGACGCCTTTCAGCGCTTGGAAATCCCCGTAAAACAGATTTAAGTCCTGAATTGATATTTTCGTTTCCATATTCTTATCCTTTCCTGAGGGTCCTGGAGAGAAGCCCTGCGAGCCGGTTGAGTAAAAACACCAGAATCAGCAGCACGGACGCTGTGGCAAACGCAATATGCATGGCGTCGGGAGAGGTTGCCTCGCGCGCGGTCTGGTACAGATGCAGGGTTAGTGTGCGGCCGCTCGAAAAAATCTGCTGTAAAAATCCCTTTGGCATATTATAGGACAAACCCGAGGTAAATAAAAGAGCCGCGCTCTCCCCTACAATCCGCCCCATGGCAAGAATGACGGCGGTCAGCACGCCGGGCATGGCGCAGGGCAGCACAATTCCCATCACAACGCGCAGCTTTCCGGCGCCGAGCGCCATGGCGCCCTCTTTATAGCTGCCCGGAACAGACAGAAGCGATTCCTCTGTCGTACGGATAATGGTCGGCAGGATGCACAGCGTCATGGTAAGGCAGCCGGCCAGAATCGACGTTTGCAGCCGGAACAGGATGCAGAACACCGTATAGCCGAACAGCCCGAAAATAATGGACGGGATGCCGGAAAGGATTTCGGTGGTGAAGCGGATGGCTTTGACCAGCCTCCCCTGCTTTGCGTACTGTGTCAGATAGATTGCCGAGGAAATGCCGATCGGGGCTGAAATCAGCAGGGTGATAACCACAATGTACATGGTGTTGATAATCATGGGCAGGATGCCCTTTAAATGGTCGTTCGTTTCGGAGTAAGGCGTTGAAATAAACGTCCACGAAACATAGGAGATGCCGTTAAACAGGATATAGAAAATAATTCCTAGAAGCACCGTCACCGTAATCGCCGCGGCGATATTGATCAGAATTTTCAGAAAGGTGTCGAAGGGGCGCTTCCTTTTTCCGTACAGTGAATTACTCGGCATCCATCTGCACCCCCTTCTTCGAAATATACGTAAAGCTGATATTGACAATCATGATAAACACAAACAGCACCAGCCCGATAGCGAAAAGCGCTTCCCGGTGCAGGCCGGACGCATAGCTCATTTCCATGGCGATGCCGGTTGTCAGAAGCCGCACCGTGCCCAGCAGCGACGGCATATTGGCAACGTTTCCCGAGACCATGATCACCGCCATGGTCTCGCCGATTGCGCGGCCGACGCCCAGAATCACGCCCGCCAGTATCCCCGACTTTGCAGCCGGAATGCTGACCTTAAAGATGGTGGCGGTCGGCGTTGCGCCCAGCGCGAGCGACGCTTCCCGGTAAGCCTGCGGCACCGCCTTTAAAGAGGTTTCGGTTACGCTGACAATGGTGGGAAGCACCATAATGGCAAGAATCAGAATCGCCGCCAGCAGGCTGTCGCCGATGGTATTGTTCTGGAACGGCGGGAAGCTGCGGATTGCCGGAACAATCACCAGCATACCGAAAAAGCCGTAGATGACGGAGGGAATGCCGGCGAGCAGTTCAATTGCCGGGTGTACAAACCGGGCAACCTGCGGTTTGGCCGTTTCCGCAAGGAAAACAGCCGTCAGAATCCCGATGGGGACTCCCAGCAGGATTGCACCCGCCGTACCCGCAATGGAAGACAGGATCAGCGGCAGAATTCCGAAAACGCCCGCTTCCGCATTCCACTCCCGGCCGAACAGGAACTGCCCCAGACCGATCTGCAGGATGGCAGGGGAACCCGCCGCAAAAATATAGACGGTAATCAGGACGACGGAGCCGACGGAGACACAGGAAAAAACCAGAAATACCGATTCCGCAAGTTTTTCCGTCCCCTGCGTCCAGATAGAAAGGATGGCGCAGACAATCCCCCCGACCAGCACATAAATGGAAGGCCAGAGGTAGGCAATCGAAATTTTGCTGATATTCAGCTGGGTGACCGCCGTCTGGATGCTGGACGTGGTGATCAGCACAATCAGCGGGGTGATTCCGGAAAGTACAAACGCCGTCCCCGCCATCACAGGTTTTTTGAGCAAAAGCAGAACAATGCCCGCAGCCGGCAGCAGAACGCCGGCGATGACCGAGATTCTGGTAAGGACCGGAATCGTCACAAGCCCGCTGAGCTCCGGCCCCTGCACGCGAAACCCCTTTACCGTTGCAAGCTGGAAAGCGCTGACGATATATGTTGTATTTTTAAAGACAAACTGAATGTACGGAAAAAAGAAAGTGAGAACGGAAAGAAGGCCTAACAAAATTGCTAGGCCTTTTTTCATTTTATTCTTTTTTTTGTTTTTCAGCGCATTTTCAGCGCTGTTCATCGCCATGCTCATTTTACGGTTACCAGTCCCACTTTCTTAATGACGGCCTGGCCTTCATCCGATTTAATGAATGCAAACCATGCTTTTACCAGGTCGCTGTCGGTACCCTTTTTGTAGATTTCAATGAAAGGTCTCTGTGCTTTATAGCTTCCGTTTACAATATTTTCTTCATTTGCTTTCACGCCGTCAATATCCACCGCTTTAATCGTATCGTTCACCGAATCGAGAGAAACATACCCGACCGAGCCTTTATCGCTGCTCACTTTGGTGACAACCTCACCGGTGGAGGAGAGCTCCGCTGCATATTTGCATTTTTTCGCAACCTTGAAGATGCTCTCAAAGCCGTCGCGCGTGCCGCTTGCAGCCTCGCGTCCAAGCACTGTGATTTTCTGGTCGGCACCGCCGACATCCTTCCAGTTTGTAATTTCACCTGTGAAAATCTTGGAGATCTGATCCGATGTCAGGCCGGCAACCTTGTTGTCCTTGTTTACCGCAATCGCAATGCCGTCAATGGCGATCTGCACAATCTCATAATCCCCCGGTTTTTCTTCGTCCTTCATTTTTCTGGAAAGGTCGCCGATTAAAGCCGTTCCCGCGCTGACCGCTTTTGCCGCGTCACCGGAGCCGGTACCGCTTTTTTCAACCGTTACGCCCGGGTACTTCGCCTGAAAGGCTTCGCCAAGCGCCTGGCAGACCTTTGCCATGGAAGTGGAGCCGTTCAGCGTCAGCTTGCCGCTTAAGTCGGCTGCGGCAGCGGACGACCCGTTTTCGGAAACAGCAGCCTTGGAAGTATCCGCAGCAGGCGCATTGGAAGTGGTGCCCTGAATTTCAGAACTGCACCCTGCAAATGCGGTGCAAAGAATCGCAGCTGTCAAAACAGCAGATATGATTTTTCTCATTTTGGACAGTCCTCCTAAAAATATGTTCGGTCTCTTAAGTACAGTTTTATTGTACGAATGCAATGTTAAATTCCTGTTAAGCTTAGTTTAGATTGAATTTAAATAAAATATACCGCCCATACCGCCCGCAAAATCCGCCGCCTGCTCTGCATTTTCACCATGCGGACATCATTCTGACAAATTTATTCCCCGGCTGTGTAAATAATTTGTGAAATTAAAGATTGACGAACAGCAAAAAATATTGTAAAATTGATAAATCAGTTTAAAGCGATAAAGTGTTTATGGCTTTAAAGCAATAAATTAAAAATAGGCGAGAGGATGGGTATTTATGAAAAAGACACTCGCGTTGCTGTTGGCCGGTGTCATCGCGCTTTCCGCAACCGCCTGCGCTTCCGGCGGTTCGGCTTCTTCCACGGCGGGCAGTGCGGCGGCAGGGTCGCAGGCGGCTTCCGCAGCGGCTGAAAAGAAATTTAAAATCGGTATTGTACAGCTTGTGGAACACCCCGCTCTGGACGCGGCCTACAAGGGTTTTGTGGACGGGTTGGCAAAAGCGGGCTATGTAGACGGCCAGAATATTACGCTGGATTACCAGAACGCGCAGGGCGAGCAGGCAAACTGCCAGACCATCGCGACCAAACTGGTGGATGACAAGTCGGATCTGATCCTTGCCATCGCAACACCGGCCGCACAGGCGGTTGCCAATACGACAAAAGACATCCCGATCCTTGTCACCGCGGTAACCGACCCCGCTGACGCAAAGCTGGTCGCTTCCAACGAAAAGCCGGGCGGAAATGTATCCGGAACTTCCGACCTGACCCCCGTCGACGAGCAGATGAAACTGCTGAAGCAGCTGCTGCCGAATGCAAAAAAGGTTGCCATGCTGTACTGTTCCAGCGAAACGAACTCCAAATTTCAGGTGGATATTGCCAAAAAGAGCGCCGCAGCGCTCGGGCTGGAAACGGTGGACGCCACGGTGTCCAACTCCAATGAAATCCAGCAGGTTGTCCAGTCCCTTGTCGGCAAGGTTAACGCAATTTACGCGCCCACCGACAACATGATCGCCGCTGGCATGGCGACGGTTTCCATGGTGGCGCAGCCCGCAAAACTGCCGATCATCGTGGGCGAGTCCGGAATGGTGAAGAACGGCGGCGTTGCTACATACGGCATCAACTACTATGACCTTGGACTGCTTACCGCAAAACAGGCGGTAAAAATTCTGAAGGACGGTGCGAAGCCCGCGGATATGCCGATCGAATATTCCACCAACTGCGACCTGACCCTCAACAAAGACGTGGCGGCCAAAATCGGCCTGACCATTCCGCAGGAACTGCTGGATAAGGCAAGCGCATCCAGTACCGCAAGCAGCAAATAATCCCCTCAAAAAATCAAACACCATGGCGATAGGGAAAATCCCCTATCGCTCATGTTGCGTTAAGGAGAATTTATATATGGGTCTTTTACAGGCAATGCAGGGTGCGGCGTCGCAGGGCATACTATGGAGCATTATGACGCTCGGCGTCTACATCACCTTTAAAGTTCTGGATTTCGCCGACCTGACGGTTGACGGCAGCTTTGCTACCGGCGGCGCGGTGACGGCAATTTTAATTTCCCACGGGATGAACCCCTTCCTCTCTCTCTTATTTGCGCTGGCCGCCGGCATGGTCTGCGGCTTCATCACCGGCTTTTTACATACCAAGCTTGAAATCCCGGGGATTCTGGCGGGAATTCTGACCATGATCGCCCTGTACTCCATCAATATCCGTATCATGGGACAGGCCAACATTCCTCTTCTGGGCATTTCCACGATCATCACCTCTGTGTCGGCGGTGTATCCGGCTTTGAGCGTGAATATGATTTCACTGATGATCGGCCTTTTGTTTTCATTGGCGGTCATCGCCTTTATGTACTGGTTTTTCGGAACGGAAATCGGCTGTTCCATCCGCGCGACCGGCAACAACGAATACATGGTCCGCGCGCTGGGTGTCAATACCGATAGGACAAAAATCCTCGGGCTGGTGCTGAGCAACGGGCTGGTCGCGCTTTCCGGCGCGATGGTCGCCCAAAGTCAGGGCTACGCAGACGTTGGAATGGGTACCGGCACCATCATGATCGGCCTTGCGTCCGTCATCATCGGTGAAGTTCTGATGGGCAACCGTTTTTCCTTTGCTTACAAGCTGCTTTCCGTGGTGGTCGGCTCCGTCATATACCGCATGGTAATCGCTCTGGTCCTTCGGCTGGGCATGAAATCCACCGACCTGAAGCTGTTTACCTCCATTATTGTCGCGATTGCGCTGGCCATCCCGGTTGTAAAGCGGAAGGCGCCGGCAGTTTGCAGAAGCCTGAAAGACAGATGGCAGCGCTTTTGCAAACTTTTTAAAAAAAGCAAGGGCAATTCAGCCGGAAATGAGGGGAAAACAAAATGATTCAACTGAAAAACGTAAGCAAAACCTTCAATGCCAATACCATTAATGAAAAAAAAGCGCTGGTGGATTTAAACCTGACCATTGAAACCGGCGATTTCGTCACGGTGATCGGCGGAAACGGCGCGGGAAAGTCCACGCTGCTGAATTTGATTGCAGGCGTTTTCCCCTGTGACGGCGGCCGGATCATGCTGGACGACATCGACCTGACAACACAGCCGGAATACCGCAGAGCAAAGCTTTTGGGCCGCGTGTTTCAGGACCCGATGATGGGTACGGCCGCGGACATGGGTATTGAGGAAAACCTTGCCATGGCATACCGCAGAGGAAAGAACCGCGGCCTTGGCTGGGGCATAAAAAAGGGCGAGCGCACGCTTTATAAAGAAAAACTGAAGACTTTAGAGCTGGGCCTTGAAACAAGGCTTTCCAGCAAGGTGGGGCTGCTGTCCGGAGGCCAGCGTCAGGCACTGACCCTGCTGATGGCCACCCTGCAAAAACCCAAACTGCTGCTTCTGGATGAGCACACCGCGGCGCTAGACCCGAAGACCGCGCGCAAGGTGCTGGAACTGACCAATGAGATGATCAGCCGGGATAATCTGACCACCCTGATGGTAACACACAATATGAAAGATGCCATCCGTGTGGGAAACCGTCTGATTATGATGCATGAAGGAAGAATCATCCTGGACATCAAGGGGCAGGAAAAGAAGGACTTACAGGTAAAAGATCTGCTCGAAATGTTCGAGCACGCAAGCGGAGACGCCATGGACAATGACAGGATGCTTCTTTCATAATGATTTTTAAGGTGCGGCGAAGTTTTTCGCCGCACCTTTCATTCGGTTTATTTTGTCCATATCGCGGTGAACCAAAGCCAAAGGACAGGCTGTGATTGGTGCAATATCGCCAAATTTTAAATTACCCCTTTACTTTAGTACGCTAATAAGGTAATATATTAATATCAGAGATACCAAAGAGAAGAGAAACGGGGTATTATAATGAAAAAATTATTATCTTTATTATTAGCGGCAGGCATTGCCCTTTCCTGCGCCGCATGTGGCGGTACCGCTGCCAGCAGCGTCAATGGTTCCGCAAGCGCCGGCGCCGCACCGGCGTCTGCCGACGAATCATGGAGCAAGGTGGAAAAGGCCGGCAAACTGGTCCTTGGCCTTGACGACGCGTTCCCGCCGATGGGATATGTCGACACCAAAACCGGCGAGCTGGTCGGCTTTGATATTGACCTTGCCAAAGAGGCATGCAAGCGCCTGAAAATCGAATTGAAGACGCAGCCGATTGACTGGAACAGCAAAACTGCCGAACTGAACAACGGCAATATTGACTGCCTTTGGAACGGTTTCAGCAAAACCGACGAAAGAGAAAAGGAATTCAGCCTGAGCATCCCCTATATGAAAAACAAACAGATCATTCTGGTGAAAACGGACTCCACCTATCAGGGGCTTGACTCTCTGGCAGGAAAGACCATCGGCGTACAGTCGGATTCTTCCGCAGAGGTCGCTTTGAACGCGAACGAAGCTTTCAAGAAGACCCTAAAATCCGTGGTGCAGATTGACGATTACTCCAAAGCGGTTCTGGAACTGCAGAATGGTACGATTGACGCAATCAGTATTGATGAGGTTGTCGCCCGTTATTATCTGACCAACAACCCGAACGCCTACAAAGTTCTTCAGGATAAAGACGGCAAGGATGCTTCGCTTGCCACGGAAGATTATGTCGTCGGTTTCCGCAAAGCGGACACCGCGCTGACAGAAAAGATCAACGGCGTACTGAAGGAAATGGCGGTGGACGGCACGATGACAACGATCTCCAAGAAATGGTTCGGCGAGGATGTTACAACCGTAGGGAAATAAAACGGATGTACGTTCCAGGGAAAACTGTAACCGAAGAATCCATGATTAACTGTCATCTGAGATTTCTCTCTTCACTCCGGATGACAGATACAGGTTTCACTCTCCAGCGCGGCATAGGGCCGGACTGTGTCCGGTTCTGTGCCTTTGGCTTTTTTTATCACAATCATTTTATGGAGGTCCGTTCATGAACTATCAGGTGCTTTTAACGCAAATGCTGGAAGCAACGCTCATGTCGCTGCGCATATTTTTTATCACCCTCATTTTTTCGCTGCCGCTTGGTCTGCTTGTAGCCAGAGGGCGCATGTCAAAGATCAAAATAATAAATCTTCCGGTAAGGCTCTACATATTGCTGATGCGCGGAACACCGCTGATGCTCCAGCTTTTATTTTTCTTTTACGCCTTAAAGCCCCTGTTCGGCATCCAGCTTGACCGTGTGCTCGCCGCCGAGGTCGCTTTCGTTCTGAATTATGCGGCATATTTCGCTGAGATTTTCCGCGGCGGGATTGAGGGGATTCCGCTGGGCCAGCACGAAGCGGCCAAGGTGCTTGGTTTTACGCGCAGCCAGACCTTCTTCCGCATCATCCTGCCCCAGGTCGTCAAGCATATTATTCCGCCGATGGGAAACGAGTTTATCACGCTGGTGAAGGATACTTCTCTGGCGCAGGTAATCGGAATCGTCGAGCTGCTCAAAGTGACCTCAAACTGGGTTTCCAGCGCAGTTAACATGACGCCGCTGGTCATTGCGGGCGCATTCTACCTTGTGATGAACGGCGTTGTCACAAGATGCTTTACGATGGCCGAATCCCGGCTGGATTATTACCGTTAGGAGGATGAAAATGCATATTCTGACTGCTGAAAATATTTGCAAAAGCTTTGACGGCACGGACGTGCTGAAAGGCATTTCCATAGAAGTTACCCGGGGGCAGGTGCTCGCCGTGATCGGGCCGTCCGGTTCCGGGAAAAGCACCCTGCTACGCTGCATCACTCAGCTGGAAACGGTGGATTCCGGGGAAATCACAATTTGCGGCGACACACTGGTCAAAAACGGTACGAACGGCAAGGCAGTCTACGCGGACAAAGCGGCATGCGGCAAAATCGGGCTGCATATCGGACTGGTTTTCCAGAATTTTAACCTTTTCCCCCACTTGTCGGTGATGCAGAACATTACCGAGGCACCCGTCCGCGTGCTGAACCGGTCCAAGGCGGAAGCGGAATCCACCGCAACCGAACTGCTGAAAAAAATGGACCTGTCGGATAAGGCGGACGCCTACCCCTGCCAGCTTTCCGGCGGACAGCAGCAGCGTGTTTCCATTGCGAGAGCACTCGCGATGAACCCGGACATCCTGTTTTTCGACGAGCCGACGAGCGCGCTTGACCCGGAGCTGACCGGTGAAATTCTTAAGGTTATCCGCGAGCTTGCAGCCGAGCATATGACTATGGTGGTTGTAACGCACGAGATGAAATTTGCCCGGGACGTCGCCGACTATGTGGTCTTTATGGACAACGGCGTGATTGTTGAGCAGGGAAAGCCGGAACAGCTTTTTGAAAATACGCAGAATGAGCGCACCAAGGCATTCCTTTCCCGCTTTAACGAAAATTAGTGGAACCAAAAACAATAAATCCGTCTAAAAAAGCGCTGNNAAAAAAAAAAAAAACACAAAAAAAAGGCCGCTCCCCTTTCCGCAGCGCGCTTTTGCTTATTCTCTTCCAATCGGCTCCGTATGTTCTTTCAGCCACGCAAGCTCTTTTCCGGACAGGCCCGGAGAAAGCTTTTCATACACAGTCCTGTGGTAGCTGTTCAGCCACTCCAGTTCGTCGTCCGTCATCAGCTCCGTAAGGATTCCCGCCGTGTCAATCGGGAAATAGGTGATGGGTTCAAACCGATAGAACTGCCCGTATTCATTATTGATGTAATCCGTGACAAGCATTATGTTTTCTGTCCGGATTCCATGCTTGCCCTCTTCATAAATGCCGGGTTCGTTGGTGATCGTCATTCCCTTTTTGAAAACAACGTTGTTGTTGATTCTCAGATTCTGTGGGCCTTCGTGTACTCCGCTGAACATGCCGACTCCGTGGCCGGTGCCGCAGCGGTAGTCGATGCCGTGCTTCCAGACCTGCTCACGGCTCAGGATATCGATATTGCCGCCGGTGCAGCCTTCCAGAAACACAGCGGAAGCCAGCGCGATGTGTGCTTTCAGCACATAGGTGTAATGTTCTTTTTCCTCGCGGCTGAGCGGCCCCAAAACAAAAGTGCGGGTGATATCGGTCGTCCCTTCAAGGTACTGTCCGCCGGAATCGATCAGCAGGAACCCCTGATTTTTCAGCGTGCTGCACGTATCCGGTTTCGGACTGTAATGCATCATTGCGGCGTTGGCGTTGTAGGCCGCGATGGTACCGAAGCTTTCCCCCATGTTGTTTGGCTGCTTCGCCCGGTATTTCCTGAGCATGTCGCACACGGTGCATTCGGTGACGGTTTCGCCGTTGCGCATCATTTCCTCAAATTTTACGCGGAATTCGACGAGCGCGCGGCCGTCTTTGACATGCGCTTCAATGATATTTTTGATTTCCGTTTCATTTTTTACGCCCTTGAGGCCGACAACCGTATCGTTTCCCTCTTTGACGGTAACGTGGCTGTTGTTCTTCAAAAGGGTATATAAGTCGTAATTGATGGAGGACGGATCGACCAGAATGGTCATAGCAGTGTTGATGCCTTCCAATGCCGCATCGATTTCTTCATATTCCCTGACTGTAACCCCGTTCTCTTTCAGATAGGAAAGGGCTTCGGGCAGAACGCGCCTGGTATTGATAAACAGAAAAGCGGAATCGGAATAAACAATTGCGTAGGAAACCGCAAGCGGGTTATAGGCAATGTCGTCCGCGCGGATATTCATCAGCCAGGCCACGCAGTCCAGTTTGGTAAAAACCTCTCCGTGGGCATGCTGTTTTTTTAACTCCTCACGCACCTGCCCCAGCTTTTCATGACAGGTAAATCCGGCATATTTCACATCGTGTACAAATACTTTGGTAGCCGGAATCTCCGGCCTTTCCGGCCAGATGTTCTCAATAAGGTCCACCGCTTTGATATTCAGCTTTTTATCGGCGAATTTCTCGCGCATTTCTGCTACGGAAGACGCGGAAAGCATCTTCCCGTCAAAGCCGACCGTTTCTCCATCTTTCAGCTTGTCGGCTAAAAATTCAATATAGGTCGGCACCCCCTTGACCGCCATGCGGTACAGGACAATTTCGCTGCCCTCAAGCTGATGCGCGGCCTGGATGAAATACCGTCCGTCCGTCCACAGCCCGCTTTCCTTTTCTGTGACAACCAAAGTCCCCGCGGAACCGTTAAAGCCGGAAAAATAGCTTCTGGATTCCCAGTGTGCGGGCAGGTACTCGCTCATGTGCGGGTCCGAGGAAGGCACAATACATGCCTGTACGCCGTTCTGTTTCATCTGACGGCGCAGAGCTGTAATTTCTTCATTTACGCTGATCATGAATCATTACTCCTTATATCTAAAATGCACATCGATATGCGTGGTTTCCCAAAAAGCGGATGTTGCGGCCGGAAAAAATCTTAAAACACTAAAAAGTATAGGCGGAATCGAAAGTATTGTCAAGTTTACCCTTTCAAAACTTACATGGAAGCGGCGAACATTCCTTAATTCGGAATGTCCGCCGCTCAAATCACTTATCTGTTGTACAGGGGAACATAGTCCCTGTGAGACGATATGCTTTTGTACGCGGGGCGGATAATCTTGCCGACGTTGATCTGTTCTTCCATCAGATGAGCGCTCCAGCCGGCGATGCGCGCCATGGCGAAAACAGGTGTGAAAAGCTCCGGCGGCAGGCCCAGCATATGGTAAACGAATCCGCTGTAAAAGTCGATGTTCGCGCTGACTCCCTTGTAGGTTTTGCGTTCGCGCCCGATGACCTCCGGCGCCAGACGCTCAACAAGGGAATAAAGCTTATATTCTTTGGTAAGGCCCTTTTCTTCCGAAAGGCTCTTTACAAATTTCTTGAAGATATTCGCACGCGGGTCGGAAAGCGAATAAACCGCATGACCCATGCCATAAATCAGGCCGGCCCGGTCAAAAGCGTCTTTATTCAGCAGCCTGCTCAAATAATCGGCAACCTTGTCCTCATCCTCCCAGTCGTCGATATTCTGCTTCATATCTTCAAACATCTTCATGACCTTGATGTTCGCGCCGCCGTGTTTCGGTCCTTTTAAGGAACTGAGCGCCGCCGCGATGACCGAATAGGCGTCCGTGCCCGAAGAAGCGACCACGTGGGTGGTAAAGCTGGAATTGTTGCCGCCGCCGTGTTCGGCGTGCAGAACAAGCGCCAGATCTAAAATACGGGCTTCCAGAGCAGTATATTTATTGTCTATTCTAAGCATGTACAGAATATTTTCCGCCACGGAAAGCTCCGGCTTCGGCGCGTGGATAAAGAAGCTGTTGTTGCGATCCATGTCGTGCGCATAAGCTTGGTAGCCATAGACCGCAAGCTGCGGAAACAGCGCGATCATTTCCAGACACTGGCGGAGTACGTTCGGCAGCGAGGTGTCATTTGGCCTTTCGTCATATGCGTAAAGGGTAAGAACACTTCTTGCCAGTGTATTCATCATGTCAAAGGAAGGCGCCTTCATGATAATATCACGCACAAAATTGGTTGGCAGCGTCCTGTATTTGGAGAGGAGCTTTTTAAACTCCTCCAGCCTGGCCGTATCCGGCAGCTCACCGAACAAAAGCAAATAGGTGGTTTCCTCAAAGCCAAAGCGGTTTTCTGCGATAAATCCCCGTACGATATGCTCAATATTGATGCCGCGGTAATACAGCTCCCCTTCACAGGGTACACTTTTTCCGTCGATCTCTCTGGAAGAAATGATTTCGGATATTTCGGTCAACCCGGTCAGCACGCCTTTTCCGTTGATATCGCGCAATCCGCGTTTTACATCGTATTTGGCAAACAGCGCGGGGTCAATTGTGCTGTGGCTTTTACAAAGGCCGGTCAGCTCCAGAATTTCGGGAGTTACCGCGAAAAAGTCTTCTTTTACGTTTTTCTCCATTTTGCATATCTCCTTTTCTTCATTATACGCTACTCCTTTTGGGGAATTTTGGTGAGAATTCTGTTAACAATGCGAACAGCGGCGTTAAAATCCCTGTAATCCTCTTCGCTGAGCCCTTCCATGACCGATTTCAGCGCATTATCAAATTTGCGGCGACCCTCATTGATGTATTTTGCGGTCGCCTCCGAAACAGAAATACGTATCTTGCGCCTGTCGCTCGCATCCAGGCCGCGTATGATATGTCCATCCTCATAGAGCTTTTCGATCATCCGGCTCATCTGCTGGCGCGGCGTATGCAGGCTTGCAGCCAGCTCGCTCATCGTCATCGGTCCGCTTGCGCACAGCACACAAAGTGCGTTAAGCTGTAAGCTGGTAAATTTTCCTTTGAAATAATCTTCAAACGGCTTGGCCAGCGCCCTGTGAACAAAAACAAGAAAATGAAAAATGTCTTCATCCGCCTGAACAAACTGATTTGTCATTAAAAAACACCCTTAATAAGCTTTTCATGATAATAAACATTTGTTGATAATTAAATATTATAACTTTCTCATCCCTTCATTTCAATAACATTGTGTGAACGTATTGTTAATTTTGAATATAGAATGAAAAAGGAATACCCCCGCCGCCCGGCAAAGGTATTCCTGTAAACGATTCAATTAATACAATTTTTTTAAAACGGCGCCGGAGGTCTTCTGTTTATTCGCGCTGCTTTGTTCATAGGTTCTTTTAAAATATTCCATATAAATAAGGTCAATCAGCATCATCTGGCTGATTCTGGCCGAGGTGGAACCGCCCTGGAGCGGCCCCTCGTTTGTCCCGCACAGAATCGCCACATCGGAGTATGCGGTAAGCGGTGATTTTGCGAAACGGGTGATGCAGGCCACCTTGGCGCCCGCCTTTTTCGCCTGCTGCGCCACCTGAATGGTATCCTTTGTAGCGCCCGAATAGGAAATCACAAAAGCCAGATCCTTCGGCGACAGGATGGAAGCCACCATAGCCTGCAGATGCGCATCTGAGATATTATGGACTTTCGGCGTAATACGGATGAACTTATTCACCGCGTCCATGGCGGTCAGGAGGGAGGACCCCACACCGAAAAAATAAATCTGCTCCGCTCGGAGCATATAATCAATCGTTAAGGAAAGGTCGTCCAAATTCAGGAGGGAATACGTTTCATTCAGAGCATTGATATTCATTTGCAGGACTTTTTTGGCCACATCCTCAATCGTGTCTTCCTGCGTGATCCTGCCTGACAGCATAGAAGCAATCTGACTGCTGTCATCATCGTCCGATATACTCAGCGACAGCAGCATTTTAAACTCCTGATAGCCCTGAAGCTGCATCGTTTTACAGAACCGGAACACACTTGTGTCCCCGACCTCGCAGGCATCCGCCAAATCGGTAATGGACATGAACAAGACACTTTTCGGGTCCTGCAAAACATAATCGGCAACCTTCTTTTCTGCTCTGGTAAAAAGATTGTATCTGGAATTAATCTTTAAAATAAACTCACCGTTTGCCATCGTCAAGTCCCCTTTATGCAAGGATGCCGTCACGCGCTTCAAGATATTCGTCATAGGTGGAAATACGGTCAATAACGCCGTCATCCGTAATTTCTATCACACGGTTCGCAATAGTCTGGACAAACTGATGGTCGTGGGAGGCAAACAGCACCACACCCTTAAAATCCATAAGGCCGTTGTTCACGGCTGTAATGGACTCCAGATCCAGATGGTTGGTCGGCTGATCCACCACAAGGACGTTCGCCCCGAACATCATCATGCGAGAAAGCATGCAGCGCACTTTTTCGCCGCCGGAAAGCACGTTGACCGGTTTTAAAACGTCTTCGCCGGAAAACAGCATCTTCCCCAGAAAGCCGCGCAGATAGGTTTCCGTCGTATCCTTGGAATACTGCTCCAGCCATTTGATAATGCTTTCCTCACAGCCGTTGAAGTAGACTGAGTTATCCTGCGGAAAATACGACTGGCTGGTGGAAACGCCCCACTTGAAGGAGCCTTCGTCCGGCTCCATTTCCTCCATCAGAATTCGGAACAGCGTGGTGTTTGCGATTTCATTGGAACCGACAAATGCGATCTTATCGCCCTTGTTCACACGAAAGCTGACATTGTTCAGCACCTTCACGCCGTCTACGGTTTTGGACAGGTTCACAACCTCAAGGATTTCCTTGCCCGGCTCGCGGTCCATGGTAAAACCGACAAAGGGATAGCGGCGCGACGATGCGGGCATCTCCTCTACGGTGATTTTATCCAGCAGCTTTTTACGGGAGGTCGCCTGCTTCGATTTAGACTTGTTGGCGGAAAATCGCTGAATAAAGCCCTGCAGTTCCTTAATTTTATCCTCCGCCTTTTTATTCTGATCGCGCATAACGCGCTGCATCAGCTGGCTCGACTCATACCAGAAATCGTAATTTCCCACATACATTTTGATTTTATTGTAATCGATGTCCACAATGTGTGTACAGACATTATTGAGAAAATGACGGTCATGGGATACCACGATGACCGTGCCGTCGTAATCCATTAAAAAACCTTCCAGCCATGCGATGGACTTATTGTCCAGGTCGTTGGTAGGCTCGTCCAGAAGAATAATGTCCGGCTGGCCAAACAGGGCGCGGGCGAGCAGAACGCGGACCTTTTCCGTTCCTGTCAGCGTGCCCATTACGGAATACAGCAGCGCGTTGTCCAAACCGAGCCCCTGCAAAAGCTTCCCCGCCTCGGTTTCCGCTTCCCAGCCGTTCAACTCGGCAAATTCCGCTTCCAGCTCCGCGGCGCGAATTCCGTCTTCATCGGTGAAATCCTCCTTTTCGTAAATGGCGTCCTTTTGCTTGAGCACCTCGTACAGCCGCGCGTTGCCCATCAGGATGGTTTCAAAAACGGTATAGGAATCATAGGCATGGTGATCCTGACGGAGTACGGACATGCGCAGCCGCGGGTCAATGACGACCTCGCCTTTCGTCGGTTCCAGCTCGCCGGAAAGAATTTTTAAAAAAGTAGACTTTCCGGCGCCGTTCGCTCCGATAACACCGTAGCAGTTCCCGGCGGTGAAAAGTAAGTTTACATGAGAAAACAGGTTTTGGCCGTTAAATCCAAGGCCAAGATCGGATACAGTAATCATAGCTCCTCCAATGTAAAAACATAAAAGTATATTTTATTATTTTAACATAAAACCACTCAGAAAAATATAGCGAAAATTATGAACTAATCGCAATAATGCTTGTCATTTTTGATTAACAATGCTACAATATTAAAAATACGGACCGCATTTTCGCGCCTGTTAGGAGGTATACTGGTGAAAATACAGGAATCGGGCGAAAATTACCTTGAAACCATACTGATTTTGCAGAATAAGAACGGCTATGCCCGTTCTATTGACGTAGCCAACTACCTTGATTTTTCAAAGGCAAGCGTCAGCCGCGCCATGAGCATTTTGAAAGAGGCGGGTTATATTATCATGGAAGCAAACGGAAACCTCGTTCTTACGGAATTAGGGCGGGTAAAGGCCGGCTCCGTGTACGAGCGCCACACGCTGATTGCGCGGTTTCTGGAGATGACCCTTGGGGTCAGCAGCGAGATTGCCCTTCAGGATTCCTGCCGCATTGAGCATATCATCAGCGAGGAAAGCTTCAACCGCATCAAGCAGTACACACAGAAGAACAATGCATGAAAGAGGTGCCCTATGAATTATATTACTGCTTTGTGTCCCCACTGCAAAAAGGATCTGCAGCTGCCGGAGGATGCGGAAGATATCGTATGCATGTACTGCGCGCAGCCCATTCATGTAAAATCCCTGCTTGCCGAAACGGACAGCACGGACGATGACGATGATAAAAGGCTGATGGAGGAAGCGCTTTCTCTTTTAAGCGACGATATATTCACCGTCCGGAATGAATATAAAAACATCAAACAGAAAGTTTATCCCACTGAGTTTGAAAACTACAGCAAAACGATTTCTCCCGCTCTGAAGAAGTACTGTCTTGCCGCAGCGGGCAAGGAAGAAACGGCTGATTTTTTCGCGGGCGTTCTTTTCGACCGGTTTCAAAAACAAATGAAAGCAAGCGGAATAAAAAAAGAAAATGATCTGCGCCTTTTTGAGTACCGCTACATGATTGTGGCGTTTACCGTGCCCGCCATACTGGAGCAGAACACCCCCGCCGCCGAAGCGCTTGCGGACAGCTTTTTAAAAATATGGAACGAGCATTACCCTAAAAACCCGCTTGGTAAATCGACTTATGAAGCGATCAGCAACGGGTTCCGCAAAAAGCTCTGCTTCATTACAACCGCCGTCTGTTCCTCGCTTGGTAAAGGAGATAAATGCGCGGAACTGGAGGCATTTCGGAAATTCCGGGACGGCTGGTTTGCCGGCACATCGCAGGGGAAAGCAAAAATCAGTGAATACTACCTCTTCGCCCCCATGATTGTAAGCAAAATTGACCGAGCCGTCGACCGTGAGACCGTTTATCAGGAAATCTGGACGAACCACCTTTTACCCTGTCTGAAATCGCTGCAGGATGGAAATCCACGGAAATGTGCCGAACAATATGAAGAAATGATTTTAGGCCTTGAACAAAAATGGCTGAACTGAGCCGGTTCAAGACAGAATTTAAAAGAACCTGAGACGGCAAGTCAACGCTGTCTCAGGTTCTTTATATTCTTTAATATTTAATTCGATTCGCCTGATTCTTCCCCATCCCAGCTGACAACCGGCGTAGCTCCGCTCATGGTGGCCTGCTCCATCAGCTTCAGCATTTCCAGCGCGCTTCTGAAATGCATCGTCTGATCTTGCTCGACCCATGTGATCGTACCCTGCCAGGTGGCATTTTTCCTGTATTGCACGTTTACCACAAAGGTCGTCGGTTTCCCGCTTATGATTTCGTTCATCGTCTCTTTCACAGCGTCATCCACCTTTTTTATAATTGGCTTTGCTTTTTTTATTTTGAATTTCCGGCCTTCAAAAGAAGCCTGCGGAAAGGAAAGGCTGTCAAACAGATCGTCCATTCCTCTTAAAAGTTCACATTCATTGTAAAACGGCATCGTTTTTTTATAATATTCACTGTAAACATGCCCTTTGAGCGTTTCACTATGTATGGGATTTAAATAAATAATGCTCCGGGATGCTGCGGGAGCTTGTTTTCTTTGCAATTCTTGCAATTTTATCACCTTTATTCTGAAACCATTTACGTTTATTATATTGCACTGTGGTCACATGCCGGTCACAAAATTAGAATATAAAAAAAATTATTTATAAAATCCTGATAATATCAACCAAGTCTATTCTAGCACATTATAGTGGAATAATCAAAGTGTTTTCAGCGTTTTTTTGTAAAGCTGTACAAAAAACAGAATACTTGCGGCAAGCGATACAATCTCGGCGACCGGAAAAGCATACCAGACTGAAGAAAGGCCAAGCTTAGACAAGAAAAACGCCGTGGGAACCAGCACAACAAGCTGACGGAGGACAGAGATAATCAAGCTTTTAAAACCATTCCCAACAGCCTGAAACAACGTGGAAAACATGATACCGAGCGCCGCCGGTACAAAGCAGATACTGATTGTCCGAAGAGCGGGAATACCAATGGCAAGCATGCTCTCGGACGCATTGAAAATCGACAGAAGCCTGTCCGGCACCATCCAGAACAGAACTGTTCCGAGCGCCATGATTACAACCGCAATCATGGAACCGATTTTAACGGCGGACAGAAGGCGCGCGCGTTTCCGTGCGCCGAAATTGTACCCGATAATCGGCATAACGCCCTGTGTCAAACCGAATACCGGCATAAAAATAAAAGACTGCAGTTTAAAGTAAACGCCGAACAGCGCAACCGCCGTTGCCGTAAATCCGATTAGAATCGCGTTCATCCCGACTACCATAACAGAACCGATCGCCTGCATAATAATAGCGGGAAAGCCGACAGAATAAATATTCCTGATAATTTGAAAATCTATTTTGAAATGTTGAAAGCTGATTTTTACCTGATGTTCTTTTTTAGCGATAATATAAATTAAAAACAGCATTGCAAATATCTGCCCGATAACCGTGGCGATCGCCGCACCCGCGACACCCATCTTAGGTACGCCCAAAAGACCGAAAATGAAAATCGGATCCAGAATAATATTGGTCACCGCGCCGAGAAGCTGCGACAGCATCGGGTAAATCATGTTACCGGTAGCCTGCAGCGTTTTCTCTATGTTAATTTCAACAAAGACGCCAATAGAAACGATGCAGACAATGCTCATATACTGAGTGCCCATTGTCACAATTTCTTCATTCGCCGTGAAGCTGCGAAAAAAAGTCTCTGAAAACAGCAATCCGATCAAAGCAAAAATAATCCAGTTAAATACTCCTAAAAGGATTCCGTGCGTAGCCGCGGAGTCTGCTTCTTCCTGCTTTCGCTCACCAAGGCGGCGCGATACCAGGGAATTAATTCCCACAGAAGTACCTACCGCAAGCGCAATCAGCAGCGTCTGCACAGGAAACGCAAGCGAAACCGCAGTCAGGGCATTTTCACTCACTTTCGCCACAAAAAAGCTGTCGACAACGTTATACAAAGCCTGCACCATCATCGACAGCATGGCCGGTACGGACATCGACACAATCAGGTGAAATACCGACACCGTACCCATTTTATTTTCTGTATTCTCCAAAAATTCCACTCCTTTATTTAACTCTTTTATTTTACACGATCATCCGCTCTTTTTCAACTCGATTTACGAAATAAAAGAACGGCCTGCTTCGCCGGACTTGCAACGGACATGCGCCCGTCGGCATATAATGGCAGACGATATAATAAAGGGGTGGTTATATGCTTGGTGCCGTACTTGGATTCGCACTCTCCGGATTATTGTTTTTTATCCTTCATGTCACGGGCTCGGGTTCTTTCCCCCGGCCGCTTACGGCACAGGAAGAAAAGGACTGTCTGGAGCGGCTGAAAAACGGAGATATGAAAGCAAAAAATGAATTAATCGAACACAATCTTCGCCTGGTTGCTCATATCATCAAGAAATACTATGCCAATTCAAACGATCAGGATGATCTGATTTCCATCGGTACAATCGGCCTGATTAAAGCAGTAAACACCTTTGACAGCAGCAAAGGCATCCGTCTTTCCAGTTATGCGGCAAGATGTATTGAAAATGAAGTGCTGATGTTCTTTCGTTCCTCCAAAAAAACCGCTCAGGATATTTCCATTAATGAACCGATCGACACCGACAAGGACGGAAACGCGCTGACGCTGATGGACGTTATGGCCACCGAAGACAACATTCTTGACAATCTTGACTGTAAAATAAAGTCTGAACAGCTCAAGAGGTATATCCACGAGGTCCTTTCCCCCAGGGAGCAGACCATTATTGAGCTGCGGTACGGGCTGACGGGACACAATCCTCTGACACAGCGGGAAGTGGCGCAGAAACTGGGCATCTCCCGTTCCTATGTATAGGAGCGCGCTTATTGTAAGTGATAAAAATCACAGCGACCGTTCATTGGTTTTCGTATCGTGAAATCTATTAATAAGCGGCGGCCCCTGGTTATTGAGAGTCGCCGCTTCTGTGTGCCCGGTCGAAAAATGCGGCGACACCAAGAGGTATTTGTATATCATGTGTTTTATATCTCCATTTTAATATCTCCATTATATGAGCTCCAATATATATTTCAATCCACGCCGTTTTTTCATCCGGCCACAGGCCAGATTATGAAAGACGGCGTGAAAGTGTCACTTCCTATTTTTGAGACAAACTTGGTCTCTGCGGCCCGTGTGTCAAATCTCGATACAATGCATACTATGTGTTAAGGACAATAAAGGCGGTGATAAATGAATAGCTATGCGGACTATTCTTAAAAATCAAAACTTCAAATAGCCAAATTTATGCAATTGCATATAATAAAACAAGGAGTAACAAACGTTGAAATCGATTTGGTTTGCGCTTTTTAAGCGTAGCTAAAGTGGGGCTGCTGCAAAACTTTTGTTTTGCAGCAGCCCCACTCAATTGCCAAAAAATAGACTCAGGCGATAGGCAATTTCAACGAAACCCTTTTGGTGCAAAATAAGACCCTATCCGTAATTCAATAAAACATGATTGAAAAACTCACAAGATGTACGATAGATATTGTCTGAGCCGTTCTTCCACATACTCGGCCACCATCTCAACCATCGGCGCGGCATTGTTATCGCGGTAGTAGCTGTCAAAGCAATCGTAATACCGTCTGCGATCCGCAAATTTTACATTGACAGGAGGATACCCGTTTTGCATCAGGAACAAATTCAGAATCAACCGCCCGGTACGGCCGTTGCCGTCCACAAAAGGATGAATCCCCTCAAATTTCAGATGAAACAGCGCTGCACTCTCAATGGGGTGCAGTTTTTTGTTATTAAATTCCGAAGCGAGTTTCTCCATCAGTTCTGGCACCATTACGGGATCGGGCGGCTCATGGAAAGCGCCCATAATCCGCACAGGAATACGCCGGTAAACCCCACGGTCTTCCGGCCTGTCCATCAGTACCAATGTGTGAATCTGTTTGATAATGGCTTCAGAGAAGGTTTCTTGATTCTGTACATAGAGAAATGCATCCCGGTGACCTACCGCTTCCATATGATCTTTCAGTGGTTTCTTATCAATCGTGACGCCTTCCAGAACGAGCGCGGTTTCCTGCAAAGTCAGTGTGTTGCCTTCAATCGCATTGGAGTTATAGGTGTATTCAACCATAAACTCGTCCCGCAAACGTTGAAGCTCACCGGCGGTCAACGGGCGGCGCTGGTCCAGTTGCTCTTTCAACCCGTCAATTCTGGAAAACAAGGGCACATATTCACTTGGAATATCTTTGTGCCGTGTTCTGCGGCTGTCGGCAGGCTTTACCGCGTCCGCAGGAATCCGGTAAGACCGTCCATCTCTCACAACACCGGGAATCTTCCCCTGTCCGCAAAGCACCCGAACACGACGGTCGGAAATTCCCCATTGTTCCGCAGCCTGCCCTACACTGATATAATTCAAAACCAATCACCACCTGATAATTTTCATAATTTGATTATATACCATTATCGGAATAATATGCAAGACTTATGTGCAAAATTTTATGATATTATTCCGAATTGTATAACCGATATATTTTCAGATTTACGGCATTCGCATTGGTGACGGAGGCAGGATTTGAACCTACGACCTTCGGGTGAATTGTAATATTTACCTTGTTTTATTCATAAATAGAAACAACCCCAAACAGTAGTTTTCGCACTACAGTTTGGGGCTATTTATTACTGTCCATTTGAGCTGATCAAGTTAAAAAAATGATAATGGGCTTTATTTAGCCATGCTATCTGCTTCTAGATTTGCAACAGGAGTACTTTCCACAATTGGTTCTACAGTATTGAAATCATCTTGAGCTTTATTGGACACTGCCGCAAATGTCCCACCATTAGCGCTTTGAAGTGCTTTCATTAAATCAAATATGTAGTTGCTGCCGCGACTAATTAAAACACCCGTAAGAATTGCCCCCACATAAGGCACTTGGGCTGTAATTCCAAGCAGAGCAAAAATATCAACGTTATAAACCAACGCCACAAGAATCCCCATTGCAATTCCTACAAGCATCTGCCATTGCTGTTTTCCCCCGACAAAGAATGTCTTAGCATACGTAATCAGTCCTTCAACAATGATGGACATAAAAATTAAGGTTAAAAACTGTGGCATAAACTTCACCGCTTTCCACCGGGATTGCCGGCTATTATTTTCTATCTGTAAATTCTCCTTTAAGTTCATCAATGCGACGATGAGCCTGTGATGCAGAGCTTTCTACGGCCTTAATCCGCTCTCCATGATTACTGACGGTTACTTCCAGTCTCTCCACATCGCTTTTGATACCCACAATCACGTCAAGTTTTGCATTAATTGTACCGCGCCACTCAGCATCATTTGCAATACGCTTGTCCCTTCCCGCCAACCATCCCGCCAGTCCCACGAAGCAGCCAATGACTGCTATGAGCGCACCGAGCTCTACAGTTCCCATGACGTGCCTCCCTTACTGGATTTTAAACACAAACCGTCTAAGCGGTCTCTCTCCGAGTGAGGCAGTATAGATACCCGTCTCCTGACCCGGCTGCCCGATAGGCACAATTGCAAACAACTGTTCATTATCGGTGCGCGGTGAAGGTACGATTGTCACCACACCATTTGTTCCAAACGTTAATTTTACCGGTTGGGGTGAGGTAGTTTTGACCGTATAATAAGTCCCGCGGGCAAATGAAATGTCCATCGTGGTGTCAATCCCAACAACAGTGCTCTGCGGCTTGGGATAACCATTGTACCCACCAGCCTGAATTATGGTCGGATAGTCTTTATAGGCAATGTCCATATCCACATTGCCGCTGATACCCGGCACGGTTCCGGTGCTGCCTATCTGCTGTATATAACAGGAATAATCCGGCGCTCCGCTGTAATCGGCAAGCCATACGTCATAGGCTTTGATCGTGGNNTACTGCACTGAAACGTCCGGAGCGGATAAAATCATTATTGGTGTAAAGGTTTACAAACCATCCGTCCCTCTGCATGCTGTCCATGAAAGCGCGGGCAATGCTGTCAATGGAATCGGTCACTTTGATATTGTGCTTTTGCGCATAAGTAATGGAGTCATATTCATAATCAAAAGCAACCGGGAAATCAATCTGTCCCATATATGGGGCAAGAACCTTTTTGCAGACTTCCGCTTCCTTCTGTGCGTCTGCAATGGATACCGCGTAACTGAACCAATACACGCCAACATGGATATTGCGAGCGAGTGCAGCCTTTATGTATTCGTCAAATTTCGAGTCTTTTTGGCTGATATCGTTGCCATACCCAGCACGAATCAGGACAAAATCGATACCGGAAACCTTCACCTTTTCCCAGTCAATTGTACCGTTGTGTTTGCTGATATCTATTCCGTTCATGCGCTATACGTCTCCCCGGTGATCTGCTGGTACTGCTCGGCGGTAATCCAACTGAGTGTAACGGCATTTTTGAGATTTACCACCGGAAGCCGCCCGGTATCGTACAACCGTTTTAATGTGTTATACATATCACTTCACCCCCAACTGCGCGAGCGTTATCGCGTCAATCTGTACCTGCTGCGCCGCCTGAGTGACTTCAATTTCTGTACGTTTGCAGAGTGTCAGCACAAGT
>DENA01000028.1:0-40531 GCA_002359465.1 Ruminococcaceae bacterium UBA2656
AAACCGAAATCTGTGTCGCTCCGTTCCAACTCGACGTGCCGTACTAGCCCAAAAACAGCGCCACCACACCGAGGGGAACAAAAAGATGTATCCACGGAAAAAAACTGTGTCTTGCCTTCAAAAAATCTGCACGCACACAGCGAAAAAATGTGCTCATCTCACTTCACCTCCTGCTTTCCGAACCAGTCCGCCGTCAGCTTGAGCAAAACGGCAAACAGTGCAATGGATAAAAGGATACCCGTGGGAATAACGCCCGGGTCGAGCAGCGCATCGCCAGGCGCCGCCGGAAGGCCGTTTGGCAACGTGTGCAGAACCGGCACCATCAGTCGCGTTCCCCAGCTATAGGGGCACAGCCACCACAGCGAGTGTGTGGACATTGCGATTTCGAGCACAATGCCGCCGATGGTATTTGCGAGGATCGTGGCCGCCATACCGAAACGCTTGGCAAGGAACAGGCAGAACGGCGCCTGCCACGCCGTCGTAACGATCAAAATCAGCTCCGCCGCGNNACCTTCGCCGTCCACGTCCTTTTCATCGATACCGGCAGCGCGAAAACCGCCCGGTAACGCATTTTTTTGTCCTCATACCGGTCTATGAGCACGGGAACGAGCGTAATGAATCCCGGCAACAGCGTCGTGTACCACCAGTTATAGCCGTTCATAATAAAGTAGATTCCCGTAAGGGCCGCATAGGCGAGTCCGCACAGCGGCGCAATCACAATAAGCGCTTTTGCAAAGGTCCGGCGGCACTTTAGATTTTCGGCCTGAATGTAGTTCCCCATCTCAGCGCTCCTCCCTCAGGTTCCTCTTGACAACCTCCATAAAGAGCGCTTCAAGGTCCTCGCCCGGATTGATTTTGCTCTCGTAGCCGAGAACACCGCCCGCAATGATGCCAATGTGGTCCGCAATCAGCTCAACCTCGGACAGAATGTGGCTCGACAGAATGACCGTGATGCCCTGCGCGGGAAAGGAGCGAATGAGCTCGCGCAATTCTTGAATACCGATGGGGTCAAGGCCGTTTGTAGGCTCATCCAAGATGAGCAGCTTCGGACTGTTCAGAAGGGCGATCGCGATGCCGAGACGTTGCTTCATTCCCATTGAAAACTGCCCGGCGCGCTTTTTGCCCGTATCCGTAAGACCGACCGTTTCCAAAACCTCGTCGATGCGCGTCTCCGGCAGGCCCAGCAGGAGCGTACGCACTTTCAAATTTTCCCGTGCGGTCAGATTTTCATAGAGCGGGGGCGATTCGATCAGCGCGCCGATATCCGCAAGGTCCCGGCGGCTCCATGGATGTCCCTCAAACAAAATCTCGCCCGCAGTCGCGTATAACATCCCGGTTATCATCTTGAGTGTTGTAGATTTTCCCGCACCGTTCGGGCCAAGCAAACCGTAGACCGAGTTCGCCTGAATGGAAAGCGAAATGTCGTTTACGGCGCGTTGGCGGCCGAAGTCCTTGCGAAGGTTTCTTGTCTGTAAAATAAATTCTGGCATATGCAGCTTCCTTTCTTGCTTATAGGACAAGGATAAGCCTTGATTTTAAGGATTTTATAAGGATTTAAAAAAACAGCGGGCCGGACAGAGCAAAGGTCTGTGCCGTCTCGCTGTTTTTAGGTTTTTCTACTATGTGGCGCTTTTTTGCACACTATCTTGTGACAAGCCAAATGACGAGGAAATAGATTAAAATACCCGCGCCGATCGCTGGCAGCAAAAGCTGGAACAGGGCGATGATAATGGCCCAGCGATCCTTGCTGTCGAACGACGCTTCCGGCTGTTTTTCCGGCTGCGGGTTTTGTGCGGCTTCGGCAGCGGCTTTTTCCTCCGCGTCGAGCTTTGCCGCTTTTTTTCGCAGTTCTTCTTCGAGCAGGTCGGGCCGCGGGCCTTGACCGAGCTTCAAGATATTGAACATTTTACTTCACCAGATGGCAGGCGACGAAGTGTCCGCCGCCGATATCGCGGTATTCCGGAGCCTCCTGCGCGCACTTTTCTGTGGCGTGAACNNTGGCCGGGGAGGGGAGATCGCCCGTCAGGATGACGCGGTTGCGCTTATGCGTCGGGTCCGGAATGGGAATTGCGGACATGAGCGCTTTCGTGTAGGGG
The DNA here is from genome assembly GCA_002359465.1 of Ruminococcaceae bacterium UBA2656. GTDB lineage: Bacteria > Bacillota > Clostridia > Oscillospirales > Acutalibacteraceae > Caproiciproducens. The sequence goes on from DENA01000028.1 coordinate 2,097, forward strand.
TGCTGGGGGTTGTTGTAAAGCTCGTCCTTCGCGGCCATCTCGACGATGTTGCCGAGATACATGACCGCAACGCGCGTTGAAATGTATTCAACAACCGAGAGGTCATGCGAAATAAACATATAGGAGAGATTTTTCTCCTTCTGCAAATCGCTCAAAAGGTTAATGATCTGGGACTGGATCGAAACGTCCAGCGCGGAAACCGGCTCGTCGCAGATAATAAACTGCGGGTCAAGCGCGAGCGAACGGGCGATACCAATGCGCTGGCGCTGGCCGCCTGAAAACTCGTGCGGGTAGCGGCCCATATAGTAATACGGCAGTCCGCAGAGGTCCATCGTTTCCTTGACCTTTTCCTCGATCTCATCCTTCGTTCCAAGCTTGTGGTCGGTGAGGGCTTCGCCGATAATCTGGCCGACGGTCATACGCGGGTCGAGCGAGGAATAGGGGTCCTGAAAGACCATCTGCATCTGGAGACGTTCGGCGCGGAGCTGCTTGCGGGAGTATTTGTTAAAATCCTTGCCATTAAAAACGACCGAGCCGGATTGTCCGCCAACCTTGTCGTAAAGCCGCATGATGGAGCGGCCAAGCGTCGATTTGCCGCAGCCGGACTCGCCGACGATGCCAAGCGTTTCACCGCGCTTGATGGCAAAGGAAACGCCGTCCACTGCCTTGACGTGGCCCACTGTGCGCTGGAAAACGCCGCTGCGGATGGGGAAATACTGCTTCAGATCTTGTACTTCGAGAATATTGTCGTCCATGCCTGTCCCCCCTTAAGGTCTGTTGAAGCAGGCGACAAAATGCCCGTTTCCAAGGTCTTTAAGCGCCGGGATGCCCATTTTGCATTCTTCGGTGCAGGCTTCGCAGCGCTCGTTAAAATAGCAGTTATCGGGCATGTCAATCGGGTTCGGAACCTGCCCCGGAATGGAGTAGAGCCGCTGGTTGTGGTCCGTTTTGCCGATGACAGGCTTCGATTTTAAAAGGCCGGTGGTGTAAGGGTGCGTCGGGCGCGCAAAAATTTCCATGACCGGGCCGCGCTCGACGATCTTGCCGGCGTACATAACGACGACATAGTCCGCCATTTCGGCCACGACGCCGAGGTCGTGCGTGATGAGCATGATGGACATGCCGAGTTCGTCCTTGAGCCTGCGCATGAGGTCCAAAATCTGAGCCTGAATGGTGACGTCAAGTGCTGTTGTCGGCTCGTTTGCAATGAGAAGCTTCGGGTTGCAGATGAGCGCCATTGCGATCATGATACGCTGGCGCATACCGCCGGAAAACTCATGGGGATACTGGTGAATCCGGTTCTCCGCATCGGAAATACCCACATCCTCCAGAATGGAAACCGCCGCCGCCCTGGCTTCGGCCCCTTTTAAGCCCTGATGGAGTTCAATCGCCTCGCAGACCTGAAAGCCGATGGTCTTGAGCGGGTTCAGGCTGGTCATCGGGTCCTGAAGCACCATGGCGATTTCTTTTCCGCGCACCGTAAGCCATTGCTTTTCGGTTTTAAACTTGCTTAAATCCTGACCGTCATAAAGGATTTCACCGCCCGTAATGGCGCCGTTCGCGTCGAGAAGCCCCATAAAGGTTTTGACCAGAACGGATTTTCCGGAGCCGGACTCTCCGACAATGGCGAGGCTCTCGCTCTTATATAAATCAAGGGAAATGCCGCGTATCGCGTGGAGAATCCGCCCGCGAAGGTCGAATTTCACTTCCAGGTTTTTAACGGAAAGAATGATTTCCTGTTCCATGATTCAACCTCCTTAAACATGATTTTTCGGGTCGGACGCGTCCGCAAACGCATTGCCGATAATATAGAATGAAATGGTGACTACAGAAAGCGCGATGGCGGGGAAGAACAGCTGGTACCGCAGCGCGGGGGAGGTCATCAGCACGCGGCCCTCGTTGATGAGGTTGCCGAGCGACGGGATGCTGACCGGCAGCCCCAGCCCGATGTAGGTGAGGAATACCTCGTTGCCGATGGCGGCGGGAATTGCCAGCGCCATGCGCAGCATGATGACGGACACGAGATACGGCAGAAGATTCTTCAGAATAATGCGGCGCGTCGGTGTGCCAAGACAGCGTGAAGCCAGATTGTAATCCCGGTCGCGGATAATCAGAATCTGGTTGCGGATAAAGCGCGCCATGTCGAGCCAGCCCGTCAGGCACATGGCAAATACCAGCGTTGTAATGCTGGGGCGCATGATATAGGAGAATAAAATCAGAACGACGGTCTGCGGAATATTGTCCAGCACGTTGTAAATTTCAGTGAACAGCCGGTCAAGCTTGCGGACATAGCCCCAAAGCACGCCCATCAGGATACCGAGCACCGCTTCGCTGAGCGCGACGGCGAAGCCGATGAGCAGAGAGGTACGCGTGCCGCTCCAGACGCGGCTCCATAAATCCTGCCCGATGGAGTTGGTACCGAACCAGAATTTCCCGCCGGGCTGCAGGTTCCTCAGCTGCATGCCGGCGGCGTCGTTGAAAATTTCCGTCGCGGAGCGCTGGCCCGGAATCAGCGGCTGAATAAAGGTGAACAGAAGAATGATGCCCATTAAAACCAGAAGGGAGAGGGCGACTTTGTTTTTCAGAAAGACCTGAAAGGTGGAGCGCCAGTAGGAATAATCCGAGTAACCGGAGCGTTCCGCCGCCGCCTCGTCAAAGCCGGAGAAGGTGAACAGCTCGTCGTCAGATAAATTTTCGAGCGAGCGGTTGATGCTGTCTTCCACAGCGGCTGTTTTTTTATGACGCAAAGCCATTACCGGGCACCTCCCTTTTTCACAAAGCTGATGCGCGGGTCCATCAGATTCATCAGGATGTCGCCCAGCAGCAGGCCGACAATGCCGACCGCCGAGTAAATCAGGACCAGCGCCTGCACCATGTTGTTGTCCTGACGCTGAATCACGTTGACCAACAGGCCGCCCATGCCGGGAACGGAATAAAGGGATTCAATGTAGATGGAGCCGGCGATGGTATACAGAAGGGAGGTTGGCAGATACTGCACCATCGGTACAAACGCATTGCGGAACACATGGTTTTTCATAATGGATTTGCTGTCCACGCCCTTTGCGCGCGCAAGCCTTATGTAATCCTTGTTCAGCTCGTCAACCATATAGCGCCGCAGCCACATGGCGTAATAGGCGATGTTGCCGAGCGACAGGGAAACGGTGGGAAGAATCCAGCTTACCGGGTCGGAGCTGCTGAAAAGAATCGGCAGGCCGAGCCAGTCGGTAAAATAAAGCTGTACCAGCAAGTAGTAGACGGCGGCGGGAACGGCGGTGATGAACACGATAAACGCGGTGCCGAATTTATCCCAGAACCCGCTCTTGCTCCTCGCCATGGCGGTGCCGAGGGGAAGCCCCAGCGCCAGTGCGATGACCATGGACGCAAGGCCCATATAAATGGAAACCGGCGCTTTGGACGCGATGATTTCCATCACCGGCACATTGGGGCGGTAGATCAGCGAGTTGCCCAGACTGCCGTGGAAAAGCTGAATGAAAAAGTTCTTGAGCTGAATGGGCAGCGGGTCCAAAAGTCCCATGCTCAATAGGGCGTTGTGAATCTGGTCCTTGTCAAGTTTGTCGAAATTCTGGAAATACCCTTCAATCGGCATCATCCGCATCAGTGAGAATACAATGGCGGTGATGATAAACAAGGTGATCAGGGACTGTGCCAGCCGTTTGGCTGTGTATTTTAACATGGCAATGCTCCTTTGCGGCAAGATATGCGAATTGGCACTGCTGCGAATGACAATTCGTATATCCTGATAAAATTAAAAATACGAATAATGACTCCGCCGCGCTTCAACGGAGTCATTATTCTTTCATTCATTTATATTTTCAGTTTATTTTTTTGCTTTGGCAAGCGCGGCCGCGCGCTCTTCGTTCCATTTCTTTTCCGCGGCATAGTATTCGTCCATGCTCATGGGCTTCTGGAGCAGATGTTGCCCCTTGTAGCGGAGAATGGAGACGCCGAACGGGGCGTACTGGTAGTCGAATTCATTCCTCTTCGTGACCTGATATCCGTCGGTGTTCAGGCCGTAGGGGATGACGAACGCGTTGTTGATGAGGAAGGCCTCCGCTTTTGCAAACGCATTGTAGCGCTTGGTCAGGTCAAGGGATTCCCCCATGGCGGCCTTTAAAAGGTTCGAGTAGGTCTTGCTGCCGTCGGCGTCGGTGTAGCCCTGTACTTTTTCGGGCTTGTTATACGAACCGCCGCCTTCGCCGTTCGCGTCATTCGGCTGGAACGGGTCGGTAAAGGTCTGCGGGTCGGCGTAGTCCGGTCCGAAATTGCACTTCATCAGCGCGTATTTGCCCGCGCGACGGGTTGCGGAAAGGAATCCGGTGGACGGGCCGGCTTCCGGAATAATATCGATGTAATCCTTGCCCAGCAGGTTTTCAAGCTGCTGCTCAACCACCTGGCATTCCTTATCCCAGTTGGCGGTGGTCGGATTGTACGGCATCAGAATCTTGACCGGCAGGGTAGCGCCGGCGGCCTTCAGCTCTGTTTTTGCCTTTTCGGCGTACTTTTTGGCTTCATCCGCCTGGAAGGGATCCCTTGCGGTAATCGCTTTCAAGTCGCCGATATTGGTGTAGTCCGTACCGTTAAGGTCAACCAGGGCGGGCGGGGTAACCGTGTTCAGAAGCTGTTTGTCCGGATTGTACGGCTCCGCGACGGAAAGTGCTTTGATGCGGTCCAGACCGTAGAAAATCGATTTGCGGAAGTTCTCGTTGTTGACAGCCTTTTTCCAGTTGTCCGGCTGGTACTGCGCGTCGAACTTCGGGTCGAAGTTAAAGGCATAGAAATAGGAGTAGCACTGGCTGCGGCTGGGGCTGACCAGATCCTTGGTCTTGGAGTCCTTCAGCCACTGGTCGAGGATGTCGGAGGAAATATAAGCCTGATCGATTTCGCCGCGCTTATACATTTCCGGCGCGAGGGTGTTCTTTTCCTTATTATAGGTCTCCGTGATTTTACCGATATAGACCTTATCCTTATCCCAGTATTTGTCGTTCTTAGTAAAAACATGGGACACCTGCGGCTCGTAGGTGGAAAGAATATAGGCCCCGTTGTAGAGAAGGCTGGCGTTATCGGTTCCGAAATTGGCGCCCTTTTCCTTCAGAAAATCGCCGTTCGCCGGCATAAAGCAGACGTAAACCAGCATGGAAAGGAAATAAGGGGTCGGTTTGTTCAGTGTGTAAACCAGTGTGCTGTCGTCGGTCGCTTTTACGCCGACCTGTGAAAAATCCGTGATTTTCTTGTTGTAGTAATCCTCGGCGTTTTTGATCACGCTGTAGAAGATGTTCGCGGTTTCGGATTTATAGGTATCGGTCAGAAGATACTTGGCGGCGTCCACAAAGTCCTGTGCCTTTATGTCGGCGACTTCCTTGCCGGTATTGTCCACCCATTTTACGCCCTTGCGCAGATGGAAGGTCCAGGTGAGCTGGTCATCGCTGGTTTCCCATTTTTCCGCAAGGCCGGGCTGCACGACGCCGTATTTGTCGTACTCAATCAGGCCGTCCACGCAGTTCGCCGCGACCGCCTGCTCGGTCTGGCTGCCGGTAACCAGATAATTCATGGTTGTAAACTCTTCGGAATACAGCTTGCGGTAGTTTTCGGACGTGTCCGCGGCTTTCTTGCCGCATCCCGCCAGCGTGCCGAGCAGCATTGCGGCGCACAGCAGCATTGATAACAGCTTTTTCATTGTTTATCCTCTTTTCTCTTAAGTATTGTCCTCAAGTGGCTATTATGATAAAAGTATGGCAAGCGTCTTATTTGCCATACTCTTTAAATGCGGGAACGGTTTGAATCCCGATGCCGGGAAGGCCGTTCATTACAATTCGGTTTTCCAGAAAATCCGGGCCGCCCTCGAACGGGTCGGTTTTACACAGGGACGGGCCGTCCAGATCGGCGCGCGTAATAATGCCCTTCGCCGCGGCAAGGTGCGCCGCCGCGCTGACGGACAGCTTGCTTTCCAGCATGCAGCCGATCATGCACTCCACGCCGTAGGTCTCCGCGATCGCGCAGATTTTTAAAGCGCCGTAAATGCCGCCGGTTTTCATCAATTTAATATTGATGAGGTCAGCCGCGCCCGTGCGGATGATTTCCACCGCGTCTTCGGCCGAAAATACGCTTTCGTCCGCCAGAATGGGGGTGGAAACCGCTTTGGTTACGGCGCGCATGCCGTCAAAGTCGTGCGCCTTTACCGGCTGCTCGCAGAGCTCGATGTCCAGCCCGCGGTCCTCCATCGCCGTAAGGATGCGGATGGCCTCTTTGGCGGTCCAGCCCTGGTTGGCGTCCACACGGATTTTCACGTCCCCGCCCACCGCTTCGCGGATGGCGGTAATGCGCTCAATATCCTTCAGGCCTTCCTTGCCGACCTTCGTCTTTAAAATGCGGTAGCCGCGTTTCACAGCGGAAATGCTGTCCCGTACCATCTCGCCGACCGGGTTGACGCTGATGGTCAGATCGGTTTCCAGCTCTTTGCGGTACCCGCCCAGAAGCTGATAAAGCGGCGCGCCGTAGCGCTTCCCGTACAGGTCGTAAAGCGCCATGTCCACACAGGCCTTGGCGCTGGTGTTTTTTTGGATGCAGGAGTGCAGCTTCTGCATGATGCCGTCCATGTTTTCAATTTCCATGCCCAGAATGGCCGGGCGGATGAAGTCGCGGACGGCGCAGACAACGGAGCCTTTGGTGTCGCCGGTAATCACGGCGGTAGGCGGTGCCTCGCCGTAGCCGACCTCGCCGCTGTCGGCGGTAATCCGGACGACAATGTCCTCCACGTTTTTCACCGTGCGCAGGGCGGTTTTAAAAGGGGTTGCCAGCGGTATAAAAATTTCGCCGATTTCGATCTCTTTTATTTTCAAGAGGTTTCCTCTCCCAACGGTATTGCAATTTCAAAAATACGAAAATTCACATATCAAGAAATATAATGAATTATAGCACTGTAAGGCGATTTTGTAAAGGCGGAAAACGGACGAAATGACGCCTTGAAGAGCGAAAAATTCATTACAGCTTTGTCATAAAAAACCGCGGCGGGCGTTACCGCAATCCGGTTTGGCAGGGGGATTCCTCTGTCTGCAGATCGTACAGAAGCTTCGTAATGTCCTGTATCGCCCGTTCAAAGCGCGGCACGTCCGTTTCATTGGAGCAGAAGCACGCCACAAACGGCTGGGGCGCGAAGACGATGCCTACGTCGTGGGTGATTCCGCCGTCCTCTCCGGTTTTGTGCGCAATTTTCACCTGGCCCTTGAAATGAAACGGCATTTTGCCGTTCAGACGCTGGTTTTTCAATATGGAAATCATTTTCTCGGAAGCTTTTTGGGAAACCAGTTTTCCCCGGTACATTTTTTCAAGCAGGACGCCGATTTCCTTTGCACAGATTTGGTTTTCCCTGCCCGCCGCGGCCGCCTCCGCGTCGAAAAGCAGGCGGTTGACGGTGGTAATGCTCAGGCCGAGGTCCCGCATGCGCCGGTTGATGTTCTCCATGCCGAATTTTTTAATCAGCAGGTTGGTGGCCGTGTTGTCGCTTAAAATAATCATCAGGGTATATAAATCCTCAAGGGTTACTTCAAGGCCGGTGTGCATGTAGTTCAGCGCGCCGCAGGAGGGCAGCTTGTCCCCGGCCTGAATCCTGTAAAGCTCGTTTTTGTCGGCTGCGCCAGCTTCCAGCTGTGCGAAGACCTCTGTCAGCACGGGAATTTTAATCACGCTGGCCGCGATCATCGGCAGGGAGGAATGAAACTCCCATTCTTCCTCCGTTATCAGGTTTTTATAGTAAAATCCCGCTTTTCCCGGAATTCCGCTCAGAATTTCAAGAATTTTTTCGTTCATGCGATTCGCTCCTTACCCCGCATATTTTCATATATTATAGCTGTTTTACCTGCCCGATACAAGAAGCTTTTCCGCAGATGACAGAAAAAGGGAACGATTGCAGCGTTCACTAATGGTTATAGACGGCATTTCGACCTTTTTATCTAAATTTCCCCTCTGTTTTATACAAAACAACCAATGTTATTCCCTGTTTTGCCTCCGGTTTAGCGAAAGCGGTAAAGAAATTTAATAGAAGTGAAAAGAAAATCATATGGATTTTTTCTTTTATCACAGTTATACTATCCAATAGAACGATGCAAACGTCTTAAAATTTGTGCAATAGCACAAGAAGTGAAGAGTTTGCGAACAATCACAAAGAAAGTAGGGGATTTTTTAATGAAAAAAATTGTTGCATTGATTCTGGCCACATTGATGATGGCCTCAGCAGCAGTGGGCTGCTCCAGCACAACAACAGAGAGCAAAGCTGCCTCGGCGGCGGAGAGCAAGGCTGCAGAAAGCGCTGCGGCAAGCACGGCGGCTGCCGGCGATGTCAACGTCGGTGTCTGCATCTACAAATTCGACGATACCTTTATGACAGGTGTCCGCAACAACATGACTGCTCAGGCAGGAACACTGGGTGCGAAGCTTGACATTGTGGACTCTCAGAACAAACAGCCGACCCAGAACGAGCAGGTGGATACCTTTATCACCAAGGGTGTTACCGCACTGGCCATCAACCCGGTTGACCGTACCGCGGCTGCCCCGCTGGTAGAAAAAGCAAAAGCGGCAAGCCTTCCGATCGTATTCCTGAATCGTGAGCCTGAAGCCGACGTTATGAAGAGCTACGACAAAGTCTGGTATGTAGGCGCCAAAGCCGAGCAGTCCGGAACAATGTCCGGCGAGATCATTGCCGATTATTTCAAGGCGAATAAATCCGCCGATAAGAACGGCGACGGCAAAATCCAGTATGTAATGCTGCAGGGCGAGCCGGGCCATCAGGATGCCACGCTCCGCACACAGTATTCCGTGGAAGCAATCAAAAAAGCGGGCTTCGAGCCGGTTAAACTGGCTGCCGATACCGCAATGTGGGATAAGGTCAAAGCGACCGACCTGATGAACACCTTCATTTCCTCCCAGGGCCTTGACAAAATCGAAGCCGTTCTCGCAAACAACGACGACATGGCTCTCGGCGCAATCGAAGCTTTGAAGGCGCAGGGCTACAACAAGGGCGACAAAACAAAGTATATTCCGGTTGTCGGTGTTGACGCCACAGCTCCCGCACTGGCCGCAATGGCTGACGGTTCCATGTTGGGCACCGTTCTGAACGACGGCGAAAACCAGGGCAAAGCAACAGTGAACATCGCGGTTGCGGCTGCTCAGGGCAAAGAAATTACAAAAGATACAGTCGGCTATGAAATCACAGACGGCAAGTATGTTTGGATTCCTTATGTTAAGGTAACAACGGAAAACTACAAGCAGTTCCAGAAATAATTGCAGCTAATTCTCGGTTGAATTAGTAGTTTCAGGGGTTACTGTTCAACGGGGAATGCGAAAGCGGAGGCTTTGCGTTCCCCGTTGATTTTAGCAAAAAGGAGGAATGGTGTATGGGCGAATATGTGTTGGAGATGAAAAATATCACAAAAGTATTTCCCGGCGTAAAAGCGCTGGACAACGTCAGCCTGAAGGTCAGGCCGGGCAGTGTTCACGCGCTGATGGGCGAAAACGGGGCCGGAAAATCAACCCTGATGAAATGTCTTTTCGGTATCTATCAGGAAGACGGCGGAGAGATTATTTTAGACGGGAAGCAGGAAAATATTACAAGCTCAAAGCAGGCGCTTGATTTGGGCGTCTCCATGATTCATCAGGAACTGCACCCCATTCGTTTCAGGCCGGTTATGGAAAATATCTGGCTGGGACGGTTTCCGATGAGAGGAATTGCGGTGGACCGAAAGGCCATGATCCGCAGGACCAAAGAACTTTTCAAAGAGATAGACCTTGATGTCAATCCGGAGGTACTCGCCGGCAGCCTGTCTGCTTCCAACCTTCAACTGGTTGAGATTGCAAAGGCTGTCAGCTACAATTCGAAGATAATTATTATGGATGAGCCGACATCTTCTTTAACGGATAATGAAACGGAACATCTTTTTAAGATTATACGTCAGCTTCAGGCAAAGGGCTGCGCCATCATTTACATATCCCATAAAATGGAGGAAATCCTCAAAATTGCGGATGAGGTAACGATTATGCGCGACGGGCAGTATGTAGGCACATGGCCCGCCGGTGAACTGACGACCGACCTGATTATCAGCCGCATGGTCGGGCGCGATATGACAAACCGCTTTCCGCCCCGGACCCATACCCCGGGCACCGAGGTTGTGCTGAAGGCGGACGATTTGTGTTCCCCTCTCCCGAAATCTTTCCAGCATGTCAGTTTTGAACTGCACAGGGGCGAGATCCTGGGAATCGGCGGACTGGTCGGCGCGCAGCGCACAGAGCTGGTCGAGGCGCTGTTCGGGCTGCGGGCCATTGAATCCGGCTCAGTGGAAAAGGACGGCGAGGAGTTTAAGGTGAAATCCGTACAGGACGCGAAAAAGCACGGAATTGCACTTTTAACGGAGGAACGCCGCGCAACAGGCGTGTTCGGGATTCTTTCCGTACTGGACAATACGGTGATCGCTAGCCAAAAGGACTATGCAAAAAACGGCGTGCTCCAGCAGGGCAGACGCTTGAAAGCCGCCAGGGAAGCCAACCAGCAGCTGAATGTAAAGACCCCCACGATGGAAACGCTGATGCAGAACCTTTCAGGCGGAAATCAGCAAAAGGTGCTGATTGCGCGCTGGCTGCTTACGCATCCGGATATTCTGATTCTGGACGAACCGACTCGAGGAATCGATGTCGGCGCCAAGTACGAAATCTATACGATTATGCTGGATTTGATCCGGCAGGGAAAGTCCATTATCATGATTTCTTCCGAAATGCCCGAACTTTTGGGCATGTCGGACAGGGTTATGGTTATGTGCGAGGGCAGGGTTTCCGGCGTGCTGAACCGTGACGAAGCCGATCAGATTGAGGTTATGCGTCTGGCGACGAAATTTGTCCAGTAGAGTTAAAAATGAAAGTGAGGTTGCGTATGATGCAAGGAGAGAAAGTAATTCCCCGGCAAAAATTCGCGGTAATTTACATAATTGTCGGTGTTGTGCTTGCGGTTCTCGGATTTATTTTGAAATTTGCCGTTTACAATAAGAAAATGTATGATATGCCGTTGATGCTGATCGGAATCGGCGTGATTCTGTGTATTTACGCCGGATTTCAGATGCTGAGTTCGGAGCGTCTGGGAGAGGTTGTGCTTTCAGGCAAATCGGCTAAGACCTTTTTGACAAACAATGCAATTATTCTTGCGCTGCTGGCGCTGGTTGTCGTCATTATTTTTATTGAGCCCCGTTTCATGCAGATTAAGGTTTTGCTCGATATTATGACGCAGTCATCCACAAGACTGATTATCGCTCTGGGTATCTGCTTCACCCTTTTAATTGCGGGTACCGACCTTTCGGCAGGCCGTATGGTCGGTCTGGCGGCAGTTATCTCCACTTCCCTGATGCAGACGGCGGAATATAAAAACAGATTTTACCCAAATCTGCCTCAGATCCCGGTTGTGGTTGCCATTCTCGCTGCCGTGGCGGCGTGCCTGCTGTTCGGCGTTTTGAACGGCTATCTGGTCGCCCGGTTCGATATGCATCCTTTTATCGCAACTTTGGCGGTACAGGTTATCATTTACGGCGCATGTTCGCTGTACTTTGACCTCCCCCCGAACAATTCTCAGCCAATCGGCGGAATTCGCCCCGACTTTGCCTTACTTGGCCAGAAAAAGTTGTTTACGTCCTTTTTCGGCGGATTCTCCGTTTTAATTCCTATTGCGCTTATTATCACTTTGATCATCTGGTTCGTTTTGAATAAAACAGTGTTCGGTAAAAATGTTTATGCCATCGGCGGCAACCGCGAGGCGGCTATTGTATCCGGCGTCAATGTGTTTGCTACGATTATGTTTATCTTTATTCTCGCCTCTGGCCTTTACGGCATCGGCGGCGTACTGGAAGCGGCAAGAACCGCAGGGGCAACCAATAACTACGGCAACGGCTATGAGCTGGACGCCATCGCGGCCTGCGTGGTCGGCGGTGTTTCGCTCAACGGCGGCGTCGGTAAGATTCGCGGTATTGTGACCGGTGTCTTAATCTTTACCGTTATTCAGTATGGCCTGCAGTTTATCAACGTAAGCCCGATGTGGCAGCAGATTATCAAGGGCATTATTATTGCCGTTGCTGTTGCAATCGACCTGTCCAAGTACAGGAAAAAATGATTTCTCCGTTTTACGTCTCATACTATTCCCGCAGACGGCCCGTGCAGCAAAGCTGTGCGGGCCGTTTGCGCTTATGATATTCGTTGCACATTCAACAAAAAAATGGTACAATAATAACAGTTACCGTACCGATTGGAGTGAAATTTTTATGGCACTTTACCGTGTTCTTCTTGTGGATGATGAAGAAGAAATACGCGAAGGCATTATTCGGAAAATAGATTGGGCCCGTTTGGGATACACCATTGTGGGCGATGCGGAAAACGGGCTGGAAGCCCTGGAGAAAGCGGAACACCTGCACCCGGACGTTGTGATGACGGATATCAAGATGCCGTTTATGGACGGGCTGGAGCTGGGGGAACGCCTGCGCGTGGTCCTGCCTTCGGCAAAGCTGATTATTTTTTCGGGATTCGACGATTTTGAGTACGCGCAGAAAGCGATTAAGATCAATGTAGCCGAGTACGTTTTAAAGCCCATCAATTCGAATGAGCTGACTGAGACGTTAAAAAAACTGAAGCAGCAGCTTGACCGTGAATTTGCGGAAAAACGCGACGTGGAAATGCTGCGGCGGAGTTATATGGACAGCCTTCCCGTTATGCGCGAGCAGTTTCTGGTCGGCCTGATTGAGGGCCGCATTTCCGAAGAACGGCTGCGGGCGCAGGCGCCGCTTTTCAAGATTGACCTGACGGCGGCGGACCGGTGGGCGGTCGCGCTTGTCCGCGCCGATTCCGCGCCGAAGGACGACGCTGCCCTGCACGGGGCGGAGGAACTGATTCCGATTTCCCTGAAATGCACCGTGGATGAAATTTTGGGGAATTACTGCGCGTTTACGGGATTCCTTTACTCCGACTGTGTGGCGGTAATTGCGGAGCTGAAGCCGGAAAACGACATTGTGCCGCTGATTGACGGGATGAATCAGGTGTGCAAATCCGCCGAACGGGTACTCGGCGTGAAAGTGATGGCCGGCGTGGGCACGGTGTGCTCCGTGCTGACGGAGATCCGCCACTCCTACCGGGAGGCGCAGAACGCGCTGGATTACAGCGCGACCATGGGCGCAGGCAAGGCCATTTATATTGCGGATGTGGAACCCGACACCTCCGTCAGGCTTCAGTTTGACGAGCATGACGAACGTGAAATTACAAACGCGATCAAAATGGGTTCGGAGCAGGACATTGCCGGCCGGATCAGCGTGCTGTTCACACGCTTTGAAACGCTGCTGCTTCCGCTGAGCCAATATCAGATTTATTTAATGGAGATGATGACCTCCCTGCTGAAGGTTATGCACGCGTATGAGCTGAGCACGGAGGAGATTTTCGGCGCAAATTTCAATTATGTCAATACCATCGCCTCCCTTCATTCTCCCGCGGAAATGAAACAGTGGTGCACGGATTGCTGCATCAAAATCAGCATGCTGATCAAGCGCGAGCGCGTGGACTCCACCAAACTGCTTGCGCAAAACGCCAAGCAGTATATCGCGGGGCATTACCAGAACGCCGATCTTTCCGTGGAAAGTCTCTGCTCGTTCCTGCACGTCAGCCCCGCCTATTTTTCAACGATCTTTAAGCGGGAGACCGGTATGAGCTTTGTCGCGTACCTGACGGAGGTGCGCCTGCAGGAGGCGGTCAACCTGCTGAATACCACAGGCGACAAAACCTATGTCATCGCCGGCAAGGTGGGTTATACCGAGCCGAATTATTTCAGCTATGTTTTTAAAAAGAAATTTGGTGTATCGCCATCAAAATACAGGAGCAACTGAAGCCAAGGCCTGGAGTTGATAAAATGCGGAAAAAAGCAAGGGACTTTATCGATAAAATAACCCAGCTTCTGCAGAAAAAAAGCCTGCAGTTTACAATTTCCATCACCTTTACCGCTGTTACGGTGGTGGGAATGCTGATTGTCGGCGTTTCCCTTTCCATGCGTTTTATCAGTTCCAGTGAAAAAATGGTGTCGGACGACAGTACGCGAATGGTGGACCAGGTTAACCTGAATCTGGACAACTACCTGCGCAATATGATGCGTATTTCCGACTCCATGTATTACCGTGTGATTAAAAATGCGGATTTGTCGACCGACAACATCAGCAATGATATGAGCCTTCTTTATGAGACAAACCGCGATTTGCTCATCAGCATCGGGGTGTTCTCCAATTCCGGGAAAGTCATTGCGGCCGAGCCGCTCACGCAGCTCAAGCCCTCTGCCAATGTGAGCGGGGAAAACTGGTTTAAAAATGCCGCGCGTAAAATTGAAAACTGCCACTTTTCCACCCCGCATGTGCAGAACCTGTTTGTGGACCCGGACAATAAATACCGGTGGGTCGTTTCGCTCAGCCGTTCGGTGGAACTGACCAGTGCCGGCTCCATCACGCACGGCGTCCTGCTGGTTGATATGAATTTCAGCGGGATTGAGCAGATCTGCAAAAACGTCGATCTGGGCGAATCCGGCTATATTTATCTGATTGACGGGAACGGCGAGATCATTTACCATCCGCGCCAGCAGCTGATCTATTCCAATTTAATCCATGAAAATAATTACGCCGCCGCGAAATACGACGACGGAAACCATAACGAAACCTTTGAAGGGCAGCAGCGGCTGGTTACAGTGAAGACCGCGGGGTATACCGGCTGGAAGATCATTGCCGTCACCCCCACGCAGGATATTACCTCCAACTATCAGCAATTCAGGCTCTTCACCCTGTTTTTTATTTTCTTTGCGATTTTCCTGATGATCTTTGTCAATATGTTCCTGTCCTCACGCATCGCCAATCCGCTGAAGGAGCTGGAGCTGTCCGTCAAGGATCTTGACAAAGGCAATCTGAACGGAATCGATATTTCCATTTCGGGCTCCTACGAGGTCCAGCATCTGGGTAAAACAATCCGTTCCATGGTAGACCAGCTCCACCGGCTGATGGACGATATCGTCACGGAGCAGGAGTCCAAGCGGAAGAGCGAGCTGGACGCGCTCCAGTCCCAGATTAACCCGCATTTCCTGTACAACACACTGGACTCCATCATCTGGATGATTGAAAACGAGCGGTATGACGGCGCGGTCACCATGGTAACGGCGCTGGCAAGGCTTTTCCGCATCAGCCTGTCGAAGGGGAAAAACATTATTACCGTGGCAGACGAACTGGAGCACGTCCGCAATTATCTGACGATTCAGAAAATGCGATACAAAAACAAGTTCAGCTATGAAATTACGGCGGAACCGGAAACCCTTCCGTGCGCCACCATCAAGCTGATTGTTCAGCCGCTGGTTGAAAACGCCATTTATCACGGCATGGAGTTTATGAGCGGAGACGGGGAAATTCGGATTAACGCCTACCGTGATGGGAATGATTTATATATCGATATTATCGACAACGGCCTCGGCATGCCGCAGGAGCAGGCGGACGCGCTGCTTACGGAGGAAACCACAAAGGTCCGCGGAAAAGGCTCTGGAATCGGGCTCAAAAACGTGAAGGAGCGGATTCAGCTGTATTTCGGCAGCGAGTACGGCCTTGCAATTTACAGCGAACCCGACGAGGGAACCACAGCCAGAATCCATCTTCCGCTAAAAACACTGGAGGAAGCGGACGCAGGCGAAGGGGGCACAGCGAAATGAGCAAAAATAAAACGATGGCTTTTATCCTGATTCTGTGTGCGTTTCTGGGGTTGTTTGTCGTTCTGTACAAAGACCAGATTTTTGAAAAAAAGAACAGCGATCCCTATGAAATTTCCGTCATCTGGCGCAGCAAAAGCACCGAAAGCAGCACTACCATCAAACAGGGAATCGATCAGGCGGCAAAGGATTTTAATGCGGAGGTCAGTTTCATCACCCTGTCTAGCGAGAACAATGCGGGGGAACAGATTTCACTTTTGCAGCGGGAAATTAAGAACGGCGCGGATGCCATTGTCATCGCCCCCGTCAATTCAACAGACCTGAAGGAACCGATCGAAAAAGCCCGGAAGGGCATTCCTGTTGTCGCTATGCAGTCCACGGTGAATACCATTCAAGACTTGCCCTCCATTTCGTGTGACAACCAGAAGCTCGGTAGCGCGTTGGCGGATGCCATCCTGAAAAACGGGGGCAGCCGCCGTCATATTGCTATTCTGCGCAACAGCATGGACTGCAGCAATATTCAGCAGCGTTACCTCGGCGTCCTGCAGACGCTTAAATCCGCTGAAAATGATATTGAATACTGGGAGATTCCCAATGATTCACAGGAAGCGTACGATACGGCGAAAGGTATGCTGCAGACCAGCATGGCCGACACACTGGTCGCGCTGGACGCATCCACGCTGGAAGCCGCCGCGAAAGCGGAAAAGGATTTGCTGAAAACCGGAAGCGCTCAGGTGCAGATTTACGGGATAGGCAGAACGAATACGGTGGTGTCGCTGCTGGAGGAACAGGTGATCAATTCCATCGGTGTGGAAAACGAATACAATCTGGGATACCTCAGTATCCGCACCGCGGTGGATAAAATCAATAAAAAGCAGGACACGAATCAGGCCGGCATTAATTTTGCCATTGTAAGCCATGCGAATATGTACAACTCCGACAATCAAAGGCTGCTTTTTCCGTTTGTAAGATAATGGAGGAGAAAAATGAAAAGCTTTATCAGAATCCTGGCGTTCGTATTGACGGTTACGATGCTTCTTCCTTTGATGGCTGCCTGTGATACGGGCGGCAGCAGCGGCAAGGTGGAAACCATTAAAATCGGCATTTCACTTTACCGCAAAGACGATACCTTTGTAGCCAGCCTTTGTACCTACCTTGAAAAGGTGGCAAAACAGAAGGAAACCGAGTCGGGGAAAAAAATTGTGGTCAATATGGTGGACGGACAGTCCAGCCAGGCGCTGCAAAACGATCAGGTAGACAGCTTCATATCACAGAATTACGACGTGATCTGCGTAAACATGGTTGACCGCACCGCGGCCGCGGTGATTGTGGACAAGGCCAAAGCGGCGAATATTCCGGTTATTTTCTTTAATCGGGAACCGGTTGAAGAGGATTTGCGCATGTGGGACCGGGCGTATTACGTCGGAGCGGACGCTGCCCAGTCCGGGCGGCTTCAGGGGGAGATCATTGCGGAAGCCTACCGCAGGAACCGCGCGGCAATTGACAAAAACGGCGACGGGAAAATCCAGTATGTCATGCTCGAAGGGGAGCAGGGACATCAGGACGCGCTTCTGAGAACGGAATATTCCATCAAGGCCGTCACCGGGGCCGGGATTGCGGTGGAAAAGCTGGCGAACGACACCGCCAACTGGCAGCGTGCGCAGGGCTCGGCAAAAATGGCGCAGTGGCTCGGGAAATTCGGCGACCGGATAGAAGTCGTTTTCTGCAACAACGACGACATGGCGCTCGGCGCAATCGATGCGATTAAGGAAAGCAAGAAGAAAGTGAAGCCCGCTATTCTGGGAATCGACGCGACGGAAAGCGGGTTGAATGCCATTAAGGACGGCAGCATGTTCGGAACGGTTTTTAACGACGCGCAGGGACAGGCCAGGGCGATTTTTGATTTATCCTATTCCTTTGCCACAGGTCAGAGCCCTTCGGATAAGCTGGATGTGCAGAACGGACATTATATCCGCATCCCGTACCGCGCGGTGACAAAAAGCAACGCCGACGAAATTCTCGGTATTCTG
The DNA here is from genome assembly GCA_002359465.1 of Ruminococcaceae bacterium UBA2656. GTDB lineage: Bacteria > Bacillota > Clostridia > Oscillospirales > Acutalibacteraceae > Caproiciproducens. The sequence goes on from DENA01000028.1 coordinate 19,878, forward strand.
AGGGAATAGAGAGTGAAAAAACAGCGCCGGAAAACCGGCGCTGTTTCAGATTTGCTGTTTTATTTGTTCTTAATAAAATTCCAGTTGTCGCGGCACATGTCGTCAAGGCTGTATTTGGCTTCCCAGCCAAGTTCTTTTTTTGCCTTCGAAACATCCGCGTAGCATTCGGCAATATCGCCGGCCCTGCGCGGGGTGATTTTATAAGTGACCGTTTTGCCGCTTGCCTTCTCAAATGCATGCACTACGTCAAGCACGCTGCTGCCCTTGCCGGTTCCGAGGTTGTAAGCCTGAGCGCCGTCAATCTGCGGCAGCTTTTCCAGCGCTTTCAAATGTCCGGCGGCAAGGTCGCACACATGGATGTAGTCCCGCACACCAGTACCGTCCGGCGTGGGATAATCGTCGCCGTAGATGCTCAGGCAGTTGAGCTGGCCGACCGCGACCTTCATGATATACGGCATCAGGTTGTTGGGGATTCCGTTCGGATTTTCACCGATCAGGCCGCTCTGGTGCGCGCCGATGGGGTTGAAGTAGCGCAGGAGCGCGACCTTCCATTTTTTATCGGCAAAGCAGAGGTCTTTCAAAATGTTTTCGATCATCAGCTTGGTTGTGCCATAGGGGTTTGTGGTGGAAAGCGGCATGTCTTCACGGAACGGGGCGGTATTGTTCATACCGTATACCGTGGCGGAGGAACTGAACACCAGCTGATACACCTTGTACTGCTTCATCAGCCGCAGCAGGTTAATGGTGCCTACCAGATTGTTTTGGTAATATTCCAGCGGCTTGCCGACCGATTCGCCGACCGCCTTCAGTCCGGCAAAATGGATGACCGCGTCTATTTTGTTATCCTGAAAAATCTTTTCAAACCCGTCATAGTCAAGCATGTCGCATTCGTAGATGGGAAAGGTCTTGTTTGTCAGTTTTTCCACTATCTTTAAAACGTCGGGTGAGGAGTTGCAGTAATTATCCATCACTACGATTTCATATCCATTGTTTAAAAGCTCAATGCAGGTGTGGGAACCGATATATCCTGCGCCGCCGGTAACCAATACTTTCATCTTTTATTCTCCTTATAACGTTTGTATGCCTCGCGAAGCTCCTGCGCGGTCTCCTCGGGGCAGGTGGGGTTGCAGCAGGCCCATGCGCCTGTTTCACTGGAGGCGTTGAATTTCTGCTTTTCAGCGCACCGCATCGGCGGGAAAAATTCAATGTGAAAATGAAAATCCCGGGAATAATCGCCCATGTTGACGGGAGCGTTGTGCATGCACATCATATACGGGAACCGGTAATTGAACAGGCTGTCCAGCATCCCGACGGTATCGCGGATGGTCAGGCCGAGAGAAACTTTTTCTTCCTCTGTAAAATTCGTCATATATTCCGTATGACGGTTCGACAGGATGTATACCCCGTAGGGATATTCGGTGTAGAACGGAAGAAACACCGTGAAATGCGCGTTGCTGAAGATAATCCGCTTATCCTCTTTCCGCTCGTTTTTGAGCATGTCGCAGAACAGGCACTCGTGCCTGTCTTCATAATACTCTTTTGCGGCGCCGGTTTCAAGCTCCAACTTTTTTGGCAGAAACGGGTAGCCGTACATCTGGCCGTGGGGGTGGGGCATGGTAACGCCCACAACATCTCCGCGGTTCTCAAAGGGAAAAACATATTTTATTTTTTCATCGGCGCGCATCGCTTCAAAGCGCTCGCACCACAAGTCCACCAGCTTTTTCATGTGTTCGTCGGAAAGCTCCGGCATGGTCACCGTGTGGCCGGGGGAATATAAAATGACCTCGCATTTTCCGTAGCTCGGGCGCACTTTAAAGAAATCGGTCGCAACATCGTCCGGTTCCGGCGGGTTCTGCGACAGGGCGGGAAAGTCGTTGTCGTATTCCATTACCTCGTAGTCCGGTACATTGCCGAAGCTGGGGCAGAACGGGCAGTAGTCCTTCGGCATCTGCGGGCGGTCCTGCCTGTTTGAAGCGATCATAATCCAATCCTTGATTAAAGGATGCCATCTTAACTCAGCCATGAAAAGACCTCCAAAAGTTATAAAATCTTTGTGCCGCCAACCGGCCGGATGGACAGCGTGTGGCAGCTGCCTTCGCCGAGCATCGCTTCCATTTTTTCAACAAACTCGTTCAGGTAACCGACCGGCACAAAAGACTGCACCGTTCCGGCAAAGCCGCCGCCGTGTACGCGGTACGCGCCGCCCCTGCCGCCCAAAAGCTTTTGGCAGAGCGCGAGCGTCAGAGAGACGCCCTGCTCCTGCACATGCGACGGGGAAAATACGTTTTGCAGGTACATATAGGAGGAATAGCCGCTCTCAATGATCTGCTGTTTGAACGCGTCAAAGTCATTGTCCTTTAAAGCCGCGACCTCTTTCAGAACTCTTGCGTTGTCCGCAAAATAATGGATGGCGCGCAGCACCGCGCGGTCACCCGTCTTTTCACGCAGTACGGGAATATTCTGATAAAATGTTTCCTCGTCCACCTCGGAAAGCACCTCTTTGCCGAAGAACGCCGCCACCTTCCGCATTTCGGCGGGAACAGCCGCGTAGTCCGGCGTCAGGTCGGAATGACTTCCTTTTGTGTCGATGATGCAAAGGGCGTAGCCGCATTTTGCAAAGTCGAAATGAACCTGCTCCACCTTCGGCTCCTCAGCATTTTTGAAGTCGATGGTGACGAACCCGCCGACGGAGCTGGCCGCCTGGTCCATCAGCCCGCAGGGCTTGCCGAAATAAACATTTTCCGCGTACTGGCCGATCTGCGCGATTTTCAGCGCGCTTTCTTTTCCTCCGCAGAATAAATCGTTGATAATGGTGCCGATCAGCACTTCAAAAGCCGCCGAAGAGGAAAGCCCCGAACCGGCGAGCACGTTCGAAGTGGTATAGGCGTCAAATCCGCCGATATGGTAGCCGAGCTGTGTAAATTTGCTGATAATCCCGCGGATGAGCGCAAGGGAGGAGTTGCATTCCTCTTTCTTCAGATCCAGATCTGCCGCATTCAAAGCATCCATGGGGTAACCTTCGGATTTTACCTGCACCTGATTGCTTTCGCTGACGGAAACAACCGCGATGACGTCCAGATTCACGCTTGCCGCAAGCACGCGGCCCCGCTGATGGTCGGTGTGGTTGCCGCCCACCTCCGTTCTTCCCGGGGCGCTGAAGATACGGATATCCCGTCCCGCGCCGAACAGCTTTTCAAAATTTTCCACCGCAAGCAGCAGCCTTTTGCGGTACTCCGACGTTTTTTTGAAATCGCAGACATAAAGATAGGACAGATTTTCATCGTATTTTCCCTGTGCAATCAATTCTTTTACTTTTGCAGACAGCATTGTGTTACCCCCTGTGTTTTTTATAAGGACAAAAATTTATTTTATATGCAATATCCGACTATATTCTATTCTAACTATCGGCTGTTTGCAAGGACAATATACTCAATTTTATAGACTTATGTTGCAAAATACGGGGTCTGGGATTCTCCCTGCCCAAAGCGCAAAAAATATTTTATTATTCCCTGCAAGATCATGGCTTTTTCAATCGTATTGTATAGGAAGGGGGCGAAAAGGTGAAATCATCAGTCGATACAGACAGCAGGATTCAGTCCTGCCTGACGAATTATGCGGATATGGTCATCCGCATTGCGTATCAGAATGTGAAAAGCACGGCGGAAGCCGAAGACATTGCACAGGAGGTCTTTCTAAAGCGCTTTACGCTGGGCACAGATTTTAAAAGCGCGGAGCATGAAAAAGCATGGATGATCCGGGTGACCGTCAACCTGTGCAAGGACTATTTTAAATCCTCATGGTTCAGAAAAAGGGCCGTGCTGGATGACAACCTTCTTTCCCATGACAAAAACAGCGAGGTTCTGGACGCGGTGATGCGGCTGCCCGTAAAATACAGAAATGTCATTTATCTGCATTACTACGAGGACATGAGCGTGGCTGAAATCGCGTCTGCTTTACAGCAAAAGGAAAATACGGTTTCCTCGTGGCTGCACCGAGCGCGAAAGCAGCTGAAAGTAACGCTGACAGGAGGTTTTGACGATGAATAGAGAAAAATATATTTCCGAGTTAGATGAGATAAAGGCATCGGAAGATTTTCAACAAAAAACCGCGCGGCTGTTGAAAAATCCCCCGCAGGGAAAAGAGCCGCAAAAGAAAAAAAGACCGCTGCGGCTGCTTCTGGTTCCCGCGCTTGCGGTGGTGCTGGTCTGTGCGCTGCTGTTCAGCGGCGCTCTGTTTCCGCTCAATACGGTGAACGCTTCCGAAAATCTGATGAGCGGCATTAAGGCGAACAAAGTCAATACGGATGAGCCCGTCAGCAAAGATTTTATCCGCAGCGGGCAGGCTTTTTCCGTCAAGCTGTTCCAGAAATCCGTCACGAAGGGTCGGAATTCCCTTGTGTCGCCGGTGTCGGTTTCCCTCGCGCTCGGGATGACGGCCAACGGCGCAGACGGCGAAACCAGGAAGCAGTTCGAAAATGTGCTCGGCGGGGGCATGGACATCGGTGAGCTGAGCCGGAATTACAGCGTTTTCGCAAACCGGCTGAAGTCCATTCAGAGCGGCAAGCTCCAAATTGCCAATTCCATCTGGTACCGCGACAAAAATCTGACGGTGGAAAAGGGGTTCCTGCAAAAAAACGCGGACTACTTCGGCGCGGGCGCGTTCCAGCTCGATTTTACGAAGCGGTCCACGGCCGATAAAATCAACGGCTGGGTCAAAGAAAACACCGGCGGAAAAATCAGCAAAATGGTGGATAAAATCGACGATACGACCATGATGTACCTGATCAACACCCTTTATTTTGAGTCCGACTGGCAGATTCCATACGCTGACTACAGGGTGTCAGACAAGGAATTTCAGACCCCGGACAAAAAGGTGACCGTGCCGTTTATGGATTCAGAGGAAACCTATCTTCACGGAGAAAACGCCGACGGCATCCTGAAGTCCTTTAAAGACGACCGCTATGCCTTTGCCGCCGTTCTGCCGAAGGAAGGCGTCGGCCTGGAGGAATATGTTGCGCAAATGACCGGGGAATCTTTTTCGGCGCTGCTCGCCTGCGCGGGGGACGAGACCGCCGACTGCTCCCTGCCGAAATTCAAGTACGAGTTTTCCGTCGACTTAAATGATCCGCTCAAAGCGCTGGGCCTGACCGACGCCTTTAACTCCGACCGCGCGGATTTCCGCTCCATGGGCAGCACGCCGGACGGAAAACTCTTCATCAGCGATGTGCTGCACAAGACGTTTATTCAGGTGGATGAGCTGGGCGCGAAAGCCGGCGCCGCCACAAAGGTGGAGATGGCTGCGACAAGCGCCGCGCCCGGGGCAGAAAAAAAGAAAGTCGTCTTCAACCGCCCGTTTGTTTACGCGATTGTGGACGTACAGACGGGGCTGCCCGTATTTATCGGCACGGTGAACAATCCACAGGAATAAAATATTGATCTGAAAAGGCGGGAGACAACGACTGAAAACCGTTGTCTCCCGCTGTTTTCCCGTTAATGATGATCGGGCTTTTGTGGAATTTCATGAATCCTTAGTTCCGTTATGGCAGGCTGCCCTTCCATATAGTCATTTCCCCCTTTTTGCTGCGCCTTTACCAGAAGCTCGACGGCATCCGCTACTCTTGCCGCAAGCTCAAAATACATTTTTTGATAGTCCGGCATGGAACACACTCCTTTGCATAATTAGTGTTATATCACTAATTATAGCACAAAATAGATACTAGTGCTATATCACTAACAAAATCGCTTTTTCTTATGTATGCTCTAGCTAGTGATATAACACTGGGAGGTGTCTATAATGGATACACGACAGGCGGTAGCAGACAGAATTATAGAGCTATGCAGCGAAAGGAATATAACACCCAATGCTTTAAGCTATCGTGCCGCAGTACCGCAGTCGACGATCAAGAGTATATTGAATGATGAAAGCCAAAATCCCGGCATTGTGACCATTAAAAAGTTATGTGACGGTCTGGAAATCACTTTGCCCGATTTTTTTAGCACCCCGGTATTCCGTAATCTGGAGCAGGAAATCAAGTGAATGCTTCCGATAGAAAGTTTTATTCTAAATTGATAATTTTATAATAGAATTTGTAAATTTCTTATTAGAATGAACGATATATTAAATGAAACTTAAATAAGAGCGGCGAAAGGATTCACCGCGCTCGGATATCAGGGAGTAAGAAAATGGTTATCCAACATAATATCAGCGCGCTTTTTGCGCTGCGTCGGATTTCGATCAATCAGGCGCTGTGCAATAGAAGCATTATGAGGCTTTCCTCCGGCTACCGGATCAATTCCGCCGCGGATGACCCGGCCGGCCTTGCCGTTTCCGAAAAGATGCGCTCACAGATACGGGGGCTGCAGGTTGCGCAGCAGAACACGCAGGACGGCATCAGTCTGGTACAGACCGCGGAAGGAAACCTGAACGAAACCCAGTCCATCCTGAACAGAATGATGGAGCTTGCGGTGCAGTCCTCCAACGGTACCTATCAGAATGACGCGGACAGAAAGAATTCCAGCAAGGAATTTGAATCGTTAAAGCAGGAAATTGACCGCATTGCCAATACGACGGATTTTAACGGAACCAAGCTGCTCAACGGCAGTCTGGCGGAGGTCAAGGACCCCGCCGACCCGTCCTTCGGTAAGGACGGCCTGACGCTGCAGGTCGGCGCGGATAATTCAGAAGCCAGCAGGTACACCATCCACATTCCCAATATGAGCGCGAAGGGACTTGGCGTAGACGGCGCCTCCATCGCCACGCAGGAAGACGCACGGAAAGCCATCGGGCTGATACAGAAAGGGCTTGATGCCGTTTCGGGTGCGCGGGGGGATCTGGGCGCCGCCCAGAACGGGCTGGAACGCACGCTGAGCTGCCTCGGCACCATGGAGGACAATCTGACGGCGGCGGAAAGCCGCATCCGCGATGTAGATATGGCAGCGGAAATGATGGAGTTGGCGCGGCACAATATTCTGGTGCAGGCGGGCATGGCCATGCTGGCACAGGCGAACCTGCAGCCGCAGCGGATTTTAAAGCTGCTGGAAGACAGCCTACCCAAGCCGGGAAAATAAAAAAACAGGCTCTGAAACGGAAGCTTCCGTTTCAGAGCCTTTCTCTATGTTTACAGCCGTGCGCCCTTTTCCCAGTAGATATCCACTTTATCCCCGTCCGCCAGCATCTGCAGATATGCCGCGTCCTGCCCGTTTACGTGCAGGATAATATTTCCCTGCGGCTTGGACAGGTCGATATCCACCAGATTGAGCATGTCGATCAGGTGATACGGCGCTTTGTCCGGCTTTGCCTTCAAAGCAAGGGGCGCGCCGTTCAGGGTGATATGGGTGATTGCCCCGGCACCTGCGTCCTCCGTCTGCGGTTGGGCGGGCGGCTCTAAAGGAGCAGCCTGTGCCTGCGGCGCGGCAGAGGGGGCATATTCGATCTGATCTTCCTCGGTGAGCGGGTCGTCAAGTCCGGCGGGCTGCCCGTTGATCAGCCAGGCGCGGGTTTCATCCTCTCCGGCAAAGTTGAGAAGCTCCCGCAGCGTATGGATTGAAAACGTCTGTACCCGGTCGCGCGCGCAGAGCGGCTGTTCCGGTTCGGCTGGCCTGCCGTTGACCATGGCGCGGGTACCGGCGGTGAATTCGGAGCCGTTTAAAAATACCCTGTGCATTTTTTCAAAGCGCACAACATCTCCCACTGTAGGATGCGCGTCGGCACCCGGGACGGCGGGCTCAAAGTCAATGCAGTCACCGGCTTTGACCAGGGCGGCGATATTGCTTTCCGCGCCGTTCAGCAGAATACGGGCCGCGTCCGGGTGTCCGCCGTATATAATTTTATTGTCGCCGTTCAGTTCAACAATCATACTCTGTCCGGAGCGGCTGATCAGCTGGTTGTAGCTGTAGCCGTTCATCAGCAGCACATCCAGTACGGAAAGCCTGCCGCTGCGGAACAGCTTTGCCCGGCTTCCGTTCAAAGTGATGGAAAAGCTGTCGTTAATCAGGTTGAGCGCCGCGGATACGGCAATTCCCAGCGGCGTTGCGTATTCCGGCCCGGTAACGTCCTCGTCGGAGGCGGCGACATAGACCATGAAATTGCTGCCGCCGATTGCCACGCGGGTGAGCGGCAAATTGAGGGATTCCGCCACACAGGCGCACATGCCGGGCAGCTTGCTTCCGCCCCCCACCAGAAAGACGGCGGAAGGTNNGCGCACATGCGGGGCAGCTTGCTCCCGCCCCCCACCAGAAAGGCGGCGGAGGGGGGCCCGCCGTTGGCCTGCGCAATCCTCTGCGAGATTTCTTCGCAGAGGGAGCGCATGACCGGCTCGGTTTTATTTTGGATTTCCTCCGGCGTAGCCGTATGTTCAAAGCCAAGAATATCCTTAAAGACAATATTCCGCTCCCCGCTCATTTTCAGCTTGATTCCTTCCGCCGAGGCGAAATCGACAAGGTAATCCTTCATGATCGCTTCGGTGACCTCGTCGCCCGCCACGGTGGCCATGGTGTAGCCCACGACGCCGCCGTCCCTGGACACGGCAATGTCGGAGGTTCCGGCGCCGATGTCGACCAGAGCAAGGTTCAAAAGGCGCAGATTCTGCGGGATTGCCGCGTTCATTGCGGCGATCGGTTCCAGTGTCAGGCTGGAAACCTCCAGCCCGGTTTTGTGCATAGTGGTATACAGGCTGTCCACTACCTCGCGGGGCAGGAAGGTGGCGATGACTTCCACGCCGATGCTTTGCCCGCGGTGATCCAGAAGGTTGGAAATAGGGTAGTTGTCCAGCGTATACTGAATGACGGAATAACCGACAAGGTAAAAGACGGGCTGGTTTTCGTCCGGAATTTCCGGGTTGAACTGCCGTTCCGCCGCTTCAATCGCCCCTGCCTCCAGGCGGCAGACAAGCTCTTCGTCAATGGTCTGCGACTGTTTGAGCGCGAGCTCATAGGAAGCCTTCTGCGTTTTCAGCGCGCGGCCGGCCGCGGCGACGCATACATGCCTGAGCGGATAGCCGATTCTCTTTTCAAGGCGTTCCTTGACTGTTCTTGCCACCCGGCTGACCTGTTCGATATCTTCAATCTGGCCGTCGATCATGGCGCGTTTCGGATGCTCGACCGTTTCCATCGCCGTGATGTGCAGCTTTTCATCTTCCAAAGTCCCTACAATGCCGATGACGCTCCTTGTTCCGATGTCGAGCGCGAATACGTAATTCTCCGGGGCCTTCCCGGCGTCCGCGTCTTCCGAAAGAAAATCGGGCTGTTCTTCAGTTTGCATTTGCATTGGCCTCCGCTCCGCAGAAATTTGTTCCGTCTATCACTTTATTTTCCATTTGATTTTACTATAAATTTCCGATAATTGCAATCAGGACGACTGTTTTTCAAACTAAAGAAGCTTTTCAAGCTTTTTGTGGTCGGTAATGGTAATGCCTCCACGCGACAGGGAAACCATCCCCTCGTTCTGAAAATATTTCAGCATGCGGGTCACGACCTCGCGCGCGGAACCCATGTTTTTCGCAATGGTTTCGTGCGTGATATTCAGCGTGTCGCCGCCCGCTATTGCGGCCTGTTCCAGCAGGAAATTTGCCAGCCGGCGGTCAAAGCTCATAAAAAGCACCTGCTCCATCACCCACATCACATCCGAGAAACGGGAGGAAATCAGCTGACTTGTGTAATTTGAAACCGCAAGGGCGGTCTGGTTCAGCTCATTGTATACCGCGGTGGGAACCAAAATAATCCGGGTATCCTGCTCCGCTTCAATATAAATATCAAAGCTGATGTTTTTCAGCATGCAGGAAGCTGAAAAAATACAAACGTCCCGTTCAAAAAGGCGGTAGATGGTAATTTCTTTTCCAGTATCCGAAAGGATAAAGGCGCGCAGATGCCCGCTCATCACCAGAATGAGCCCCATGCAGTCCTGTGCGCCGTCATGCAGCCGCTGTCCCTTCTCGTAGGAAGTACAGACGGCCGACTGTTCCAGCAATGCTTTCTGCCTTTCCGTCAGGCTATTCCAGAAGGGGAAGGAATCTTTCATAAATGCGAGCTCTGTTTTCGTAACGGCCATTCCGGCTGCCTCCCTGTGGGTTGATCGGCCGCGCCGATTCCGCGGGCGGCCGAATTCCCTTTTGCGTTTATTATACTACAGAAAGACAAAAGAGCAAAGCCCCGCATCAGTTGATGCGGGGCTAAAATACAGAAATTATTTTATTACAGCATACTCAGGATGGACTCTTTGCTCCGGGTGCCGACGGAGGTGTTGACAACTTTTCCGTCCTTCATGACCACAAGGGTGGGGATGCTCATCACACCGAACTGGGAAGCGAGCTCCGGTTGCTCATCCACGTTGATTTTGCCCACCTTCACAGTGTTGGCGGCTTCCTCCGCGATTTCGTCCACAATCGGGGAGACCATGCGACAGGGCCCGCACCAGGGTGCCCAAAAATCAATAAGTACCGTTTTCTCCGAATTTACGGCCTCCTGTGTAAAATTGTCCTTTGTTAATGTTAAAACTGCCATATCCATTCTCCTTTATCTATGATAAGAATTGTTGTTTCTGATTGTTGCCTTATTATACGCTGAAGATCATAATTTTTCTGTGACTAAATCACGTTTCGATAAAAAAACCTATTTTTTGCGGCTTCGAAGATATTGAATTACGCTGGTTGCGGATTTTGCGCCGTCGTATACCGCCTTGGAAATCTGGAACATGCCGCCGGTGCAGTCGCCCGCCGCGTAAAGGCCGGGGATACTGGTCTGCATGCGGTCATCCACCACAATGCGGTTCCCGTCGGTTTCCGCGCCCATGGTTCTGGCAAAATCCGTGCTTGAGGCCACGCCGATGGCGACAAACAAACCGCTGATTGGCTGGGTAGAACCGTCCCGGAAGGCGACGGACTCCAAAACAATGTCGCCCCGAAGAGCCGCAATCTCTTTTTTATTGACACGGATTTGCTCCGGAAATTGAGCGGAAGGCTCGCGGCCGTTGGTCAGCAGCGTGACCGAGCCGACAACCGGCAAAAGCTCGTTTGCCTCGTGCAGGGCGTAATCGCCGCTGCCCAGCACAGCGACGGATTTTCCCCGGTAGAAAAACGCGTCGCAGACGGCGCAGTAGCTGACGCCCTTTCCCTCAAACCCGCTCAGCCCCTCAATTCTGGGTGCTTTTCTGGAAGCACCCGTCGCAAGAATCACACAGGGCGCCCTGTATGTTTCCAGCTTTGTTTCAACGGTATACTCCCCGTCGTAAGTAATGCCCAGAACCTCGTCGCTGATCATGGAAACGCCGAGCCTTACGGCCTGGTCAATCCCGTTATGCACCAGTTGTTCGCCTGAAATGGGGGTAGGAAAACCGTAGTAATTTTCAATTTCCCCTGCTTTTGACAAAGCCCCGCTGTCGCGCCCGATTACCATAGTTTCCAGCCCGGCGCGCGCCGTATAGGCCGCCGCGGATATTCCGGCGGGACCGTTTCCCAGAATGATTACATCCGCCATCATTTCACCCTCTTTATTATTATAAATTTATTATATGCCGAAATTACAATTTATTCTGTGATGTTGTCACATCTACAGCAATTTCAAAAATACAGTGAAATGAATTTCGTTATCTCAGCTCTTATTTGAAATTGTTATAAAGATGCTTTCATTGCGCTGTGTGATTTAGTCACGGAATTATATTTGAGTTAATGATATCATAAATCCGTAAAAGATTGCACCCATTATTTATGAATTTAAAAAATTTTTACATGGATTTATTCGTTAATGAATTGTAAAATTATAGCAATTTTAAACCAAGAACCGGAAAAACAGATGTTATCTCCCCCGCCGCCGGCGGGGGAGATAACTAAATTCATTTCACTCTATTTTTGTAATTGCTATAAAAATAAAGAAAGGCGGAGACAGTAATGAAGGTACTGATTGTAGGCGGCGTTGCCGGCGGTGCCGGCGCGGCGACAAGGCTGCGCAGGCAGAGCGAGGAAGCGGAAATTATTTTGTTTGAAAAAGGGGAATACATTTCATACGCAAACTGCGGGCTTCCCTATTATATTGGAGGCACCATCAAGGATCGGGAAAAACTCATCGTTACCCGGCCTGAGCTTTTGCGCGACCGCTTTCGTATCGATGTGCGGACGATGAGCGAGGTTGTGAAAATTGACCGCGATAAAAAGACTGTGACTGTGAAAAACCACGCGGACGGCAGCACCTATGAAGAAAGCTACGATAAACTGATTCTTTCGCCGGGCGCTGTGCCGAAACGCCCAAATCTGCCCGGCATTGACAGCGAGGGGATTTTTACGCTCCGCACGGTGCCGGACACCTATCAGATTGACGCCTATATAAAAGAAAAGAGTGCAAAAACAGCGGTTGTGGTCGGCGCAGGATTCATCGGTGTGGAAATGGCTGAAAATCTGAAAGAGCGCGGCCTTGACGTCACCGTTGTTGAATTTCTGGATCAGGCGATCGCTTCCCTCGACCCGGAAATGGCGGCGATTCTGCACCGGCATCTGAGGGAAAACGGAATAAAATTACTATTCGGCACGGGTGTGCAGGGCTTTGAAAAAGCCGATGGCCTGAAAGTAAAGCTGACCGGCGACCAGAAAATCCCGACGGATGTTGTGATTCTGAGCATCGGCGTGGCGCCGGACAGCCGTCTTGCAAAGGACGCCGGGCTGGAGCTGGGCGTGGGCGGTAGCATTCAGGTTGACTCCGCCTTCGCCACCTCCGACCCCGATATTTTCGCGGTCGGTGACGCCATCTCCGTGCGCCAGATCGTCACCGGGGACAAAACGCTTCTCCCTCTTGCCGGGCCCGCCAACAAACAGGGAAGGCTCGCGGGGGAAAACGCGCTGGGGCAAAGGGTGACGAAGGATGACGGCGTACAGGGCAGCGCGGTTTTAAAAGTGTTTGACATGACCGCCGCTTCCACCGGGCTGAATGAGAAACAGCTTAAAGCGCAGAAGATTCCGTATCAAAAGACCTATATTCATCCGTCAAGCCACGCGGGGTATTATCCGGATGCGACGCAGCTGAGCATGAAACTGCTGTTTGCGCCGGACGGGAAAATCCTCGGCGCGCAGGCGGTCGGCTACGACGGCGTAGACAAGCGGATTGATGTGCTTGCCACCGCGCTGCGGCTGGGCGGAACGGTATACGACCTGGAAAAGCTCGAGCTTTGCTACGCGCCGCCCTATTCTTCCGCAAAGGACCCGGTCAACATGCTGGGCTTTACGGCGGCGAATATTCTGCGCGGCGACGTAAAAGTGTTCCATTATGACGAAGCCGACGCGCTCGACCGCGAAAAAATCAGCCTGGTAGACGTGAGAACCCCCGATGAAATGAAAATGGGTACGCTGGAAGGCGCGATGGGGATTCCCCTTGACAATCTGCGCGTGCGGATGGGAGAACTGCCGAAGGACAAACCGGTCTATGTGTTCTGCCAGGTGGGCCTGCGCGGCTACCTTGCCGCCAGAGTTCTGCAGCAGAACGGCTATGACGTTTACAACCTCAGCGGCGGATACAAGACCTACATCACCGCAAAAGGGGACAGGGAAAATCCAACGGGAGCCGACTGCATCGGCGTAAAAAAAAACAGTAGCGGCACAGCGGTAAAATCGGCGTGCTGTCAGGATGCAAAAATGATTGAAGTGGACGCCTGCGGCCTGCAGTGCCCCGGCCCTATCATGAAAGCCTCCGAGGGAATCAAAAGTATCCGCGACGGGGAGTGCCTGACCATCCGCGCGACCGACCCGGCTTTCGCTTCGGACATCCGCGTCTGGTGCGAGCGGACGGGAAATCTGCTGCTCGGTGTGGAACGTGAGAGAGCGACCTACACGGTGAAAATACAGAAGGGCGCGCAGGCGCCCGCCGTTCCGGCGCAGAGCGGGAACGACAAAAGCATGGTGGTGTTCAGCGGCGACCTCGACAAGGCCCTCGCGGCGCTGATCATCGCGAACGGCGCGGCCTCCATGGGCCGAAAGGTCACGATGTTCTTCACCTTCTGGGGGCTGAATATCCTGCGCAGAAGCGAAAAGGTGCATGTAAAGAAGAATTTCATGGAAGCCATGTTCGGCATCATGATGCCGCGCGGCAGCAAAAAGCTGGGGCTTTCCAAAATGAACATGATGGGCATGGGCTCCAAAATGATCCGCGGGGTCATGAAAAGCAAAAATGTCACTTCGCTGGAGGAGCTTCTCCGCTCCGCTATGGACAGCGGGGTAAGAATTGTGGCCTGCCAGATGTCCATGGATATCATGGGCATTAAACCGGAGGAACTGATCGACGGGGTTGAAATCGCCGGCGTGGCAACTTTCCTCGGTTCCGCGGAGCAGTCGGACACCAACCTGTTCATCTGACGGAAATCCGGGCTTCGGAGCAGCTTTTTCAACAGTTTGGTTATATTTCACAGAAAATGCGCTTTGAATTGGGCAAATCAGCCTGCTTCAGAGCGCATTTTTATGCAGATTGCTGAAATCTACTTTACAAAAAGTGGCATTCCGTTTCAGGGTTTATCCATTGACAAAACCAGTCTGCCGGTGTAAAATATACACAGAAAATTGAATAACAAAGCATGGAGATTTTTGAGTAATGCTGAATTTAACCGTAACGGGTTAATTCTGCACTGCTCTTTTTTTATGTTTTTATGTCAAAATGAGTGATTGGAAAGGATGACTGTTATGTACGATGTAGCGATTATCGGCTGCGGTATCATCGGAGCGGCAACTGCCTATGAGCTTTCCCGCTACGACCTGAAGATCGCCGTTCTGGAGAAGGAGAACGACATTGCCGACGGCACAACCAAGGCAAACAGCGCAATTGTCCACGCGGGGTATGACCCGGAGCCCGGCACGGCGATGGCCCGGCTGAATGTTCTGGGCAATTCGATGATTGAAGAAATCGCAAAAAAACTGTCCGTCCATTATGAGAAATGCGGTTCTCTGGTTCTGGCGTTTAACGAGGACGACCTGCACGTGATCTACAGGCTTTACAGGCAGGGTGTAATCAACGGTGTGCCGGGCATACAGGTTTTGAACGCGCGGCAGACTCTGGACATGGAACCGAACCTGAGTACGGAGATAAAGGGCGCGCTGTATGCGCCGTCCGGAGCGATTGTCAATCCGTGGGAGCTGTGCATTGCAATGGCGGACACCGCCAAGCGCAACGGCGCGGACTTCTTCCTGAACAGCAGGGTCGACCGGATTGAGCGCACAGGTACGGCATACCGCCTGTACTGCGGCGACAAAATGTACGAGGCGGCCCGCGTGGTCAATGCGGCCGGGCTGCACTCCGACGACGTGCATAATCTGATAGCCGATCCGGAATTCCGGATTATTCCGAGCAAAGGGCAGTATTATCTTCTGGATAAAAGTCAGGGCGGCCTTGTCAGCAAGGTGATTTTCCAGTGCCCCAGCAAGGTGGGAAAAGGCGTTCTGGTCTCCCCCACCGTTCACGGAAATTTGATTGTCGGGCCCGACGCCGTTGAAGGCACGGGCGACGACGATGTATCCACCACACAGGCTGGCCTTGATTTTGTCAGGGAAACCGCCGTGCGTTCCGTACCAGGCATCAATTTCCGGGAGTCCATCCGCAATTTTGCGGGCGTGCGCGCGCAGAGCGAACGCAAGGACTTTATTATAGAGGAATCCAAAACCGCCAGGGGCTTTATCAGTCTTGCGGGCATCAAATCCCCGGGGCTGACCAGCGCGCCGGCGATTGCGCTGGAATGCATTAAAATTCTGCAGAGCACGGGCGTTTTCCTGAAGAAAAAAGAAAATTTCATCGATGAGAGAAAAAAGGTAAATTTCAAAGCGTTGTCGCCGGATGAAAAGGAAGCGCTGATCGAGAAAAATCCGCTTTACGGCCGCGTTATCTGCCGGTGCGAGACCGTCACGGAGGGTGAAATCGTGGATGCGATTCACAGCCCGATTACCCCGCGCACCGTCGACGCAATCAAGAAGAGGTGCAACGCCGGAATGGGGCGCTGCCAGGGTGGCTTCTGCGGCCCGCGCGTACAGGAAATTCTTGCAAGGGAATTGGGACTCCCGCTGGAAGAAGTGCTTCTGAATAAACAGGGAACTTACATCCTGACCGGAGAGACCAAAAAGGGAGGAGTACGGCAATGATAACGGAAGCTTATGATTTAGTCGTCATCGGCGGCGGCCCCGCGGGGCTTGCGGCCGCTCTGGAGGGCTGCCATAACGGCGCAAAGAGCGTCCTGATTCTGGAGCGCGACAAGGAATTGGGCGGCATCCTTAACCAGTGTATTCACAACGGGTTCGGACTCCATTACTTTAAAGAGGAGCTGACCGGCCCCGAATATGCCCAGCGGTTTGTTGAGATGCTGCGGGACACCAATGTGCAGGTGAAGCTGGACACCATGGTGCTGGAAATTACGCGCGGCAAGCAGATTCATTGCGTAAACAGCCGGGACGGTTATCAAATCATTCAGGCGAAGGCGATTGTTCTGGCGATGGGCTGCAGAGAGAGAACCCGCGGCGCCATCGGTATTCCGGGCGACCGTCCCGCGGGTATTTTCACCGCGGGCACCGCGCAGCGCTACGTCAATATGGAAGGCTACATGGTCGGTAAAAGGGTGATTATCCTCGGCTCCGGCGACATTGGCCTGATCATGGCGCGCCGCATGACGCTGGAAGGCGCGAAGGTGCTCGCCTGCGTGGAGCTGATGCCGTATTCCAACGGACTGAACCGGAACATTGTGCAGTGCCTGAAGGACTACGATATTCCGCTTTATCTCTCCCATACCATTACGGATATTCAGGGCAAAGGCAGAGTGGAAAAGGTAGTGGTATCCAAGGTGGATGAAAACAGAAAGCCGATTCCGGGGACCGAAATGACCTTTGACTGCGATACGATTCTGCTTTCCGTCGGACTGATTCCGGAAAACGAACTGTCCAAATCCGCAGGACTTGCCATGGACAGACGCACCAGCGGCCCGGTGGTTTATGAGAATATGGAAACCTCCATGGAAGGAATTTTTGCCTGCGGCAACGTGGTCCACGTGCATGACCTTGTGGACTTTGTTACGGCGGAGAGCCAGCGCGCCGGCCGCGCGGCGGGAAAATACATCGCTGAGGGACGGCCGGAATCGGAGAATATCATTGAAGTAAAGAACGGGAGCTGCGTCAATTACACTGTTCCGCAGAAAATCCGCGCGCAGAATGTGGATAAAGCGGCGGAGATCTTCTTCCGCGTCAACAATGTTTATCAGGACGTCGTCATCAAGGTTGCCGACGGCGAAAAGGAAATCGCGCGTTTTAAGAGGGAACACATGGCGCCGGGAGAAATGGAGAAAATCTCTGTTCCGAAGGCCCTCCTGGAAAAGATCGCGGGGGAACTGACCGTAGCGGTCGGAAAGGAGTGAGCAGAATGACTGAACTGATTTGTATCGTATGCCCCAAGGGCTGTCATTTAAAGGTTGACGAGCAGAATGACTGCGCGGTGACCGGCAACGGCTGCAAAAGGGGAGAGATTTACGGAAAAAAGGAGCTGACCAATCCGACAAGGGTGGTTCCGTCCACTGTGAAAATTAACGGCGGTGCGCACCGCCGCCTGCCGGTAAAGACGAGCGAGCCCATCCCCAAGGCGATGATCTTCGACGCGATGAAGCTGCTGGATACCGTTGAGATGACCTCCCCGGTAAAACGNNTAAGAATATTCTGGGCACGGGCATCGACTTTATTGCCACAAGGGATATGTAATCGGATTGCCGCAAAGTCGCTTCAAAAATAAAATGATATAAAAATCAAGCCCGCAAAAACGGTTTTTAACGTTTTGCGGGCTTTTTCCTGATGCTTTATATATGATCCCAGATTTCCGTACTGGTGGAGGAGATTGCGTCCGCGCCCGCGCCCAGAGCGGCCACCACGTCTTCCTTATCGGTGACCAGACCGCCGGCGATAATCGGGACATTCACCACTTTCTGAATGGATTTCAGCACCTTCGGCATGCATCCCGGCATGATTTCAACGCAGTCCGGGCTGCACAAAGCCACCTGCTTCGCGACATTGTGGAAGGACATGGAGTCAATCAGAAAGAAACGGTGCACGGTGTAAAGACCCCTTGTGTTTGCCGCTTTAATCAAGGAGGATTTTGTGCTGATCACGCCGTCCGCACCGGTCGTCTGCTTAATAAAATCAATCACGATTTCTTTATTGGAGGCTCCGTCAATCAGGTCGACATGAACAAAAGCGTATTTGCCCGCCTGTTTGATCTGATGGACAATATTCGCAATACTGCATAAGTTTCCGTATAAAATAAATACGATATTGCAGCTGGAATTTACGACGTTTGCCAGACCTTCATCGTCTTTGATCGCCGCAATGATGGGGTTGTCGCCGAGCAGATCCAGAATATTCTCTTTCATACAAGCCTCCTGTTTATCAGATGCAGATTCTATAAACACAGTATACAGCAAAATTGATAAAAAACAAGGCTGTTTTTCATACAATCAGGGTATGATTTCCTCTGCTTTTGCGACCGTCCGTTTGTAAACCTCGTCATACGGCAGACCGCTTTTTTCAGCGGCGCCGCGTACATCGGCGTATTCCGGCTTATACTTTGTGATGCCGCCGCCGCTGCTTGTTTTTATGCGGATGGGGCCGCAGTCCGTTTCGACCGTGCGGAAGGAAGAGGTCAGGATGGTGCGCGCGCAGCCGGTTTCCCGCACTCCCAGCGTCGTGGTGTGCAGCAGCATCAGACGGATTAATTTTTCTTTGTCGTCCGGCCGGCACAGGCAGGTCAGCATGGTGGACGGACGGTTCTTTTTCATGAAAATCGGTGTGGAAAATACGTCTAAGGCGCCGGCTGCAAGAAGCAGTTCCGTTGCGCAGCCGACTGCCTCCGGCGTCATGTCGTCCAGATTGCAGCAGAGTTCCGCAATTTCGTCATGGTTTTCCTCGTTTTCAGCCAAAAAAGCGCGCACACAGTTTGCCGCTTCAAAATCCTTGGCGCCCATGCCGCAGCCGATCTTGCTCACCGCCATCGGCGCCATGGCGCCGAAATGCGACACAAAATGCTTCAGCAGGGCCGCGCCCGTCGGGGTGCACAGTTCGCCGCGTATGTTTCCGCCGTAGATGGGAATTCCCTGTAAAATCGCCGCGGTGGCCGGCGCGGGAACGGGCAGAATTCCGTGCGCGCAGCGCACAAAACCGCTGCCGACATGGATGGGAGAGGCCGTCACGGAATCCGGCGCCAGCAGATGGAACAGCAGGCAGCAGCCCACTACGTCTACTACGGCGTCCAGGGAGCCGACCTCGTGAAAATGAATCTGTTCGACCGGGACGCCGTGTACTTGGGACTCCGCCTCCCCGATCAGCGAATAAACGGCGAGGGCATCCTCTTTTACCGGTTCCGGAACCGGCATATCCCCGATAAGGTCTTTCAGGGTTTCATAGGTTACATGATGATGACAGGAGGAAGGGCTTTTTATATGTTCATGCCCGTGTTCGTGGCGGTGTCCGTGAAGTTCGTTCGGGGATACATCCTCGCTGACTTCCTCCTCTCCGCCGGCAACCACGTCGATATGGCTTCCGCTGATGCCGCATTTCTGAGACGGCACGCATTTTACCGATACGCCCTCCAGCCCAAGAGAATTCATCTGTTTCAGAAAGCCTTCCCTGTCGGGATAAAGCTCCAGCAGCGCCGCCGTCAGCATGTCGCCGGCGGCGCCCATGCTGCATTCCAGATACAGCTTTTTCATTGTTTGTCTCCTCCCATGTGGTTGATCATGCTGGCGAGGTATCCCGCACCGAAGCCGTTGTCAATGTTCACCACGCTGACGCCGCTGGCGCAGGAGTTCAGCATGGAGAGCAAGGCGGAAAGGCCGCTGAAATTCGATCCGTAGCCGATGCTGGTCGGCACGGCAATGACCGGACAGTCCACCAGTCCGCCGATGACGCTGGCAAGCGCGCCCTCCATGCCGGCGACCGCGACAACCGCCCGTGCCGTCATAAGCGGCTCAAGATTGTGCAGCAGCCGGTGCAGACCCGCGACGCCGACGTCGTAGAGCCGCGTTACCTGATTGCCGAGCGCTTCGGCTGTGAGCGCCGCCTCCTCAGCGACGCCCAGATCGCTTGTGCCGCCGGTTGCGACGACGATGGAGCCGTGGCGCTCCGTCTGCGCCGGGAACACGCGCGCAAGCTTTGCCGGTTCGCTCTATTCCATTGGAAATTCTCTGGCGATATCATAGGCCTTGTCCTGAGAGAGACGCGTGACGAGAACATTCTGGCAGCCGTGCTTCTGCATCGCCTCTAAGATTCCTTTGACCTGCTCAGTCATTTTCGACTGGCCGTAGATGACCTCCGGCACGCCCTTCCTGATGCCCCTGTGCCAGTCCACTTTGGCATAACCGAGATCCTCAAAGGGCGAGAGCTTGAGTGCAAGCATTGCGTCCTCAGGCTTCATCTCGCCCGTCTGTACCTGCTTTAAAAGGGATAAAACGTCTTTCTCAGTATCCATGCAGCACCTCATTCTGCCCACTTGCGGGGCTTCAAGTCGATTGAAACGATCGAAAACAGCGGGGACAAAAGCCTTTGCAGGTCCTCCCGCAGCTCGAAAGCATAGGACATCTGATCCGCCTGAAACTGCAAAAGTGCCTGTTCCCCTCGCACACGGATACGGAAATTCTGAAA
Organism: Ruminococcaceae bacterium UBA2656; assembly: GCA_002359465.1. Taxonomy (GTDB): domain Bacteria; phylum Bacillota; class Clostridia; order Oscillospirales; family Acutalibacteraceae; genus Caproiciproducens. The sequence goes on from DENA01000028.1 coordinate 40,498, forward strand.
GCCGAGCGAGGACACTAGGGTTTCACCCCGCTCT
>DENA01000028.1:40545-41445 GCA_002359465.1 Ruminococcaceae bacterium UBA2656
CTCCTGTAGCGCCTTCATGCCGGGGCGGTCGGATACGTCGTCTGATGCATTTGTGCCGTCGATGAAGAGCCGGTACCCGTCCGCTGCCGCAAGCTCCAGGATCGCTCCAAAAATGACCTTTTTGCAAAAATAGCAACGGTTTTCGGGGTTTTCCATAACCTCATTGTGGGAGAGAATATCCACGTCGATAATGGTCAGCGGAACGCCCGCGAACTCGCTCACCTTTTTCGCGTCTGCGCACTCAAAGGCCGGCTGAAAGGTCGAACTAACATAGTATGCTCGCCAGTTTTGCCCGTATTTCCCCGCCGCCCATGCGAGAAACGATGAGTCCACACCGCCCGAGAGCGCCAGCGCTCCCGATGGATTCGACTTAAAAAAATCTTCGAGTGTGATCATAAAATACCTCACAGGAAACNNCGGCCGTACTTTCCAGAAAAGTCTACTGCGATTTAGAGCAGCAAAAAAATGCCGTTGCATGCTCTGTGGGGATTATATCACCGGCACGGACAGCGGTCAACCCGGCATCTCTGCAAATCAGTGACCCTGACGCCGGAAATCATGAACAGCTTAAAAAAATGCCCCAAATGGGCACCTCCAAAATTCCGGCGGCGTTATACATCAATAAAAGATAGTCTTCAGTTTCATCAACACGCTCGTGTCCTATAGCGACGAGCTCACATCGACTGCCGGCACGACGGCCATTTCCTACGAAAACGCCGTCGAGGACAGCAATATTGATGTGATATAGATATTGCGCAAAGCAATATACTCGGTGACAGAGCTCATGGAACGAATGAGATCTTGGATTATAGCCAGAGTCTGGATAGTAAATATACGATTCCACCAAGGCCAACCAAGTCGGATATCTCGTTTTTGCCTTTTGTCTACATTTCTTTGATT
>DENA01000028.1:41481-44147 GCA_002359465.1 Ruminococcaceae bacterium UBA2656
CAAATCATTGAACTGTATTGGCAACGAAATGAAAATGCTATCCAAGCGACGAACTCACAATACGGCGCTTATTGCTATGCAATCTCCAACAATATACTTCACAATCACGAAAGTTCGGAAGAATGCGTCAACGATACATGGCTGAGAGCTTGGAATGCAATCCCACCGCAGCGGCCAGACCGATTAAAAATATTCCTTGCAAAAATAGCGCGCAATCTTTCTTTTGACAGATATAAGAGCCTTACTGCTGAGAAACGCGGAAGGGGCGAAACAGTTGCGGTCCTTGATGAGCTGGAAGAATGTGTCGTCGCTTCGACAGACGTCGAAGCGGAGATCCAGGCAAAAGAACTCGCACAGCTCATCAATGACTTTTTAAATGTACTATGCGATAAAGAACGGAATATTTTTCTGCGGCGGTATTTCTATGTTGATTCTACAGCGGATATCGCAAAGCGATACGGCCTGAAGGAAAGCAATGTGCTGATGACTCTTTCCCGTACTCGACAAAGGCTGAAGATTTATTTGATGCAGGAGGGCTATTTAGAGCAATGAAAAGTGAATCTTTATTTGAAGCCATCGGATTTGCAGACGATGAGCTTCTTGCGCGCAGCGAGCACTATGACTGCCCCGCAACAGCTGCGCGCAAGGTCCCAAAAACAATGCTGATCATGGCAGCGGTAATAGCCGCTTTAGCGATAACCGCCGCAGCTGTATCCAGCATTGGGATCGATATTATAGACTGGATCGCCTCAGCTTTTTCGCAGACATCTTCGGATAACGCAACAGATTCAAACTATATAAAATCTCAGCTAGACGAAGGACAATGGGCATACCTGAGCGGCAACAATATCGCGGTTATCGTTCCGGAGTCGCCCGTGAAAATACTGCTGAGCAGCGATTCAGGAAAGACATGGAAACAATCCAAAGTAAGCGGAAGCGACAAAATGGAGGCTTTTGGCGATCTGCATGAAGATATCCAGTATAAGGGCGGTTATATAGGATTCTACAGTAAAACGGGCGGTTATCTGATCCTCACCGCGGATGTCGCTATGAATAATCAACCAATGCGCATCTATCTGACCTCGGATGGCGGTGAAACATGGGTGGAAATAGGAAATCCATATAAAGCCCATGCATCAGTCATTTCGGGCGCTAGCTTTGCGTCGAAGACAACGGGGTTTATAAGCTACAGGTATTATGAAGACGCCGGTCCGGATATCTGGTGGACGTCGGATGGAGGCGCTTCATGGAGTAAACTTGTAGTGAATTTGCCTGCCGAATATCAGTTCGAACAATTTCGATTTACTCCGAGAACGCCTGCTTTTAAAGGACAAGAAGGTATCTATCCTATTTCTGTACTGAATTCTGATACCGGAGCAGAGACTACAGTCGATATGTACAGCCAGGACGGCGGTTTGACGTGGAGCTTTGATCGGTGATTTGAGAAATGAGGGTAAACCACTTATACTGGCTTCGGAATTCATCGTAATAGGAACAATGCATTGTCTGTGGCTGTTAGTAATGTTTTTAGGGGGATTGAATTTACTTTCTCATAGTACCTTATTAGATTTTTAGCAGCACTGACAAATACCTATGGTACCCTGTGCAGCCAACTTGCGCGCAAATGTAGAAACGCTCATGTTTGTTCGACTATTAAAATTAATTTACCTTTTACATCTTCTGATCGTTTTTTCGCTTGAGAGTGAAAAAGCCGGGAGAGTTTTGCTCTTCTCGGCTTTACACTTTCCATATTATTTCCGCTGTATCGCCGGACAGCAGTACCTTTTCAATAAAAAACGACGCTACGATCTTCTTTTCTTCAAATGAAATTTCTTCGAAATACAGTGAAGAAATTTCATTTGCCTGCTTTCTTTTGCTGGCTGCGCTCTTCTGTTCAATCAGTTGTAAGCGTTCTGTATGCAAGCGCTCAATTTCCTTATTGATGTACTGTACGGAAACATCGCTGCACTCTGCAAGCGCACCCACCAGTCTCTCAATTTTTCCTTCAATGGCCAGAACTTCGGCGCTTATAACATCGTGATCATCAGGCGAGAGTTCCTGCGAAGGACACTGCGCTGCCATGTCCTCTATCGATTGGGCAACTGATTTTTCAAGTTCTCGAATATCGATATAAAAGCTCTCATCACAGACTTTTAGGTTTGAGCGTCCGGAGCAGACGAGAAACAATTGATCGCCCTGTTTATTGACCTTGACGGCATATCCGCAGCTTTTACATTTCAGCAATCCTGTCAGCCACGTATATTTCCCAACCATACTGCGATCAAGCTGCCTATTGTTTTCAATTTTATATTGACACTTTAAAAAAAGTTCTGAGCTTATGCATCCGACGTGATTTGCTAATGAGAGCTTTTGTTTCGATGCGTCGGTGTAATCGCCGGTCGAAGCCTTCCTCTTACCAACCAGATTACAGGCGAATAAGCCTTTAAATGCTTCAAGGGACTGAGTAATCTCCAGCCCCTTGCTTTTGTAGTACCAAAACACATCCTCATCCGCCAACACGTAGACAGGATTCCTCAGAATACGAGCCACTCTCACGTTATCCCATGCCGCCCGTCGTGCTCCGGGGATTCCTTTTTCATTAAGCATTCTGGCAAGCTCTCCTAAAGAAATATCCGATGCGGCATACGTTTCAAATATGTAAATCA
>DENA01000028.1:44225-44536 GCA_002359465.1 Ruminococcaceae bacterium UBA2656
CCCATAGGGGCAGGCCCTCCCGGCCATGCACCGAGAGCAAATCTATGATAGTAGTTGTCCTTTACACGATCTGCTATTGTCTCTCGCTCTAACTGCGCAAAAGTCATGATGATGTTGAGCATAGCCCGACCCATGGGCGTGGAGGTATCAAATTTTTCTGTTACAGATTCAAATTGAACATAGTGCTTTTCGAGCAGCTCCCAAACGCGTCCAAAGTCTGCGATTGATCGGCTAAACCGATCCAGCCGGTATACCAGAATCTTATTGATACCGCCGTTACAGATGTCATTTATTAATTGCTCAAAAGCCGG
>DENA01000030.1:0-27509 GCA_002359465.1 Ruminococcaceae bacterium UBA2656
CACGGCATTTTTATGCCGTGCGCGCGGGTTTTCATTTTAAAGCGGGCAGAAGCGTATAATTTCACCTTGATGGCAGATATTAACAGATGGTATTGTTTCTATAATCGGAAGGTGAAAAAATGGAAAATAAGCCCAAAGAACAAAAAAACAGCAGCGTTGTTTTCACCGACAGCATAAAAGAAAACATGCATCAGCTGAAACTCATTTTTAAAAATGATGAAACGTTGATTTTCAGACTGGTTGAAAACCCGCTGGTCCCGTCTGTGGAATTCTGTATTGTCTATATTGACGGCATGGTCAACAATAAACTGATGAATGAAGATGTTATAAAGCCGCTGATTGAATATAAACCGAAGCCAAAAGAACCCCTGTCTTTAGACAGTATCGCAAAGCAGGCAATGCTGTCCAACAGTGTGGAAAAGACCTCCGATGCGGACAAGATTCTTCAGGCAATTGTCTACGGCGACAGCATTCTGATGATGGACGGAGTTTCCGAATTTCTCATCCTGAATACGAAGGGCTGGGGCAGCCGGTCCATTTCCGAGCCCGAAAATGAAAAGGTGATCAGAGGACCGCGCGAAGGGTTCAATGAGGCGCTGATGATGAACCTTTCCCTGCTGCGGAGAAAAATCAGGACGCCCGATCTAAAAATGGAATTCCAGTCTTTTGGAACAAGATCAAACACAAAAGCATGCATCTGCTATTTGGATGATCTTGTCAATAAAGACGTACTTGCGGAACTAAAAAAAAGGCTTCAGACCTCTTCCATCGACGGCACTTTAGACTCCAATTATATAAATGAATTTATCAATGACGCCCCGCGCTCCCCCTTCAAAACAATCGGAAGTACGGAAAAGCCGGACATCGTCGCTGCAAAGCTGCTGGAAGGCAGGGTTGCGCTGTTTTTGGACGGTACTCCCGTCGTTTTAACCATGCCTTTCCTCTTTATTGAAAACTTCCAGAGCGATGAAGATTATTATCTTAACTATTATTTTGCATCCATCGGCCGCATTCTGCGACTGATCGCTTTTTTTGTCTCCACCAGCGTTCCGGCTATCTACGTTGCCCTGACTACTTTCCACCATGAAATAGTCCCGCTGGCCTTGACAATGAGCATTTCCAAATCACGGCAGGGAGTCCCGTTTCCAACTGTGCTTGAGGCGGTATTAATGCTGCTTGTATTTGAAATGCTCAGAGAATCCGGCGCCAGAATGCCCGGGATGATGGGACAGGCGCTGAGTATTGTGGGTGCGCTCGTCATAGGGCAGGCTGCTGTCGAAGCAAAAATCGTCAGCGCCCCCATGATTATTGTTGTAGGGGTAACGGGAATATCCGGACTGATGATTCCGCGTGTGAAGGGCGCAACGATTATTCTGCGTTTTGTCCTGCTCATAATGACTTCTGTACTTGGGCTTTATGGCTATATGTTCGGAATGCTTGGGCTTTTAATTCATCTTTTTAACCTTAACTCCTTCGGCGTTCCAATTATGACCAGCGCCTTCGCATCCGGTCTGCAGGATAAAAAGGACATTGCAGTAAGGGCGCCGTGGTGGCTCATGAAAAAAAGGCCAAAATTTCTTTCCCCCAATATGACAAGGGAATCTTCAAGGAGCAGAAAATGAAAACAGCCAAACGTTTTTGTATCCTTTTGTTAATCGCCGGTACACTTTTTCTGAGCGGCTGCTGGAATTACCGCGAAATAGAAAATCTTGCCATGGTTTCCGGATTTGCCATTGACAAAGGTACGCAAGGGCATAAGTATCATGTGATGTTTGAATTTTTGGATCTGTCCGGCGAGCAGATGGGTTCCAAACTGCTGGAAACCGAGGGAGATACCGTCTTTGACGCCGTGAGAAATGCGACCAGTAAAAACCAGAAAAAGCTCATGTTCAGTGAGTGCAAAGTGGTTGTCATCAGCAAAGATCTTGCATCGGAAGGAATCGCTCCTCTTCTGGACTTTATCAGCCGCGACAGCGAACCAAGGCTCACGATTACTCCGATTATCTCCGAGGAAAAAACCGCCGCGGAAATTCTTCAGCAAAAACCGGTAACAAATCAGCTTATCTGTCTGGAGATCGATCAAATATTAATGCAAAACTCGTCAAGCCTGTCAGAGGCCCCCAGGGTCAAGTTGTATCAGGCCAACAATATGCTCGCCGAAGAAGGCACTTCCCTGATTCTTCCCTCCATCAAAATCACGAAAGAACAAACCTCCACCACTCTTGAACTGGCGGGCACCGCGCTCTTTAAAAAGGACAGGCTGATTGGATTTTTGAACAGAGACCAGTCGAAATTTCTGCTCTTTATCAAAGATCAGATACACGGAGGTTTACTGCTGACAAGCCCCGACCCCGGCAACGGAAAAATCGCTCTTGAAATATTAGGAAACCAAACAAAAATTACGCCTGTGATTAAAAATAACCTTCTGTCAATAAAAATAGAGATTAAAATGGTATGCGCGTTTGGCGAGGACCAAACCTCAAAGGATTATTTTACAGTTGACGGAATTAAAAAAGTTGAGAAGAGCGCCGGAAAAACGCTGGAAACCGGCGTCCTGGACCTGATAAAAACCACACAGGCCCAACACGGCAGCGATATTTTCGGGTTTGGAAATCTTGCCTATCAGAACGACCCACAGTGGTGGGAACAAGCCAAGGCCAAATGGGACCGGACCTTCCGCACACTGAATGTTTCTGTAACCGCGGATGTCAAAATCAGCAATACGGCAGTGGCAAAATCAAAAATCGAAGTTGGTGGCTGATATGGATTCTATGATCGTTTTTATCTTCCTTTACGCCGTTCTGATCTGCACCGACTTGATTCCGCTGATCAAGGAAAAAGATAAAAAGGTGTTGTTTTTTTCCGTGCCGGTTTATCTTCTTACATTGACCGTCAATATCATGCAAAGCTTTGGTTTTAATCTTTCCAACCCCAATAATGTAATCAAACAGATCATCACATCTATTTTTCATATTTCATGAGGTAAGAATGACAAATCATAAAATGACAGAAAAACAAATTCAAGCTGCCTTGATTATGTTCTGGCTGGGCAGTCTGGTGATTATCGCCATCAGTCCGGAGGCGAAGCAGGATTCCTGGGTTTCCAGTCTATTGGCAGCAATTATGACGGTTCCCCTCATCTTTTTATATATCCGTCTCTGCTCTCTTTACCCCGGAAAAAATTTGTTTGAGATTCTCCTGCAAATATTCGGAAAAATTTTTGGTCGGGTGTTTATCCTCATCTATGTGTTCTTTTCAATTTACCTGGGTGGTATGATGATGAAAACCTTTTCTTCCTTTATTCGGATTCTGAACATGCCGGAAACACCCGAGCCTGCAATTATATTATTTATCATTCTTTTATCAGTCTGGATGGTAAAAAGCGGTCCGGAAACAATAGGAAGAATGTCCAAATACACATGGCCAATATTGGGGACTTCCGCTGTCATTACTTTTCTGATAGCGATAAAAGACATGAACATCAGCAATCTGAAGCCCATTCTGAATACGGATCTGAAAGCTCTGTTCAGCGGCGCCTTTACCATTTTCATGCTGCCTTTAGGTGAAGTGATTGTCTGCCTGTCTTTGTTTTCTTCATTCGACACCCATGCGCATATGTCCAGATTTCTATTCAAAGGGCTTGCGATGACCCTGACGGTCCTATTGCTTGTGAACCTCAGAAATATTTTGGTGCTTGGCTTTCCGTCCGCAACCATGTTTTACTTTCCGTCCTACGAAACCGTCAGTATCATTTCCATCGGCGACTTTTTTTCCCGCGTTGAGGTCCTGATCGGCATTAATTTGATGCTTGCAGGCTTTATTAAAATCTCAGTTTGCATTTATACGGCCTCACTGGGCCTTACCAAGCTATTGAATGCCCCCGACCAGAAGCCGTATGTGGTTCCCTGCAGCCTACTCATGGCCACCCTGTCCGGCATGCTTTATACAAATTCCGTGGAAATGATGGACTTTATTAAATATTATACGATTTATGCGATTCCCTTCGAAATCATTTTTCCCCTGATTATTTTAATCGGTGCGGAAATACAGACAAGGAGGCGGCGCTCAGATGCAGAAAGTCCCTCCGCCTCAGAATCGTGAAGCGAAAGGACTTTGAAAAGTTTTTTACTTTACGACGGCTTCCTTTTTCAGGACAACCTTCGCGCTGACGGGAATCTGAACCACACGGCTCAGCGGCTTCCACACAAACAGGGCAATACTGAAATCAATCATGCTGTGAACGATGGTGCCCACTCCCACAAGCAGGATGACGGACATGAAATATCCGTTCGCGTAATAATTTTTCGGCATGCTGTTTCCAAAATAAAACAAGGTGACAACCACAACCTCACTGACGGCATGAATCACCGCGAGAGTCAGTCCAAACAACGCAGATTTTCCGAAAGTGGAAAGCATGTTCGCCTTCCTTTTCAGGATATATGCGCCTGATATTGCAAAAAACACATGGCTGAAAGCACGGAGTACAACTACAATGGGGAATCCGGCAAATAGAAATCCAAGCGCTGTGCCAACGGATACTGCCGCCGCCACCGGCGGTGAAATAAACAGAGCGATAAAAATCGGCACATGGCTGGCAAGGGTAAAGGAAGCCGGCTCTAAAATAATTTTGGGAGCAAACATGGGTATGACAATACCGATTGCGCACAGCAGCGCCGCTATGACCAGACTGATCAACTTCGTTTCACGATCTCTCATACTATTCCCTCTTTAACAATCGTCTGATTTTATCTTTACATATGTCTTGACACCTGTAATTATATTGTAAAGAAAAGTTCAGCGTTTGTCAAGAGAGTATTACTTTGAAAATAAAATTCCTTTTTCTTTCAGAACGGCGAGAACCCTCTGATAGGCCTCCTCCGACTGACAGGAGATGGTATGCAGATGCACCCCGCCGGTCAGGTCGCAGAGCGGCGAGGCATGGTCTTTCTCCAGCTTTTCCAGAAAGCAGTCGGCATCGTAACGTGAGAAGATGTGCAGCTGACCTGAAATCTGCCCATAAACCGCATGCTCCACAATCACGTCGATCAGACCGCAGCCGTTGTCTACAATCGCGTACAGTTCCTCCGCAAGATTCTCTCTGCTGTGCCTGCATGCGATCGTCCTGGTAATCTGGTTTGTTTCTTTGCTGCCGTCAACCAGAATATAGCCCCGCGGCGTGGCCGATATGGCGACATTCGCCGCCCTCAGGAGCGCAACATCGCCCACAATAATCTGGCGGCTTACTTTAAATTGATTGGCAATGGTACTCGCGCTGACAGGCTGCGAGTTTTGCTTTAAAATGCCGAGAATTTTCTGGCGCCTCTGCGCTGCATCCATTGATATCCCACCCGTTCTTTTAATTGAGTTGATAGTTTCTTCAATGCTTATGATGATTCGTCCTGATACTTCTAGCAAGAATCCTGTTTTTTAATTTTACATATACAAACAGTCCGGCCGCTAAAAACAAATAAGCCAGCATTTTTTGCTGCGTAAAAATACCACTGCCGGTGAAAATACCCGGCATCAGCAAAGCCAAAATCTGCAGCAGGGTAAAAAACAGCAGGATATAGTTCAGGCTTGAGGAATCAAGCCTGTCCAGAAGGTCGCGCTGCGTGTCAAACACGCGCTGCAGCTGGTTCTGGTTTCTCTCAAGCCGCTGCAGCTGCTCGTCCATCCTGAAAGCGTTGCGCAGCATGGCAAGCGATTTTTTTGAAGAGGGGTAATTGACCTGAATGTCCCAAAATTCAACGGTTTTGGAATATTCATCAAAAATCCGGTGTGTTTGGGACAGCACCTCATTCGGCGTGTGGTTTTCCCCGGAAGAAAGGAATTCCACAATCTTCTCACTGGTCATCACAATGGAGGATTCCTCAAACATCAGAAGCTCAATATAAAACAGGGTAATGGATTCAAACGCAATGCGGTTGGCAACCTCGAACGGGAATGAGTCCGATATCTGGATAAAGATATTGGAATAAGCATATCCGTGCGCATATTCATACTGTGCCATCCCATGTTCATTTTCCACTATTTCAACAATATCCCCATCGATCACCCTGCCCATGTTTTCGCCCTGCTGATAAATGGTCTCCATAAAAAGAAGAGAAGCGAGCTCGCTGTTTTTGATTTGATCCCGTTTGCTGGGGATGGTAACAAACGCTTTCGGCGTACCCCTTTTCAGAATCCGGTATTCACTTTCAAGGAACTCGTAGAAATTCATGGCGCTCCCGTCGTCCTTTAAAACCGTAAACTGATTTCTGACAACGCTGTCCAGCAGATGGCTGAGAAGGAACGGACAGGACAGCGATGCAACGGATACGACGCCGCAGCTGCTCTGCCGGTCGACGGAAAGAATCAAATCCACAAAGGCGGGCTGTCCGATTGCGCCGCCCCCTGTCAGATAAGTCTCCGGCGTAATTTCACTGGTGACAACAATTTTTATTTTTCCAAGGTAGTACCGCTGAATCCGTTCTTTAAAGCCGCTTTTTTTTAATGAATTGCTTTGTTTGGGAACCCCGGATTCAAAATGCGTCCTGAAATCAAGAAGATCCAGCAGCTGCGACACTGTTGTATCGTACTTTCCCTGACTTGCGCTTTCCAGCACGGAAGCGCTGCCGTACTCGACGGGAAAACTCACATATACATCCGGGATGATCTTCCACTCGGACTGTCTGGTGCGAAGCATCTCATTCAGCAGGTCATTATATAATACGGGGCCGTCATAAGAATGGGTCCTGTAATAAATAAAATAGTCCGTGCCGCCGTCGCTGCGGTATTCCTCCGTATTGTTGGCAAGGCAGATGTATTTCTGGTAGGCAAACAGCTGGTCCCGTGTTACCTGTGCAATCAGCGCCCGGCAGTTCGAGGACGGATTTTTCACAAAGCTGAAAACCGTGCCGTCCTTTTCTATCTGATATCCGGGTATTTCCGCGAATCTGTACGGTATCTCCGCGCCTCCAAACACAAGCGAAAGCATTTCCCCGCCGGGTACCGCCAGATAAATTTTCTCCAGGCTTTCCGCGCCGGCGCTGTCCATGAGGGGATTGCCCTTGACCCAGTAGTAATTTTCACTCATTTCGGTGATTTGAAAACCCAGCTTTTCATAAATGCCGAGGGATTCCGGGTTGGATATGTCGCTCAGCAGATAATTGTTCGGGTAATTGCCGCGTACAAACTTTACCAGCCGCGTAGCCAGACCCGAGCGCCTGTATGATTCGTCAACGCCAAGTGACAAAAGGTATGTAGTATGCACGCCGCATTCCTCCGCTTTCAGCTGGATGAATCTGCGGTCCGTCATAGTGGTGGAATGGATCAGCTGAAAACGCGACCGGCCGCTTGCTTCATATCCAAAAAAGCGCGACATCTGCCGATGATCGGATTTATTCAGCCTGTCGTAATCAAAAAACAGCACAAATGCAACCAGCCGTCCGTTATCCTTCATGCCGTAAGCACCATGTTCAGCGCTGCAATAAGAAACGGCGTCCAAGAAATTTTTCTTTAATTCCGCTTTCCTTTTCTGCTCGCCGGGCATCATTTTCTGAAAGTACAGGTCGTCGATAAAGCAGGACACCGCCAGGTCGGCCGCCTGCTCCAGATCGTTTTTTGAGATTTCGGTTATATCCATGCCGACGCCTCCACCGTCACAAAATATTTTTCAAGCAAACGCACCGGATGATAGGAAAGCTTGGAGGTTCTGAGCCCAAGGTCGCCGATATCCTCCTCCCGGTTGATATACGCCACTTCGTCCGTCGCCTCATGGACGGCGAATTCCCTGACCATCACCTGATAGGAGCCTTCATATTCCTTAAGCGCCTTTTCAATATGGACAAACAGGGTGTCCCCCACAATTTCCCCGACGGAAAAGGCAACGATCTTTTCTTCCGCTTCAATAAACCCGCCCCGGAGCCCAAACTGCTCAAAATACGGCAGAATCTCTTTTGCCCGGAAGGATTCCTCCTTGGCAATCGGATTTTCCTTGACATGATTCTCCGCATAGCTGCCGAAAAATGCAGTCACTCTTTCCAGATTCTCGCTGTCAATGGGAACATAGCGGTAATCCGGATACAGTTTCTTAAACTTATTGATATGGTTCCGCTGCCCGCTGAACCTTCTTCCGGCAAACGTCTGCATATCGGCGCATAAATACAGATAATCGAACCAGTCACGGTTCTCGGTATGGGTTATTCTGCCGCCGTATCTTTTCTCCAGCAAAGCCAGTCCGTCCTCAGGTACTGTGCAAAAGGAAAGCGGGATTTTATTTTCTCTGGCATAATTCTCCAGTTCTGTCAGCGCTTTTTCGGCCGAACCGGGGCCGACCGGAAGGGTAAAGGCGATTGCCCCGTTGATATATGTAACTTTAAAAAGCAACATATCCTCGTAAATGGCATATTCGCTGTAAAAAAATTTCCGCCACATAAAGATTCCTGCAATAGAATAATCGCAGGTCCTGAATTTCTGATACTCAAAATACTTTGATAAGCACTTAATATTGTCAGCGTCTATTGGTTTGAACGAAAGCATACTTTCTCCTTAATTTCTTTTCTTTTGAAAATTATTTATATTATAACACAAAATTCTCAAATTCTTCCTCTGCGGATTGAATTTTTAAAAATTACAAAAACGGAAAGAGCATATGCGGAAAGCACCTTTTTACGGGCTTCTCCGGATATGCTCTTTATTGTCTCTGCTGCAGCCTACACTCCGCATATACCGCTATGCCGCGGCAATCAGTCTGCCGCTTACTCCGTGCGGCGTGACGCCGTTTTCCACGCTGATCTTCGTCTGTACCGACTGGCCGCCGATAATTTCAAAAACCACCGCCCCGGTGCCTGTCTGCCCGGCGGTCACCACGTATAAGTCCAGCCCGCTTTTATTTTTTCCCGCGTACTGAACCGTGGTACTGGCTGTCTGTGAATGAACATCTACGTTCTTTCGGTCAATTCCGCTGATCTTTACACCGATATAATATTTGCCTCCGGGGTTCATGGTATAGGAAGCGGTATCGACCACAATGCTGCCCGCGGCGATAGCCGTCACCATCTTCTGCCCGCCGATATCGATGGTCACCCCGCCTTTTGTTACCCCGGTGACAGGATACAGCCAACCGGTTTTTCCATCTTTATTGTACGCGGCGCCGGCGCCCACCGTTGCAACGGAAGAATTGTAGGATATGGCGACCGGTGCTGTTTTGGCATCCGTAACGGCAAGAACCCAGTAGGTGCTTCCCGCTCCGATGGTGACGGTATAGGTGTCAAGGGTGATTCCTGATCCGGTCTGCTCCGATGGCGCGCCGTAAGTAAGAATGCAGGAATCGGACCGGTAATCGGTGAGCCTGTCTCCTTTGCCGTCCACAAGATAGGCAAGCAGCGTCGCCTTGTAGGAACCTGTCGCGGAAGAATTCGCGGATACCGTACAGGTCAGACCGTTTGGACTGATGCTAAACCCTTTTGTTTCCCCGTGCAGTTCCCACACGACCTTTGTTCCTTCCGCAAACTCCGAAAAGGAAGGTTTCACACTTGCCTTAACGGTACCGGACGTTTTCCCATTCACCGCAAGGGTTGATTGACTCAGCGTGATTCCCTCTTTCAGGGTACGGGTCAGTACAAACTCGTCTATGTCGTCATCACTGCTGGACGTTTCCTTCTTCAGCTCAAAATCATATAAAAGCGCGTCGTCCTCATTCACCATACCCCTGTCCGCTTTAAACGCCGTAACGCCATCCCGGACGGTATTGTTGAAATTGAGGAGCGGTTTACCTGTTATCCCGTTGTGAATCATCAATTTCCCGGCGTTAAAGGAAAGCGTGCCGGGCCCTGTCAGCGTATTCAGTTCCAGCAAAGAAGTGGTAACGAACTCACCTTTCTGCGCGATGGCTAAAGTCCCCGCCTTCACGTTTCCGTTTGCCGTCACCGAACTGCTGGCATCCACTGAAATAGAAACCATATTTTTGATTTCGGGCAATTTTCCATCATAATTTTTAAGGCTGAGCTCAGCAAGGTCTCCGCCGTCGAGCGTTTTCACCTTCAGCGAATTTCCGGTCAGCTCAATCGAATTTCCGGCCTGTATGGAACCAGAAATCGTTCCTCCCGTGCTGCCGGAGGAAATAACGTCCTGACCGATCACGGAGCCCTTCACAGTTACATTGCCGTTGATTGTCACTTTCTGATAGGATTGGGCATTGCGTCTGATTGTCCCGCCTTTCAGCGTCATATCTCCGTTCGATTCAATGGAACCGACGGTTCCGTCCGAGACATCCACCGTACCGTCACAGACAACATTGTTCATATTCCCGTTTGTAATCGTCAGTTTATTGCTGCTTCCGTTTACCGTAACGTCCTTGATGTCTCCCGCTTTAATGGTCAGGTTTCCGGAAACAGTGACGTCTTTATCCGTAACCTCCGTAAAATTATCCTCATTCCATTTAGCGCTCCAGTCGGAGGCAGTTCCCCTATAAGTTTTCGCACCGTGCTTGTCAATAATTTCCGTATCGGTTGCCGCGTGAACAGCTATCGGCGCCGACATGACAATCACCGCCAGCGTTAACAAAATTGAAAGGATCTTTTTCAATCAAATTCCTCCTCTGTAAACAAACCAAGCCTATTCTGGTTTTATATTTTGCCTTATATGGATTATATCGGTTCTTTTTCTGATTTATGAAGGGCGGACAATTTCCCAAAAATGGACATAATTCCCCTCAATCGCACCGATTCTGCAATTGAGGGGAAAAACCTTCCATATTTATTTATATTATAATAAATCATTCCAAAAACCGCAAGAGTGAAAACAAACTTAAATAATAATGTAACAAATAAAAAATTTTGAAAGAGCCGGTTTTCACCGGCCCTTGTGCTTTTCTTTTCTTTTCAATTGATGCAGCGTAAATCGTTCCGCTTTCCGCCTGCCTGAAGGTGTCCGTCCACAGGCGGGCTGAACCGCAGCTTACTCCAATTGGTCAGAAAACAGTCGTAAACCTCATAGTCTTTTGGTTCAGCGCCGAAGACTACTTTGGCGGCCTCCAGTCTTCCTTTGCACACGCGTTCAAACACACCGACCCAAAACGGTCCTTCAAAAAAGGGCTACAACAATTCAATTTCACCCGACAGATATAGTTTTGCTTCCCCGCTGATTTCAACACGCTCGCCGCAGTCCCTGCAGTACAGGCATCCTCCGCGTTTTGAAAGCTGTCTGGCAAACATCTCCGTCTTATGGAGACGTTCGCTCCAGAAAGGAATCAGAGTCGAATGCGAAGATCCTGTAACAGGATCTTCCGGTAACCCGGCGTTTGGCGCGAAATAGCGCGACACAAAATCACAACTGTCTCCCCTTGCCGTAACAACAATTCCGAAAAAGCTTTCATACTGCTTTAGGAGTTCAAAATCAGGAGCCAAATTCCTTACGGTTTCCTCCCTATCAACAAGCACAATCAAATCCCGCGAACGGTACGCCTCTACAATCGGGATGCCGAGCGCTTTTGACAATCCATTTGGGATATCTGCGGCGACGGGTTTTCTGGAAGGAAAATTCATTCTCAGTTTTTCCTGATCTTTATATACGGTGAGCACGCCGCTTCTTGTATGAAAAATCACTTTATCCCGCGTCCTATCCACCAAATTCAGTAGAATATATGCGCTAGCAAGTGTTGCGTGTCCGCAAAGATCAATTTCACATTCCGGAGTAAACCACCGGAGTGCATAGCCATCGCCTTCCTTCATTAAAAAAGCCGTTTCAGCAAGATTGTTTTCAAACGCGATGTTTTGCATGGTTTCATCTTCTAACCATTCATTAAGAAGACAAATTCCTGCCGGATTACCCTTAAAGTGTTCGCTGGTGAAAGCATCTACTATATAATATTGCATACAAAAGCATATCCTTTATTATAAATTAAAAGATTCTTACTGCCCGAAAGCAAAGTGCTTAAAATGAGTTCCGCTATTCCAAATGAATACACTCTGTGCCTAAACGGGGCCGGACGACCAGTTTTCAATGTGGTCATTCAGATTAAAAACCAGCTTTCTGTTTTTGACCAGCAGCACATTTTCATCCGGATAGGTAACAATGTCGTTCGCTTCGCGGGTGCCCACGTCCAGAATCTGCAAGATCTCAGAACCGTTATTGATAAACTGATGGGCGATTTCTTTTCCCGCGGGCTTTGAGATCACATCGCCTTTCCCAATCTGGACTTCTTCCCCGTTCATCCGCAGCAGCCCGCTGCCGCTCATAATCATAAAGAATTCCTCCTGCTGTGAGTGAAAATGGTACTTCGTGCTTTTTCCTCCCGGTTTTACAAAATCCATATTCACATAAAATTTATCGCAACCAATCGCATCTCCTATCAAGATTGTTTTCAGCGGAGTCTGAAAATCAGGATCATCAATATATTTATTCGGAATTTTATCGATATTGGAGATCCCCATCCTATTGCCCTTCCGTCATTCCCGTTAAGCTTTTCCGGCAAAACAGGATTATTTTTTAATGATATTATACAATGACCGGAAGAAACTGTAAATAATTATAATTTTTTTGCTTCAGGTACTTGCATTATGAAAAAAATAGGTGTATATTATAAACAGCAAAACAATAACAGTTATTATTATTAAATAATTAGGAGGTCAAACAGATGCCAGCTTTTGCAAACCCGTTTCAGGGTAATGTTGAACGAAAAATGACAAAGGAAGAACTTGTTCAGGCAATCCGGCTTGATATTGCCGGCGAACTGGAGGCAATTTACCTTTATGACGCACATGTGCAGGCTACGGACGATGTGATGGCCAAAGAGGTAATCGGCGACATACGGGATGAGGAAAAAGCGCATGTCGGGGAGTTGATGACTCTGCTCCGGGCATTGGATCCGAAAGAAGCCGAATGGTTCGCTTCCGGCGAAGCGGAAGTAAAGGAAATGCTTGATGGATTGGGGCTGATCAGTCCTCCCGCCGAACAGACCGCCGCTACGGACGGGAAAACGACCGTGGGCGGACTGCTGAACCAGTAACATATCAATGACAGGAGGTTTTCATTCATGAGTTACTTATCAAGAGAAAATTCACCAATATCCCAAGGTTTATGGGATAAAATAGATTCTGAAGTCATCAGCGCGGCACGAGGCGCCTTAACAGGAAGAAAATTCCTGCATATTTACGGCCCGCTGGGAATCGGAGCAGAAAGCATTCGGATCGACGAATCCAATTCGGTTGACGAAGCGGCCGCAGACGGCCTCATTACCACTAAGGGCAGAAAATACGTTGAAATTCCAACCGTATACGACGACTTCACCCTGTTGGCGAAAGATTTGGAAAGCGACAGTAAATCAGGCTATCCGGCAGATCTTTCCAACGCGGCTTATTCCGCCGAAGCCTGTGCGAGGAAAGAGGACCATCTCATCTTTTTCGGCAATGAAGCGAACGGTTATGATGGCCTGCTGACAGCATCCGGAATTCACAGGATTAAGAAAACAGACTGGTCCGCCGATGAAAATGCATTTTCCGACATTGTCGCCGGTCTGGAATGGTTTACAATAAACGGTATTTACGGCACTTACGCACTGACTGTCAGCCCGGATCTTTACATGAAGCTGCAGCGGATACAGCCGGGAACCGGCTTGTTGGAAATTGAACGGATCAGCAAGCTGCTGAAGGGCAATGTTTTCAGCACACCGGTGCTGGGTACCGAAAAAGCGGTTCTCGTCTGCTCCGAACCCAGATATATGGATTTGGTAATCGGGCAGGATCTGGCGGCCGCCTATCTGGAACAAAAGGATCTGAATCACCGTTTTCGTGTTTTGGAGACAGTATTGCCCCGCATCAAGCAAAGAAAAGCCGTCGTGGCTTTTGAATAAAGCGTCCAATATTAAAAGATGGCGGGGAGACAGCAAAAACTCTACTGATCTAAAATTGCTTTATTATAAATTATAATATAAAATAAAGGAGAAATGCAAAATGTCAAATGTTGATTTTTATCGCTGTGAATTATGTGGGAATATGGTGGCGCTGATTAAAAAAGGCGGCGGAACGCTCACCTGCTGCGGTCAGGAAATGACGAAACTGGAGGCAAACTCCACAGACGCCGCACAGGAAAAACATGTTCCGGTCATCACTAGGGAAGGCGGCAAGCTAAAGGTATCCGTCGGTTCGGTTCTGCATCCGATGCTTCCCGAACACCACATTGAGTGGATCGCCCTCGCAACCGAAGACAAGGTAGAAATTGTCTACCTGAAACCGGGCATGGAGCCCAAGGCGGAATTCAATGAGGTTGCATCCGGCACAGTTTATGAGTACTGCAATCTGCACGGCCTGTGGAAAGCAGAATTCTAATCATCCGACCGCAATACAAAACATGATATATAATATATAATGAAAAGGCTTTGCGAACTTGCATCCGCAAAGCCTTTTTCCTCGCCCGGGCCGATACGCAGCCCCAACGATGTCCTGACGGCAAAACGAAATTTATGGTATAATAGATATATCCGCCGGATAAAACAGGATGGGCGGGACAGAGGGGCATTGATCATGAAAACTACATTAACCGCAGTCATCTGCGTTTTAAATTCCAAATATATTCATTCTTCCCTCGCACCATGGTGCCTGTCGGCAGGAGTGGACGCTCACTGCGACCCCGGAATCACCGCGGAAGTGGTAGAGGGTACCATCAATGAGCGGATCGAAGACGTCGCACAGCGCATTATTGCACGGAACCCGCAGGTAATCGGTTTTTGCTGCTATATCTGGAATATTTCTGCCACAAAACAGCTGGTGCGGCTGGTGAAGAGCCGGCTGCCGAACGCCATCATCATCTTTGGCGGGCCGGAGGTAAGTTATTGCGCAGAAAAACTGCTGCGCGCAGAGCCGCTGGTGCAGTACGTCATTTCCGGTGAAGGGGAAAAGCCTTTCGCCCTCCTGCTGAACGCAGTCAGCCGCGGAGAAAGGGCGGAAAACATTCCCGGCGTCTGTTTCCGGAGGGACGGGCAGGCGGTGACCGTACCGCCCTATACCCCGGAAAACGACCCTCCCTCCCCTTACACAAGAACCTATCTGGACTCGTTAAAGGGGCGCATTGCATATTTGGAAACCAGCCGCGGCTGCCCGTACTCCTGTGCATTCTGCCTTTCCGGGCGGTGCGGCGGCGCGCGCTTCTTTGATTTGGAGAGGGCGAAAAAAGATTTGCTGCTGCTGGCAAACAGCGGCGCACAGACGGTAAAGCTGGTGGACCGTACTTTTAATGCCAACCGCAGGCGGGCAATCGAGCTTTTCCGTTTTATTATTCAAAGCTACGGAAACACCATTCCGGACGGAGTCTGCTTCCATTTTGAAATCGCGGGCGATATTCTTGACGAAGAAACGCTGGATGTCCTTGCAGAAGCACCAGTCGGCGCGATTCAGCTAGAAATCGGGCTGCAAAGCTTCAATGCGAAAACACTTGCCGCCATCAACCGAAAAACCGACGTGCCGCGTTTGAAAAAGAATATCCGGCGCATCGCAGCCAATGCAAATATGCACGTTCACATCGATTTGATTGCGGGGCTGCCCTATGAAGATCTTGACAGCTTTGCCGAAAGCTTTAACACCGCATATTCTCTCGGGCCAAACATGCTGCAGCTTGGTTTTTTAAAATTGCTTTACGGCGCACCTATGCGGGAAAATCCCGAAGCCTTTCCCTGCAGCTATGATGAACAGCCGCCGTATGAAGTAACGGAGACCCCATGGCTGTCCCGCGAAGAGCTTTCCCTGCTGCATCATACGGAGGACGCTCTGGAGCGCCTTTCCAACAGCGGCCGTTTCCGCAGGACTCTGGCGTATTTATTGGAAAAGGGTGCTATGACCCCATTTGAATTGTTCAGCCGGTTCGGCCATTTTGCCGCTGAGAAAGGGACGGACCGGATTTCGCTGGACGATTACACCGCCCTGGCATTTGGCTTTTTCAGCAGACAAGGCGGTATTCATCCGGATGTCCTGCGCGACAGGATGGTCTGCGACCGTCTGTCAACCAATTCTTCCGGCAAACTTCCGCCCGTCCTGCGCGTTCGGGACACCGCACTGGGCAAAGCCATCCGCGAGCTGGAGGGCAGCAGTGCGAACCGGCCCGCCAAAGGAATCAGGAGGGGCTATGCCCTGCTGTATTCCGAGCACTGTCTGGCTTATGCGGATTATCAGAACCGGAACCCCATCACCGGGGAATATGCGCTGTTCAAATTTCATCCGAGCTTTCCGGAGATGCCGCAGCGGCCTGCCGAATGTTAAAACGGTTCGGCGAGCCGCTTTCTTCATGAGTTCATATGCCGAAATTTCAATGACGGCAACCGGAAAATTCAGCGGTCATCCCTAAAATAGGATGGCCTGATGGGAAGGATAATTCCTCTGTTAACCTAATCGTCACAAAACCCAATTTTGCTGTATAAAGAAATTTATATCTAAAAAATTATAGATAAAATCCATTTCAAAATCCTGTTAAAAAGGGTAAATATTGACCTTGCACATCTGTAAAATTTTGATTATTATTATAACTGTTTCTGTTGCAAAAACAACATTTATTCATTGTTTTGGGGAAAAGTGTTGTGGATATGGTGTAGCCGACAGAAAAGTTGATGTGGAGAAATGGTGGTTTAGGAATGACAGTTACTCTAATGATTTTCCCTTTTGTTGCAGCTCTGATTCTATCAATGATCAAACCCGGAAAACTGCGAGACCGCTTCGTATTTGCAAGCTGTATTTTCATCGTTGCGGTGGTAACGGCTTTTTCCGTAAGCGCTCTGTGCAGCGGGAAAGATCAATCCTATCTTGTGGATACCCAGCTGCTCGACAAAATCTTTCTTCTGGCCGAGTTCGGCCTGATGGGCCTAGTGTTTTATTATGCCTTTCGGTATAAAAAATACTATGTCGCCCTGCTTTCAGCGGCACAGACCGTTCCCATCGCCTGGATGGAGCTTTCCGGCCGGGCTGTGGAAGGCAGGGATCATATTGCCGTGGATAATCTGACCATTATTATGTGCATGGTGATCGGCGTGGTGGGTTGCCTGATCTGTGTTTACGCGGTCGGATACATGAAGGAATACGTTTTGCACCATCCGGAATACAAGGATCGGTCGTCCTTTTTCTTTGCGATGCTCTTCGTGTTTTTAGGCGCCATGTTCGGACTGGTGTTTTCGAGCAATCTTACCTGGATCTATTTCTTCTGGGAGATCACCAGTATCTGCTCCTTCCTGCTGATTGGCTATAATCAGACGGAGGAGGCGATCCGCAACTCTTTCAGGGCGCTCTGGATGAACCTTCTGGGCGGCCTCGGCTTTGCGTGTGCCATTCTGTACTCTTCCATCGTATTGGATATTGCCAATATTCAGGATCTGGTCGCTTTGGGCACGGGAAAACAAATTGCGATCATTCCGGTGGTTCTGCTTGCTTTTGCGGCTTTGACCAAAAGTGCGCAGATGCCGTTTTCCGGATGGCTGCTGGGTGCGATGGTTGCGCCCACGCCTACCTCGGCGCTGCTGCATTCGGCAACGATGGTCAAGGCCGGCGTGTATCTGTTAATCCGTCTTTCCCCCGCGCTCAGCGGGAATCTGGCGGGAATTATGGTTACGACAATCGGCGGCTTTACGTTTTTTGCGGCTTCGCTGCTTGCCATTTCGCAAAGCGACGGCAAGAAAGTCCTTGCGTATTCCACCATATCCAATCTGGGCCTGATTACCGCGTGCGCGGGCGTGGGTCTGCACGAGGCCGTTTGGGCGGGCATCCTGCTCCTGGTGTTCCACGCGGTTTCAAAATCACTGATGTTCCTTTCAGTGGGCGCGGTGGAAAACAGCACGGGCAGCCGCAACATTGAAGATATGCACGGCCTGATCGTCAAGCTTCCCAAGCTTGCTTTCGTCATGATCGTAGGGATTTCCGGCATGTTTCTGGCGCCTTTCGGCATGCTGATTTCAAAATGGGCGGCGCTCAAGGCGTTTGTGGATTCCAAAAGCATCTGGCTGGTTATTTTCCTGATATTCGGAAGCGCCAGCACCCTGTTTTACTGGGGAAAATGGCTTGGCAAGCTGGTCGCGGTCATCCACCGCTCCGAGCGGCTGCCCGACAAACTGGAAAAAAGCGACTGGTTTTCCATTTATACGCTGGCGGCTCTGGTCATCATCCTGTGCGTGTCTTTCCCGCTGCTGTCCACCTATCTGGTACAGCCGTTCCTGATAAAGATGTTCCATGAAACCATTACGACGCTCATCAGCAGCAGTGATCTTAAAATTATGTTCCTGATGCTCTGCACCATTCTGATCCTGCCCGTGATGGTTCGCCTGCTCACCTTCGGCAAGAAAAACAAGATTGTGATATCCTATATGGGCGGCGCCAATGCCGGTGACGACCGCCACTTTACAGACTCCTTCGGTCAGGAAAAATCCATGTACCTTGCAAACTGGTACATGGAAGATCTGTTTGGGGAAAAGAAAATATTAAAGCCGTCCCTGGTTCTCGCTACGGCGGACTTAATCATCCTGATGATTGTTGCAATTGGGGGTATGATTTAATATGCAGACTTTAGTAAAAATTGTACTGTTTATAATTTTCGCGCCGTTTATCGGCGGGCTGCTTTCGGGGTTCGACCGTAAAGTCAGCGCGCGGCTTCAAGGCCGCCAGGGGCCGCCGCTTCTTCAGCCCTTTTACGATTTATTCAAGCTTTTTTCAAAGCAATCGGTCGTCGTCAACGGCGTACAGGATTTTCTGGTCGGCGGATTCTTTGTCTTTGTTGTTTTTACCGGATGCATTTTCTTTGCGGGCGGAGACCTTCTGCTCGTATTCTTTGCGCTTACGCTGGCAGAGGTGTTTTTAATCATGTCGGCGTCTTCCGCCAATTCCCCTTACAGCGCAATGGGCGCGCAAAGGGAACTGATGCAGATGATGGCCTATGAGCCGATGATGCTTCTTGCGGCTATCGGGTTTTATATTGCGACCGGCAGCTTTAATGTCATCGACATTGTGCACAGCGGCACTTCCGCCATTGCGGTGCTTCCGGGAATGTTCTTCGGGTTCCTTTACATTCTCGCCATTAAGCTGCGCAAATCGCCGTTTGACATCAGCACCTCTCACCATGCCCATCAGGAAATGGTAAAAGGCCTTACAACGGAGCTGTCCGGAAATATTCTGGCGCTGGTCGAGCTGGCGGGCTGGTATGAAGATGTGCTTCTGCTGGGTTTTGTGGGTCTTTTCATTATCAACCTTCAGTGGTGGAGCATCCTGGCTGCGGTGCTTGTCTGCATCGTCTCCTACTTCCTTGAAATTCTGGCCGACAATATTTTTCCCCGTGTAAAATGGGATAAAATGCTCAGTTCAACCTGGCTGGTGACCCTGATCGCCGGTGGCATTAACCTGCTGATACTGACGCTTATTCAATAAGGAAGGTGCTTTAGCGCATGATAAAAATATCAAAATCTCCATGGCTCCTGCATTACGACGGTTCCAGCTGCAACGGCTGCGACATTGAAGTGCTGGCCTGCCTGACCCCCGTTTACGACGTTGAACGCTTTGGCGTTGTCAATACCGGCAACCCGAAACATGCCGATATTTTTCTGATCACCGGCGGCATTAACCGTCAGAACGAAATGGTGGTAAAACAGATTTATTCCCAAATGCCGGAAAACAAGGTTGTTGTCGCGGTCGGCATCTGCGCCTGCGACGGCGGCATTTTCAAGGACTGCTACAACATTCTGGGCGGCGTGGACAAGGTAATCCCGGTGGACATCTACGTCCCCGGATGCGCCGCAAGGCCGGAAGCGATTATCGACGGCGTGGTTAAAGCAATCGCGCTTCTGGATGAAAAACGCGAGCGCAAGCAAATCAGCGCCGCCGCGCTGCACAAGGAGGCTTAATCATGCCGGAAAATATTATTATTCCCATCTCCCATGAATCTTTGCTGGAAGAAGTTTTAAAAATGAAAGGCAGCAGCTGCCGCCTGGTGCAGATCTGTTCCACAAGAATAAAAGACGGCTATGAGCTTACGTATTCGTTCGGCAAGGACTTCGACCTGTATGGCCTGCGCTTCCAAATCGGCGAGGATACCGAAATTCCGAGCATCAGCCACATTTACCCGGCATCCTTTTTGTATGAAAACGAAATTCACGATCTTTTCGGCGTACCGATCAAAATGATTTCCCTTGACTATCAGGGCACCCTTTACCGCACCGAGAAGAAAACGCCTTTTAAATAAATGTAGGAGTGATACCAGATGTCCAAACGCAGCATTGTACCGTTCGGTCCCCAGCATCCGGTACTTCCGGAACCGATTCATCTGGATTTGGTGCTGGAAGACGAAAAGGTGGTAGAGGCGATTCCCTCCATCGGTTTTGTGCACAGGGGCCTTGAAAAATTGGTAGAAAAAAAAGATTTTAATGAATATGTTTACGTTGCGGAGCGAATCTGCGGAATTTGCAGCTTTATGCACGGCATGGGCTACTGTGAAGCGGTGGAGCATATTATGGGAGCGGAAATTCCTCCCCGCGCCAAATACCTGAGAACGATCTGGTGTGAAATGTCGCGGATTCACAGCCATCTTTTATGGCTTGGCCTGCTTGCCGACGCGTTCGGCTTTGAAAGCCTGTTCATGGAAACATGGAGAATGCGCGAAAAGGTACTGGATATGTTTGAATATTCCACCGGCGGCCGCGTTATTTTTTCGGTGAATAAAATCGGCGGCCAGCGCAAGGATATGGATAACGATATGATTCGCGAATTTCTTGGCATTTTCGCGGATATGGAACGGGATCTGAAAGAGTTGGTAAAAACCTTTCTGAACAACACGGCCGTCAACAGCCGTCTGCAGGGAGTTGGGTTTCTGACCAGACAGCAGGCGTTCGACCTTGGCGCCGTTGGTCCGTTTATGCGTTCCAGCGGTATCAGCTACGACACGCGCAAGCTTGGCTACGCCGCTTACCCCGATCTTGAGTTTGAACCGATTACCAGCGATGTCGGCGACTGCTACGCGCGCACCGACGTGCGCATCCGAGAAATTTTCCAGTCGATCGACATCATCCGTCAGGCGGCGGCTAAAATCCCGACCGGCGAAGTTGCCGTGCCGGTCAAGGGCTTTCCCGACGGAGAATATTTCATGCGCGTGGAGCAGCCGCGCGGCGAGGCAGTTTACTACGTAAAGGCAAACGGAACGAAGTTTCTGGACCGCATGCGTGTGCGCACCCCTACCTTTGCCAATCTGCCGGGCATGCTGGAGACTCTGAAAGGCTGTCAGCTTGCCGACGTACCGATTTTAATTCTGACAATCGACCCGTGCATCAGCTGTACCGAGAGGTGACAAAATAATGAAATTACTGACTTTTGCAAAAACCGAGCTTCGCAATTTATTTTCCAAACCGGCCACCCGCCCTTACCCGCAGCAGGAAAGGGTTTATCCGCAGCGCACAAGGGGCCATATCGAAAACGACATTGACACCTGCGTCTTCTGCGGCCTCTGTTCCAAAAAGTGCCCGACCGGCGCCATCACGGTCAACCGTGCGGAAAAAAGCTGGTCCATCCGGCGGTTCAGCTGCATTCAATGCGGCTACTGTGTGGAGAGTTGCCCCAAGAACTGCCTTTCCATGCATCAGAGCTATACACAGCCCGCGGGGAAGAAGACGGTGGATACCGTCTGCCAGACCCAAGAGGAAAACCAGAACGCATCATAAAATAACGGAACATAGAATAAACAGGAGGAAAAGCTGTAATGCATGATTATCACAAGGCTGCCGATTTTCTGAAGGAAGCCTCCGAAAAGGCAGAAAAATCAGGTAAAAACAAGGTAACTAAAATTAATATTGCAGTGGGTGAAGATTCCGGATACTCGGGAGAAAGCATCCAAATGTATTTTGAAGATTTATCCAAGGGCACCGTCTGCGAGGGCGCTGAAATGGAGATCCACCCGATAAAATCCAAGCTGCGCTGCCCCAAATGCAACGAACTGTTTGAACGCAAGCGTTTTGATTTTGCCTGCCCAAAATGCGGCACTCAGGGAGAGCCGAGCGAAACAGGCAGAGAAGTGAAAATAGAAAGCATTGAAATGAAATGACCGTTTTCATTACCGTTTACGGAATTGTACAGGGTGTAGGCTACCGCCCGTTTGTCGCCGGTCTGGCGCGCCGGCTTGAAATTGCGGGTACGGTGCGCAACAGCGGCGGTATTGTCGAAATCGCCGTCTCCGGTGAACGGCAGCGTGTGGAGGAGTTCCTGCACTGCCTTCATACAAGCGGGCCGGACGGCGCGCAGGTGGTGAAAATCAGCACCGCACCGGCGGCGGAACAGCCGTTTGACGGCTTTGTCATTTTGAAAAGCGACAAAGCCGCGCAGGACAGGGAAGAAACCCCGATGATTCCTCCGGATCTGCCGATGTGTGATGAATGCAGAAAAGAGCTGTACGCGCCGGAGAACAGGCGCCGGGGATATCCGTTTATCAGCTGCGCTTCCTGCGGGCCGCGGTTCAGCATTATGAACACCCTCCCCTACGACCGTGAAACCACAACCATGAAAGATTTTGCCATGTGCCCCGACTGCGCGCAGGAATACAAAGCCGGGCGCAGATGCCACGCGCAAACCGTTTCCTGTCACAGCTGCGGTCCGCAGCTGATTCTGCTGTCCGGAGGAACCGAATTTGAAAAGCAGGACGCTCTTGAGCGGGCAATCGCCCTGCTGAAAGGAGGGGCCGTCCTTGCCGTAAAAGGCGTGGGTGGATATCAGTTTGTCTGCATCCCCACGGATGAAGTTGCGGTGGAGCGTCTTCGGCTGTTGAAGGGAAGGGGAAAAAAGCCTTTTGCCGTCATGTTTCCCAATATGGGAAGTATCCGCGAAATGTGCGATGTGAATGCGGATGAAGAAAATATGTTGTCGTCTACGGCTCGCCCCATTGTACTGCTGAACAAAAAGTCAACCGGGTTTTGTTCGGCAGTTTGTGGAGAAAGCCGTTTTCTCGGTGCGTTTCTTCCCTGTACCGGGCTGCATCAGCTTCTGACGGATGCCTGCGGCCCTTTGATTGTGACAAGCGGAAACTTTACCTCTGAACCGATTATTTTTAAAGACGATGACATCATACAATTGAATGTTCCCTATCTTTCCGGAGTGCTGTACAACACCCGCAGGATTGTAACCCCGCTGGACGATTCCGTCGGGCGGGTCGCCTGCTCGGTGCCACAGGTTATCCGCCGGAGCAGGGGCTATGTTCCCCTTCCCGTTATACTGGAGCAAGGCGCAGACCAGCCGGTTCTTGCCATGGGCGGCGACCTGAAAAGCAGTTTTTGCCTGCTCAGCGGCGACCGCGCCTATTTGAGCCAGTACTTCGGCGATCTGGAAAATTACCGGGTATATGAAAATTATCAACACGGCCTGAAGCATATGGAACAGCTGCTGCGGATTTCGCCGCGGCGGATTGCCTGCGACCTGCACCCCGGCTACCAGTCCTCCGCGCTCGCGCAAAGGCTTGCGAAAGAGTTCGGTCTGGGCCGCCCGCTTCCAGTCCAGCATCACCACGCGCACGCGGCCTCCGTCATGGCGGAGCACCGTCTGGACGGCTGTATCGGCGTGATTTTGGACGGCACCGGTTACGGCACGGATGGAACCGTCTGGGGCGGCGAATTTCTGCTTTGCAGGGGTGCGGATTTTGAGCGGCGCGCGCATCTCAGCCGCGTTTTACTCTGCGGAGGGGACGCGGCGGCAAAAAACGCCGTGCTGACCGCCGACTGTTACCGCTTCGCCGCGGGCGAGGAAACGGGAAGCGAGCGTTTCCCGTTTGTGGAAGCTGCCCTGAAGCATCGGGTTAATACGCAGAAAAGCTCCAGCATGGGCAGACTGTTCGACGCGGTGAGCGCCCTGCTGGGTATTAGGGAAGAGAATTCCTATGAGGGCGAATGCGCCATCGCACTGGAAAACGCTGCCGCGGCGGCGAAAAGCGCGGGAAAAGAGCCGATTCCTTTCCGTTTTTTCCTCAATCAGAATCCGGACGGCGAATGGGAAGCCGACCAGGCCGATTTTATCCGCCAGCTTTTGCAGGCCGTTCAGAGCGGTAAGGACAAAGGCTGCATTGCGCTTGGATTTCATCGGGCGCTGGCTGAGACGGTGCTTACGGTCTGCCGGAAAATCCGTGAAGAGAGCGGTGAAAACCGCGTCGCTTTAAGCGGGGGCGTATTTGCAAACCTTATTTTGCTGCAGGATTGCTTCGACAGATTAACATCGGACGGTTTTAAAGTATTTCTGAATTCCTCCGTACCGTCCAATGACGGCGGAATCTGTCTGGGACAGGCGTGGCTTTGCGCGCAGACAGACAGTTCCCTGTAATCTTCTGAAATGATACCTCCGTGCTTTCATGCGGATAAAGCATGGGTGGCTTTACAGAAATCCGCGTATAAAAAGGAGATTGCCATGTGTGTTGCACTGCCCGGCAGGGTCATAAAATTAAACGGCACAAAAGCGACGGTGGATTTCAGCGGAAACACTCTGGAAGCGGAAGCCGGCCTGGTAAAAGTTAAGCCGGGTGACAGCGTGCTGGTACACGCCGGATGTATCCTGCAGGTACTTACGGAAGAAGACCGCAATGCGCTGGAGGAGCTTTTAAAGGAAATCGAAGAGCTATGACGGATATTCAGTCTTATTTAAAAACTTATGACGGGCCGCCCGTCCGGCTGATGGAGGTCTGCGGAACGCATACGGCACAGATTTCCCGCTGCGGGATCGCCGGGATGCTCTCCCCCGCCATCCGGCTGATTTCAGGGCCCGGATGCCCGGTCTGCGTAACGGTCACCGCCTACATTGACCGGCTTGTTGAGCTTTGCATGAAACCGGAAAACGTTGTCGTCACGTTCGGCGACATGCTGCGTGTGACGGGCAGCCGCCAAAGCCTGAACGACGCGAAAGCCGCCGGCGGTCATATAGAGATGGTGTATTCCCCGCTTGACACACTGAAGCTGGCGGCAGCCGACCCGGCACGAACTTATATTTTCGCGGCGGTCGGATTTGAAACCACGGCGCCGGTCTACACCATGCTTCTGAAGGAAGCGGCTGCCGCCGGGATTTCCAACGTGAAAATCCTGACTTCGCTGAAAACCATGCCGCCGGTAATCGACTGGATCTGCAAAAATCAGGGCGGCGTGGACGGATTTATTGCGCCCGGCCACGTCAGCGTAATTACCGGCAGCGATATTTTTGAGCCTTTATCTGAAAAATACGGCATTCCGTTCGCGGTCGCCGGTTTTGAAGGGCCGCAGATACTGGCGGCGATTTACGCGCTGGTCAAACGGCGCGGCAAGGCCGGTGTGATGAATCTGTATCCCTCCGCGGTAACGCGGCGCGGCAATGAAATCGCTCAAAACACGGTGCGGAGCTATTTCGCCCCATGCGACGCAGCGTGGCGCGGCATGGGAGCGATTCCCGGCTCCGGCCTGCTGCTGCGGGAGGAATATGCCCGCTTTGACGCGGGCAGCGACAATTTGAACACCGACCGCGGCGCAAATGCCCACTGCCGCTGCGCGCAGGTCCTGACCGGCGCTATCTCACCGAACGAGTGTCCGCTGTTCGGCTCCGGCTGCACGCCGCAGACGCCGCAGGGTGCCTGCATGGTGTCCATGGAGGGAAGCTGTTACAATTATTTTATCAACATGAGGAAACGATAATGAAAATAACAATAGCGCACGGCAGCGGCGGAAAAGCCACTGCCGAATTGATCGAAGATATCTTTGAAAAGAGCTTCCGCAATCCGGTCTTATCCAAGATGGAGGACTCCGCCGTCGTACCAGGCGCGGAGAAAATCGCCTTGACTACGGACAGTTTTGTTGTAACGCCTTTGTTTTTCCCCGGCGGAGATATCGGCCGGCTTTCCGTGTGCGGAACGGTAAACGACCTGCTGATGAGCGGAGCGACGCCCCGCTACCTCACCTGCGGCTTCATTCTGGAAGAGGGCGCCGATACGGACGACCTGAAAAAAATAGCGGCCTCTATGGCGGAAACAGCCAAAGAAGCCGGAGTCAGTATTGTAGCAGGCGACACCAAGGTCGTGGAGGGCAAGGGGGGCATTTACATCAACACCGCCGGCGTCGGCTTTGTACCGTCCAATGTTTCGCTCAGCGCTTCTTCCTGTGAAGCAGGCGACGTTGTACTGCTCTCCGGCAATCTGGGAGACCACCACGCGGCGATTCTGAGCGAGCGGATGCATATTCAGAATACCATCCGCAGCGACTGCGCCCCGCTGAACGAAATGGCGGGCGCATTGGTAAAAAGCGGCGTAAAGGTAAAAGCCATGCGTGACGTTACAAGGGGCGGATTGGGTACGGTGCTGAATGAGTTCGCCGCCGCGTCCGGGTGCTGCATGGAGCTTGAGGAAGAAACGATTCCCGTTTCCGCGCAGGTTCACGGGTTTTGCGAGATACTGGGTCTTGACCCTCTTTATATGGGCAACGAGGGAAAAATGACAGCCGTCGTAGCGGCACAAGACGCGCAAAAGGCGCTTGCATGCATGAGAAACAGCCGGTATGGGAAAGACGCGGCGATCATCGGGAAGGTCGTTTCCGGAGAACCCGGCACGGTACTGCTCCACACCCCCATTGGGGGAACGCGGATTGTCACCGTCCTGTACGGGGAAGGGCTGCCGAGAATCTGCTGAAATCGCTTAAAAATACATTTGAGGACAGCCGTCAGACGGCTGTCCTTTTTTTGTTCAGGACGACTCACCGCTGTTCTGCTGTGCAATCCGGTCGGCAAGATCGTTCAGGTATACCCAGCGCTCCGTCTGGGCGTCAAGCTCCGCTTCAAGCGCTTCCTTTTCCGCAATCAGTTCAGATAAAAGAACGTAGTTGCTCGCTTCTTTTGCTATTTCGCGTTCCTTTCCGGCGATCTTTTCCTCCAGCCCGGCAATCACGGCGTCGATTTCACCGTATTCCCGCTGCTCCTTAAAGGTGAATTTCAGCTTGTCCGACTTTTGACGGCAAGCGGTTTTCGGCCTGTTCTCCTTTGCCTTCGGGGCGTCCTCCTGTTCGGGTTTCTGAAAGGTCAGGTAGTCCGAATAGCCGCCGGCATAATCGTGAATCTCCCCGCCGCGTTCAAACGCAAAAATGTGTTCCGCAACCTTGTCAAGGAAATAGCGGTCATGGGAAACGACAATGACGGCGCCTGAAAAGCTTCGGAGATAGTCCTCCAAAATCGTAAGCGTCTGAATATCAAGGTCGTTTGTCGGCTCGTCAAAAAGCAGCACATTCGGCGCCTGCATCAGTACGCCGAGCAGATAAAGCCTGCGGCGCTCCCCGCCCGACAGTCTGCCGATCAGGGAATACTGCAGGTCGGCTGTAAAAAGAAATTTTTCCATCATCTGCGCAGCGGTCAGTGTACCGTCCGGAGTAATGGCCTCCGGGGAAATATCCCAGATATAATCAATTGCACGCAGGCCGGTGTCCATTTCCTCACATTCCTGCGAAAAATAGCCGATGCGCACGGTCTCCCCAACGGTAACCGTGCCGCTGTCAGGTGCGACTGTGCCGATCATTATTTTTAGCAGCGTTGATTTGCCGCAGCCGTTTG
>DENA01000030.1:27579-50458 GCA_002359465.1 Ruminococcaceae bacterium UBA2656
CCCCCCGCCGAATCCATTCCAGTTCTTTACGTAGCAGGCTCTGTCGTTTACGCTCACTGGCGGCCGCCATATCTTCCCGCTCTGCTTTCAGCTCCAGATATTTCGTATAATTCGCCTGATAGCTGTACAAGCTTCCATCCTGCAGTTCAACAATTCTGTTGGTAACGCGGTCAAGAAAATAGCGGTCATGCGTCACCATGAGCATAGCGCCCGTGTAGCGGGAAAGGTAGCTTTCCAGCCAGTCCACCATATCGTTGTCCAGATGGTTGGTAGGCTCGTCCAGCACAAGCACTTCCACGGGGGTCACCAGTGCGCTGGCCAGCGACACGCGCTTTTTCTGGCCGCCGGAAAGACGGCTGACCGGCTCGTCAAAATCGGCAATGCCAAGCCGGGTCAGAATTGCCTTACATTCATATTCCTTCGATTCCCGCTGCTGCAGCGCAATCCCGTGTTTGACCTGCTCCAGCACCGTGATACCCTCCGCAAACACCGGATTTTGAGGAAGATATCCCACGCGCACGCCCCTGGCTTTCGTCACGGTGCCGCTGTCCGNNCGATCTTATCCCCCTCCTGAATTTCCAATACGGCATCTTTAAGCAATATCTTTTCACTGTAGCTCTTATTAATTTTTTCCGCAGATAACAACAACACAATTTTATCCTCTGTTTCTATTTATGATGGTATTTTTCCTGCCGCCACAGGACAGCTCACAGCACACCAAATGATTGTCTTCTCATTTGATTAAATAATACCATACAAAACGATGATTGAGAATAAAAGAATGAAATATGGCGAATCATCCGTACATCGCTGGGCAGATATTCGTCCTGATATTTCCTATTCTCTTATAATATGGTATAATGCTGTCATCGTGAAAGATAAACTTTTTATTCAGGCCGTTCAGCAGACTGGAAAGGAACAAAAAATGGAACTTAATAAAAGCAACATGAAGAAAATTGCGTTGCTCATCGCCTTTGGCATTGCATTCTACCTGGGGCTGAAAAATTTATATCTGTTTTCCGAACTTGCCAATGTCATCGGCAGTATATTTCAACCCATCCTGCTCGGTCTTGCAATCTCATTTATCCTCAACGTTCTGATGCGGCAGGTGGAGGGACGTCTTCTTGCGCCAATCAGCCGCCGATACACGAAAAACTGGCCCAAAATGCGCCGCACAGTCAGTATCCTGATTACATTTCTGATCGTGATCGGTATTATTGCCTTAATTATGCTGATCCTGATCCCGGAGCTTGTCCGCACAATCACCAGCCTGACAAATAATATTCCGGGGTTTTTCAGCGAATTACAGACAAACATTATCAAAACCGAACAAAAATACCCGGCAATCAGTAAATATGTCAACAGTATCAATATCGACTGGACAAATATCAGCCAGATGCTCGCCCAGTTCGGGCAGAAACTGGCCAATACGCTGGTGGGTTCCACTGTGACGGTGGCCACGAACCTGTTCCACGCACTCATCACGATGATACTGGGCCTTGTTTTCGCAATCAATATTCTTGCCCAGAAAGAGAAGCTGATCGCCCAGTCGAAGCGGCTTTTGTGTGCCTATCTGCCGCAAAGACCGGCGGCCGTCATCATACGCATATGCAGCCTTACAAACCGCGCCTTCTCAAATTTTATTGCGGGACAGTGTACGGAGGCATGCATCCTCGGTTCGCTCTGCTTTATCGGTATGCAGATTTTCCGTTTTCCCTATGCGCTTCTGGTGTCCGTTATTGTGGCGTTTATGGCGCTGATTCCGATTTTCGGCGCGTTTCTAAGCACCTGCATCGGTGCTTTGCTGATTCTGGTTGTCAATCCCATTCAGGCTGTCTGGTTTGTCATATTTTTCGTTGTACTTCAGCAGTTGGAGGGGAATCTTATTTTCCCGCGCGTCGTGGGGTCAAAAGTGGGACTTCCGGCCCTTTGGGTGCTTGCCGCCGTTACAATCGGGGGCAACACGTTCGGCCTTGTCGGCATGCTCGTCAACATCCCCCTCTGCGCCGTGATGTATACGCTTCTGCGTGAAGATGTAAACAAGCGTCTGGAGAGAGCAAAGCTGCGGCATCAGCCGCCGCAGGGGGAAGGACAGGGTGAAAAGATATCGGATAAAGCAAAATAAAAAGCACCCGCATGGGGAACTGGTCAATAGAAAGTAGACAGAAAAATTACCCCCAATCGTAGTTTTATTATCCTACGATTGGGGGCTTCTTTTGCAATGTCCTTTTTTACTGGTTCAGTTCACGACTACAATAACAGAAGGTGTTGCTATGTGAGGGAAAATGGTTTTTTACCAAATCCTGTTTATTTCGGCTTGGCGGCGCAGCTCCTCGCGAAAGTCCGGATGCGCAATGTTGATGAGCGCTTCGACGCGGCGGCTCACATTTAGCCCGCGCAGCCAGGCAATGCCGTATTCCGTCACCACGTAGTCCGTGTCGTTGCGGGACGTGGTGACGACTGAGCCTTCCTTCAAAAATGGCACAATCTTCGAGTGAAGGACCTCTTTGCCGCTTTCGTCCTTGGTGGTATAGGTGGAGTGCATGGCGATAATCGACTTGCCGCCGGGAGACATCTGCGCGCCCTGCACGGTTTCCGACTGTCCGCCCGTGCCGGACCACTGGGTGTGGCCGACCGTTTCCGAAGCGCATTGGCCGGTAAGGTCAACCTCCAGTGTTGCGTTCACCGAAACAAATTTGTTGTTTTTCCCGATAGTGTAGGGGTCGTTGGTAAAGGTGCAGGATTTAAATAGCACAGAAGGATTGTTGTCGATGTAGTCGTATAGCCTCTGGCTGCCCATTGTGAAGGAGCTNNACCGAGTAGCCGTTGAGCAGACCCTTTTGGGAATTGTCCACTGCGCCGCATTCAATCAAATCCACCATGGTTTCCGTAAACATTTCCGTGTGGATTCCCAAATGGTGCTTGCTCTTCAGCTCCGTCGCCACCGCATTCGGAATATTGCCGATCCCCAGCTGAATCGTGGAGCCGTCCTCAATCAGTGAGGCAATATATCTGCCGATTGCCGCATCCGTTTCGGTATAAGGAGCCAGCTTGCTTTTGAAGATGGGGCGGTCGGATTCCACAACTGCCGCAACCTCGGAAATGTGAACCTGTGTGTCACCGAAGGTACGGGGGAAATTGGGGTTCACCTCCACGATGGCAAGCGCCCCCTTGTTGATCAGGTCCCGCTCATAAATCGCGCTGACGGACAGGGACATATAGCCGTGCCGATCCATGGAGGATACGGTGGTCAGCACCACGGGACGGCGATTTTCATAAGCGATGCGGTCAAGGGTTTTGCGCAGAATGGAGGTAGAGCTTTGGGGCACGTCGCTCACCAGTTTTCTGGTCTGTGCGTCGCGCAGACCGGCATTGAAAAACCAGCCGTTATGCGCCATAACCCCCTTCATTTCAGGGTCTTTGAACGCCTCGTAATACTTCAGGGGCAGGCAGGTGTTCAGAACCGTATTTTTTACGCCGGTTTTCTTAAGGTGCTGCAATTTTTCAAGAATCGCCTCGGGCTCCCCGGCCGCTTGGGCGGAAAGCATATAGTCGTTGTCCTGAATTAATTCCAGCGCCTGTTCGGCGGTCATTTTTTTCTCGCGGTATATTTCTTGAAACGATTTCATAAAAAAACTTCCTTTCCATACTTACTGCTTCTTTTCCTTTGCTGTGCGTCCTGTTTCCGGAAGGAGGAACGATCCGAGGAAGAAGGTCGCGCTCATCACCAGTGCGATGGTCAGTCCGGCTGAATACCCGGATTTGTCAATCACAATGCCGATCAGATAGAACGCAACCGATTCGATCACATAGGACAGCGCCCAGAACAGACCCATAATGGTCGTCAGCTTTGCGGGGGACATGTTCGGCAATTCCTGCGGAATCATTACAAGGGAGGTGATCGGCAGGAACATCAGCACGCCGATGGCAAAGGCGGCAATCATCGAAAGCGTACCGTTTTTCGTGTTAAACATCAGCGCGCCGAACAGGGTCATGGCCAGACCGCTCCAGCGGATCACGGGCAGGCGCTTGAAGTATACCTTGGACAGCATGATCGCCAACACGGAGCCGACTACGCCGCCGACCGCCACCAGGGTGCTGAGTGTTTTAGAATTGATTGCGGTTACGCCGGAAATCGGGAAAATATTGAGCAGCACAATGTAGAAAGTAAGTAATCCGGAATAAGTAAGCGGCAGGAACCAGTTGACTTTTTCCTTGATCGCATCCCCTATGGTATATTTCTCCGTCTCCGCGCCGGATGAACGGTTCAGTTCAAAGTCCTGTCCCAAAGCCGGCCATGCGATAAACAATACGGCGCTGATTGCCGCGAAAAACGCCATGCTGTACTGCCAGGTCTGCATCCAGCGGATGACCGGGCCGACGATCAGCATTGCGATAATTCCTCCGACATTGTAGGCCACGTTATTGAGCGCATTGACTGTCGGGCGCTTTTCAGGGGCAAAAAAGTGAATGACAACGGGGCTGAAATAGACCACATACAGCGCGCCGCCAAATCCCATAAGGAAGCGACCTAAAATAAAAATCCAATACTGCGGCGCCAGCACAGCCAACGTGCTGCCCGCGACAATCAACCCGGAACCCAAGCCGATCGCCTTTTTTGGCAACAGCTTGACAAGAATTCCGGCGGCCATGAAGTTACCGATGATTTTTGCGATGGTGATCGCGTTGGAAATAAAGGTTGCCGAAGCAAACGACTGCAGATTGAAATACTTCATGATCTGCGGCGTCAACGTGCTGCCGGCGACCCAGTTCACGGCGAAAAACGCGTATGTAAAAAACATCACCGTTTCAATCAGTATGGCTCTGGCGGAAGATACTTTTTTCTCTTGCTCTTGCACAATACCTCTCCTCTCGCTTGCATACAGCCGCACGCAAGCAGTTCATTCAATTTCGTCTGCTTTGGCCAAAGCATTTTCCTGTCATTATCATAGCACGGGATTTTTTAGAATAAAAATACAAAAAATTCATACCCGTATGAATCAATTTCATATAAAAGCACCCCATATTGGGATTGCAATCAAAGGATTTCCAAGTATAATGAAAATAGAATATAAAAATTGAGGTGGAAATCCCCAATGACAATGATTCAGCTGGCTTACTATGTGGAAGTGGTAAAGCAACGCAGTTTTACAAAAGCGGCCGAGAAGCTTTTTGTCAGCCAATCGACCCTGAGCAAGTCCATTCGCGCACTGGAGAATGAATTTCAGGCGGAATTCATCGGACGCCGGGCGAAGGACCTTCTGATTACGCAGGACGGTTTGGCATTTTATGAATACGCAACAAAGCTGCTGGACTATTATCACACGCAGACGCAGGAGCTGGAGCAGAGGCTGCGCTGCGCGGGTGGTACCCTGACGCTCGGTCTACCCCCTTCTGCCGGAACCATCTATTTTTCCTCCCTGATTTATCAATTCCGGCAGGCTTACCCGGAGACCGACTTGCAGATTACGGAGATCACCTCCAAATCGATCCGGGATCTGGTGGATGACGGAACGCTCGACTTGGGCGTGGTGATCGAACCGTTTTCAGACAGTAAGTTTTACAGCCAAACCGTTTTTCACTCGGAGGCCGTGCTGGTCGTCCCCAATCAGCATCCGCTTGCCGACAAAAGCTGCGTGGACTTTGGGGCGCTGGGGGCGGAGCGTTTGTTAATGGTTTCTCCGGATTATATGTATTACGATGTAATGCTGGAACGCTGCAAAGCCGCGGGCTTTAAGCCGAACATCGTTTTTGAAAGCTCCCAATGGGATTTGCTGTTGGAGATGGTTGCAAACAATCAGGGTGTCAGCATTTTGCCCAAGCCCCTGATTGACAAGCTATACGCCGGCCGTGTATGTCAGCTCCACCTAAAGAACCCGGAATTTCCCTGGGCGCTCTCCGTCATTTACCGCACGGATAAGTTTCTGACCGTACCCATGCAGCGCTTTTTAAAAATATGCGGCAAATCGAAGCAATCCTCGTAAAGCGGCCCGAAAGGGTTAGAAACGATAGCGGCTTCCTCGTCCTTACCGTTAGCCTGTACTGTAATGATACGAGGGCATTGATATGGCTGGATTCATCCCCACCGTTTGCCCTTGTATAGCCGACTGCGGAAAATACCTGATTAAAGTGATTAGCCTTGATTTCCTTCGCAATCTCCACTACTGCTTTTCACTGAGCAGGATTTCCGCTGCATAGCCCGACCGAGGGATTCCCCTCCAGTACATCCATGTATCTTTTATTTCCGATAAGGTACAATAAGTTGCGCAAGCTGTGTAAATACAAAGAAAAAAGCTAGGAACTCATGATTCCTAGCTTTTATTTGTGTCATTTGCTCAATTTAGATGTTGGTTCTGATTATGCTCAAAATCAAACTGGTAAACTGAAATTTAACGAGCCTTATACCTATAATATTTTCCTATTGTAACTATATTTTCACCTTTACATTCATAGGGCATTTCTTTTTAATAGATAGTCCTAATAATCAACGTGAAAAGTCAAAATTGTATTTTTATTTTTTAAGTATTCTCTTTAAGTAGGCAATATCTAACAAATTCACTGTCTCAAAATTTCCTTTATAAAACACACACCAGTTATTGAAAACACAAGGCAATTTCTTTGCTTTTTGCAGCGTATCCACTTGAATGAAAGATACAGGAACGTCATTCATTTCACAATACTGTTTTATCATCTCAATGTTTTGATAGACATAGGGGCATTGCATATCATAATAAATTGTCAGCTCTTTGCTTTCAATTTTTTGGTTTTTAGCATTTTGTGCGAACTTTGGTGTTGTTCCGTCAAAAGAAAGTGCAAGCAATTCATATCCATTCTCGGTCGTATCCGTAACCTCAAAGCCAANNTAGTATCAACAACCTCAAAGCCGAACTTCTTCGCAAATGATTGGTCAGAAAGCCAAGATTTTTGTTTTTCTGCTCCGAGCATACAAATGCCGGATTTACCCTTTTCTTTGGCATCAGCCAAACAATACTCCATCAGCGATTTCCCATACCCTTTTCCTTTGTAACTACCAGAAACCCATAAGCAGTACAGATAATAATAGTTGTCACCAGTAATGGGAACCCAAGCAGTTTCAAGAGGAGCATATTCAATAAAAACCGTAGCCCTTGCATTTAGCTTTCTAAAGACATGACCTTCATTTAGTCGGTCAGAAAGCCATTGTCGCTTTGCATCAATACCTTGATGGGGCTTTTTACTGCGGATAATGCAGCATAAATGCTCATTGACAAGGTTTTCTGTTGTTAAGTTTATAAAATCAGTACACATATTTTAATTTTCCTCTCTTACAAATTCTTGTTTATCTGGCACTTCTCGTTATATAAATAATTGAATTACACCCACATAGTATATCATAAACAAACTGCGAAGTGCAAAATCTTACCAAGTTTCTCAGTTTGCTCAATAACAAGTATTGAACCCATGCAAAATTTAAAAGGAAATCAATATATCATACAATTTATAAACGGTTTTCCAGTTTCGCACAGTGGCTGAACCGAATACTTTTGCAGCATGAATTGCCAGCTTTGATTTACGTATGCTTTGATGGCTTCGCCGCGCTCAGTCTGTATACCGGCCGCGTCTCGCTCTCGGCGTATTTCTTGGCCGTCCTCGGGTCAATGTTGTACTTGCGTGCGATCTCCGTGTAGCTCAGTCCTTTTTGCCGATCGCTTCGGATATCCATCCAATTTGCTCCTTCCATTTCGACACCCTTTCCGCCTGCTTTTTAACAGTCAGATTTGAGTGTACCATATTGCATGCCTTTCCGCTGCAAATCTACATTTTTTGACCGGCGTTTTCTTGCATTTTATCACTGGCGCTGACACATCATGTCGCCAAAAAAGAGCTATGAAATCGGCGTTAAACTTACCGGTATTTCGGATACAAGGATAAAAGCATACCCTTCCACCAAGGGAGTTGCCAATGTGGCCGTACTGAAAAAGGTAAATGTAAAAGCAACTGGTGTAAAGACCGAAGTAACTTATATTATGATCGATGTTTTTACGACAGCAAAAACAAGTTCCTCACCCATGCGTCAATCAAGCTAACCGTGCAGAACGGTGTAAAAGAAAACGGCAATTCCGCAAGACAGTACGGATTATTTTCAGATATTGTTATTTAGAATGACGTTTTTCCTAACGATTAACATCTTGAAGGCGGTGTTGAATAAAAAAGGTAAGAAACCCGAAAACGACTCAGCTTGAATTACCTTCGCGCGGAGTTTTGCCACTGTGTTTTTGGTAGTATGTCTTTTCTTTTTTTTAAAAATATGTTATCATATAAATAAATATTTAGGCGCCGCGCTGTGCGCCTTTGCGGCATGCGGGAGGAAACATCGTGGAAGAACTGAATCTGGGCAAAAAAATACAGGTGATTCGCACGCAGGCGCGACTTTCCGTCCGTAAGGCCGCCGCCCAAGCAGGCATCACCCCTTCTATGCTCAGTCAAATCGAAAATGGGCAGGTAAACCCTTCCATCAATACTCTGCGTGCGTTAGCGCAAGTTCTCGACACGCCGCTCTATACCTTCTTTCAGGCTGAAAGCACACAGGAGGTAGTAGTTCACCCCGCTGACCGACGCACCATCGGCGTGAAAAGCGAGCCGGATGTATTGTACGAGCTGTTGACACCCGACACCAAAGGCAGTATTGAATTCTGCATGATGGTCATTCCGCCGCAGATGAGTTCTTTCCGCGACATCCGCAGCCATGAAGGCGAGGAAGTCGCCTTCATGCAGGAGGGCGGGGAAGTTGAATTGGAAATGGATGGACAGCGTTTTTTGCTGCAGAGCGGCGACAGCGTGCGTATTCCGCCCCACACTGGTCACGCATGGCACAACAATTCCGACGTTACTGTTAAGGTCATCTTTGCCATCACGCCGCCTTCTTTTTGAGCGGCTCATATCACTGCACATAAACATCCACCAGCCTGTTGACCAGTTCGCCTAGCGAGTGGTTTTCGGGATACAAAAAACCTTCCGAGCAGAAAATCTGCACGGAAGGTTTCTTTCATTTATCCGATTTGGCCAAAATAGTTCAGTCCTTTTTGCCCCAAAGCTTTTTTCCCTCTTTATCCCACATACCGATACCGGTAGCAGCGCATAGGATCGAAAACACAGGCACGATAAAAATGAACCAACAGTACTTGATGTAGCTTGTGTCACAGCTCAAAACGCTCATCACATACAAAGTGGCAACACCCCATGGAACGATTGGGGCACTCAGCGTTCCGGCGTCCTCCAGCGTACGGGAAAGTACTCTGCGGTGAATATTCATGCTATCAAAGGTTTCTTCGAATGTCTGTTCAGTAACAATGATGGAGACAATCTGACCTCCGGCGGTGAGAAAGTTGACAATGTAGCAATAGACGAGTGAAACCACAATAAGCATGATGCGGTTTTTGATGATCTTCAACAGCACGTTCTTGGCGATAACATCCAGAATACCGCTGGCCGTAATGATGGCACCCAGTACACTGGCAACCAGGAAGATAACAAGCAGTTCCGTCATGCTCGTAACACCGCCGCGGTTTAGCATCGGGTCCACAATGGCGACACCGGTTTTGATTTTAAAGCCGGTGAAGGCATAATTCATCAATTCCACAAAAGAAAGGTGCTGGAACAGCATCGAAAATACGGTACTTACAACAACCGTAAGGCCCATGCCCAATAGCGCAGGCAGTTTGAATACAGAAACGAGCAGCACAAGGATGGCCGGAAGAATCAAAATGGGATTGATGTTAAAATTCGCAGCCAGCGTCTTGCAGATGAGATCGGCCTTGGCGGTGTCGATAGACGTACCGCTGTAGGTGAGGCCAGCAATGGTGAACAGCACCAACGCGATGAGGGCGGCAGGCAGCGTTGTGTACATCATGGAACCAATGTGGTCATACAAGGGCACCTTACTGACGCCGGAGGCCATGTTTGTAGTGTCGGACATGGGAGACATTTTATCACCCAGCCAAGCGCCACACACTACGGCGCCGATGACAAGCGGCACGGGAATACTGGTGGTGGTTGCAACACCCACCATAGCCAGACCCATGGTAGCTACGCTGCCGAATGACGTGCCCGTGAAGATAGAGGTAATGCTGCAAAGTAGAAATGCCAGCGGCACAAGAATCGTGGGTGAAATCAGCTTGACGCCGTAGTACATCAAAGCTGGCACAGTGCCGCCGGCCATCCAGACACCCACAAGCATGCCTACCATGATGACGATGATGAATGTAGGCGTGCCGTCGGCGATGACGCTTTTGATCTTTTCCTCAATGTCGTTCCACGACATATTCAGACAAAGCGCCAGCACAGCGGCCACAACTGTGGCTACAAACAGTGACACTGTGGTGTTGACTCCAAGATTGATGAGCAAAACAAGAACCGCAATAATCAAAAGAAATCCGATGACAGCGAATGCAGTGGTTGGGCGTTTTTTGACTTTTTCCATTTTTTCCATAAGATCACTCCTCTTTCTGTATGGCTACATGGCTGCAGCCTTACATCTCAACTATTCCAAGCAGTTCCTTAGTGAGGAACCGCATGGCCGACTCCATTCTTGCCGCACGGAACGCAAACGACTTAAATCGGTGCTCCGCACCGTGTACCAGCAGCAACTGCGCGCGATCTCCGTACAGCTCTTTGTAATGCTTTGAACACTCGCACGATGCAGTGACATCTTCATCGCCATGCACGAGATTGACATTTTTTGAAAAACCCGCAGCTACCGCGAAGGGATCCAACGTACAGGCATCGCGATAAAAGCCAAGTCCCACCCGAACACCTTCACAATCCATACAGCCTTTTTCCTCTATGTCA
This sequence comes from Ruminococcaceae bacterium UBA2656, assembly GCA_002359465.1. Taxonomy (GTDB): domain Bacteria; phylum Bacillota; class Clostridia; order Oscillospirales; family Acutalibacteraceae; genus Caproiciproducens. Next base: position 38,407 of record DENA01000030.1, read on the forward strand.
GAAACATCCAACCCGCAAAGTGTTTTATGGTCGCGCAAGTTATACACAAGGTCAGGTGCGGGGCACCACAAACTCAGCGCACAGACGTCGGCGTCGCGCAGGCCAGCCACCATCGACGCCACGCATCCGCCAAGACTAAGCCCATGGATGGCAATGCGCGTAGGATCAACAAAATCAAGTCCTTTTGCGAAATCGAGAATGGCCAGCCCGTCGGCCACCTCGCCTGAAACGGTCACGTCCTCAAACAGCCCGTCACTCTCGCCGCTGCCCGCGAAGTCGAAACGCACGCTCACAATACCTTTTTCGCACAGGCGCCGCGAGAGTTCGATGTGTACGAAGTTGATCTCATCGCGGTCATCACAAAAGCCATGATAAAGAACGACGCAGGGAAGTTGTTTTGCATCGTGCTGATCTGGCACGTGGAGCGTACCGCGGAGTGTGTAGCCGCGGCTCTTACAGGTTACCGGAGTCTCCATTCAAAAATCCTCCTTTTAGGTTTTCACTAAGTACATTTCTCAGAGAGCTGTGCCGAATCTTCTGTGAAAAGACACAGCAAAGCTTGTTGAGCTGGGAAGATCAAAGCAGTGCCTTGCCTGCTGCGTAATAATGTGCCATCTCCTTGCGCGGCACCATACCCCCGCCAGTTGCCCAAACAAGCTGCGTACTATGTGCCATTTCCGCTTTGTTGAGATGCGCAGCCGCTGGGTACTGTGAAAGTACAGGATCAGTTGCCAGAAGCACGGGCCCATACATTCCCGCCAAAGCGCTTGGCTCCAGCTCGATATGCTCGGCATCCGAAAACTGCGCCAAAAGGCGGTACATGCGGCCATCGTCCAGTGAATAGCAGCCGCTTACAAAGGGAGCCATCACCTTTCCCACAAAGCTTGAGGGACGACCCACGGCAAGCCCGTCAGCGATCGTTCGGTTATCTATGCCAAGATCCTGCACGCTGATGTCGCTGTTAAGTCCTGTAGCCATGCCCAGCATCATACTGCAGGAGTGTGTCGGCTCCGCAAAGAAGCAATGTACCGCGTCGCCGAACACCATCTTCAGCCCGAACGCAACACCACCCGGTCCGCCGCCAACGCCGCAGGGAAGATACACGAACAGCGGATGCTCAGTATCCACGGTGAGATTTTCTTGCAAAAACTGTTTTTGCAGCCGAAGCGCAGCTACGCTGTAACCGAGAAACAAAGTCTTTGAATTTTCATCGTCAACAAAATGGCAGTAAGAATCCTTTTTTGCGTCCGCGCGTCCTTTTGCAACAGCCACACTGTAGTCGGAGGGATATTCGATCACGGTGACGCCTTTGCTGCGCAATAGATCCTTTTTCCACTGGCGTGCGTCGGCGGACATGTGGATCGTAACGCGAAACCCCAGCTTTGCACTGATGATACCAATAGACAGCCCCAGATTCCCGGTGGAGCCTACCGCAACCGAATACTGGGAGAACACCTTGCGGAATGATTCTGAGGCAAATACACGGTAAGGGTCACCTTTGTGCAGAAGTCCGCGCTCGAGCGCGATATCCTCGGCAAACTTTAAAATCTCGTAAATGCCTCCGCGTGCCTTGATAGAGCCAGAAATAGGGAGCTGGCTGTCCAACTTGATCCACATCTTTCCGGGCAGATCGGCGTGATATGTCTTCGCGAGGCACTGCTGCATGGCAGGAATGACCCGCAGAGGTGATTCCAAAATACCTCCAGAAACGACTGTTTCGGGGAATGCCGTCATAAGGTAATCTGCAAAACGGTCTAGCCGTGCACTGGTATCTTCCACTTCGGCCATCGTCAGCGGACAGGCAGCAGCCGCTTGTATGAAGGGCAGTTTGCCCGGATTGAGCCACGCCGTTTCCTGCATCGCAGCAATACGCACCATAATGGGGTATTCCCGCTGCCACTGCGACAACGGTTTCCCAAGGATACTCTTCTCCATAGTTCTTTTCCTTTCTTCTCCTATATTTACCAACCGCAGTCAATCGCCACATTGAAGGCTGACGCCGCACGCTGTCCGGTTAACTGGTCAAAATGAATAGTTACACTGAACGATATTGCTAAGCTATTCACATGAAACATCGCGTTATTTCTAAATAAAGAACACAAATAGTGGTTCAAAAACAGGCAATTCGTAAAAAAAGCTCTCCTTTTTATTCCATGTAATGTAATGATAAATAAACGTTTTGTTTATACAAAATTAACATATTTCATCCTCTCTGTCAATGCACAAAATTCAAAAAAAATTTGACAAAATTTTGTGATATTTGCGATATTTTTGCAAATTATATGCTTTTTTGCCCAATTTAAATTCTTATAAAGAGATAAAAAACGTGGTTTTCGCAATAATTCAGTAAACCACGCCTCATTGAGCGAACTCTCAAATGAAATTTGTCATATTTTGATTATTATAAATGAACATATGCATTGACCAGTCAAGCGGGCGGCAATACCCGTTTACACATGCATTGCACCGTATCATGGTGCCCGTACAATATGTTGATTTATATTAAACTAAATGTCAATTTCTATTTCATAAAAACTCGGATGGCTAAAGAAGATACTCTGAATTGCGCAAATTCTTTATCACATTGCCTTTTTGTAATAAAGCTGCGGATTATCACAAAGCTGCTCTAATGAAGCAAAAGTCAAAAAACATTCCCGCGAACGATATAGAGCCGCTCGTCGTTTCGCTGCTCCGCCGGTCCATGCTTGACGGCTCCATGATCGAGGTGACGGCCGACGCAATCCTCGCGGCCGGTAACGGAAAAAATAGTGCCTCCCAGCTTTCGGCCTTAAAAAAAGAGCTAGCAGAATTGGAGGCAAAAATAAATAATTTGATCCACGCGCTGGCGGGCGGCCTCAATAGTTCCGCTGTGTGGGATAAGCTCACCGAGTACGAGGGAAATAAACGCATACTCAAGCAAAAAATAAAAGAGCTGCGGCCGAAACCGACGCTCTCAAGGGAATACCTTATAAAAGAGCCCTCCCGCGACGTGGAGAGGTTGCAAAATAGCCCGGATTGTATCAAAGAGCTTTTACAGAAATACATTGTTAAAATTGACGTTTTCGACGAAGCGATCATAATTCATTCTACGGCCGATCTTTCGGGTGCCTTGCCCGCTGGCGGAGTAAAACTCCCCGTAAACGGCAAAATCGCCGGAAATAATTCCGACGATTTAAGCGCTGATGGTTGCGGAGGCAGGATTTGAACCTACGACNNTTATGAGCCCGACGAGCTACCGGACTGCTCCACTCCGCGATATTTATTTGTGCATTCTCCCTAAACTCAACTGCAACGCTCTTTTTAGAGAGCCTAATTATAATAACACAGGAGATCTGCCATGTCAAGACTTTTTTAGAATCATTGCCAATCATGTTGACAAAAACTGTTTTTTTGTATCAGGAACTAACATTAACCCTAAAGGTCAGGCCTGTTATTGCTGCTGTCCTCCCCATATTCAGAATAATCAAATCTTGTTTTCATTCAATAAATCATCCGTATCAAGTATATGAAATTTTAATAAAAATATAATTTCCACAAGTCATATGCTTCCCCATGTTCTGCTTACACATTCATAACCCTGATTACAAATTGTTGACCACTTGAAAGTTTCCTATTCCGTAAAATTTTCAACATACGACAAAATTCATCCATTTAATTAAATATTTTTAAAAAGTTACTAATATTTTGTCTATTTATGATTGATATATTGATGTACGGGAAGTATAATTGAATAAATCGTACAAGGAACACGGATGTATTAATATACTATTTTAAATGAAACATAGCCGTACTGAACACAAGTATACTGACGGGGTAATGAAAATGGCAAATGATAATTCCAGTATTTTAGCGCATATTGATCAGAAGACAAGCCGCAGACAATCTCTCCGGGAACACAGCCGGAATGTAGCGGAATATTGTGAAAAAGCCTGCGGAAAAATCGGGCTTTCCTCTCTTGGAACACTGGTCGGCCTGCTGCATGACAGCGGCAAAGGAACGATGGCATTTCAGCGCTATTTACGCGACGGAGACACTTCCCTGCGGGGAAAGATTCCCCATTCCTTCTGCGGAGCGAGATATTGCTATGAAAACTGGGGACTGGACGGCACCATAAAGGGGCTTACGGCGCAGTTTGTCACAGCCGCTGTCTGCGGGCACCATGGCGGGCTGCCGGATGTAACGGGCGTTACCGGGGATGACAGTCTGCGACGGCGCGCCTGGCCGGAAAAGGAAATCAATTACGAGGAAGCTCTTCGAAATTATTTTACGGAATGTTCTTCACCGTCGGAACTCGACAGCCTATTTCAAAGAGCACAGCAGGAGGTCGGCCGTCTTGGAAATTTAATCCGCCAAATTTGTGAAAAAATGCCTTCAGCGGGCAGAAAAAAAGCTTTCAGTTTCCTTTTGGGAATGGTTCAACGATATTTGTTGAGCTGCCTGATTGATGCTGACCGGTACGACACCTTTTTATTTGAAGCGAATGAAAAAGCACAGCAGCCACCGGACTTGTGCTCTCTGTGGCAAGAGCTGTCCAAAAAACTGGAAAATCACCTGAAGGCCTTCCCCGCGCAAAGTCCCATTGACCAAAAGCGACAAGAAATCTCCGGGCAGTGCCTTGCATTCAGCAGGAACGGCGGAGGGATATACCGGCTGTCCGTACCGACCGGCTCCGGCAAAACGCTCAGCGCTTTGCGGTATGCCCTGAACTGCGCAAAGAAAAACGGCAAGGAACACGTCTTTTACGTGGCGCCGTACAAAAGCATTTTGGAACAGAACGCCTCGGAAATACGGAATGCCCTTTGTTTGGATGATCAAGACGATTTTGCAGATACCGTCCTTTTGGAGCATCATGGCGACGTGGTAATCGACGATGATAAAGACGAGGAAGCCGGGCGTTACGGCTTGCTGACTCAGCGATGGTCGTCACCGATCATTCTTACCACAACCGTTCAGCTTTTAAACACACTTTTTGACGGCAGGACCGGATGCGTGCGACGCATGCACAGTCTGGCGAATTCCGTACTGATTCTGGACGAGGTTCAGGCCGTTCCAGTCAAATGCACACTGCTGCTTAACGCGGCGCTGGATTTTTTCGCTTACGCCTGCAGTTGTGCCATCGTCCTCTGCACCGCGACACAGCCCAGTTCTGAGGAAATGAGTATTCCTGTCATTCCGGGCGAACCCGCACAGATGACGGAAAATCTGGAGGAAACTTTCGCAGCATTCCGCCGCACCCAAACGGTCGACAGAACCGCCGAAGGTGCGCTTTCCGCGGAGCAGCTCGCCGAGCTTGCCGTCAGTCGTCTGTCCTGCTGTGAAAACCTGCTGGTCATTTTGAATACAAAAGCCGCTGCGGCATCGCTGTACCGTACGCTGCAAGCCCGCATGGAGGAACTTCCTCTGGAAAAACGCGCGCCGGTCTATTTTCTCAGCACCAGTTTGTGTCCGCAGCACCGCATGGATCTGATTCAAGAAATACGCGGCGGACTTGCCGGCAAAGCGCCGGGCGCGACCCGGATGATCTGCGTCAGCACCCAGCTGATCGAGGCCGGTGTAAACCTTTCCTTTCAGTGCGTCATCCGTTCGCTTGCCGGGCTTGACAGCATTGCGCAGGCCGCAGGCCGGTGCAACCGTCACGGGGAAAGCAGCTCCCGTGATATTTTTATTGTGAAGTGCGCGGATGAAAATTTATCTTCCCTGCCGGATATTCAAAGGGCGCAGGAAGCCGCCGCCCGGGTGCTGGACGACTTCCATATCAATTCCGCGCAGTTCGGCAACGATTTGCTTTCTCCGAAAGCCGTTAGGCGATATTACCATTATTATTATCAGCTGCAGGAAAAACAGCTCGCTTATCCGGTGAGCGGAAAAGACGACCCGAAGCTGTTTGCCCCGACCGATCTGTTCGATCTGCTTTCTGAAAATTCCCTTTCCGTAAAAAGCTGCATGGAGAATCATCTGTCCAGACCGCCGCACCCGATGCATCAGGCCTTTGAAACGGCGGGCGGCCTTTTCGAAGCCATTGAAAAGGGCGGTCTGGACGTGGTCGTCCCCTATGGAAAAGGCGAAGAACTGATTGCAAAGCTGTGTGCGGACCCCGATATCCGGGAACTGCCCCGTCTGCTCCGGCAGGCACAGCGCTTCACCGTCCATCTTTTTGACGGCGAGCGCAGGAAACTCAGCGGATTGGGGGCGATTCATATTCTGCCGGACATCGGCGCAGCCACGCTGCGCGGGGAATTTTACCATCCCAAGCTCGGCGTGCAGACACGCCGCGGCGAAATGGACACGCTGATTGAATAACAAAACCTATAGAAAGGGGAATCAAAGTTGGAAAATGAAAACAGCGTAAGTTTTCTGGTTTCAGGCAAAATGGCGCTTTTCAGCGACCCCGTTACACGGGCCGGCGGAGAGAAATGCAGCTATCAGGTTCCGACCTATCAGGCGCTCAAGGGTATTCTTGAATCAGTGTACTGGAAACCTACCTTCGTGTGGCATGTGGACGCGGTGCGGGTCATGAACCCGATCTGCAGCCGCTCGGAAGGAATTCGCCCCGTTAATTATTCCGGCGGAAACACGCTTTCCATCTACACCTATCTGACCAATGTGGCTTATCAGGTGAAGGCGCACTTTGAGTGGAATGAAAACCGGCCCGACCTTGCAAACGACCGCAATGAAAACAAACACTATTTCATCGCGAAGCGTATGATTGAGCGCGGCGGGCGCCGCGACGTATTTCTCGGCACAAGGGAATGTCAGGCGTATGTGGAACCCTGTAAATTTGACGCTGAGGATACGGAAAAAGGCCATTACCGCGATACTCCGGAACTCTCCTTCGGCCTGATGTTCCACGGATTCAGTTATCCGGACGAAACCGGGCGGAATCAGTTGGAAGCCCGGTTCTGGTACCCGAAAATGAGGAACGGCGTGATTGAATTCTGCAGCCCGGAAGGCTGCCCCGTGGTGCGTGTGATCAAAAAGCAAAAGCCAAAGGTATTTGCAATCGGAAAAAATGTTGCCGGATGCGACGACCTGGCGGAGGAGGTGGCATCAAATGGGCTGGATGCAGAAGCTCTATGAAACCTATGAAAACTGCCAGAGCCTTGTCGGCGTGAAGGAAGGGGAAAAACAGCCGCTTATGCCGATTTACCATATCACACAGCAGGCGCAGATAGAAGCGGTCATCGACACAAACGGCAACTGGCGCGCCGGTCTGGCACGGGTGCTGAGCGACAAGGAGGAGCGCACAACGCTGATTCCCTGTACGGAACGTTCAGCAGGAGTCGCCAATGGCAGGGCTCCGCATCCAGTCTTTGATAAATTGAAATACCTTGCGGGCGATTACGGCGCGTACCGCGACCCCAAGGCCAGCCATTATTCCGAATACATAGAGCAGCTTTCCGGCTGGTGCGCATCCCGGTACGCCCATCCAAAGGTATGCGCCGTTCTGGAATACCTGAAAAAAGGAACGTTGATGGCCGACTTAATTCGCGACGGGATTCTGTATCAGGATGAATCCGGCCGGCTTCCGGAAACATGGGAAGGGAAAAAAGAAGATACCCCACCGATTTTCAAGGTTTGCGCCAAAGATCAGGCCGATGCCTTTGTCCGCTTTCAGGTGGTTCCGGCGGACGGCTCGGAAGATTTACAGAGACGCCTTTGGGACGACCAAAGCGTGTGGCAGAGCTTTATCGACTACCAGAACAGCCGGCCGGCGGATACGGATTTGTGCTGTGTGCTGGGGAAAGAGATGCCGTCATCATCTCTCAGCCCCAAATTCATTCGCAGGCCCGGAGACGGTGCAAAGCTGATTTCTGCCAACGACAGCACCGGTTTTACCTATCGAGGCAGGTTTGAGACGCCCTCCCAGGCATTCTGCGTCGGGCGGGAAACAACTGAAAAAGCCCACAACGCTTTAAAGTGGCTGATTCCGCGTCAGGCCTATGTCAACGGCGACCAGGTCATCCTTGCGTGGGGAACGGACGGAAGCAAAGCGATTGACCCGTGCGAAGGGGCGCTGGACCTGCTGTTCGACCTCGAACCGGATACGCCGCCGGTCACGACCGGGGAGGAATTCGCGGCGCGTTTTCGTCACGCGCTGGCAGGATACGACGGAAATTTGAAAGGCTGGGAGGACGTTTGCGTAATCGGACTGGACTCCGCCACGCCGGGGCGGCTTTCCATCTTTTACTACCGCGAAATGCAGGCAAGGGATCTTTTTACGCGTGTAAAAAGCTGGCATGACACCTGTTCCTGGGAACTGTGCGATTATCCGCAGACTGCTCGGAAGACAGGCGAAAAGACGAGGCCGATGCCTTTTCAGGGGGCGCCGTCGCCAAAATCCATTGTAGAGGCGGCCTACGGCAAACGCGCGGACGACAAGCTGAGCAAGAGTACCGTACAGCGCCTGCTGCCGTGCATCGTGGACGGCGCGCGCCTGCCGGAGGACCTGATGCACTGCGCCGCCCGCCGTGCTTCCAATCCGATGGCGATGGAAAGTGAAACGGATATGCAAAAAGCGCTTGGCGTTGCCTGCGCCTTAATCCGTAAGTATTATAACGACCGTATCAGCGGCAGACAAATCAAGGATGAAACATACAGGGAGGTTTGGAAAATGGCATTGAATCCGGAAGAGACCGACAGAAATTACCTGTTTGGCAGGGCGCTTGCCTACGCGCAGCAGATCGAAGCCTATTCGCTTGGACTCGCGGGCGAAAACCGCAGCACCAACGCGGAGCGGATGCAGGCGGCTTTCAGCCAGCATCCCGCAAAGACATGGCAGACGCTGTATCATCAGCTTTTACCCTATCTGCAAAAGCTCGGAGACAGGGGGAAACGGTACCGGGAAGAATTGAACGAAGTGATTTCACGTATTCCCGTCAGTGAATTTTCAAGCGCTCCGCTTTCCGAAATCTATCTGCTGGGCTACGCCTGCCAGATGCAGAAATTTAACGAGGAAAAGCAGGAAAACATCCGCAAAAAAATAGAAGCCGCTGAAAGCAGTGCAAAAGGAGAGGATACCAAATGAGCATACTTGCCAATAAGATCGATTTTGCAGTCATTCTGTCCGTTAAAAACGCTAACCCGAACGGCGACCCGCTGAACGGCAACCGTCCCCGTGAAACCTACGACGGCATTGGGGAAATTTCGGACGTATGCATCAAGCGTAAAATACGCAACCGCCTGATGGACATGGGGCAGCCCGTTTTCGTCCAGTCCGACGACAAACGCGCAGACGGCTTCAAAAGCCTGAAGGACCGCGCGGATTCCGTGGAAGAACTGAAAAAGGCAAAGGACAGGGAAACCTATGCGAAAATCGCCTGTGAGAAGTGGATGGACGTGCGCAGCTTCGGGCAGGTATTCGCGTTCAAGGGCAGCGACGTTTCCACCGGCGTGCGCGGGCCGGTCTCCGTGCACCCGGCTTTTAGCGTTGACCCCATCGACATTGCCAGCATTCAGATTACAAAAAGCGTTAACAGCATCACGGGGGATAAAAAATCCTCCGACACCATGGGGATGAAGCACAGTGTTCCGTTCGGGGTTTATGTATTTTACGGTAGCATCAACTGCCAGCTGGCAGAGAAGACAGGATTTACGGAAGAAGACACCGAGCTGATCCGCAAAGCGCTGGTTACGCTGTTTGAAAACGACAGTTCCTCCGCGCGTCCGGACGGAAGCATGGAGGTCTGCAAGCTGTTCTGGTGGAAACACAACTGCAAAACCGGGCAGTATTCTTCCGCTAAAGTCCACCGCTCTCTGCATATCAGCCTGATGGAGGGCAAAAAAGCTCCGGGCGGCAACCTGCCTTTCCGCATTGAGGATTACTATGATATCACAGCCGACGCACTGGACGGGCTGAAGCCGGAAATATACGATGGAATATGACGAAGATGAATTTCTGAACCTTGCGGGCCTGCAGCATTTCGCTTTTTGCCGCCGGCAGTGGGCGCTGATTCACATTGAGCAGCAGTGGAATGAAAACCTGCGCACCGCCGAAGGTCATATTCTGCACGAAAACGCGCATGACTCCCTTTCAGCGGAAAAACGCGGAAATCTGATCATCTCACGGGGGATGGCCGTTCTGTCCCACAGGCTTGGCGTAAACGGCGTCTGCGACGTGGTGGAGTTCCATACGTCGCCCGGCGGCGTGCCGATTTTCGGGCGCGAGGGCAAGTGGCTTCCTGTCCCGGTGGAATACAAGCGCGGCGCGCCGAAGGAAAATGACGCCGACAGCCTTCAGCTTTGCTGTCAGGCCATGTGTCTGGAGGAAATGCTTGTGTGCGGAGAAATTCCGAAGGCCTATCTGTACTACGGTGAAACCGCCCGAAGGACAGCCGTTCCTCTGGACGAAGCGCGGCGCGGGAAAGTCACCGCCATGCTTTCGGAAATGCACGAGCTGTACCGCCGGAAATATACGCCACGCGTAAAGCCGACGAAAAGCTGCAACGCCTGTTCTCTGAAAGGCCTTTGCGTACCGAAGCTGTACCGCAGCGGTTCGGCGGCGGATTATTTGAAAAAGCGTCTGGAGGAATGTTCGTGAGAATTCTGGGAAATACACTGTACGTCACTTCACAGGATGCCTATCTGGCGCTGGACGGTGAAAACGTGGTAATCCAAAGGGAGGAAAGCGAAGTTCGAAGAATTCCCCTGCACAATCTGGACGGAATCGTCACTTTCGGTTACACAGGCGCCAGCCCCGCGCTGATGGGAGCCTGTGCCGAACGCGGTGTCGCGCTGACTTTTCTGACCATGCACGGGCGTTTTCTGGCGCGCGTGTCCGGCACAGAGCAGGGAAATGTAGTTCTGCGCAAAGCGCAGTACCGTATATCCGACAGCGAAGCGCAAAGCGCGGAGATCGCGCGTGGTTTTATTACCGGAAAGCTGTTTAATTCCCGCTGGGTTGTGGAGCGCGCCATCCGGGACTACTCTCTGAGGCTGGACACGGATAAACTGCGCCGTGTTTCGGATACTCTGGCAGACGCAATCCGCAGTCTGCAGTCTGCAGAAACACTCGACGATATCCGCGGAATAGAAGGGAAAGCGGCCACACAGTATTTTTCGGTGCTGGACGACATGATTTTGCAGCAAAAGGATGATTTTTTCTTCCGCAGCCGGAACCGCCGCCCGCCGATGGACAATCTTAACGCACTGATCTCCTTTGTATACACTCTGCTTTCGCATGATGCCGCCTCCGCACTGGAAACCGTCGGGCTGGATCCCTATGTCGGCTTTCTGCATCGCGACCGGCCCGGCAGGCTTTCTCTTGCGCTGGATCTGATGGAGGAGTTCCGTTCGGTTCTTGCAGACCGCTTTGTCCTCACCCTCATTAATACACGGCAGGTCAACAGCAGCGGCTTTGTGCAAAAAGAAAACGGCGCCGTTCTGATGGATGATGACACGCGAAAGACTATCCTGACTGCGTGGCAGAAGAAAAAGCAGGAAGAAATCACCCATCCAATGCTGGGCCAAAAAATGGAGTGGGGCCTTGTGCCGTACTCGCAGGCTTTGCTTCTTGCGCGATACCTGCGGGGCGACACAGACGCTTCCCCGCCGTTCCTGTGGAAGTAGGCGAAACTTATGCTCGTATTGATTACTTATGATGTGAACACGGAAACCCCAGCAGGAAAAAAGCGATTGCGCAGGGTTGCAAAGGTATGCGTCAACTATGGACAGCGGGTACAGAACTCCGTGTTTGAATGTATCATGGATGCCGCTTTGTGCTGTACAGTAAAGCATCAGCTGGAAAAAATAATCGACTCTGAAAAAGACAGCCTGCGCTTTTATAATCTTGGCGACCACTACAAGACGAAAGTAGAACATGTCGGTGCAAAGCCATCCTTCGATGTTACGGAACCTCTTATTCTCTAGGTGCGAACCACAAGCACGCATGTTTTTCCCGGGGTGTTCGCACCTTTTATTTAACATTTATAATGTGTATTTGGAAACATATCCTAATAACCATGGTTAATCTCAGTTTACTTTTATAACATCTGTCCAATATAAACCATCATATTGAGTAGCATATTTGTTGCTTTTTGCTGTCGCTCCCCACACA
>DENA01000012.1 GCA_002359465.1 Ruminococcaceae bacterium UBA2656
AAAAATGAATGCGCCGGTGACCTATGTGCGCGTGTTTCTGCTTATTATGGCTACCGCTTTCGGCTTATTTGGGTTTGTGCTGGGACTGTCGGGTGTGTTTATTCATATTCTGAATTTACATTCGTTTGGAATTCCACAGTTGTCTCTCAGCGGATCCCTTCAATTTCAGGAGATTAAAGATACCTTTATCAGGGCACCCTGGTGGGAGATGATTACGCGGACAAAATCGATGACTAGCAATCTTGTGCGTATGAAGAGCAATCACGGGGGAAAATCATGATTAAAAAAATACTCTGTGTGATGACATGCTTCGTTTTGCTGTTTTCTCTGACCGGCTGCTGGAGCTATCATGGGCTGAATGATTTGACTATTATTACAGGGGTCGGTATCGACTTTGATCCGTCCACTAAAGAGTATTTATTGGCCGCCGAGGTGGTCGACTCAACCGCTTCAACCAAGGAGGCGGGGACAAAGACCAAAATTGTGGAGTCGCGCGGGAAAACGGTAATGGATGCGGTGCGAAACGCAAAGAAAAGGCTGATCAGTAAGCTTTATTGGGGGAACAACGAGGTCTTGGTTGTAGGAAGCGAACTTGCTAAAAGCGGGAACCTGGGCAATGTGATTAATTGGTTACTAACAGATGCGGAATGCCGTGAGACTGTGGGCATTGTTGTTTCACAGGAAAAGACGGCGAAAGACATTTTGAATATCGATGGGCTGGACAATTCGGTTGTTGCTTTTGAAATCAAAAAAATTCTTCAAGAAGATCAGAATGACGTGGGAACGATTGAAAACGTCCCGCTGTTCCGTGCTTTCAGCATACTGGAAAGTCCTGGCCGCTCTATTGTTCTTCCGGCATTTCACAATACAAAAAACAATGATAAAAAAGCTGTGGAAGCGAACGGAGAGGCGGTATTTAAAGGCGATAAAATGATCGGATACCTGAGCCAGGAGGACAGCAAATACTATTTATTTGCGGTAGATGGTATTCACGGCGGAATATTGACCCTATCCTCCACGAAAGAAGAAGTACCCGATGTGTCTCTCGAAATTTCAAAAAGCACAACGAAACGTTCGTATTCCTATTCAGAAGGAAAATTGAAAGTGATGATCCGGATCAATACCGATGTCTATCTGGACGAGATCAGAGAGCACTCTGATTTGCTGGATGAGAACAAGATCAAAGAAATTGAGAAAAAAGCGCAGAAAATGGTTGAAGACCGCACCTCGGCAGTTATTCAAAAAGTACAGACCGAATATAATTCGGATATTTTTGGATTTGGTAATATGATTTACAAAAAAGATCTGAAGCTTTGGAAGAAGATGGACCCTCAGTGGGATAAACTGTTTCCATCCATACAGGTAGAAGTGCAATCCAAAGTAAATATCGTAAATACCTCCTTTGTAAAGCGCAGTTGAAAGTGGGTGCGTCAATTGGTTACATTTATTGTGATCGTTTTATATTTAGCGGTGATTTTTTTTGACTTTATTCCCAACATGAAAAATGGGGATAAGAAAGCATGCTGGGTATATTCTGTGCTTCTGACGGTCAGTTTTTGTGTGCTGATACTGTATACGTTTGACATTGTGGCTCCAAGCCCAACCGGCTTGATCAGACATCTGGTCGAAACTTTCTATAAGCCGTGAAATACAGGAGTAAAACGATTCAGACTGAAAGGAACAGATTTCAATGAACAGCAAATATATTACCATGCGCCAGGCAATATGCATTCTTGTTGTATATATATGCGGCAGCAGCGTTGTGGTTGGAGGAAATTCTGAAGCGGGACAGGATTCTTGGATTTCTGTGTTGCTGGCACAAATTATTGTAATGCCGATGGTTCTCGTTTATGCCGAAATCATGAAGCTGTTTCCGGAAAAAAATATTTATGAAATCGTAGAAATTCTATTTGGAAAAATTATCGGGAAAATCGTGACACTTCTTATTTTATGGTATGCTATTCATCTGGCGGCGCTGGTCCTGCGGAATTTTTCGGAATTCATTGAAATTACTTCCCTGCCGGAAACACCGCAACTTCCGCTCATGATCATCATGATTTTGGTTATTGTTTATTTAGTGAAAAGCGGTGTGGAGGTTTTGGGAAAATGGGCGTTGGTAAGCCTTTTTATTATGGTTTTTATCATGCTTCTCACCATTATGTTGCTGCTCAACCAAATGAGCTTTGATAATTTTCTACCCTTGATGAATCACAGTACGAAAACGGTTTTAACAGGTTCCTATGAGCTTTTTACGTTTCCGTTTGCAGAGACGGTTTTGTTTTTGGCGGTGGCAGATTATGTAAAAAAAGAGGACAGCCCGGTAAAAATATATGTTTGGGCAGAGGCTCTGGGCGCTCTGATTCTGCTGATTGTTGCACTGAGAAATATTGCCGCGCTTGGCCCCGCAATGCTGAAAGCGGAGTACTTTCCATCCTACTTGGCGGCAAGAATCATCAGTGTCAGTGATTTTTTAGCAAGAATCGAAGGCTCCATTTCTACAAATTTTATTCTGGGCGGAATTACAAAAATTTCTGTTTGTATTTTAGCGGCATCCAAGGGATTATCCAGCTTATTCAATATACAGGATTACAAAAAGATGATATTTCCGTCCAGCCTTTGTGTGCTGGCCCTGTGCAGCATTCTTTACCGCAACACAATGGAGATGATAAATTTTTTAAAAATATATGCGATTTATGCTATTCCTTTCCAGATCATCATTCCCGTTGTCATATGGATCGGCGGCGAAATAAAAAAACGTATGAAAGAAAAGGCGACGGAAACTTCCGCATAAATATCCTCCCCGCTGTCCGATGAAAACCGTCCAGCGGGGGATTTTTGTTTTATAGTAATAAAGCGGAACATGTTTGCTTTGATACTGCCTGTTTATCCGCATGGGAAAGGTGAACGTTCCTGTAAAACGCAATACAGGCCGCTGGAAAATACAGTCAAAAAAATATTTTATAAAAAAGTCAAAAAAGTTATGATTTTTTTTATTTGTCTCATAGAAACCGGGATGTCTTTATGAGATAAGGAGTTTTAAGCGAATTTTATTGATAAAATGAGACTCATTCTCGATTTCTATTTTTAGTGATTTGTCTCATTGATTTATTTCCTCGCAAATGAATCGTAATGCCTGCTAATTACTTCCTAATTCTCTCATATTGACTTATCGCAAATGGTTGTTATAATATTATCGAGATATGTTTTATAAATGAATAATTACTGTTGGGCTTTTCCCGCAAATTATTTTTTATTTTTGAAAGAGGATCGCTATGGAGAAAAAAATCGTTATTGTCGGTGCGGGCTATTCAGGGCTGCTGACCGCGAAAAAGCTGGCTAAAAAATTAAAACAGTACGAAGACGTCAGCATTACGATTATTGATAAAAACCCGTTTCACACGATGCTGACCGAGCTGCATGAAGTGGCCGCCAATCGGGTGGATGAGGACAGTGTCAAGATCAGTCTCAGCAAGGTGTTTGCCGGACGAAAGGTAAACGTCAAGCTCGATACGGTTCAGTCCATCGACTTTGAACAGAAGCTTGTTACCGGGAACAGCGAAAGCTACAGCTATGATTACCTTGTCCTTGCAGCCGGCTCCAAACCTACCTTTTTCGGCGTCAAGGGAGCGGAAGAGTTTGCCCATACACTGTGGTCATACGACGATGCCGTACGGCTGAAGGATCATATTCATGATTTCTTCAGAAGAGCGGCGCGCGCGACCGATTTGGAGGAAAAAAAGAAATTACTTACGTTTTACGTGGTGGGCGCGGGTTTTACAGGGATTGAAATGGTGGGAGAGCTTGCCGAATATGTACCGGTTCTCTGCGACAAATATGAAATAGACCGTTCGTTGGTTACCATATACGATGTGGATGTTCTGCCGCGCATTGTACCGATTCTGCCGGATAAGCTTTCCGATAAAATAGAGAGACGCCTTACAAAGATGGGCGTGGGCCTAAAGCTGAACGCGGGTGTGGTCAGCATAGGCGAAGACTTTATTGAGATCAAAATCGGCGACACAGTGTCCCGTGAGACCGCCGGAACGGTCATCTGGACAGCGGGAATTGAAAGCGCCGAGATTACGGGCGAGGCGGCAAAAGTGCTTCAGTCGGCAAGGCGCGGAAGAATTCAGACCGACGCCTACCTTCGTTCCGTGGACAATGAAAACGTTTATGTTGTCGGAGACGATATCCTGTATACGCCGGAAGGCGAAAAAATGCCGGTTCCTCAGCTGGTTGAAAACTGTGAGCAGAGCTCCGGGGTTGCCGCGAAAAATATAGTGACTGCCATTACCGGTACGGGGGAAATGGAGGAATACAAACCCAAATTTCACGGCGTTATGGTTTGTGTGGGCGGTCGTTACGGCGTTGCCCGCGTGGGGCTTCCCAACCATATGCTCAATCTTCCGTCCTTCCTTGCCATGTTCGCAAAGCATTTTATCAACATCATCTATTTTATTCAGGTACTGGGCTGGAACAAGATCTTTAGCTACATGAAGCATGAATTCTTTACGGTGCGCCACAACAGAAGCTTCGTCGGCGGCCATTTCTCCAATAAAACGCCGAGCTTCCTTCTGGTTGCCCTTAGGATCTGNNAGTACAATACCATTCTGCACGGGGCGGCGGCCGGCGCTGCGGCGCCGGATGCGACCAGCAGCGCCACCACGACTGCTGCCGCAGGTGCGGCGACGGTAGTAAACGCGGTTGCCGGAGCTGCTTCCGCCGCTGTGGACGCCGTTTCCTCCGCAACATCGGGAGCCGCGGGAGCGGCGGGGCNNCGCAGCCGCAGTTGGGCAAGTTTTAATGAATTTCAGCTTCCTCGGCTGGTTCCAGGTGATTTTCGTCAGCGGAAAAGCGCTGGCAAAATCCACTTTAAATGATTTGGCTTTCAAGTTTGATGTTCCTCTGATGAACTGGTTTGTCAATACCTTTATCCTGCCGAATCAGACGGTTCAGCTCATCATGCAGATTTTCATCGTTACGGCTGAAATCCTGATTGGCCTGTCGTTGATCGGCGGCCTGTTCACCACGCTGTCTTCCGGCTTCTCCCTGATTCTTCAGGTGATGTTTGTATGCACCACAGGGCTGTATCTTAACACCTTCTGGATGATTTTTGCGGCGATCGCCGTGCTGATCGGCGGAGGAAGAATCTTTGGACTGGATTATTATGCAATGCCTTTCTTAAAGAAACATTGGAAAAATGTAAAATTTGTAAGAAAGTTATATATCTACAATGATTAATGAACATGTTACAGAAAGTCCCGCTGAGTTTTTGACTTTTGACGACGCGGCGGAACGTGTAAAACAGGAGGTGGGCAGGCTGCTGTCCGCCTCTCCAAAGCCCATCCGCAGTTATACCCAGCATCTGACCCTTTCATGGGGCAAGTTCCTCCGCTCACGCGCTTTGCTTGCCTGTGCTGAAAACAGGGAGGGGCTGATTCATTCCAACGCGGTAAAATTCGCGTCCGCGGTTGAAATACTGCACCTTGCCACCCTGGTTCATGATGACGTAATTGACAATTCCAATATCCGCAGAGGATTTGTGACCCTGCAAAAAAAATACGGAAAGCGCGCCGCCGTTATCTGCGGGGATTATCTTTTCTGTCTGGCACTGGAGCAGGCGGCCTCTATTTCGAATAAAAAAGACTACCTCGACTTCAGCGTTCCGGATTATATGACCCGAATTTGTCTTGGCGAATTGAAACAGAATCAGAATAATTACAATCTTGATCTTTCCGTTGCCGGATATCTCCGGATTATCTCCGGAAAAACCGCGGCGCTCTTTGAAGCGTCTTTTTACGGGGGNNTTCTCTGTGAAGAGGCAAAGGAAGATGTGGGAAAATATATGCGGCTGGGGCACCACATCGGGATGATTTTCCAGCTTACCGACGACTGCATCGATTTTGAAGCGCCGCAGCAACTGGCGAAGAAGCCGGTTCAGTCCGATTATGAACAGGGAGTGATTACGCTTCCGCTGATTTATGCTTTTCAGACGCGCATCGGTTTTAAAGAAAAGGCGAAGGAAGAGCGGATTTCAAGAAATGAAATCAACACCGCTGTCGCTGAAACAGGCGGTCTGAACTACACAAGAATGATTTCAAAAAAATATTATGACAAGGCTTTCGCAATTATCCGGGAACTCGATGCGTCCGACAGCAAAAAAGAAAGATTACAATCGATATTGAACAAGGCCTATCGTGGATTATAAATGGAAATGCTGAAGAATTTTTTGAATTTTGTGGAACTGCGGACAAAAATTACCAGTGCTTTTGCTTTTTTTATGGCGCTTGCGTACCTCTTTTACAGGAAACAGCCTGTAAACTGGACCTTAACACTGCTGTTTTTTGCCTCTATGTTTCTGTTCGATTTAACCGCTACGGCGATCAACAATTACGTCGATTCAAAGTCAAACGGCCAGACGCTTCCGTTTCGCCGCGGGACGGCGAAGACGATAATTTACCTGCTGTTTGCAGTCAGTTCGGTATTGGGGCTTACTCTGGCGTACTTAACAGACGCGGTCGTGCTGCTTTTCGGCGGGCTGTGTTTCCTGTTCGGCGTACTCTATTCGTGGGGGCCGATTCCCCTTTCCTGGCAGCCGCTCGGAGAGATTTTTTCCGGTCTGTTTTACGGGCTGTTCATTCCTTTCCTTTTATTGTATATCAATCTGCCAAGGGGAACTTTTTTTACGCTGACATTTGACTTTCAAACCGTTCATCTGGATTTGAACATTTTCCCGGTTTTCTCCCTTTTCCTGCTTTCCGTAGCGCCGGTCTGCGCGACGGCGAATATTATGCTGGCCAATAACCTGTGCGATCTGGAAAAGGATATTCAGGTAAAAAGATATACGCTTCCTTATTATCTTGGCAAAAGAGCTTTGCGTCTGTTCGCCGCTCTTTATTACATTTCGTATGGATCGGTCGCCGTGATGGTGCTGCTAAGAATTTTGCCGTCGGTCTGTCTGCTGATCCTGCTGACTGTTTTTCCGGTTAGAAAGAATATCCGGCTCTTTATAAACAAACAGGATAAAGAGAAGACTTTTATCCTGTCTGTAAAGAATTATATGATTCTTGTGGGAACCGACAGCCTGCTGATTTTTCTCGGCGCTTTTTTGAGCTAGCGCCGGCGGAAGTCCATTTTGTTCTATTGACCAGGCCGGACCCTGGACGGAGTATATCAAATGAAATTTGTGAAAAAAACCGATCTTATTATTCTTGCCGTTGCCCTTGCGGTCTGTTTGGGCGCGTGGTTCTCCTACCAGTTCGTTGTTGGGAAAAAAGCGGCGAAAGCCGAAATCTATTACAAATCGGAACTGGTCGAGACGGTTGACCTGACGGCGGGAGTGGATAAGAGTTTTTCCATTGAGCAGAATAAAAATGTGGTTTTTCACGTTTTTAAGGATGGGAGCATTTGTTTTCAGGAATCCAATTGCCCGGATAAAGTATGCCTCCACGCGGGAAAGCTCCATACAATCGGTGAAAGCGCGGCTTGCCTGCCGAACAGCATCGTATTGAAAATAGTGGCGAAGGATCAGCGCAGTTCTGACGATCTGGATGCTGTGATCGGATGAGGAAATCAAAGAATGGCTGAACAGAAAAACATGTCAAAGCGTGAAATAAACTCCCTGAAAATCAAGCGGATGGTTTTGACGGGACTTCTTTTTGCAGTGGTGCTTGTGCTCTCTGTGGTGGAAAACCAGTTGCAGATTCCGGTTCCCGTTCCCGGCGTAAAGCTGGGGCTTTCCAACATTGTGGTGATGTACTCCCTGTTCTTTGTGGAAAAAAAGGAAGCGCTTCTGCTTGCGGTGCTGAAATCACTGTTTGTCTTTTTAACCAGAGGCGCGGTTGCGTCACTTCTGAGCCTTTGCGGCGGACTTCTCTCCGTGTTGGCTATGATTGTATTTTTGTTTATTTTTAAGGAAAAATTATCTTATCTGATGATTAGTATTCTGGGCGCAGTCTTTCACAATATCGGGCAGATGATTGCGGTTTCCATTTTATATACCAATATGTTTTTATGGGCCTATTCCCCCGTCCTGCTGATTTCAGGCATTATAGCGGGGGCGGCGACATCAACACTTCTCAAGGTTACTCTGCCGGCTTTAAAAAACATCGGCTTAAGTAAATAAATAAAAATTTGGAGGAAAATATGAAAAAAACATTAGCAGTATTCTTAGCCGCAGCTATTTCCGTACTAAGCTTTGCGGGATGCGGCTCATCCACCACTGCCAGTTCCGCAGCCCCGGCCTCTCAGGCCGCTGTAAGTTCTGCGGCTGCATCATCAGCCGCCGCTGCTTCCGGTACCGTAAAAACTGGCTTGGGTATCGTATCCTCTCTCGCATCTTCTACCCCGGTAAAGGATGGAAAGGGTACGGCTGTTGCGGACGTAACCGCCGTTGCTGTTACGGTTGGCTCAGACGGTAAAATTTTGAAATGTTCCATTGACGGCCTGCGCGCGCAGATCGAGTTTTCCGACAAGGGAAAGCTTTTAACCCCGGCGACCATTGTTTTCAAGAGCAAAAATGAGCTTGGCGAAGCATACGGCGTGAAAAAGGCTTCCAAGATCGGCAAGGAGTGGAACGAGCAGGCTGAAGCATTTGCGAAGTACGTTGTCGGCAAGACAGCAGACGAAGTCAAAGGCATCGCTGTCAGCAGCGAAGGTAAGCCAACCGCTTCCGAGCTGACCGCTTCCGTAACGATTCATGTGGGCGATTTTATCACTGCGGTTCAGAAGGCTGTTAACAATGCACAGGATCTCGGCGCGAAAGCGGACGATAAGCTTGGGCTGGGCATTGAATCTTCCGGTGCACAATCCGCAGACGCCGGCGAAAAAGACGGCATTGCGCAGGTTTACTCTTATTTCACAGCTTCTACGTTCGGCGCGGATGGCAAAATCACCAGCAGTGTGATCGATGCAACCCAGAACAAGGTTACTTTTGACAAGACGGGCAAAATTACATCCGATGTGAAAGCGGAGCAGAAGTCAAAGGATGAACTCGGCGATGCTTACGGCATGAAGAAAGCTTCTAAAATCGGCAAAGAATGGAATGAAGAAGCAGCCGCGTTCGCCAAGTATGTAGTTGGCAAGACTGCGGATGAAGTCAAGGGCATTGCCGTTGACTCCGAAGGCAAAGCGACCGATAAGGAACTGACCGCATCCGTTACCGTGCATGTCGGCGATTTTATGAAAATCCTTGACAAAGCCGCGGTCAACGCGAAATAATCGGAAGTTAAATTTACGGGTAATTCACGAGAGGTAGATTGACGTCTACCTCTCCATTTTTTGAGGTGGAAAATTGGTAAAAAAACTGATTGCGACGATTCTTGCTTTGACGCTGATTTTTCAGCTTTCGGCCTGCAACACCAGCAAAAAGACGCGCTATGAAGCTCAATTTTTAAAGCTTTTCGATACGATGACCGAAATTGTTGCTTATACGGATACCAAAGAGGAGTTTACAAACCTTTCCAATTTGATTTATAATAATCTAAAGGTTTACCACGAGCTTTACGATATATATAACGATTACCCCGGAGTCAACAATATTAAAACAATTAATGACAACGCGGGGAAAAAGCCGGTAAAAGTGGATAAGAAAATCATTGATATGCTGCTTTTGGGCAAAAAGGAAAGCAGCAGGGAAACGTCCTCTTTTAATATTGCGCTGGGATCGGTGCTGAAAATATGGCATCAGTACAGGGAAGCCGGTATCAACAATCCCGAAAGCGCCGCCCTGCCGCCCATGGCTGATCTGAAAGCGGCTATGCAGCACACGGACACAAACAAAGTCATTATTGATGAAAAGGCTTCCACCGTTTACCTTGAAGATCCAAAAATGAGTTTGGATGTCGGCGGGATTGCAAAAGGCTACGCAACGGAGCAGGTTGCCAAAATTGCAATGGAGCACGGGTACAAATCCGCCCTGCTCAGCGTGGGCGGCAACGTGCGTGCCATTGGCGACAAGGGCGTGAACAACGAGCAGTGGAATGTAGGCATTCAGAACCCGGATAAGGAAAGCAAGAAAGAGTCTCTGTGTACGATCAATATCACCGACGAGTCCGTGGTGACCAGCGGAATTTACGAGCGGTACTATACCGTAAACGGAAAGACCTACCATCATATTATTGATCCGAAAACCCTGATGCCGTCCACTTATTTTAAAGCCGTTACCATCATCACCCGCGATTCGGGAATGGCGGACATCTACTGCAAGCTGATTTTCAACGTGCCCTACGAGCAGGGGCTGGCTTATGTCAGAACACTGCCGGACACGGAAGCGCTTTGGGTGCTTCCGGACAATACAATCAAATACAGCGACCATTTTCAGAAGTACATTAAAAAATAGAATTCACGGATTCGGGAAGTATCTTAATTTGAATGAGGAATGCGCGAATGGCATATAAAGACCTTCAAAGCTTTATCAAAAAACTGGAAACGTGCGGGGAACTAAAAAAAGTTGACGCGCCCGTGTCGCCCGAGCTGGAAATTACGGAGATAACCGACCGTGTTTCCAAGGCTCATGGCCCGGCGCTGCTTTTTCGAGATGTAGACGGCTCAAGATATCCCGTTCTGATGAACGCGATGGGCAGCTATGAGCGGATGAGCATGGCGCTGGGCGTGGAAAAGCTGGATGATATCGCTGAGGAAGTTCAGAAATATTTAAATGTTCTCAATGACCTGTCCGTTTCCGGGCTGGTGAAAAGCGTTCCCCGTTTGTTCCGTCTGCTGAGCGTGTTCCCACGGCGGAGCCGGTTGAGGGGAAGGTGCCAGCAGGTGGTTGAAAGGTTCGTGGATTTATATTCCCTGCCCGTGCTGAAATGCTGGCCGCAGGACGCGGGGCAGTTTATTACGCTTCCCATCGTTTTTACAAGGGACCGGAAAACGAAGCGGCAGAATGCCGGAATGTACCGTTTACAGATCCTTGACAGCACCACTACCGCCATGCACNNGGTTCCGAAATCTACCAAAGCTACGCGGAGCAAAAGCTAAAAATGCCGGTTTCGGTCGCGCTGGGATGCGACCCGGCCGTTACCTATGCGGCTACCGCCCCGCTGCCGAAAATGCTGGATGAAATGATGCTGGCCGGATGGCTGCGCAAGTCGCGGGTAAAAATGGTCAAGTGTATTACAAACAATATTTATGTTCCTGCGGACGCCGAGTTTGTGCTGGAAGGCTACGTTGACCCGGCAGAGGACCTTGTGCTGGAGGGGCCGTTCGGCGATCATACGGGCTATTACTCTCTTGCGGACTATTACCCCCGGTTTCATGTGACCTGCATCACCCATAAAAGAGAGGCGGTCTATCCGGCGACGGTTGTGGGCAAACCCCCTATGGAGGACTGCTACATGGCAAAGGCGACGGAGCGCATTTTCCTTCCGCTCCTGCGCATGCAGATACCGGAGCTTGTGAATTTGAACCTGCCGTTGGAGGGTGTGTTCCACAACTGCGCCATTGTTTCCGTTAAAAACAAATACCCCGGCTGTGCGCGCAAGGTCATGAACGCAGTCTGGGGGATGGGGCAGATGATGTATACCAAGCTGATTGTCGCCGTGGATGAGACTGTGGACGTGCAGAATCTGGCTGCGGTGCGGGACGCCGTGCTGAAAAATGTCTATGGGACGCAGAGCCTGCTGTTTTCAGAAGGCCCGCTGGACGCGCTGGACCATTCTTCGAACAAGGCGCTGTACGGATGCCGTCTCGGCATCGACGCGACAAATGCCGTGAACGCTTTGGATGACGAAATTACAAATACTTTTAAAATTCTGCGCATCCGCAAAGACCACCCGTGGAAGGGCAGGGAACTGGTGGAAAATTATCTGTGGAACCATCCGGATAAATTTGTCATTGTGGTAGATGAAGATGTGGACACAAGAGACCTTTCCACCGTGATGTGGAAGGTGTTCAACAATATCGACGCAAAAAGGGATATTGCGGTTATCGATTTTAAGATTGGTGTGGATGCAACAAAAAAATGGAAGCAGGAAGGCTTGACGCGGAGCTGGCCGGACGATATTGTCATGGCGAATGCCATGAAGAAGCAGGTCGATAAAAGGTGGAACGAATATGGGATTGACTAAAATAATCGAAAAAATTCAGTCGTACGGCAAGCTGGTTATGTTTTCACATACGATTTTTTCTTTCAGCTTCGCACTGGTTTCCATGGTGCTGGCGGCGAAGGGGCTTCCGCGGATCTCCACCGCTTTCTGGATTGTGGTTTGTTTTATGGGCGCGCGTACCGGCGCGAACGCGATCAACCGTGTAATCGATGCGAAGATCGACGCGAAAAATCCCCGTACGGCAGGCCGTCAGATACCCAGAGCGGAAATGAAAAAGGGGGAGGTCGTTGTTTTTACAGCGGCCTGTTTCCTCATTATGCTGTTTGGGGCGTACCGGCTGAACTGGGTCTGTTTTGCCTTGTCGCCGGTCGCGCTGTTCCTGCTGATTATTTACTCCTACTGCAAGCGGTTCACCTGGCTGTGCCACCTGATCTTGGGCGTTACCTGCGCCTGCGCGCCGGTCGGCGCATGGCTTGCGGTTACGGGAAGACTGACGCTGGTTCCGCTCTTTATGGGCGCCGCCAATACATTGTGGGTCGCCGGGTTTGACATTATCTACGGCTCGCAGGATTATGACTTTGACAAAGCGAACGGGTTGCATTCCATCCCCGTAAAATTCGGTGTAAAAAACGCTTTGCACATCGCCATGATGTTTCATATCGTTACCTTGATTTGTCTGGTCGTCATCGGGATTCTGACGCCTCAGTTCGGAGCAATCTATTATCTGGGCGTGGCTGTCATTGCCTGCCTGTTCGCCGCGGAGTACCGGATGGTATCTCCCGATAACCTGACCAACGTCAATATCGCATCCTACAGCGTAAATCAACTTGTCAGCCTTGTTCTGCTCGCGTTTGGACTTCTGGATGCATTTATATAGGAAAGGGCGAAAAATGAAAAAAATAATCATAGGAATCACAGGGGCGAGCGGGAGCGCGTATTTTTTGCGCGTGATGGAAGCTCTGTCACAGCAGGAGCTGGAGATTCATCTCATTGCTTCCGATCAGGGACGCAAGGTTCTGACTTATGAAACCGGGGTGATTCTGGAGGAACAGGCACGGCTCTGGAATAAAAACAGGGCCGGTATTATTCTCGAAGACAACGAAAACCTGTTTTCGCCTGTCGCAAGCGGTTCTTTCCGGTGCGATGCCATGGTGATCCTTCCGTGTTCCATGTCCACTGTGGCTGAAATTGCCGGCGGCATTACCAAAACCCTCCTGACCCGGGCGGCCGACGTCATGATCAAGGAAAGGCGCAGGCTGGTGCTGGTCCCGCGCGAGACACCGCTGTCTACCATTCACTTGAAAAAAATGGCCGAGCTATCGCAGCTCGGCGTGACCATTTTGCCCGCCATGCCTGGGTTTTACGGGCATCCGCAGACGCTGGATGAGATCATCGGCTTTGTCGCGGGCAAGGTTTTGGACAGCATTGAAATAGAAAATGATTGTTATCAAAGGTGGCAGGGAAATTATGAAAAATAGAATCCTTCTGTGCTTGTCTCTTATAGTATTGGTCTTTTCATCGGGCTGTGCGCCGCAGAATGCTGTGAGCAGCAAGGAAAACAGTCCGGAAAAACCGGTGATCCGCATCGGGATGATGTCGTCCTCCGACGTGATTCCATATGTGCTGATCAATGAAAACAAGCTTGCCGACAAATACGGCTTCCAGCTTGATTTGGAGGTGTTTACCTCCGCCAAAGACAGGGACGACGCTTTGCAGGCTGGAGAGCTGGATGGTGTGCTGACGGACTACATCGGTGTCTGCATGTACCAGAACGCCGGACTGAATGTGAAAATAACCGGCATCACCGACGGGGATTATATACTGGTTGCCGGAAAAAATACGGGCATTAAAAATATCAGTCAGATTAAAGGGAAAAGCATTGCGATTTCTGAAAAAACGCTGATTGAATATACGCTGGAAGATATTTTAAGCAATAATCATATGACCGGCAATGATGTGGTGAAAGAGATCGTTCCGAAAATTCCGGACCGCCTTGAATTGCTCCGCAACAACAAAATTGACCTTGGGCTGCTGCCGGAACCTTTTGCCACCCTTGCGCTGAACGACGGCGCCGTCCGTCTGGGCAGCGCCAATCAGTTTGGGCTGTATCCGGCGGTTTCCGCGTTTTCGCAGGCCGCGCTGGAAAGCAAGTCCGCCGCGATTCATAACCTGTATAAAGCATACAATGAGGCGGTTGATTACATGAATCACACGGATATCCGCAAATATGAAAAAACCGTGATTAAGGCGGTGGGGTATCCGGAAGAGATGGTCGGCAAAATAACGGTGAAGAAGTTCCGCACCAGCAAGCTTCCCGCCAAACAGGAGGTTGAAGCCGCCGTTCAGTGGGCAAGCAAAAAGGGCCTGTGCAAACCGACGCTGCAGTACGACCAGATGGTGTATGATGTATATTCCGGATCGTAACGGCAGAATTTTGTGGAGAACAAGATGCTTGTAATAGAGAATGTAACGGTCAGCTACAGAACGAAAAAAGGAAGAGTGCCGGTCATTGGCGGGCTTTCCCTTCAAATGGAACAGGGGGAGGTCCTCGCTGTTCTGGGGCCTTCCGGCTGCGGCAAGTCAACGCTGGTCAACGCCCTGGCGGGAATGCTTCCCATCGACAGCGGCAGCGCGGATTTCGTCACAGAAAACGGGCGGCAGCCGCTGAATCCCAAAACGCATAAAATCGGAGTGATCCCTCAAAACTGCGGGCTGCTGCCGTGGAAAACCGTCAGGGACAACTGCCTCCTTCCGCTGAAGCTTCGCGGAGAACCGCTTACCAAAGAGCGGAGACGGGAGATCAGCGATATCTGTGAGGCTCTGGATGTTTCGCGGCTGCTGCAAAGGTACCCCGCGCAGCTGAGCGGCGGACAGGTTCAGCGTGCCGCGCTTGCAAGGGCGTTTATTTTCAGCCCGGATCTGCTGCTGATGGATGAGCCCTTCTCCGCTTTGGATGCCATTACCCGTCAGGATGCCCGGGAGCTGTTTCTGCGCATATGGAACCGGAACCGGCCCACCACGATACTTGTAACCCACAGCATTGAAGAAGCGCTGTACCTGGGAAATACGGTTGTGGTCATGGGGGATTCTCACGGCGATATTCAGTATCGGATGAAGAATCCCTACTGCGGGAACTCAGACCCGGAATCGGTAGATTATCTTGCGGCCAAACGAATCTTGCATGAAAAATTAAAGCCGGACGGTGAAAGGCGGGGTTCTTTTGAGAAAGCTGCTGAATAAATGCCGTGTTTTTCTACAGGGGTTCCTTCTTATAAATATCATCTGGTATCTGGCATTTGTGATCATGAGAACCACCGTGATTCCAAATCCGGTTACGATTTATCAAAATTTTGGGACCGTTTTTACCAATCAAATTTTTATTCATATTCTGTTTAGCTTAAAAAGAATCGCGGCTGGCTTGGCACTTTCGCTCGCTGCAGGGGTTCCCGTTGGAATCTTAATGGCGTATTCGGAAAGCGCCAACAAGATACTGTATCCTCTTATCTATTTCAGCTATCCCATCCCCAAGACCGCGCTTCTGCCGATTGCCATGATGCTCTGGGGCATGCGTGACGGTTCCAAGGTTGCCATTATTTTTCTTATTATTGTTTTTCAGGTGATTGTTTCTGCAAGGGACAGCGTGCACAATATTGACCCTTCGGTATACCTTGTAACGGTAAGTGCGGGAGCGAGCCGTGCGCAGATTATCCGGCATATCACCCTGCCTGCCATTTTGCCGGAACTGCTCACCAGCATTCGGGTGTCGCTTGGAACCGCGGTGTCTATCCTGTTCTTTGTGGAAGGTTACGGCACGAAATACGGAATGGGATACTATATTTTGGATGCGTGGTCAAGAATTGACTATATTGATATGTATATTGGAATTGTTGTGATTTCCATCGTAGGGTTTACGTTGTTTGCTGCTGTCGATTTGCTTTCCGGCCTGCTGTGCAGGTGGAATACGCCCCGGTGACGGACGATCTTCAAAACTCTACGGATACGGGTAGAGCGTGAACGGCGCGTTCCGCGAGTCCTTCCGCTTTTTTAGCGGGTTGGTTGTGGTCAGGCTTTTTCACCCAACCTGTGCCGGGGTTAAGAAATCTATTTCATTAACGCAAAAACAGGGAATACCCGAATTTTGTGCGAAGCACTTATAAACAAACGATTATATCTGCATACGAAAAAGTACGACAAGCAGCGCCAGCACCGCTACGTAAGCAGTTGAAAAATAATAGAGCCACGAGAGTTTTTTCTTATAGAGATAAACGAATATAATTCCGATAATCGCGGCGCCAATTCCAATGATGATCCACATCGGCTGCTTATAAAATTGTATACCTGCGAATACAAGTATTACCATCAGCGGCATTGTCAAAAAAGTCGCCTTAATAAGAGTATAAAGCCGTGAATTGAAAACGCCCCATGTGATCAAAAGTACCAGAAAAAGAAAAATTGCTCTGCCAACGACAGTTGGGGCCCCATTTTCCGATATTCCCATGATGCGGCCTGCCATGTTGATTACAAATGCCGCCAATAAAAACGCTAAGTTGAAAAGGACAAATCCCCCTGCTGAGATAACAAGACATGATAAGATATTTTTAAACCAGGGTTTCAGCTTCACGTTATTTTCCCTCCCTTGTTAGGAAGATTGCAGCCTAATAAGTTCATGCTGCGGGTTTGCTTAAATGTCTAATAACCGAATAGAGAACAGCTCCGGAAAAGGTGTAAGCCCATCCTGCTCTGCTGCTATCAGACGTTTTGGGGATACTGACGCTCCCCGCTGTCAAAGGCGAGCGCCATATGGAGTTTTGACCAATAAGCTTTCCACTAATCGTCGCTTCGTATGAGCATATTTTTCGAATTATACGATCATTATCAATCAGAAACAAGTAAAAAATCCATGTGCGGGTTCGAACCCTTACACATGGATTTTTTTGGTGCCAGTGGCTGGAAATCAATAGTATGT
Source organism: Ruminococcaceae bacterium UBA2656 (assembly GCA_002359465.1). Classification (GTDB taxonomy): domain Bacteria; phylum Bacillota; class Clostridia; order Oscillospirales; family Acutalibacteraceae; genus Caproiciproducens. The sequence continues at coordinate 17,017 of DENA01000012.1, forward strand.
ACTACTTTCACATACCACACAGCGGCCTGATGCCGTTATGCTCACCCCAAGATCAAATCCGATTTCAATCTGCACGAATGCCCATCATTACGGCATCAAGGAAGAAGACTCAATGGAAATTCAAAATAGAAAATTATGATTTTAAACTTTTTCGGATGCATAATCCTTGTAGTTCCGGTCGTTATTCTTTGCATTTTCCACCATGAGTGCTAAGCAGCTTTTCAATGTTTGTAAATCTTCCTCGCAGATTCCATGAACTGTATCTGCTTTAAATTCTTCAATGACCTTCATGACTTCCTCATACAAGTTTTCTCCTAGGTTTGTCAATAGCAACTGATGAACCCTTTTATCCGTACTGCTTCCCTTCCGAACTAACAATCCCAGATGTTCAAGTTCCCGAACCAGCCGTGCAACGGCCGGCTCACGCACAGCCAGAAAATCGGCAAGTTCCCGTTGTGTAATACAGGAATTCTGGTGAATGTAATAGAGGGCGAAGGATTGAATTCTGGTAATATTATGACGGCGAAGCCTGTGCTCCAATGCCGTCACAAACACCTTAGAGCTTCGACAGGTAATGAGCGCAATGCAGTCATCCAGATTAAACATGATTGTTCTCCTGCGACGAATTTCATTCATGCGCAACACATGGCCGTTCATCCGGTTTTTAAACTCCCGGCATAAAATGTGCGTCTGTTAATGAATGTTTATATTGATTATAACATAATTCGACTTGTCGGGCAATCATACTTTCCTGAAAAAGCATTCCGATTAATTTGTTTTCACATGCGCTCCAGTCCAGCGGAACCAATCCGTCGGAGTGAATTTTTGCGTATGTAATACGACCATCGGCAATGTTTGCGGATATTGTTACAATACCAAAACAAAGCTGTCTTGAAAATGTTACAGCAAAGTTGGGTGTTTCGCCAAAAATCCATTCCTTGCTACTGATCATATCCTGAATGGTCGGGGTAGTGGCCTTTTGCTCCAGTGTGATGGCAACCGGGGAGATTCCTTCCTCTTGTGCGAATGTTGCAATCAACGCTTCCCTGATCTGCTCGACAGTAATGGAAGGAGTGATCTCCCGCAGATTTACCACCCGGCTTCTTACCGACTTAATGCCCTTGGACTGAAGTTTAAGAAATGAAGGGCGCAATGCGCAAGAGAGCATACTCAGATTTACATCAACCATGATCGTTCCATGGTAAAAATAACTTCCTTGATCCGCATAATACGCATGTCCGGAAAATTTCTTCCCCATGTAAAGCAAGTCGTTCCGGTTGCTGAATTCACACGGAATACCGACACGGCGCAATGCGTTGCGGAGTATTTCCAAATACCGGTTCGGAGCAGCGTTTTCCTCCCGATCAAAGAAAGTAAAATTCAAATTTCCAAGATCATGAAATACTGCTCCTCCGCCTGAGAATCGACGAACGGGAAAGATTCCTTCCGCATTCATGAAATCCATGTCACATTCTGCACTGAAGCTTTGATTCCGTCCGAGCACCACCGTCGGACTGTTCTGCCACAAAAAAAGACGTGTTTGCGGTTTTTGCTCCAAAAAAAGCATATATTCTGCGGCCACGTTAAAATATGGGTTTGTTTCCGCAGACAGAATAATTCTGCTCATATATGATGAATTGCGCCCGAACCAAAGTCCATAGCTGCCTCATGTATGATTTCCGAAGTGGTGGGATGCGCAAAAATCATATGTGACAGTTCCTTATCGGTTAATCCATTTGCAACGGCAGCTGTCAGTGTGGGCAGCAAAGCGGATGCGTCCGCGCCGATAATGGAACCCCCCAGTATCTTGCCGCTTGTCTTTTCTCGGACGAGCTTGACAAAACCACTGGTCTCGTTCATAATCATTGCCTTTCCGTTGCCGGAATAGGTTATGCTGCTGGTGTCAATTTCGATGCCTTTTTTCCGGCATTCCCCGGCTGTCTGACCCACGCTTGCGATTTCGGGAGTCGTGAAAATCACATTGGGAACCGCCGCATAATCCATAGAAACCGGATTGCCTAAAACATTTTCAACAGCGACAATTCCCTGGCGTGATGCCACATGCGCCAACTGCAGGATATTTGTAACATCACCGATGGCATAAATATTTTCAATATTACTGCGCATGTGTTCATCTACGGCAATACCCCGACCACGTTCACGAAGTCGAATTCCTGCATTTTCGGTGTTGAGGCTCTCTAAACTTGGTTCTCTTCCGACTGCGGCAAGCACTCGATCGCTTACCAAAATCATCGTACCGTCTTTCCCTTCACAGCTAATGACCGCCTGTCCGTCCTCAGAGCAACGAATTTCCCGCACCTTGGTCCCGGTGTGCACATGAATACCCGCATCTTCGGCAAATTCACGAATAGCTTGTGAAACTTCTTCGTCAAGCATCGCTAAGAGATGATCAAGAAATTCCACGACATGAACTTGTACACCAAGATTACGATAAAGAAAAGCAAACTCCATACCGATAACGCCGCCGCCAATAATTGTGACCGATTGGGGAAGAATGTCGGAAGAAAGTGCCTGCGTGCTGTTCATAACCAATGGTAAATCCATTCCAGGCACGGGCAGACTGCTGCAGCGCGAACCGGTCGCTACAATGATATCCTTTGCCGTAATGTGATATCTTTTCTTTCCGTTTACACATACCTCAGTAGCTGATACGAAGGACGCCGTGCCTGAAATCACGCGAATTCTATGCTTTTCCATTAGGAAAGCAATTCCGTCTATCAAACGGTTTTTAACATCTTCCTTTCGTTGGATGACTTCCTTCATGTTTACCGAAACTGTTCCTTCAACGTGTACCCCAAACCGGTTTGCCTCCCGGACATGGCGGAATGTTTCGGATGCTTGAATCAAAGCCTTTGTGGGAATGCAGCCAACGTTTAGACAGGTTCCGCCGAGAGCATCCTTTTCCACCAGCGTTACCGCAATTCCTTTTTGCGCCGCATAAATTGCGGCCACATAACCACCAGGCCCGCCGCCGATTACCAGTAACTCCGTGTCCAGTTTTTCCTCCTGCTTTTCGTCCCCACTTAATTTGCAAACGGGAACTGCATCTTCATTCTCCAACACAAACAGTGTCTGACCTGAAGCAACCGCATCTCCCTCTTTAAAAAAGACGCTGGTAATCCGCCCGCTTTGCGGCGCACGAATGGTTTTGTTTCCCTTTCCCACTTCCACCTGCACAAGCACATCGCCTTCCTGTACACAGTCACCGCAGGATACACTCATTTTTCCAATTTTACCCGGCTTAGCACCGGTAACTGCTGTAAAAACAACGTTCACTTTGTTTCCCTCCAAAATCTAAGGGCAAAGCGTAAAGTGCTTTGCCCCATTTTAACTGGATTATTCCCTTACTACGCCGGCATTAATCAACTTCACGCCGTTTTCAAGACAATCTCCAACCGGGCAATGAGCTGCCATAAACGCTGCAAAGGCTTCCGCCTTTTCCTGACTTTCCTGTGTTTTAAAATGAACTTTGTAGCGAATTTCTTGAAAACCGTTTCTTACATCGGCAAGTCCCATAAACCCGTCTGGATCCAAATCTCCTTCCAGTTCAACGTGAACCTCTTCAAAATGGAAATCCTGTGCCTGAGCAAACGCGGCCGCCACAATCGACTGACACGCGCCAAACGCACAGAGAACTGCTTCTACAGGGTTCATACCAGCATCGGTTCCGCCTAATTCCTCCGGCTCGTCCAATAGGAAACTGAACTTTCTTGTGCCGCAGTTGACCTGTAATCCTTCGGGTAGTTTTTTTGCAGAGGCTTTAAATGTTGTTAACATGGTAAGTACTCCCTTTCTGTTTCAATGGGTTGATTAATCGATTTTTTATATAATAACATGCGGTAGGCTCATGGTCAATACTTAATTAAGTAAGTATTTTAGACGATTATAATCTTTCCCTTTTTCTGCGACGGGGATTTAAACGGAATGTGATAGAAAACTAGCAGTTTAGAGCCGGAGGTTACCGCTTGATACCACATAGCTGCCTGATCCTGCTATACTCCACCAAAGCAAGATTATCCGAACTTCATCTTTACGATGGATTGGTTCGCGTTAATCGTAAAAATGCCGCATAGCAAGCGGTAAACAAATCCCCCTGCAAACTTTAATTAGTTTGCAGGGGGATTTGCTATGGTGCGAGTGTCCATAACGACAAACTCGGGAACCTTCATAAAATAAAGGTTTTCGGCATCATGCAAACGAATATTACACACACTAAGCAAATATGGTCAAAAAAGGCATCGATTATGTTGGCAGCCTTTTCAAAATTAGTCAGAGTGGGATTATAAGACTTAGAAAAGTCACATAGTATCAATGGTTAAAGAACAGTGAATACTCAGAATCTATGTTATTATCAATACAAATTACTCTTATATTATTTTCCGCCAAATATTTGATAAATTCGATACTATCCAGAAAATTATTTCCCAAATCAAAGATGCTAGCAGCAATGAATATGCTGAACTCATCTTTTCCAAGTCGGTTCACAATTTCTTTTAGGAGTGGTTTTTCCCATGCTGACACCTCAAAGCCTTCGTCTATATATACCTCTTTCTGTGCAACGCCTAAACAATCCAAAAGCGTTCTTATCTGGTTTATTTTTTGACTCTTCATATACTCTCTTTGAGCAGGGTTCTTTTCGTCTATCGATATATAGCAGATGACATTTTGACTGGTCTTGTCCATCTTTCTCCCTCCAATAATCACTTTAATAATTAATATGGAAGGCTATGGTAAAATATACCAGCGACTTTTATTTCATTATTTCTTTTTTTATAGGTACATTGTGGGTTTTGAGTATCTCTATGATTTCGTATGCTTCCTCTCTAAACCCAACTGAGGTATGAACTGTTATCCCGGTTTCTTTATCAAAATAGCTATAAGAAAGTGCTCTAAAGCCACCTTTTGGTCCTAAATACAATGTAACATCCTGAGCCGTTTTTAAATTTTCTGCAAAAATCTCTTTCTGCCTTTTGCTTTCTTGAATTACTTCTTCATCAATGATTTCTAATGAATCCCACAATACATCCAACGTAGCAATTCTGGGAAAGCTGACCGTAATAAACCGATCACTACCTCTGCTCCACATCCCTTGCCGTCCAACAGTAATTCCCTCTGTTCCGGAGATTAATCCTTTTGCATACTTTGTTAAATCCGTGGTTAACTTTACTTTTATATTTTTCTCCATAATTACCTCTAAAGCGCATAATTGTAAATTAGTTGTATTAAATTGGATTCATCTATAAATAAAAAACAATTGACTGACAAATTGGAATTTGGTGAGCTAATTCCTGATTTTCTGCACAATATAATAATTTTATATCCATGATACCACGCTTTTCCACATAAGAAAAGACATATCTTCCCCTTGGCGGAAGATATGTCTTTTTTGGCCAGAGCGAAATTATAGGATTTGGAGAAAGTCAGTCAGATCAATGGTTTCCTGGCAATCAACAAGCAGTATTCATAATTAAGTATCAATCTGCGTAGATTACCAAAGCATGTAACAATCTACTAATTTTAGTACGATAAATATAGTTTTCTGTAAGGGATTGGATCATCTGGTTTGATTTTCAGCGACGGACTAAATTTATGGATATGGTATTGAATTCTACTTGCATCTGTGATATATATCTAAATTATGATAGTATTTTAATTAAGGTCGGATATAAAATGAAAAAAAGTAACTCTGTCAATCCAGAAATCGAGCTAATTGCAGTCGTTAAAGACTCAAGGGCATATGTTGTTTTTTATATACTGAAAGATAACGTTAAACGAGTTATATGGGCTGTAAAACCTAAGGGGTTCTATTATTTTATAAATTTTTCTCATCATATACACTGGCTGGATAAACCTAGGCTCAACGAAGAAGTGATGATAATTGACAATCTCAGGGCATACATAGAATACGGCAGGGTGTATTTAGAATCCATAAATGGGAATACGAAGATAATAAGCTTGGGATTATACAGGCGGTTAGAAAAAACCTATGCAGCCCGAATCAAATCATACTATATCAGCTTTCCCACTACAAGCATAGATGATATCTTGGTTGAAATCCAAAAATATACGCCAAGGTCACAAGGAATCAATAAAAAAAGCATTGGTGTTACAAGACCAAAAGCAAAGCTAATAATTGACGATATTGTTAACATTGCGAAAGAGATTAATACTGATCCATCAAGTCTATATAGAATTTCTTTGCTCGGAGTGTTTGGAAGTTACGTGAATAGCAGCAAAGATAAATTAGGAGATATTGACATATTCTATACGATTATACCCAAAGACGGAATAACAAGAGAAATGATCTTGGCAGCAAACAAAGAACTTATGACACAATCAGATAGAAGCGATTATTTCTTACAAGTAATGGCAGAAGCTCATAAATCCGAATGGCTTACGCTGCGGAGATTAAAACATAACCATGTGAGCGTTTCTCTGCATAATTATGAGGAACATAAAGAAATGCTCGAAACAGAAAAATATAAAATACTATTTACTGAATAGTTTGGGCTACCTCAGTTTAGCTTGAATTACTCCGGAAACGATAAAAGCCAAGATGAAAGGCGGTCGACATAAATCGACGGCCTTTTCAATGGTTGGAGTGGGAGTATAGGACTTAGAAAAGCGTAGCGTTATTAATGCTTTACTGACAGTCGGCAAGCAAATTCACACCGTAAATCATGAATTAGCCGTTTCCAATCTAACTGTATAATTTGCGCGGCGCTCTCCGGGCTTCAGTGATGAATATAAGATTGGAACATATTCGTACAGAACAAGAGCAGCATTCAAACGAGCTAATTCAATAATGGCCTCAATAGAATGAAATTGAGTTTCTAAGTAGATATTATAATTAATGAATAATTCTGGCACCAGTTTTTTCATCGCGTGATGCCACAAGTAATAGTGATTAGAAAGGAAATCACGGGAAGCATCACAGAGTTGATAAGCATATCTGCCAATGTTTCCGCCCACATTTGTATCAGCTAACTCTTTTGCAAAAGCATAGATCCAGATTGCGGCACTTTCTTCCTCATCTTTGGCTTCCATCAACATACTCAATGTATGTATAGTACCTTTATTTGTCGGTTGGGTGAAATACAAAAACTCGGATGGATTTTTTTCGATAATTTCTTTTCTTTTGTAGAGTTCGCTACGCGTAAGCCAATCATAACCATAAAATATTGTGTTTTCATCCCTTAAATCAACATGAATTTCTACGGGATTAATGGGAGCATTAAAAACTGCAGGACCCGATGTTGCATATAGCTTCCAGTGCCCATAGATATTTTCCCATGAAGCTTGCGGCAAGTCCTGCATGCTATACTCCTCCATAAAACAAATTATTTAATTCGACTTGGTGGCATTATGGAATAATTATATGGAATTATGGCTTTATTATAGCACTTCAGAGAAATTCTGTCACTCATCTTTTACTCTCGAATATTCTTATAGGATTTTCGACCATTCAAAATCCGTAAACCCATATGGAACCAAGGAAAAACAAAGGCCGTCGACATAAATCGACGGCCTTTTCAATGGTGCCGGTGGCCGGACTCGAACCGGCACGGTATCGCTACCGGTGGATTTTGAGTCCACTACGTCTGCCAATTCCATCACACCGGCATAAACAACGAATTATATTATATAATAAACTAAGGAAAAAATCAATATAAACCTTCGCTAAAATCGATTAAAATAAGACAGGGCGCAAGCCGATTGTTCGGCCCTTACGCCCTGTCTGCTTTTTGTTACCGTATTATGGTTCAAACATGGTAATGCAGTGTCTTGGGCAGACGGAAACGCAGTCGCCGCAGCCGACACACTTTGTAGGGTCTACTGTCGCGAGGGAATTGACAACATGCACGGCATCATGCTGACAGGTCTTTTCGCACTTCATACAGCCGATACAGCCAATTTTGCAGACCTTGTTTGTCAGTGCGCCTTTGTCGCAGTTGCTGCACCGGACAACAGCCTGCTTCGTCGCGGGCACAAAGGTGATCAGATGCTTGGGGCAGGCCTTCACGCACATGGAGCAGCCTCTGCACCGCGCGGGGTCAATTCTGGCCACACCGTTGCAAACGCTGATTGCGTCGTACTGACAGGCGGAAACGCAGTCGCCAAGGCCCATACAGCCGTACTGGCAGCTTGCAACGCCGCCTGCAACGATTGCCGCGCCCGCACAGGTCGCGATTCCTTCATATTCTACCTTGTCGCTTGTGTTGTCATAGCTGCCAAGGCAGTGTACCAAGGCGACCTTGGCTTCAACATCGCCCGCGTCACAGCCAAGGTATTCGGATATGGTTTTGGCGACCGACGCGCCGCCTACAGGGCAAAGCCCGGGTTTTGCCTCACCGGCGGACAGTGCTTTCGCGTAGCCGTCACAGCCGGAAAATCCGCAGGCACCGCAGTTGGCTCCCGGGAGCATGTCGCGAATTGCCTCCGCTTTTTCATCTTTCGGCACAGCCATCACAATGGAAGCAACGGCAAGAATCAGGCCGGATAAAAGGCCGATGCCGGCCACAATCAGGACCGGAGTCAATATTTCATTCATATCTGTATCTCCTAACCCAGCATGCCGTCAACAAGGCCCTGAAAGCCGAGAAACGACACGGCTGTCAGCGATGCTGCGACCAGTGTGATTGGCAGACCCTGAAGGGATTTTGGAATATCGTTATTTTCAATTCTCTCGCGCACGCCGGCAAAGATGACCATGGCCACAAGAAAGCCGATGCCGGAGCCGAACGCGTTTACAAGCGACTGGATAAAGCCGAAGGTTGGATCGGACTGGCCCTTCTCAATCACCAGCATGGTTACGCCCAGCACGGCGCAATTGGTTGTAATGAGCGGAAGGTAAATTCCGAGCGCATTGTAAAGCGCAGGAATATATTTCTTGAGCACGGTCTCAATAAACTGAACAAGCGCCGCGATAATCAGAATAAAGACGATTGTCTGCAAATACGCAAGGTTGAGCGGAACCAGCACAAAGGTGTAAATCGGCCATGTCGCCGCGGTGGAAATCACCATGACAACGGTGACCGCAATGCTCATGCCGGTTGCGGTATCCAGCTTCTTGGAAACACCCAGAAAAGGGCAGATACCAAGAAACTTGTTCAGAATATAGTTTTCAGTCAGTATGGCTGCCAAAAAAATGGCGACTAAACCCTTTATCATTTCTTGGCACACTCCTTTTCTTTTTCACTCATCATGGAGCAGCTTCCGCAGAGCGGGCAGTTTTGGCAGCCCAGTTCCGCCGGTGCGCCGCCTTTTTCAGCAGCCAGCTTGTTTGCCAGAGCAATCAGCATGCCGAATACGAAGAAGCCCCCGGGAGGAAGCAGGAAGATGATAATGGGGGACACGAATCCTGCGGTAATCGGAACACCGAAAACCGTTCCGGCACCCAAAAGCTCACGGATAATGCCCATCACAAGCAGCGTGGCGGTAAAGCCGACGCCCATGCCAAGGCCGTCCAGAATGGACGGAAGAACTTTATTTTTATTTGCAAACATTTCGGCTCTGCCCAGAATGATGCAGTTTACGACAATCAGGGGAAGATAAATGCCCAGCGCCGCTTTCAGGCTGGGTGAATATGCTTCAATCAGCATTTGGACGATGGTAACAAATCCGGCGATCAGTGTGATGTAGCAGGGAATACGCACCTTGTCCGGAATCACCTTGCGCAGCAGGGAGATGACAGTATTGGAGCCCACCAGTACAAAGGTTGTAGCAAGGCCCATGCCGATTGCGTTGCTTGCGGAGGTACTCAGCGCAAGCGTGGCACAGGTGCCAAGCACAAGGCGAAGAACAGGATTTTCTTTGATAATACCCTTGCTGAATTCCTGCCATGGAGTTTTTGCCATCTCATTCGCCCCCTTTTACTTTTTGATATTCTTCAATTGCTTCGTTGACGCATTTTGTCACAGCTTTGCTGGTAATGGTGGCACCCGTCATCGCTTCGATCTGTGCGTCTGTGGCGGTGCCGGATTTAATCACTTCAAATCCTTTTTCAGGAGCAGCTTTCTTGTACTGGTCACGGAAGCTTTCCTTCTCCGCGTTCAGGCCAAGGCCCGGGGTATCGCCGATGGAAAGCAGGACGACGCCGGTGACCTTGCCGTTCTTGTCAATGCCGGTCATTACCTTCAGGTCGCCGCCGTAGCTCTTTGTTTTTGTGGTAAATACATATCCGGCAAGCTCGCTTCCGTTTCTGCCGATTGCGTAGGTGCCGTCCTTGGAGTCTTCAAAATTCTTTGCGGCAGGAAGAACCAGCTGACGGGAAGAGGATTCAGTTTGTTTGTTGATTTCCACAATCTTGTCACGCGTCATCAGGTTTGTTCCCGCGAGAAGCACAGCGGTGATCAGGCAGATGACAAACAGCGTGATTGCGGGGGTAAGAACTTCTTTGGAATCGATTTTCATCCTTTTGCACGCTCCTTTCCAAATGCCAGCGGGCGTGTTAAGCGCTCAATGTGCGGCACCAGAAGGTTCATCAGGATGATCGAGAAGGATACGCCTTCCGGCAGCTGGCCGAATATGCGGATCAGCATGGTGATGACGCCCGCGCCGATGGCGAAGACGATCTTGCCCCGGAAGTTAATTGGGGATGTGGCGTAATCGGTTGCCATAAAGATGGCGCCGAGCAGCAGCCCGCCCGCGAGAAGGTCAAACAGGACGTTCCTTCCGGCAATCAGGGAAATTACGGCGACCGTTCCTATATAGCATAGCGGAATCACGGGGCTGATGACCTTGCGGACCACCAGATAAATGCCGCCCAGAATCAGCGCGACCGCGCAGGTTTCGCCAAGGCATCCGGCGCGCACGCCCACAAACATGTTGAGAAGAGTCGGCATGGCGCCGCTTGCACCCTCCTTTAAAATGCCAAGCGGGGAAGCGGTTGTTATCGCGTCAGTCTGATGCAGGTAATAGAACGGGGTGTTCCAGGTGCTCATCGGGGCGGGAAAAGAGGACATTAGGATGATGCGCGCGGTCAGCGCGGGGTTCACAAAGTTCTGTCCGATTCCGCCGAACATCTGCTTAACCACAACAATGGCGACGATTCCGCCGAAGATTACAATGAACGGACTGACGCCCACGGGCACGTTGAAGGCGATCAGAATGCCGGTTACCACAGCGCTCAGGTCGCCGCTAGTGTTTTCGCGCTTCATGACTTTCCGGCAAACATATTCGCTTAAAACACAGGAAGCGACGGAGCAAATGATCAGCACAAGGGCTTTAAACCCGAAGATGATCACAGAGGCAATCGCCGCCGGCGTCAGCGCAATGATGACGTCCAGCATGATCTTGCGGGTTGTCACGCCGCTTTTGATATGTGGGGACGATGATACAATCAGTTTATCTGCCATTATTTTTTACCTCCCGCTTTTACCAGTCCCTTGCCGAGCCGGATCGCCTGTACAAGAGGCCTGCCCGCAGGGCAGTTAAAGGCGCAGGTTCCGCATTCCATGCAGTCCATTACGTCGTACTCCTGCAGCTTTTCGATATCTTTGGCATTGGAGTATTTTTCAAGCTGTGTGGGAATCAGGTTCATAGGGCAGCCGTCCACGCAGCGGCCGCAGCGGATGCAGGAGGTCGGCTCGCTCATGCGCGCTTCCTGCTCGCCAAAAGCGAGGATGCCGTTGTTCTGTTTCAGAACCGGCAGTTCGTCGCTGGCAAGGGCAAGTCCCATCATGGGCCCGCCCATCAGCATTTTCTTCGGTTCCGACTGATAACCGCCGCAGAATTCGATGATATCCGCGATTTTCGTCCCGATCGGAACGATGACATTCTGCGGGTTTTTGATGGCTGAACCGTCAATGGTAACCCGTTTCGTTACAAGCGGCATGCCCGTTTTCAGAAATTTAGCGATGAACGCGACGGAAGTGACGTTCATGACCAGACAGCCGACGTCGGCCGGCAGCTTTCCCATTGGAATTTCCCGGTCCGTGCAGGCTTTGATCAGCACTTTCTCAGCGCCCTGCGGGTAACGCGCGTGCAAAGGCAGGATGCGCACGCGGTCGTCCGGGTCGTTTGTTTTACTGTCCGCTATTTTTTTGAGAGCCTCAATTACATCGGGCTTATTGTCCTCAACGGCAATCATAACGCGCTCCAGCTTCAACAGGTCAAGCACGGCGTAAATCCCGGAAAGAACACCCCAGGAATTTTCAACGGCTTCACGGTTGTCTGATGTTATGTACGGTTCACATTCCGCTGCATTGACAATCATGGTGTCAATTTTTTTGTCTTTCGGTACATTCAGCTTTACGTGTGCGGGGAAACCCGCGCCGCCAAGCCCCACCAGCCCGGATTCCCGGATCGCTTTTATAAAGTCTTCCGGTGTTTCCGTTACCGGCGGCTTTACGTCGGGGGAAACGGTCATTGTTCCGTCGGAGTCGATCACGACCGCGTCGGCGTACTGCCCGCCGGGCAGCATTATCTTTTTAATCGCGCTGACCCTGCCGGAAATGCTCGCGTGAATCGGGGCGCTGATGAAAGCGCCGCTGTCCGCAATTTTCTGTCCCACAAGAACCGTGTCGCCAACCTTTACAAGGGGCGTGCAGGGTGCGCCGACATGCTGCTGCATGGGCAGTACTACCTGTGCCGGAGGCGGCATTACGGCGGACTCTGTCTGCGCCGTGTTCTTATTGTGGGGAACGTCCGCACCGCCATGCGTTTTGAATGGCTTGGCCGGAAATTTCAATTCCATGTTTTTTGTCCTCCATTACTTACTCAATCTAATATCAATTGCCAAATATCGGCTATGACGACTATAAAAACAAGCCCGCGGAACCTGTCCGCAGGCGTGCCGTGCATAAAGCGGCAATCGTTGAAAATTTGATTAAATTTGATTAAAGTATAAAAATCTTAATATCTTATTTTACTCTATTATCTATCAAATTATATTGCTTGTTTGCAATTTTAAAAGAATTTCCAATGTTATCCGTTACAAATACCTTATTTTCTGTGCTGATGAAAATTCCGGCCGCGTTGTATTCTTTTAAAAGGGCGGTTCCTTTTTCTTTTCCCAAAACAAAACATGCGGTGGAGAGCGCGTCGCTCAGCGCGCCGTTGTCACATACTACCGTAACAGAAATCAGGCCGTTGTTTTCCGGGTAGCCTGTTTTAGGGTTCAAAAGATGATGATAGGCAACGCCGTTTTCCGTAAAGGTCTTTTCATAGGTGCCGGAGGTGGACACAAACCCGGAAGCCAGGTCGATCGTGCCCATGGAAGCGCTCTGCGTTTCTGTGCTGCGGGGGTCGCGCACCGCTATGTGCCAGGCGGATTTGTCAGCCTTTGTACCAAATACGCCGACGCTGCCGCCCACGGCGACAATGCCGCAATCCGCGCCGGCCTGACGGTAGGCTGCAACCGCTTCATCGCAGGCGGCGCCCTTTCCGATGGCGCCAAAGTCAACCGCCATGTAATGCAGCTTTAAGGAGGCGGTGGAATCTTCCGTGTTTACCCTCAAATCATTGAAGTTAACATATTTTAAATATCTTGAGATATCTGTCTTTGCGGGTACATGCTGGTTGCTGCCGCCGAAATCCCACATGGAGGTAATCGGCAGAATAGTGGGGTCAAAGGCTCCGCCGGATTTTTGCGCCACATCAAGACTCTTTTGCAGCAGCGTGATTGTTCTTGCGTCGAGCTTAACCCAGTCGGAACCGGAGGCCTGATTCAATTTATAAATATCCGAATCCGTAATTCTCCACGAAATCAGATTATCCAGTTCTCCTATTTTTTTGGCGGCGGCCGTTGCCGCAGCCTGTGCGTTTTTACCGTAAACAGTCTGCTGAACGTAAGTTCCCATTGCATAGTTTGTACATTCGTAGCTTTTTACACGCTGCCCGTATCTGACCCAGATAGAGACAAGACAGACAAGAATGACGGTCAGCAGGGCGCTGAGCGCCGGAATGATTTTTTTGTTTTTCTCCATTTTTTCCTCCCCGATAGAACTGCTTAGAATTATATCATGATTTCGGGTTATTTCAAGGTCTATTTAAAATAGAAGCCGGCCCCCCGGCTTAACTGCCGGAAGATGGCTTCCATTTATCGCCGCCGTCCGTGTTTCCAAAATGTCTTATAAACAGGAACAGGCTGATTATTTTTGCAATGGAGGAGAGGGAGTCAATTTCCTCAAGGGGCCAGATCCGGTTCGGGTCACATTCGTCAAACCCCACAATCCCCTTAAGGGATTCCCCTTCGAAAATTGCCAGATGAAGAAGGGAGCGGACTCCGCGGGCCTGAAACAGGCCGCGCAGGGGATGCGGCAGCTGGCCGGTATCGCCGCAGAAAAAGATACCTTCTTCATTAAATAAATCGAAATAACCGTCCATATCCCTGGCGGCTATATATTGTGTATGGCTGCTGGGGGCATCGGGGCTTTCGGCGCACCATTCGTGTGTGTTTATCGCACAGGAATGGTCCGGTGCGGCCTCGTAGATATATGCCCGGCTCACATGAAAGCGCTCTCCGGCGATTTTCAGCACAATGCCGACCGCGCTGTCCGTGTCTTTGGCATGGTAAAGCATATCGAATACATAGGACAGCATGTCGTCCTGGAAGGACTTATGCGGCTTTAGGGTGTTTTTCAGGGTCGGGGTCAGTGTATTGCGAAATTCGGCAGCGGCGTTCATGCTCCGGAGCGCCGCAATATTGTTATCAAAAACAACATACTGGTTTCTGCCGCGGCGTTTTGCCTCGTAGAGGGCGGCGTCCGCTTTTTTGTACAAATCTGTATAGGACAGGCCGTCTTTGGGGTAAGTGGCGATTCCGATGCTGCCGGAGATACAGTAGTGCTTTGAATCGTTGCCGAAGGTCTGTTTCAGGCTCTGGTGGATGGCGGATGCTTTTTCGGCGACAAGGGACAGGTCGTTAATATTTTTTAACAGCACCATAAATTCGTCCCCGCCGATGCGCCCCACCACATCGGAAGCGCGGAAAAGTTTTTTCAGCTTGCCGCCGATACCCGCCAGCACCGCGTCGCCGAACATATGGCCAAGGTTGTCGTTGATTTCTTTGAAGTGGTCGACATCGATAATATAGAGGGCGGAAAGCTCATTGCCGACAAGCGCCTGTTCAATAGAGACTTTTGTAGCGGATTTGTTCAGCAATCCTGTCAGCCCGTCGCGCTGCGCCTTCTGCATCAGCTTTTGCGTGGCTTCCTTTTGGCAGGTGATATCGCTGATTCTTCCGATAGCCCGGACCGGTTTGCCGTCTTTATTAAAAATGNNGTTGTACCAGAGATAGGCGCCTTTTTTATCCTTCAGTCTGCATTCACCTTCCGCACTGTGGGCTCCGTCTTTTACACTGGAAAACAGCGACCGGAACATGGCGACGTCATCCGGGTGAATGATCTGGCTTTTCAGCACGCTGTCCGGAAAATCACGGATGATCCGGTCGCTGCCGAACATGTACAGGCTGCTGGAACTATGGGACACCATAGCATTTAATATATCGTACTCAAAAATCATGCTGTCCGACTGGTCAAGTACAATTTTATAGCGTTCGTTGCTGATTTCCAGCTCCTGCATGATTTCCCGCTGGCCGGTAATGTCCGTCAGCAGGCAGTACAGCTCAGCCTCCAGCCCGCTTTCAGCCATCAGCTGCCCCTTGTCAAGAATCCAGATCAGGGAACCGTCTTTTCGCCGCAGACGATACTGCACGTCTATGACGCTGCCTGTTTGAAGCTGGATATCAATACTGTGCCGGATGGCTTCCCGGTCGGGTTCATAAATCATCCCGATAAACTGATTATGGAAAAAACGGTCTATTTCTTCCGAGGTAAAGCCGGTCAGATGCAGAAAACCGTCGCTGCAATATACCATGGTAAGAGAGCCGTCATATTTGCATCGCTGCACACAGCCGGGAATATTTGCGGCCAGAGCATTCAGTTCCTGACTGCCTTTCTTCAGGTCGCTGTTTTTGCGCCGCAGGAGTGTTACAGCGTAAGTCCCAAGCAGCAGAAAGGCCAGCGCGGTGCCAAGCACGGGAATTCCTGACAGCAGCAGAATGTGTCTGAATGCAGAAAATACCGTGTCGTCCGGAACGGCGGCAACCAGATACCAGTCTGTGCCGCTGACAGGGGTAAGGTACAGATAGCTGACCTTGCCGCCGGATCTGCACGGTACTGTGCCGCTTGCAGAATGGCCGATGATACTGCGGATACTGTCGACGCTGCTGTTGTTTTCACGATTTGCGTTGAGGAGAAAGGAAAAGAGATTTTTTTCATGATTATCAAACGGCGTGTCCGACTGCAGGATGACGCTGCCGTCCCGCCTGATCAGCAGGCGGGAACCCGCGCCGTTATATACGGGGGTATTAAGGATGTCTTTCGCCGGGCCCGTGTCGGAGACACCCAGCAGGACCCCGGAAACGGTTTTATCCCGATAAACCGGAACGGAAAAAAGCAGGCTTTCTTTTCCAAACAGAGGGGAAGCGCCGGAATCACAGACCACTTTGTTTCCGCTCAGGGATTTCTTGAAAAAATGATATCCGGCCACGTTGCTTTTCGTGCCGGTGTCCGTGATGCTGTCACCATTCTGATCGGCAACGAAGGTCTGCACGAACGCACCGTTCTTTGAAAAAGAATGCATGGTATCCAGAACACTATTATCACTCTGAACATTTCTGCCGCCGATAAAAGAGGATAACGAACTTAATACGGCAAGTTTCTCATTCAGTTTTGCAGTCATGGACGTGGAAGTGCGCCGTTCATTTTCTGTAATCTCTTGATTGACGGACGCGAGAACATCTTTGTTTAGCTGTACAGTAAACAAGGCAAATGAGACGGTCAGAATGGAGCAGCAAACAACGGGAATCAGAGCGGCCTTCAGTTTCGGCTTTATTTTCATGCTCTCACGTTCTTTCCATTCGGTATGAGCTCGCAGTGACAGTCTGCAGAATTTTCCAACATCTGACATTGCTGTAATTAAAATATACACTATTTCATTTTCCAGTGCAATCTTAAATATAGTAATAACAAAAATGCAGTGGAATGAATTTTGTTATCTCAGTTCTTATTTAAAATTGCTATAGGCCTTGTTTGTAAATTAAAAATCGGCGCAATTTTAGCCAATTTGTTTCGGAACGGATTTTTGGTGTGCTGATAGGTTCCGTATTTCTGCAGGTGATAATTTTTATGCACATTATGACTGCGTTATGCTCGATGGCCGCCGCATCGCCGACGGCCATGCCGGGATTGAGAGGACCTCGTGAAGAGAATCAAACATCTGCGATTGGGCTGATGGTAACCAATACATAAAACATATATATAACCGGCGCGAATTTGTATTTTATTACAAATTTGCATAAAAATATTTTTTACTTTCACACAATATGCTATACTATAAAAAATTCAATATCACAGCATTCCCAGTTAAAATCGCAAGCGGCAGATGTGCTTTCCTCCGATGAAGGCGAAAAATACAGAGTCACTCAGCAATTCAATGGGCAATGCTGCAAAACGGCAGGAAAAATCCTGTTTTATTTCAGAAATTGTCATATTGCTGTCAGAATATATTTGTATTTTTGGAGGAAACGATGTCGGTTCAGAAAGTAAGGGATTATTTAAAATTATACGGCATGGAGGAACGGCTTCACGAGTTTTCGGTTTCAAGCGCAACGGTGGAGCTGGCCGCGCAGGCACTGGGTGTTGAGGAAGCGCGCATTGCCAAGTCCATCTCTTTTCATTGTGACGGCGGCAGCATCATTATTGTCACCGCGGGTGATGCGAAGGTGGATAACGCGAAATTTAAGGCAGAGTTCGGGACAAAAGCAAAAATGCTTGCTCCCGATGAGGTGGAGCAGCTGACGGGGTATCGGGTCGGAGGCGTCTGTCCGTTTGGAAATCCTCCCTGCGCGAAGGTATACTGTGATATTTCGCTGAAGCGGTTTTCCAAGATTTTTCCCGCGGGCGGCAGCGCGAGCTCGTGCGTGGCACTGAGCTGTGAGGAACTCTTTGACGTCTCTAAAAGCATAAAGTGGGTGGATGTCTGCAAAAACTGGCAGGATTCAAGAAAAGAGATAAGGGACTGATCATATGAGAATGCGCAATAAGCCGTGGGCTGCGCCGGAGCTGGACGCGTGTGATTTTTTTGTCCACAATCCCGCCCGGTATATGGGAAAGTGGCACAGCTTTTTTCAGCGGCGGCAGCCCATTCACCTTGAACTCGGCTGCGGAAAGGGTCTTTTTATTGCCGGACTTGCGCCTGAAAATCCGCAGATCAACTATATGGGTATTGATTTGAAGGACGCGGTTCTCGCACCGGCCAAGCGCAACATTGAACAGGCGTTTCAGCAGCAGGGCGGGAAACCGGCCAATGTGGTCCTGATGGCTCAGGATATTGAACGCATTCTGACGGTGATGAATTCCGACGACACAGTGGACAGAATCTATATTAATTTCTGCAACCCGTGGCCAAAGGCCAAGCATCACAAGCGGCGCCTGACCTATCCCCGCCAGCTTGAAAACTACAAGCAAATACTGGCGGGCGGCGGAGAAATCCATTTTAAAACGGACGACGATTCCCTTTTTGACGATTCGCTTGTCTATTTTGAAGAAAGCGGATTTGAAATTCTGACTTTAACATATGACCTGCATGCCGGCGGCTGTCAGGGGAATGTGCTGACGGAACATGAAAAAATGTTTATGGAAAAGGGCGTTAAAATAAAGGCTCTGGTTGCGCGGCGCGCAGAAAATTAAGTTTGTTTCCATTTATTTTTGCAGTATACATTGACAAACGCTGCAATATTCATTATAATTCCTATAAATTTAGTAATGTTATTTGGGGGGTGCCGATTTGGGCGAGGCTATCATCGAAATTCAGTCGCTGAGTAAGACCTTTCGAACAAAGGACGCTGAGGTGCGCGCTTTGAACAATATTAACCTTACGATTGAAAAAGGCGATATTTTTGGCATTATCGGTATGAGCGGAGCCGGAAAGAGCACACTGGTACGATGTATCAACATGCTGGAGAAACCGTCGGAAGGAACTGTTTTATTCGACGGGCGCGACTTATCCAGCCTTTCAAATACGGAACTGCGGGAAGTCCGTCATTCCATGGGAATGATTTTCCAGCAATTTAACCTTTTAATGCAGCGTACGGCAGAGCGGAATATCTGCTTTCCTCTGGAACTTGCCGGCGCGGATAAGACATCCGCAAGGAAAAGGGCAAAGGAGCTTCTGGAGCTTGTAGGCCTGTCCGACAAGGCGCAGTCGTATCCCTCCCAGCTTTCCGGCGGGCAGAAACAACGAGTGGCTATTGCCCGTGCGCTCGCGACCAATCCGAAGGTGCTTCTGTGCGACGAAGCCACCAGCGCGCTTGACCCGACCACCACCACGTCTATTCTGGCGCTGCTCAAGGACATTAACCGCCGCATGGGCATTACTATTGTGATTATTACGCACCAGATGAGTGTAATTGAGGAAATCTGCAACCGCGTCGCCATTATCGATGAAAGCCAGATCGCCGAATCGGGCGCTGTGGAAGACATATTTTACAGGCCGCAGACGGCGGCTGCGCAAAAACTGGTTTATCCCGAAGGCAAGCATTCCGATAAAATTATCAGCAAGCGATGTATGCGCATTGTGTTTGACGGCAATTCTTCTTTTGAGCCTGTTATTGCAAATATGGTGCTCGACTGCAAGGCGCCCGTCAATATCCTTTACGCAGACACCAAAAATATAGACGGCAAGGCATTTGGCCAAATGGTGGTTCAGCTGCCGCAGGACGAGGCTCTGGCGCAGAAGATGTTTGCCTATGTTCGCGCAAGAGGATTGTCCGCTGAGGAGGTGAGCGGTTATGTGGGATGAGTCGACGCTGAGCATGTTGGTGCAGGGCATTGGTGAAACCCTGTATATGACGCTGGTTTCCACACTGTTCGCCTACATTGTCGGATTGCCCGTGGGCATTCTGCTGTACACCAGCGCAAAGGACGGGATCCGCCCGCACGCCGCGCTGTATAAGATTTTAGATGTGATCGTCAACCTGACACGGTCCATTCCTTTCCTGATTCTTCTGATCGCCATCATTCCGTTTACCAGACTGGTTGTCGGCACTTCTATCGGTTCAACAGCAACCATTGTTCCGCTGACTTTATCGGCGGCTCCTTTTATTGCAAGGCTTGTCGAGTCCTCGCTCAAAGAGGTTGACATCGGTGTGATTGAAGCCGCGCAGTCCATGGGCGCGTCTGATTTTCAGATCATCTGGAAGGTTTTGCTTCCGGAGTCAAGGCCGTCCCTGATTGTCGGCTGTGCCATTGCGGTCACCACGATTCTGGGATACTCCGCTATGGCGGGGATTGTCGGCGGCGGCGGACTTGGCACCATTGCAATCAATTACGGCCTCTATCGCTGGCAGGGTGAAATGATGCTTGCCGCCACGGTTCTGCTGGTTGTGATCGTTCAGGTGCTTCAGGGCATCGGGATGAGGGCGGCCGGACTGAGTGACAAAAGAAAATAAGTTAGTTCATTTAAAATTGGAGGTTTTATTTATGAAAAAGCTATTATCAACGATATTAATTGCGGCGCTTTCCGTTTCCGTGTTTGCCGGCTGTGTAAATTCGGGCGCTGCTTCCTCAGCCGCGGGTTCCGCCGCTGCCGCCAGCACGGCCGCGGCAGCAAAGAAAATTGTGATCGGCGCTTCTCCGACACCGCATGAAGTCATTTTAAAGGAAGCGGCCAAACTTTTGAAAGCAAAGGGCTATGACCTTGAAATCAAGGAATTTTCCGATTATGTGCTGCCCAACACCGCGCTGGACGGCAAGGAGCTTGACGCAAACTATTTCCAGCACCAGCCGTATCTGGATGAATTCAACAAGGAAAAGGGCACCAAGATTGTTTCTGCGGGCTCCATTCATTATGAGCCGTTCGGTATTTACGCAGGAAAAACCAAGACTCTTACCGATTTAAAGGACGGCGCCACCATTGCGGTGCCGAATGATACCTCCAATGAAGCGAGAGCGCTCCTACTTCTTCAGGCGCAGGGGCTGATCAAGCTGAAGGATGACGCCGGTATTACCGCGACTCAGAAGGACATTACGGAAAACAAGAAAAATCTGAAATTTACGGAAATTGAAGCTGCCCAGCTGGTGCGGGCTCTGCCCGACGTGGATCTTGCCGTTATCAACGGCAACTATGCCCTTGAGGGCAACCTGAAGGTTTCCGACGCGCTCGCAGTGGAAGCGGCAGACTCCCTTGCGGCAACCACTTACGCCAACATTATTGCTGTCCGCTCAGGCGACGAGAACCGCGAGGACATCAAGGCGCTTGTCGAAGTGCTCAAGAGCGACGAAATGAAAACCTTCATCACCAAAACTTTTAACGGGGCCGTGGTTCCTGTAAAATAAACGGAATTACAATAAGTCAAAACACCTGTGCGGATTTTTTACGCACAGGTGTTTTAGCGTTGAAATAGACAGCGTATTTTGCTACAATAGGATTAATCCGCTTATTTACAGTAATTTCAGTCAAAACCGTTTTGTCATTCAAATCGGACGTTATCTCCCCCCGCCGAGGGCGGGGGGAGATAATAAGATTCCTTCTATTCATTTTTGAAAACTGTAAAAGGGAAAAGGAAAACAACTTTTGATGTAGGAGCATGGTTATGAAGTGCTATCAGATTACAGAGGAAACACTTAAAGAAACGGAAACGCCGTTTACACCGGACACGGTGTGTGTCTGCACTCCGGACGAACTGCGCGACCGCTGTTTTAACGCGGCGCCGCACACGTTTGAAGAGTGTGCGAACCCCGGGCCGGCCAAGCTGGAGGCTTACGACGGATATGATTTTATTCTGCTGAACGTGGTAAATGACAATGAACGGTATCTTACCCATCGGATCGGGCTTTATATTATGCCGGATTTTATTGTTTTTGTCAGCAACTGGGAAAACAAGGCGGTTCTGGATGTGCTGGATGTTTTCGCTGCGGGAAAAACGTCCAATCTGAATATCACGCGCATCCTTTATGCGTTCTTCAATAATTTGACCATTCATGATTCGGAAGAACTGGAAGCGCTGGAGGAGGAGATCTCCGATATTGAGGAACGAGTGATGGAAGGGGCTTCCGAGGATTTTATAAAGGACATCGTCACCATGCGGAAAAAATTGATGTTCTATAAAAAATATTATGAGCAGCTGCTGGATGTGGCGGAAAGCATTGAGGAAAATTCCAACGGGATTTTATCCTCCGGCGCGCTGCGTTATTTCAAAATGTTTACGTCCCGCGTGGACCGTCTGAACCGCAGCGTACTCAATCTGCGTGACTATATCACGCAGGTGCGGGAGGCTTACCAGTCGCAGGTGGATATCGGACTGAACGCTATTATGAAGCTGTTCACCGTCATCACCGCTATTTTTCTGCCCCTGACGCTGCTGGTAGGCTGGTATGGCATGAATTTTAAAAATATGCCGGAACTTCAGTGGCGGTACGGCTACGCTTTTGTGGCCTGTCTTTCCGTCGGCGTTGTGGTGTTCTGCATTCTTTATTTTAAAAAGAAGAAGATGCTGTAAAAGATTTATTATTTGAAAGTAATTTTCAGAAAAGGCTGGAAGTATTTTGCACAGTGTACTATAATTATTGTAAATAAAATACTTTTTGGGGCAAAATAAGGCTATTGTTCCGTTATAGTGAATAAAAAATACAAGCTGAGTGAAAAAATATTGACAATACCACAACGCTGGTGTATAGTATAAATAATTTGAAACCGGTTTCAAAATAGCAAAGTTTAAAGCCCGTTTCAGCTGCATTTTTACAGGAAAGTTATGGTGATCATTTTGGCTCAGATCAGCGATGTGGCAAGGTTGGCCGGTGTTTCATCGGCGACTGTATCACGCGTCATCAACGGGACGGCAAGGGTAAGCGAGGAAAAGATAAAACGCGTTATGGAAGCAATTGATGCAACCGGTTTCAAGCCAAATGAAATCGCGCGTTCTCTTTATAAAAAATCCTCTAAAATTATCGGCTATATTGTGCCGAGCATCCTGAATGTTTTTCTGACTGAAATCGGCCGCGCGATCGAAGATGAGGCGTTTCAGAACGGCTACAAAATGATTTTGTGCAATTCGGATGAAAATCCGAAAAAAGAAGTGGCTTATATTAATATGCTTACTGCCATGAATGCGGACGGTATCATCATTACCGCGAACAATGACAATCTTGATGAAGAAATCCGCAGCTGTCCGCTTCCCGTTGTCGCGCTGGACAAAGACGCCGGCAGCCGTTATACCGCGGTTGTTCAGTCGGACAATTATTCGGGCGGGCGCATTGCCACCGAGCATTTGATTGAATGCGGGTGCCGCCATATCGTCCTTATGCGCGGGCCTCAGAAATATTCGAGCGGCAGCCAGCGCTTTCTCGGCTATGTGGATGTCTGCAACGAACACGGCATCCAGCCGCTGTTTATGGAAAGCCAGTACCGGTTCGATGCGGTCCAGACTTCACGCGAGCTTTTAAAGCGGTTTCCCGATGTGGACGGCATTCTGGCCTTGAGCGACATGACCGCGCTCTCCCTTTATAAGGTGCTGTGCGAGCAGGGAAGAAAAGTTCCGAATGAAATTATGATTGTCGGTTATGATGGGGTCGAGCTCGGCGCGCTCATGACGCCGGCGCTGACCACGGTGGTGCAGCCGATTGAAGAAATCGGGCGGCTTGCGGCCAAGCTGATTATAGAACAGGTCGCGGACGGGAAGATCAGCTGCAGGGAAAATGTTTTGCCTGTTTCGCTGAAGGTGCGGCAGACGACAAGGCCGCGCAGCTGAATAAAGAAAGGCGGATACGATGAACAAACGTATATTCTTAATTGTACTTGACAGCGTCGGCATCGGCGAAGAGCCGGATGCCGCGGAATATGGCGATGAGGGAAGCAACACGCTTGCCGCCGCCGCAACAAGCAGTTATTTCAATATGCCGAACATGCAGAAGCTGGGGCTTTTTAATATTGACGGCGTAACCTGCCGCCCGAAGGCGGAGCATCCCACGGGTGCGTTTGCGCGCATGAGGGAAATTTCCAAGGGCAAGGATACCACCATTGGCCACTGGGAAATTGCGGGTATCAATTCTCCAAAGCCGCTTCCGACTTATCCGAACGGTTTTCCGGATGAGATTATCCGCGTGTTTGAAGAAAAGACCGGCCACAGGGCCATCTGCAACAAACCGTACTCCGGCACCGACGTGATCAGGGATTACGGAAAGGAACACGCGGAAACAGGCGCGCTCATTGTCTACACCTCGGCGGACAGCGTGTTTCAGATTGCGGCGAATGAAGCAATCGTGCCGGTGGAAGAGCTGTACCGCTACTGCCGGATTGCAAGGGAACTGCTTGTCGGCGAACATGGCGTCGGCAGGGTGATCGCAAGGCCGTTTACCGGAACCTATCCCAACTACACGCGCACCGCGAACCGCCATGATTTCTCGCTCCTGCCCCCGAAAACGACGATGCTGGACCAGCTGAAGGAAAAGGATTTCGATGTGATTGCCGTCGGTAAAATCAATGATATTTTCGCCGGCAAGGGAATCAGCCGGTTTATGAGAACCAAGGGAAACGAAGAGGGGATTGAGCGCACCATTGAACTGACAAAAGAGGATTTTAACGGCCTGTGCTTTATCAATCTGGTCGATTTTGATATGCTTTACGGCCACCGCAACGATATAGACGGTTATGCCAGAGGGCTGACTTACTTTGACGGTAAGCTGCCGGAAATTCTGGCGGGGCTGCGTGAAGACGATCTGCTGATGATTACCGCCGACCACGGCTGCGACCCGGCGACTCCTTCGACCGACCATTCACGCGAGTATACGCCTTGGGTGGTTTACGGCAGCCATGTGAAAGCTGGCGCCAACCTGGGAACATTGCCGACTTTTGCCGATATCGCCGCCACCATCCTTGATTATTTCGATGTAAAACCGGAAATTACGGGAACGTCCCGGTTGAAAAATATTGTTGATTGAAACAGGAGGAGCTTATGTCTAACGTACCTACGCCCCACAACGGAGCCAAAGAAGGAGAAATTGCAAAAACTGTCCTGATGCCGGGCGACCCGCTCCGCGCCAAATTTATTGCGGAAACCTATCTGACCGACGCCGTGTGCTTTAACACGGTGCGAAATATGCTCGGCTACACCGGAATGTATCACGGCAAACGCGTGTCCGTCATGGGCGGCGGGATGGGAATCCCCTCCGTCGGCATATACACGTATGAGCTTTTTAACTTCTACGGGGTGGAAAATATCATCCGCATCGGCTCCGCCGGCGGAATAGCGGACAATGTACATGTGCGCGACGTTGTGATCGGCATGGGCGCCTGCACCAATTCCAACTATGCCGCCCAGTACAATCTGCCCGGTACCTTCGCACCGGTTGCAAGCTACGATCTTCTGAAGGGCGCGGCTGCCGCCGCCGAAAAACTGAATGTCCATGCGGTGGTCGGCAATGTACTTTCTTCGGATACGTTTTACGATGATAATGCGGACGCGCTTTCCGCATGGAAGAAAATGGGCGTGCTGGCTGTCGAAATGGAGGCTGCGGCCCTGTATATGAACGCGGCAAGGGCGGGCAAAAATGCGCTCTGCCTGCTGACGATTTCCGACTGCCCGTTTACCGGCGAATCCCTGTCGGCGCAGGAGCGGCAGACCGGCTTTACCCAAATGATGGAAATCGCTCCGGCGATTGCCTGACTTTCATGGAAATGTATTGCAAAACGTGATAAAATAAAGTAAGATAATTTTCGGCGTAAAAGAGATGATGGGATCAATATCACTTAACGTGGTATTCTAAATATCCAAAAAATTTATCAGGAGGAAAAATGAATGAAGAAGATTGTAGCACTTTTTCTTGCAGTTATGATGACAGCTTCCGTAACCGCATGCGCTTCCAATACCCCGGCGGCTTCCAGCAGTGCGGCAGCGGCCAGCTCGGCAGCGGCTGCTGAAAGCAAGGCGGAATCCACCGCGGCGAAGACCGTTTTTAAAATTGGAATGGTAACAGATACCGGCGGTGTAAACGACCAGTCCTTCAACCAGTCCGCGTGGGAAGGTCTGCAGAAGCTTTCCAAGGATACGGGCGCTGCGGTAAAGTACTCCGAATCCAAACAGGAATCCGATTACGCAACGAATCTGGACAAGGCTGCAGATGACGGCAACAACCTGATCTGGGGAATCGGTTTTGCAATGGCTGACGCCGTTACAAATTCCGCTAAGCAGAATCCTGACATTAACTATGCTATTGTTGATAACTCTTATGGCGACAAAACGCCTGCAAATGTGACCGGCGTTATGTTCCGCGCGCAGGAGCCTTCATTCCTCGTAGGCTACATTGCCGCTAAAACAACAAAGACCGGAAAAGTCGGTTTCGTCGGCGGCATGACCAGCGCCATTATCGACCAGTTTGAATACGGCTACAGGGCCGGCGTCGCGTACGCAGCCAAAGAGCTTGGCAAAAAGATCACGGTTGAATCCCAGTACGCTGAAAGCTTTACCGATTCCGCAAAGGGCAAGGCAATTGCCACAAAGATGTTCTCCAACGGATGCGACGTTGTGTTCCATGCTGCTGGCGGCGTAGGTGTCGGCGTTATTGAGGCTGCCAAGGAAGCAAATAAGTATGCGATCGGCGTTGACCGTGACCAGGCTTATCTTGCTCCTAAAAATGTTCTTACCTCTGCATTAAAGCTTGTCAACCAGGCGGTTGAGCTTGTTTCCAAGGAAGCAATCGACGGCAAGGAAATTGGCGGAAAAACTTACACTTACGGTCTTACCGAAAGTGCTGTCGGCATCCCGGAAGAGCACACGCTGATGGGTGACGACACCTATAACGCGGCGATTGCGCTGGAAGGCAAAATCAAGGATAAGACAATCACTCCTCCGGCGAATAAAGCAGAATTCGCAGAGTTCGAAAAAGGGCTTAAATAATTTCGATTCTATTATTTCTTTAAGCAACGGGGCGCATAGTTTTTATGGCGCCCCGTTGCGTTTAAAGAGACTTATTAACGGGCAGGGGGTCTATTGTAATGGAAGTCAGCAGGGAATACGCGGTGCAGATGCATGGTATTACAAAAATGTTCGGCTCCTTTTGCGCTCTGAACAACGTCAGTCTGGATGTTAAAAAGGGTACAATTCATGCCATACTGGGCGAGAACGGCGCCGGAAAAAGTACGCTAATGAATGTCCTGTACGGCCTGTATCAGGCCGAAGCGGGAGAAATCTTTCTGAATGGGGAAAAAGTAAACATTAAGAATCCCAACATTGCCATTGAACACGGAATAGGCATGGTTCACCAGCATTTTATGCTGGTAGACAATTTTACCGTTACGCAGAATATTATTTTAGGCAATGAAATTACGAACCGGTTCGGCGTATTGAATATGAAAAAAGCACGTGAGGAAATTCTTGAAATTGTAAAAAAATACGGTCTTGAAGTGGATCCGGATGCAAAAATAGAGGATATTTCCGTTGGCATGCAGCAGCGTGTTGAAATATTGAAAGCACTTTACCGCGGCGTGGATCTGCTCATTCTGGACGAGCCGACCGCGGTTCTTACTCCGCAGGAGATTGACGATCTGATTCAGATTATGCATAACCTGATAGCGGATGGAAAAACAATTATCATCATCACCCACAAGCTCAAAGAGATCAAGGCTTCATCGGATGTCTGCACCATTATCCGCAGGGGCGAGTATATCGACACGGTGAATGTCGCCGATGTCGATCAGGAAGAGCTTGCTACAAAGATGGTCGGCCATGCAGTACAGCTTGTCGTTGAGAAAACGCCGGCTGAACCCGGAGAAGTCGTTTTTGAAATTGACGGCCTGACGGTAAAGGACGAACGCAAGCTGGACGCGGTCAAAAATTTGTCGCTGAAAGTGCGCAGGGGCGAAATTGTCGGCGTGGCCGGCATTGACGGAAACGGCCAGAAAGAGCTGGTCGAAGCGATTACCAACCTGACGCGGGCGGAGAGCGGCACCATCAGAATCAACGGGACGGAAATTCAGAATACGTCTCCGCGCAACGTCATTGACCATAAAATATCCACCGTACACGAAGACCGGCAGAAACGCGGGCTGGTCCTTCCGTTTACGGTAGCGGAAAATATGGTGATAGAAAAATACCGAAGCCAGCCTTACAACAGGGGCGGCATGCTCAACAGGAGCGAAATCCTTGCCTATACCAAAGGGCTGATCAAGGATTTCGATATCCGTCCGGACAATTGTGAAAGCCAGCCGGTGCGCGGTCTTTCCGGCGGAAATCAGCAGAAGGTGATTCTCGCGCGGGAAATTTCAAACGAGCCGGATCTTTTGATCGCCGTTCAGCCGACCCGCGGGCTTGACGTTGGCGCGATCGAATATGTTCATAAAACCCTGATACGCGAACGCGACAACGGCAGGGCAATCCTTCTGATTTCGCTGGAACTGGATGAAGTGATGAATGTTGCCGATACGATTGACGTAATTTACGCAGGAACCGTTGTCGACAGCTTTAAACAAGGCGAGGTTGACGAAAAAACAATCGGACTTTTAATGGCGGGAGGTAAGCTCAATGAAAACATTCGTCAGAATTCTTAAAAAACCGATTACCTCCACGCTGATTGCCATCCTGTTTGGCTTTTTGGTCGCAGCGGTCGTGCTTGTGTTTGCAGGCTACAATCCGTGGGAGTCTTTCGGGGCGCTGTTCAAAGGCATTTTTGCAAAACCGAAATATATTTCCAACGTGATCATCAAGGCGACGCCGATCATTTTAACCGGTCTGAGCGTTGCGTTCGCCTTTAAAACCGGATTGTTCAACATCGGTGCGGAGGGCCAGTACATAGCGGGAACCATTGCCGCTGTCTGTGTCGGGGTAAAGTTTAATTTTGCCCCCGTCGTACAGGTTCCCCTTGTTGTCCTGTCCGGCGTGCTTGCCGGGGCGGTTTTCGGCGGAATCATCGGTTTTTTGAAAGCCAGGTTTGGTATTCACGAGGTCATCACCAGCATCATGCTGAACTGGATCGGCCTTTATCTGTCTAATTTTATTGTCAATACGGCCACGTACCATCAGCCGAATTCCACAAGTTNNTTCCTATGCCGTCAATGAATCGAGCTTCACCATGCTCCTTCCAAACTGGAAAACCTCCAAGGCGGGAATGGCGGCCTTGAAGCCAAACAAATGGCTGTATGAAATGATGCTGAAAACAGATGTAAACTTCGGCATTCTGATTGCCGTTATTATGGCGGTAATTATCTGGGTGCTGCTTTACCGTTCCTCCAAGGGGTACGAACTGCGCGCGGTCGGTTTTAACCGCGACGCCGCGGAGTTTGCCGGTATCAACGTCGGCCGGAATATCACCCAGTCCATGCTGATTGCCGGCGCGTTGGCGGGCCTTGCGGGCGCGCTTGCCATTACCGGGACCTCGCCGCATAAAATTTCCCAGATGGCTGCTTTTGAAAACAACGGCTTTAACGGGCTGAGCGTTGCGCTGATCGCCGGTTCATCGCCGGTTGGGTGTATCTTTGCCGGGCTGCTGTTCGGCGGCCTGCTTTACGGCGGGCCGAGCGTGCAGCAGGATGTCGGCGCTCCCACGGAAATTATCAATATTATGATCGGCACCATCGTATTCTTCGTGGCGCTGACAAAAATTGTGCCTTCGTTGGCCGACAAGCTTGAAAGAAGAGGTGCTCAACGTGCTAAGTAAACTGATTCTGCTGATTGGCATTACGCTGATGTACTCCACGCCATTGGTGTTTGGTGCGCTGGGCGGCGTGATTTCGGAGCGCTCCGGCGTTGTCAACATCGGTATTGAAGGAATGATGACCATGGGCGCTTTTACCGCGGCCGCGGTCAGTTATTTTACCGGCAATCCGTGGCTCGGCTTTTTGGCGGCGGGCGCCGCGGGCGGGGCGACCGCTTTGCTCCATGCGATTGCGTCTGTGACCTTTAAGGCGGACCAAACCATTTCCGGCATTGCGATCAATCTGATCGGGCCGGGTTTCGCGCTGTTTTTCTGCCGGCTGCTGTTCGATAACGCAACCATGACGCTTCCGGCAAAAACGCTGCCGAAGCTGTTTGGAGAAAACGCGTTCGGCGACAGCGCTATGAAAAATCTGAATGTAGACGTCACTGTCATACTGGCGCTGGCCACCACAGCGGTGATGTGGTTTTTTCTCTACAGGACAAAGTGGGGGCTCCACGTGCGGTCGGTGGGCGAACATCCCGCAGCGGCCGATACGCTGGGAATCAGCGTGAGCGGCATCCGCTATATTTGTGTATTGATATCCGGCATCCTGGCCGGCTTCGGCGGCGCTTCCATGACGCTCGCCATTATTTCCCAGTTTACGCCGACTGCCATCAGCGGGCAGGGCTTCATTGCGCTGGCGGCTGTTATTTTCGGCAAATGGACTCCGTTCGGCGCATACGGCGCGTGCCTGCTGTTCGGGTTTGCACAGGCGCTGACCATCGTACTGGGCGGCGGCGATTTTGCCGTCCCGTCCCAGATTCTCGCAATGCTTCCGTACATTCTGACCATCGTGGTTCTGATCCTGTTTGTCGGGCGTTCCGTCGCACCGAAGGCGGACGGCGAACCCTATGAAAAGGGTGTAAGATAACGGATGCACAAACAAGTAAATGAAAAAAGGAGATCGATATTGATGGATCACCAGGAAATACTCAGTAAAGTTGACCATACCCTGCTGGCACAGACCGCGACATGGGACGAGATTCAGCAGATCTGTGACGACGCTGTAAAGTACCGCACCGCGTCGGTCTGTATCCCGGCTTCCTACGTAAAACGCGCGAAAGAGTATGTCGGCGGCAAAATGGCGGTTTGCACCGTCATCGGTTTTCCCAACGGCTATTCCACGACCGCGGCTAAGGTCTTTGAAGCAAAGGACGCCATTCAGAACGGCGCCGATGAAATCGATATGGTGATCAATATCGGCTATGTCAAGGACGGGCTTTACGATTTGCAGCTTGACGAAATCAAACAGGTCAAAGAAGCCTGCGGCACACATCTTTTAAAGGTGATTATTGAAACCTGTTTGCTTACGGATGAGGAAAAAATAAAAATGTGTGAAGTAGTGACCAAATCGGGCGCGGACTTCATTAAAACCTCCACCGGTTTTTCCACCGCGGGCGCCACGTTTGACGACGTCGCGCTCTTCGCCTCCCATGTAGGCCCGAATGTAAGAATCAAGGCGGCCGGCGGCATTAAAACAATGGATGACGCGGAAAAATTTGTATCGTTTGGGGCTTCGCGCCTCGGCACAAGCAGGATTATCAAGATTATTAAAAACGAAGAGGCGCACGGGTATTAACCGGCTCCCGGCGATATCATTTGAGGAGCGGCGATTGTCGTTCCTCAAATTTATCTATGAAAACAGGTGAAGAAATGGAAGATTATAAAGAACTGGTCGCAGCCGCCATTTCCGCGCGTGAAATGGCCTATACGCCTTACTCAAAATTTGGGGTGGGCGCGGCGCTGCTGACCAAAAGCGGGAAAATTTACAAGGGCTGCAATATTGAAAATGCAACCTATACGCCGACGAACTGCGCGGAGCGCACGGCTTTTTTTAAAGCGGTGAGCGAAGGGGAAACAGAGTTCCGGTGCATTGCGATTGTCGGGGGCAAAAACGGCGGCTCCATCAGCGAACTATGCCCTCCCTGCGGCGTGTGCCGGCAGGTTATGATGGAATTCTGCGACCCGGAAAGCTTTAAAATAATTCTGGGAAAAAGTCCGGACCAATGGGAAGTTTACACCCTGAAGGAACTGCTTCCGCTTGGGTTCAGCCGGGCGAACCTGGGGGATAAACATGATTAGAAATATTGTATTTGATATGGGTCAGGTTCTGGTCGATTTTGATCCGGACGCTTTCATCAGCCATTATACCACCGATCCGGAGGATATCCGTCTGATTCGCGCCGAGGTATTTGAAACGGAACAATGGACCGAAATTGACCGCGGAACCATTACGGAGGAGGACCTCGTCGCCCCGGTTTGCGCCCGTCTGCCGGAGCGGCTGCACACAGCGGTTACCGAACTGCTTCTCCACTGGCAGGATTATATGGCGGTGTTTGACAATATTCTGCCTCTGGTGCGCGAACTCAGGGAGAACGGTTATTCTTTGTATCTGCTTTCCAACGCGGGGAAAAATATCCATCATTTCACCCCGAAAATTCTGGCACTGCGGTATTTTTCCGGTATTTTCTTTTCTGCTGATTTCCATTGCATCAAGCCGGATGAGGAAATCTACTTGAAGTTTTTTAAAGAGTTTTCGCTTGATCCGCGCGAATGTTACTTTGTTGACGACCGGGCGGACAATGTGGAAGCGGGGAGAAGGCTCGGCATGGAAGGGCATTGTTATGAAGGAGACCCAGACGTGCTCCGTACGGCCCTTCAGGAAAACGGAATCTTCCTGCTGGATAAAATGATCGTATGAAGGTGACAACAAATGAGAATGTATGATATCATTGCAAAAAAGCGTGACGGCGGGGCGCTTTCCGACGAGGAAATCCAATTTTTTATCGATGGCTATGTTAAGGGAGAGATTCCTGATTATCAGGTGTCCGCGCTGCTGATGGCGATTTATTTTAAAGGGATGACGGACAGGGAAACCGCTTCCCTGACCATGTGCATGGCAAATTCCGGGGAAACCGTGGATTTATCCTCCATAGACGGCATCAAGGTGGACAAACACAGTACCGGCGGGGTCGGCGATAAAACCACGCTGATTATTTCACCGATTGTCGCGTCCCTTGGGGTGCGGGTCGCGAAAATGAGCGGGCGCGGGCTGGGCCACACCGGCGGCACGGTCGACAAGATGGAGTCCATTCCCGGTATGCAGACCTCCATTGACCGGGAAAAATTCTTCGATATCGTGCGGAAGGTGGGCGTCAGCGTCATTGGACAGTCCGGCAATCTGGTGCCGGCGGATAAAAAGCTTTATGCCCTGCGCGACGTCACCGCGACGATTGAGAGCATTCCGCTGATTGCCTCCAGCATTATGAGCAAAAAAATTGCGGCCGGTTCCGACTGCATCCTGCTGGATGTAAAGACCGGCAGCGGCGCCTTTATGAAAACCGTGGATGATTCTATCCGCCTTGCGCAGGCAATGGTGGCGATCGGCGAACATGTGGGCCGCAAAACCATCGCGCTGATCACCGACATGGACCGGCCGCTTGGCAGCGCAATCGGAAATTCGCTGGAAATCATGGAAGTCTGTCAGACACTGAAGGGCCACGGGCCTGCGGATTTGACGGAAATCTGTCTGGAGCTTGCCGCCAATATGCTGTTTTTAGCAGGCAAGGGCGGTATGGCGGACTGTAAGGCGCTTGCCAAACGGCAGATTGACAACGGCGAAGCCTTTGCAAAGCTGCGGGAAATGGTCGCGGCGCAGGGCGGGGATACCGCTGTCCTGGACGACAACGCGAAATTTGAGCAGGCGAAGGTAAAACATGACATGCCGGCGCAGAGCGAAGGCTATCTGTATTCCATGAATACGGAGCAGTGCGGAATCGCCTCCGTGGAGCTCGGCGCGGGCCGGGAGAAAAAAGAGGACTCGATTGATTTCAGCGCCGGTATCATGCTGCGCAGAAAAATCGGCGATTACGTCAAAAAAGGCGATGTGATCGCGGAGTTCTACACTTCCACACAGAGCAAATGCGCGGAAGCGGAAAGACTGTTTGAAAACGCTGTTTCCATCCGTCCATCTGAACCGAAATTTGTTCCCATAGTCCATGGCAGGGTTACCNNACCGCGGACGGCGTGGAAAAATACTAAAATAAGAAAGACCGGGAAGCACAAATGCGCTTCCCGGTCTTTCTATACAGTTACAGGCCTGCTGTGAAAAATTCCGCTAGGCGTCCAACCCTTCAAACTGCATATTGTAGTATTTGGCATAGATGCCGTTTTTCTCAATCAGATCCTGATGGCTGCCGCGCTCCTCAATGCCTTCGTCGCCGATCACGATGATTTCATCCGCGTTTCGGATGGTGCTCAGGCGGTGGGCAATGACGATAGTAGTCCGGTCTTTAGAGAGTGTTTCCAGTGAATTCTGGATATGGCGCTCGCTCTCGTTGTCAAGCGCGCTGGTCGCTTCGTCCNNTGCTTCTGACCGCCGGAGAGACGGGTGCCGCGCTCGCCGACATAGGTGTCGTAGCCGTCGTCAAGCCCGGCGATAAAGTCGTGGATGTTCGCGTTTTTGGCGGCCGCGATGATTTCCTCATCCGTAGCGTCCGGCTTCCCATAGGAGATGTTCTCCTTGATGCTTCCTGCAAACATGTAAACATCCTGCTGTACGATTCCGATTGCGCTGCGCAGGGATTTCAGCTTGATATCCCGGACATCCCTGCCGTCTATCCGGACGCTTCCGGCGGTGACGTCGTAAAAACGCGGAAGCAGAGAGCAAAGGGTAGTTTTGCCGCCGCCGGACGGGCCGACCAGCGCGACGGTTTTCCCCGCCTCGATGGAAATGTTGATATTTTCCAGTACGTTGTTCGCGTCATCGTAGCTGAAAGAAACATTTTTATACTCGATTTTCCCTTTTACCTCTTTCAATTCTGCCGCATTGGGCCGGTCGACAATGTCCGGCTCCGTTTCCACTACCTCTATGAAACGCCGGAAACCGGAATACCCTTTCTGAAACTGCTCGGTAAACTCAATTAATATGTCAATGGGGTTGATGATAATATTGATGTACAGGGCGTAGACCGCCAGATCGGTGACGTGCAGCGAGCCCTGTGCGATAAACAGGCCGCCGCTCACCAGAACGGTCAGAAAAAGAAGCCCTTCAAAAAACGAGGTGCCTGCGCGGAAGCTTCCCATTATCCGGTAGCTGCTCTCTTTGGAGTCCAGAAATTTCAGGTTGCTTTCAGAAAACTTTTCGTGTTCCAGTTCCTCGTTGCCAAAGCTTTTTACCACGCGGATACCGGCCAGACTGTCCTGCACGCGGGAATTGACACTGGCTATTTTTTTACGGTTATCCATAAACACCGCACGCATTTTTCTGTTTTTCCGGATGCTGAAATCAATCATAATAAGCGTAACGGCCAGCAAAATCAAAGTCATGGGCACGTTAATCATCATCATCAGCACAAAGCTTCCCACGATTTTCAGCATGGAAATCAAAATGTTTTCCGGGCCGTGGTGGGCAAGCTCGCTGATATCAAATAAATCGGACACAAGCTTGCTCATCATTTCGCCGGTATTGTTGTGGTCGTAATAGGAAAAGGAAAGCCGCTGCAAATGATCGAACAGATCCTGCCGCATATCGCTTTCCATTCTCGCGCCCATCACGTGGCCCCAGCTCGTAATGTAATACTGGCAGCCAAGGCGGACGAGCTCCATTGCCAGCAGTGCCGCCGCAATCCACGGCAGTGCGTGTAAAATCGTCCGCGCGCTTCCCGCGAACAGGCCCTTTGTCAGAAAGTTTAAAATCTGGGGAAACGCCACGTCTACCGCCGACACAATCAGCGCGCAGAACATATCGAAGTAGAACATGGCGCGGTAAGGTCTGTAATATCTGATAAATTTTTTAAAAATGGACATTCAATACTCCCTGTAATTTACTGTTTTTCCGGTTCACCGTATTCCTCTCCAAAGGTTTCAACGGTAACGCTCTTCATCATTTCATCCTCCAGCGGTTTATCGCTGTGGTTGCGGCGGACCGACACAATGCGGTCGGCTTCCTCCAGCCCTTCAATCACTTTGCCGAAAGCGGCGTACTCGCCGTCAAGATGCGGCGCGTCGGCTACCATAATGAAGAACTGCGAACCGGCGCTGTTCGGGCTCATGGATCTTGCCATGGAAATCACGCCTTTGGTGTGCTTCAGATCGTTCTGAAAATGATTGGAGCGGAATTCGCCCCTGATGCTGTAGCCGGGTCCGCCCATGCCGGTTCCTTCCGGGTCGCCGCCCTGAATCATGAATCCGGGGATCACACGGTGGAAAATCGTTCCGTCATAAAACCCTTTTTTTACAAGGGAAATAAAGTTTTTTACGGTATTTGGGGCAATTTCCGGATAAAGCTCAATTTTCATGGTGCCGCCGTTGGTTTTCACGGTAATAATTGGATTTTTCATAATCTTCCTCCATCAATTCTATAAAAGTCATATCCCTATTATAACGGTAATCAAAGTCTCATTCAAGGCATAATTTTTATTGAAGAGAAATTGCTTTTTTACACGGGCGCCGCGTGGCAAGTGTAAAATCAAATAAAGTTACAGCCCTGTCAGATGGGCATCGCGGTATCGGCACAGGCTGTGTATTTTCCTGAAAATTATTTTACTATTTTTCGTATGGATATGATATAATAACCGCAAAGCGATTTTGATTCGCTGATTGGATATCCCTCCGGCTTAACGGAGCTGGATATGGAAAAACTGGGGGATGAAATGGTGAAGCTGATATCATGGAATGTCAACGGACTGCGCGCCTGCCTGAATAAAGGGTTTATGGACTTTTTTAAGGCGGCGGACGCCGACGCCGTGTGCATTCAGGAAACAAAAATGCAGCCTGATCAGGCGGAGATTGTTTTGCCGGGTTACCGGCAGTACTGGAATTCCGCTGTAAAAAAAGGCTATTCCGGCACGGCGGTTTTTACCAGAATGGAGCCTCTGTCCGTAAGATACGATATCGACGAGCCGGAGCATGTCGGCGAGGGACGCTCCATTACGCTGGAGTTTGAAGAATTCTATCTGGTGACGGTATACACGCCAAACGCGCAGCGGGATTTGGTGCGCATTGACTACCGCATGCGCTGGGAAGATGCCTTCCGCGCTTATCTGAAAAAGCTCGACGCGGAAAAGCCGGTGATTGTGTGCGGGGATATGAATGTGGCGCACAATGAAATTGATCTGAAAAATCCCAAAAGCAACATCGGGAACGCCGGGTTCTCCTATGAGGAAAGGGGGAAAATGACGGAACTGCTTGCGTCGGGATTTACGGACAGCTTCCGCTATCTGCATCCGGATGAGGCGGGGGCGTATACATGGTGGTCCTATATGTTCAAGGCGCGGGAGAAAAACGCGGGATGGCGCATCGATTATTTTCTGGTATCCGATTCGATCAGGGACAAAATAGGAACAAGCAGCATACGCCCTGAGGTAATGGGCAGCGACCACTGCCCTGTTGAACTGATATTGTCCTTATAACAATTACAAAAATGCGGGGAAGACGACATCCGCTTTTCAGTTCTTATTTGAAATTGCTATGATTTTGAAGTTGCCATAGAAATACACAGATAGGAGAAAGAGAATGCAACTGATTTTTTACGGCGCGGATAAAGAGGTTACCGGCAGCTGCCACTGCCTGATGGTAAACGGAAAAAAGATTTTAATTGACTGCGGTCTGCAGCAGGGCGCGGACGAGGATGACAATCACAGATTGCCGTTTTACGCGTCGCAGATTGACTATGTCATTGTAACGCACGCCCATATTGACCACAGCGGCAGGCTTCCCCTTCTGGTGAAGAACGGTTACGACGGGAAGATGTATGCCACCGGGATGACCTGCAAGTTGCTTTCGGTCATGCTCCGTGACAGCGCGCATATTCAGGAAATGGACGCGATTAATGAAAACCGCAAGGGAAGACGTGCCGGCCGCGAACCGGAAGAGCCGATTTATACCATAGAGGATGCGCAAGAAACGCTGAACCGCCTTGTTCCGTACTCTTACGGCGAAATGATTGAACTGTGCGAGGGCGTTCGTTTCCGGTTTACCGACGCAGGCCATCTGCTCGGCTCCGCAGCGGTAGAACTGTGGCTGACCGAAAACGGGCAGACCGAAAAAATTGTTTTTTCCGGTGACATCGGCAACAAAAACCAGCCGATCATCCAGGATCCGCAGTATATCCATGAGGCGGATTATGTGGTGATGGAGTCAACCTACGGAGACAGGGAACATGATAAAATGGATGACTATGTTCCCATGCTTGCCGAAATTTTTGACAGAACGCTTTCCGGTGGCGGCAATGTGGTCATCCCCAGCTTTGCGGTTGGCCGCACGCAGGAGCTGCTTTATTATATCCGTGAAATGAAGGAACGTGGTCTGGTTAAAAGCAACCCGGATTTCCCGGTTTATGTGGACAGCCCGCTTGCGGCGGAGGCAACCAAAATCTACAGTGGCAATCTGACGGGCTACGCCGACGAAGCCGCCGTAAAGGTGATCAAGGCCGGATTTGAACCGATTCATTTTTCCAATCTGAACATCTGCGCCAGCGTGGAAGAATCCAAGGCGCTGAATATGGACGGAATCCCCAAGGTGATTATTTCTTCCAGCGGCATGTGCGAGGCGGGCAGAATCCGCCATCACCTCAAGCATAATTTATGGCGGCCGGAATGCGCGGTCGTGTTTGTCGGCTACCAGGCCAACGGCACCCTCGGCAGAATTCTGGTCGACGGGATTGATAAAGTGAAGCTGTTCGGTGAGGAAATTACGGTGCAGGCGCATATTTATAATTTCCGGGCGCTTTCCGCCCATGCCGACCGATCTGGCTTGCTTCAGTGGATACAGGCGTTTGAACCAAAGCCGAAGCGCGTGTTTGTGATTCACGGCGAACTGCAGGTCAGCGAGCTGTTCGGCGACACATTACGGCAGATGGGGTACAACGTGCTGGTCCCCAATTTTGAAGCCTCCTTTGACCTGGCCGACAACCGTGTGCTGGAGGAGGGCATTGCGCCCGAACTGCGCGGCCCGCAGAAAGCGGGCAAGGGAAAGAAATTCTCCGCTCCGTTTGCCCGCCTAATGGAAGCAGGGAAACGGCTTTTGCAGGTTATTCAGAAGAACGAGGGCGGGGCGAACAAGGATCTTGCAAAGTTTGCAGATCAGATCAACGCGCTGAGCGACAAGTGGAGCCGATAATCGGTCCTTCCGAATGGAAACAGATCATGAAAAATCCCCGGCCGATGCCAAAAAGCATCGACCGGGGATGAATTTTTTCTGACCGTTTTCCGGGCAGACATCAGTCTTTGTTCTTGAGCAGGTCCCGAATTTCCGTCAGCAGGACTTCCTCACGCCCCGGTTCAGACAGCGGGGGCGCGGCGGCTTCTTTTTTCCGTTTCAGGCGGTTCATCGCCTGAATCACAAGGAAAATGGAAAAAGCGATTGCGATAAAATCAAGCACGGTCTGCAAAAAATTCCCGTAGGTGATCGTAATCGGCTTTGCGCCCTCCAGCGCGGCAGGAACCGTTACAGACAGCGCCGTCAGATTAATTCTGCCGGTAATCAGGGAAAGCACCGGCATGATGATGTCGGCTACGAGCGAGGATACGATTTTGCCGAATGCGCCGCCGATGACGACGCCGACCGCCATATCCATGACATTGCCGCGCACGGCAAATTCTTTGAATTCATTGAGCAGTTTTTTCATTGAGTACACTCCGGTTAATCTTTTTTGTCCGCGGCGAGCTTTTCCTTCGCAACGGCAAGCATCAGTTTGATTCTGTTTTCCTGGTTGACGCGCGTCGCGCTCGGGTCGTAATCGATGGGGACGATGTTGGAACGTTCGTCCACGGCCTTAATCCGGTGGATCATGCCCTTGCCGCAGATGTGGTTCGGCAGGCAGCCGAACGGCTGCGTGCAGACGATATTCTCATAGCCCTGTTCGACCAGCTCCAGCATTTCCGCCGTTAAAAGCCAGCCTTCACCCATCTTGTCGCCGTAGCCGATGACGTCCTTCACAAGGCTTTTTGTGTGCGCGTAGGGTTCGGGCGCCAGAAATTGCGGCTCTGTCTGTACCGCATGAATCAGGATGTTCTGCATCTTCAATAGATAATCCATCAGCGCGTGAACCACCATAAATTTTGCCGAACTGCCGCCGTAAAGCTTGATATACTCCAGACGGTTGTCAACCTTGAACAGAGCGAAATTCATGATGCCCGGCACGTTGACCTCACAGTCCTGCTCCGCCAGAAAATCCTCAAGATGGTTGTTACCCAGCGCGGAGTATTTTACATAAATCTCCCCGACAACGCCGACCTTGATCTTCGGTCGGCGGTTGACTTTGATTTGCGCAAAATCATGTACAATCCGATTTAAATTTTCCTTCAGCTGTTTTAATGACAGGCCCTGTCCGTTATTGAACTGCTCTGTCAGCGCATCCGTCCACTTTTCGACCATCCGGCCGCTTTCACCGGGTACCTCTTCATATGCCTTTGTCTGGTTGTCCAGCAGCATCAGCGCGTCGCCGTACACAAGCGCGGCGATAAATTTCCGAAGCATCGGCAGGGTCAGTGTGAAGCCGGGGTTGCTTTCCAGCCCGGACATGTTCAATGAGACGACCGGAACCCGTTCCAGTCCGGCTTTTTTCAGCGCTTTTCTCAGCAGATGGATATAGTTTGATGCGCGGCAGCCGCCACCCGTCTGGGTTATGATCAGCGCGGTGCGGTCAAGGTCGTACTTTCCGGAATGCAGCGCGTCGATAAACTGACCGATGACAAGCAAAGCCGGATAGCACGTGTCGTTATGGACGTATTTCAGGCCTTCCTGCACCACGTTCGGCCCGTCGTTTGTCAAAAGTTCAATGTGGTATCCGCAGTTGTTCAGCACATTTACAATCAGCTGAAAATGAATCGGAGCCATCATCGGGCAAAGAATCGTGTATTCCTTTTTCATTTCCTTTGTAAAAAGCAGGCGTCCGTCCTTGCTGAATTTCAATTCCGCCAAATAATCACCTCATTTTTCCAGTGCGGCGAACAGGCTTCGAAGCCTGATTTTCACTGCGCCGAGATTCGTAATTTCGTCTATCTTGATCTGCGTATAAATCTTGTCATGTGCTTCCAGAATACTGCGCACTTCGTCGGTGGTGATGGCGTCTACGCCGCAGCCAAACGATACCAGCTGCACCAGGTTCATGTCGGGCTTGTCGCCGATATACTCGGCCGCCGCGTACAGCCTTGAATGGTAGGTCCACTGGTTCAGCACCTTCGTGGGAAAGCGTTTGACCTTGCTGCTCAGAACGTCCTCCGAAATGACCGCCGCGCCAAGGCTGACAATCAGCTTGTCGATTCCGTGATTGATTTCCGGGTCAAGGTGGTAGGGCCTTCCGCTCAGCACAATGATCTGCCGGTGCTGCTTCTGCGCTTCGGCAATGATCCGGTCGCCCTTTTCATGTATTTTTGCAAAGTAACCGTCATATTCCCGGTACGCTTCTTTGGCCGCCTTCTTTACCTCAAGAAAGGAAATATCTTCAAAATATTTGGAAAGTATCCCGTGCATTTTAATCGGGAAATCATGCTTGCGGTGAATCCCCACGTAATCGTGGATGAGGCGGAAGCACTCCGGTATGTGCATGTTTGCGGAAATGACTTCGGGATAATAGGCGACCACCGGGCAGTTGTAATGATTGTCGCCAAGGCCCTCGTCAAAATTATAAGACATGCAGGGGTAGAAAATGGTTTTCACGCCCTCGTCGAGCAGCGCCTGCACGTGGCCGTGCATCAGCTTTGCGGGGAAGCATACCGTATCGGAGGGAATGGTGCTCTGCCCTTCAATGTAAAGCTCCCTGTTTGACAGAGGGGACAAAATTACTTCAAAACCAAGCTTTGTAAAAAATGTATGCCAGAACGGCAGCAGCTCATACAGGTTCAGACCCATCGGGATTCCGACTTTGCCTCTTTTGCCGGCTGCGGGCTGGTAGGAACGCAGAAGGCCGAGTTTGTAAGCGTACATGTTGAGCTCGTCGCTTGACGAACGTTTGGTCACCGGCTTTTCGCAGCGGTTTCCGCCGATAAAGCGGCGGTTTCCGCCGAAAATATTGATGGTCAGCCGGCAGTTGTTGTTACACAGCCCGCATGAAGTGACTTTTACCTCATGCTTGAAGTCCTCCAGTTCGTCTCTGCCGATCATGGTGCTTTTCCCCGTGGATCTGTTTTTTGCGTAAATTCCTGCGCCGTACGCGCCCATCAGACCGGAAATGTCCGGACGGGAGACGTCTACGCCCAGCTCGTTTTCAAATACGCGCAAAACAGCATCGTTCAGAAAAGTACCGCCCTGCACGACGATGTTCCGGCCCAGCTCTTCGGCGGAGGCGGCGCGGATGACCTTGTAGATGGCGTTTTTCACCACGCTGACGGAAAGACCGGCGGAAATGTCCTCGGTGGTCGCGCCGTCCTTCTGTGCCTGTTTGACCTGAGAATTCATAAACACGGTGCAGCGTGAACCCAGGTCGACGGGGTGCTTTGCAAACAGGCCGAGTTTTGCAAAATCTTCTATTTCATAGCCGAGCGTGTTGGCGAAGGTCTGTAAGAACGAACCGCAACCGGAGGAACAGGCTTCATTCAGAAAAATGTTGTCAACCGCCCCGTTGCGGATTTTAAAGCATTTCATATCCTGTCCGCCGATGTCGATGACAAAATCGACGTTCGGCAGAAAACATTTGGCCGCAGTGAAATGCGCCACGGTTTCCACGATTCCAAAGTCAATATTGAAGGCGTTTTTTAAAAGCTCTTCGCCGTAGCCCGTCACGGCGCCGGCGGCGATCTGAATTCTCGGGTAACGGCTGTAAAGGCTGAGCAGGTATTCCCGGATAATCGGTACCGGGTTGCCCGAATTGCTGCGGTATATGGAATCCAGCACCTCGCCGTCTTTTCCTATCAGAACGGCCTTTACCGTGGTGGAACCCGCGTCAATGCCGAGATACGCCTCTCCGGTGTAGCTTTCCGCGTCGCCGCGCGGCGCTTTGCACTGCGCGTGTCGATGTGTAAACGCGTCGTAGTCTGCCTTCGTTTCAAACAGCGGAGGAATGGAAAGAAAGTTCGCGGTGCTGCCGTAGGCGGCAATGCTCGCAAGCGCCGTTTCCAGGTCTGTTTCGGTATCACTGCTCAGCGCCGCGCCCAGCGCTACGAAATACAGGGAATTTTCGGGGCATACGCCCGCTGTTTTCAGCGCCTGGTCAAAGCTTGCGCGAAGCTGGGGCAGAAAGGTGAGCGGGCCGCCTAGGTAAATCACTTTTCCGGCTATTTTCCGGCCCTGCGCCAGTCCGGCAATCGTCTGGTTCGCCACGGCGGCGAAGATGCTGGCCGAAATATCGCTTTTGCGCGCGCCCTGATTCAGCAGGGGTTGAACGTCCGATTTCGCAAACACGCCGCAGCGTGAGGCAATGGTGTAAATTTTCTCGTACTGTTCGGCAAGCTGATCCATCTCATCCAGGGAAATGTTCAGCAATGTTGCCATCTGGTCGATAAACGCGCCGGTTCCCCCGGCACAGGAGCCGTTCATGCGGACTTCTGTGCCGCCGGATAAAAACAGCATTTTCGCGTCTTCTCCGCCGAGCTCAATGATGACGTCCGCGTCCGGAATCAGTTTGCCGATTGCCACGCGCGTCGCATAGACTTCCTGAATAAACGGCAGCTTGCATGACTGTGAAATACCCATTCCGGC
Organism: Ruminococcaceae bacterium UBA2656; assembly: GCA_002359465.1. Taxonomy (GTDB): domain Bacteria; phylum Bacillota; class Clostridia; order Oscillospirales; family Acutalibacteraceae; genus Caproiciproducens. The sequence goes on from DENA01000012.1 coordinate 60,366, forward strand.
AGAACCCGAAACCGTGAGCTGGGCGCTTTTGCCCTTGAGGATATCCCTGTTGATTCTTGTGAGAAGTTCCGACATTTTTTGCGTAATCTGGGAAAAATGCCTCTCATAAGACTGATATATGATTTGATTTCCGTCGTCCAGCACCACGCATTTTATCGTGGTAGAGCCGACATCCAAGCCTATTTTCATATCATGCCACCGTTTCTGATTATATTGTTCCATGAACGATAATAATACATTTTAGCCCAAATTAGTCCACATTGTCAAGCGATGCCGTGTAAATCTTCCCGGCCTTTCGTGCGCCGGGTTTAGGGAAAATACCGAACTGCCGTATGTCCGGCGCGGGTTTCGACAGGTTTGCTCTTTCCACAGATGGAACAATATGCTACAATCATTATAAAGGAATTCTAAATATTGTTATTCTTTAAATTAGATGATAAGATATATTCAGGCTGTCGATAAAGTTGCGCAACCGCAAAATCGCGGAGCAATTTTGCTTACTGCGTTGGCTGCGCTTGCAGCCTTGCCTTGCACGATTTCTCGATGCCCTAAAGAATTTAACAACTTTTTTAATGAAAATTAGCTTTTCGGGAGAGCTTGTTATAAAACAGCTTTTCTGTATGATTGTGAAAGCGGGTGATCGGCTTGCATGCGGATGCCGTACGGGAAGGTTCGCCGGAACAAAAACTGGTTCTTGTATTTTTCGGTTCTCCGAATCAAAACGGGACCACGGCGGCGCTTTTACATGAATTTCTGAAGCCGTTTGAAGGGTTCGCCCGGGTCGAGACGGTTGACGCTTACGAACGGAATATTGCGCCGTGCATTGCCTGCAACGTCTGCGCCGGGGAAGAGAGATGCTCGCAGCCGGATTTCGATGATATCGACGCGCTGATCCGCGCCGCGGACGTGATTGTTGTCGCCACGCCGGTTTACAACCTCAGCCTGCCCGCGCCGCTCAAAGCGATTTTCGACCGTACGCAGCGGTACTTTGCGGCCCGCTTTTCGCTTGGAATTCCCAATCCGGTCGAAAAGCATAAAACTGCGGCCCTGCTGGTTACCTGCGGCTCCAGGGACTGCGAAGGCGCCCAAATTATTTCCCGTCAGTTAAAACCGGCGTTCTCCGTGATCAATACGGCGATGGAGGACATGGTTGTCTGGCCGGGAACAGATTTTGACGGCGGCCGGGAAACGCTTAAAAAAGCGCAAAAGTCCGCCCGGGACCTTGCGCTTGCCATACAATGTGAATTGTGATATTATAAAATGTAGCCTTATTATTTGGGAGGATTAAAATATGTCAGGCCATTCAAAATGGAATAATATTAAACGTAAAAAAGAAAAAACAGACGGCGCAAAAGCCAAGGTGTTTACGAAAATCGGCCGTGAGCTTGCCGTAGCGGTAAAAGAAGGCGGCGGCCCGGACCCCAATACGAATTCGAAGTTAAAGGACTGCATTGCCAAGGCGAAAGCAAACAATGTGCCGAATGACAATATTGAACGTATTATTAAAAAAGCAGCCGGAGACGGGGACGATACCAAGTATGAAAACATTACATACGAGGGATACGGCCCGAACGGCATCGCGGTGATTGTGGAAACGCTGACGGACAACCGCAACCGTACCGCCGGCGACGTCCGCCATTATTTCGATAAATTCGGCGGAAACCTCGGAACCAGCGGCTGCGTTTCGTTTATGTTTGCATCAAAGGGCGTCATTATCATTGAAAAGGAAGGTCTGGAAGAAGACAAGGTTATGGAAGACTGCCTTGAAGCGGGCGCGTCCGATTTTCAGGCGGATGAAGACGTATTTGAAATCTATACGGAGCAGGACGATTTCAGCGGTGTGCGTGACGACCTTGAAAAGAAGGGTTATGAATTCGTTTCCGCGGAGGTGGAAATGGTGCCAAACACCTATTCGACGCTGACCGATGAGGAGTCCGTCACCAAGATGCAGCGTCTGCTGGATGCCCTTGAAGACAACGACGACGTGCAAAATGTTTGGCACAACTGGGATAATCCCGATATGGATGACTAACAATATTAGAAAGTTTTTCCATATTTTGTGAAACATGGAGGAAGCAAGATGACTGGCTTTGACAATCTATGTATGAACTGCATGTCCGATACAAACGGTAAAGCCGAGTGTTCCAATTGCGGCTTCAGTTCTGCCGAGTCTCAAATGCACCATGCGCTTCCGTACAGGACCAGATTGCAGAAACGGTATATCGTCGGCCGCGCCAAGAAAAGCAACGGCGAGGGCATTACCTATATCGGCTACGATACGGTTTTGAACATACCGATCGAGCTGCGCGAATTCTTTCCGCAGACCCTGTGCGAAAGACCCGGCAACGGGGCGGATATCCGTGTGATCGGCGGAAGCGAGATCATATTTGACGAGTGTCTTGCCGCCTTTTTAAATTATTCAAGAGAGGTCGCGCACATGCGCGAGCTTTCTGCCATTGTGCAGATTTATGATATATTTGAAGAAAATCATACAGCTTATACCGTTTCCGAATGGAATGAAAGCATTACACTGCGCTATTTTGTGGAGCGCAGCGGCGGCAACCTGAGCTGGAACGCCGCGCGCCAGCTGTTTATGCCGGTTTTGTCCGCGCTGAGTTCCATGCAGGCGGCGGGAATCAGGCATCTTGGCATTTCTCCCGATACACTGAATATTATGCAGGACGGAAGAATGAAGCTTGGCAGCTTCTGTATCGGCGCCGTCCGCCGGATGGACACCGACCTGCCCCCGGATCTGGTTCCGGGCTGCGCCGCCATTGAACAGTATGTGATGGATTATGTGCCCAATGAATCGACGGATGTCTACGGCTTTGCCGCTTCTTTGTTTTTTGCCCTGACGGGCACCATTCCGCAGGACGCCTTAAAGAGACGCACCGATATGCGCCTTTTGATTCCGACCAGTATTATGCGCAATCTGCCGCCCCATGTTGTGACCGCAATGGCCAACGCGCTGCAGGTTTCTCCCGATAAACGGACGCCGACTTTTGAAAGGCTCCGCGCCGAGCTGTCTGCCGCGCCAACCGTGACCGCAACCATTGAAGAGACGCAGAGAATACACCGGACGTCTCCCGAGCCGGAGGAAGACGACGGAAAAAAAGGCGTTCCCAATTTTGTGTGGGTTATCCTCACGTGTGTGGCTGCGCTGATCGTATTCACCATTGTGGGGATTATCTGGATTTCCAACACGGATAAGGGCGATGCGGCGACGCTTGCGTCGGAAGCCTCACAGGCTGAATCCGCTGCGTCGGATTCCGTGAATGCCGCGATGGATTCTGTGGAATCCACCGACCCCAACCTGATTGAAGCCCCCAATCTGGTAGGCCAGATTTTCCAAGAGCAGGCGGAGTCCGACGCCTCTTCTGCCAGCCAGGATTATCAAGTGTTGCTGTCCAGCAAACAATTCAGCGATACGATACCGGAGGGCAGCATTATTTCCCAGTCGCCCGCCGCGGGCACTAAAATGGCAAAAGGAACGGCAATTGTGGTGGTTGTCAGCGAAGGAGCCGCCGTGCGCACGCTTCCGCCTATTGCGGGCAAATCCCTTGCAGACGCTTCGGAGACTGTCACATCCGCCGGCTTTACGCCTACAAAAACAGAGGAATACAGTTCTACGGTGGAGCAGGGAACGGTAATCGGCTACAAGGATGTGAAGGAAGGCAGTCAGATGGCTTACGGTTCACAGGTTGTCATCGTTGTCAGCAAAGGCCCGGAGCAGAGCGGCGCTGCCAGTACCGCAGCCGATTCGGCTCCCTGAACGAAAGAGAAGAGCAGTTCCGGAAGCTAAAAAATAAAGACGATCAGATAAAGAGTTTGAAATTGGCGTAAAATTCGCTATTTTCAAGCTCTTTTTATTTTGAAAAGCTCTTTCCGCTTTTTTTATCAATTCATTACAAATATTTAACTGTCATATTGCTTCGGTTAGCCATATAATAGAACTATAAAAGGCCAATATCTGACAAGGAATGAGTGAATATGAGTAACCCCGAAAAACTGAAGCTGGGAAAAAGAGCCCGCCACATTTTTATTGTGGCGGCGGTTCTTATTCTTTTTGTTTCCGTGGGAGCGCTGGCTTTTAATGTTGAGGGTCAGGCCGGGATGACCCTCATGGCTAAGCCGACCATGGCCGCAGTGCAGCCACACACAGGAAATACGGCGGAGGCATCTTCTGACGGCGCGTCTTCCCGTCTGCTTCCGGAAAATTTTCCGCAGCCAAATCCTTCCGCCTCCGATTCCTCTTCTGCCGCGCATCCATCCGGCACAAAGGATTCCGGCGCCCCGGAAAAACTGATGGACCCTGCCGTTTATCAGGCCATGTATCCCGGCCTGTATGCCGGTTCCATAGAACCAGACGCTGAAAAGAAGAATAAAACCGTGTACCTGACTTTTGACGACGGCCCGTCCAACCTTACTGTTCCGCTGCTGGATGTGCTGGACCGGTTTCACATAAAGGCAACGTTTTTTGTCGTAGGGCATACCGATCCGCAGAGCATAAAGGCGATGAAAGAAATTGTGGACCGCGGCCACGCGATCGGCGTACATTCCTACACCCATCGGTATCAGCAGATCTATGCCACACCGGCGGCGTTTCTGACTGATTTTTCTGAAATGCATGATTTGATTTTAAAAAACACGGGATTTGACACAAAAATATACCGCTATGCCGGTGGAAGCGTCAACGATTATAACCGTAACACGGCGAGGGCGATTATAACGGAGATGAACCGGCGCGGCTATGTTTATTATGATTGGAATGTCAGCTCGGGGGATGCCGAGCGCGGCAGCACCACGCAGTCAATTTACAGGAGCACGGTCAGCGAAGTGCGCCGGCATAACGATTCCGTTGTCTTGTTTCACAATACAAAATACAAAGGCAATACGCTTGCTGAACTTCCGAAAATCATAGCAACGCTTCAAAAAGAAGGTTATTCCTTTGATAAACTCGACCCGGGTGTAGACAATACGCCATATATATTCAAAATCCCCGCGCAATAAAGAAGGAGCTCAGCCGGCTCCTTTTTTTGTGCGGTATTCGGCGAGCAGCAGGTCAACCATCCGGCCGTAGCTCTTTACGCCGTCCTCCTGTTTGTTGGCTTTCAGATAGCTGTCATTTATCTGGTCCGCGGCCTTGGCAATCGGCCCCTCAAACTGCTTCCAGTAGGTGGAATTGTCCGCCAGATCGCGCTTTACACCTTCGCTGAGTGCCGCGCAGATTCTGTTTGCCGCGTCGCTGTCCGTCCCGTAAAGCGCGTTGGACGCGTAAATATAGGCCAGCATCACTCCCGAATACCTGAAATCCGCGTTGCCGCTTTTTTCACAGACAAGGTATCCTATAAAATTCGCCTCGTCCTCGCGCATATATCCGCGCAGATGCGAAAGTTCATGGCACATGGTCGACGGGATGGAATACTCCGGAATATCCACGTTGACGTTTGCTTCAAAGGTAAACGGGAAAAAGATACCGGTGATGTCACAGTAGGACATCAGCCGGGAGGAAAACACCGGTTTGGGCCGGCCGTACCCCGCGCGAAGGAGCGGATAATCCCCGCTGATCAAATCAAACGACGCCTGTGCTTCCTTTGCCGTTGTATAAATATTTTCCCCGTTCAGCCGCATGACACCGTTTTTTCGGGTTTGTACCTGATTCCGCAGTGTGTTTGCTTTTTCAGCCAGTTCACTGCAAAGTCCGGTCAGTTCGGCTGTGGACGAGGGCCTAACATTTAACCCGCAGGTCTGCGCAAACGGATAGCGGTAATAATTGATTCCGCATGAAATCACAAATACAAAGTAAAGTACACTGGCAATACAGATCAGATTCACTGCAAACAGGAAAAGATTCTTCCTGCGGTTTTCCCGATGATGTATGATTTTGACAATATAGAAAATCATATAAATCACAGCACCGGCGGCCAGTACGGCGATTAAAAGCTCCATAATCGAAAACGGAGCAAGAGAAGTAATCCAATTTATACTGTGCGATAAAACGGGATAAACCGTATTTGCGTACCGTTCCGCAAAATCCGGGCTGTTTTCCGCGGCGAGTGTCAGGACAAACGCAGCGGGTGCTAAGGCGGTCAGCCAGATCCGCCTGAAACGCATCATTTTTTTCACAGCAATACCTCCGGTCCCGTTTATTGTAGTATATTAGCGGGAATCCGTCAATTGAATCCAACATTTTGTAAAAATTGAGTGATGCGGTCCGGCGGACGTTGGCTTTGCCATTTTTATACTTAAATTCAGTTGCCTATACAGATGAAAAATGGTATGATAAACATTAATAATCTATTTCCAACAGGGAGGCTGGCGCATGAAATTCTACATTAAGCAGAATACCGGTACGGACGCTCTTTTTACCGTAATAGATGCGCTCGGTCAGTCTGTCTACAGCGTGACCGGCGACTCTTTGTCCATCGGCAGCAAAGTATATCTGATAGACAACAATAAAAACGAGGCGGCCCGCATATTCAGCTTAGGTATTTCAGCCTTGTCCAAATACGCCGTTTTCATAGACGACAAGGAGCGTGCGCGCGTTACGCTGAACCTTACCGCGGCGCACCATCCCGTCAAATTCAAGGGAATCAGCTGGCGCTTCCGCGGCGACCTGCTGACACGCTCCTATGACCTGATTGATGTGGATTCCGCCGTCATTATGTCCCACGGCCGCTGCTGGAACGAGAACGGCGACTGCTTTGCCGTGGATATTGCCAGTGAATCGAATGTGCTTTTATGCCTTTGCATTGCCGTTATCCTGGACAGCACCGTCATCGGCGGTTCCGCCAAGGCGGTTCCGGTAAGTTGAAAATTGACAAAATATCCTTGAATTGCCATAATAAACAGGTTGTTTGGCGACCATATTTACCCTGTCTTTGCGGGAAAAACATGAAATTACGATGACTTTGAAATTAAGGGATAAGATTCAGGAGGAAAATGTATGAGCAGGGAACTTGCAAAAACTTATGACCCACAGGAAGTGGAGGACAGAATTTATGACTTCTGGCTGTCCGGCGGTTATTTCCACGCCGAGCCGGACCCCGAGAAGCAGCCATATACCATTGTCATTCCGCCCCCGAACATCACCGGCCAGCTCCATATGGGACACGCTTTGGACGAGACTCTGCAGGATATTTTGATCCGCTGGAGAAGGATGCAGGGGTATTCGGCGCTGTGGCTGCCGGGAACCGATCATGCCTCCATTGCGACAGAGGCGAAAATTGTCGAAGCGATGCGCGAAGAGGGCCTTACCAAAGAGGATATCGGCCGCGACGCTTTTTTGGAGCGCGCGTGGAAGTGGAAGGAAAAATACGGTGGACGGATTATTGAACAGCTGAAGAAGCTGGGTTCCTCGTGCGACTGGGAACGCGAGCGCTTCACGCTGGACGAAGGCTGTTCCAAGGCGGTAAAAGAAGTTTTTGTAAGGCTTTACGATAAAGGCCTGATCTACCGCGGCGAGCGCATTATCAACTGGTGCCCGCACTGCCGCACCTCTATTTCGGACGCCGAGGTGGAATTCAGCGAGCACGACGGTTTCTTCTGGCATATTCGCTATCCGTTTAAGGATGGCAGCGGCACCATTCAGCTTGCGACAACCAGGCCGGAAACCATGCTCGGCGATACCGCGGTTGCGGTTCATCCGGATGACGAGCGCTATGCGGACCTGGTGGGAAAGACCCTGGTTCTTCCGCTTGTGAACCGGGAAATTCCGCTGATAGCGGATACTTATGTTGAACGCGATTTCGGAACCGGTGTGGTGAAAATCACGCCCGCGCACGACCCGAACGATTTTGAGGTCGGCCTACGCCACAACCTGCCGGTCATCAACGTGATGGACGACGGCGGCAACATGAACGAAAATGCCGGGAAATACGCCGGAATGTCCGCACAGGAGGCCCGCAGGCAGATTGTGGAGGACCTGAAGGCGCAGGGCTTCCTTGTCGCGGTTGAACCGATCAAGCACAATGTCGGCTCCTGCTACCGCTGCGGTACCGTCGTGGAACCGCGCGTTTCAAAACAGTGGTTTGTAAAAATGAAGCCGCTGGCGGAACCGGCGCTCAAAGAAGTAAAAGACGGACAGGTGAAATTTGTTCCAGACCGCTTTGAGAAAATATACGACCACTGGATGGAGAACATCCGGGATTGGTGCATTTCGCGCCAGCTTTGGTGGGGCCACCGCATTCCGGCATGGTACTGTCAGGACTGCGGCGAAATGGTCGTTGCCCGCGAGGAACCCCATACCTGCCCGAAGTGCGGTTCCAAAAACCTGAAACAGGACGAGGATACCCTTGACACCTGGTTCAGTTCGGCGCTCTGGCCGTTTTCCACGCTCGGCTGGCCGGACAAGACCGAGGATCTGAAATATTTCTATCCCACCAATACGCTTGTTACGGCCTATGATATTATTTTCTTCTGGGTCGCACGCATGATTTTTTCCGGAATTGAGCACACGGGAGAAGTCCCTTTCAATACGGTGTTTTTCCATGGCCTTGTGCGTGACTCACAGGGGAGGAAAATGAGCAAATCGCTCGGAAACGGAATTGACCCGCTGGAGGTTATTGACAAATACGGCGCGGACGCGCTGCGGTTTACGCTGGTGACGGGGATAAGCCCCGGAAACGACACGCGCTTTTCCGACGAAAAGGTGGAGTCCAGCCGCAACTTTGCCAATAAGATCTGGAACGCCTCGCGCTTTATCCTCATGAATATTGACGGGCACGACGTAAAGAACCAGCTGCCCGCGCTTCTTGCGACGGAGGACCTGTGGATTGTCGATTCCTTCAACCGTGTGGCGAAGGAGATGACGGAAAACCTTGAACATTTTGAACTCGGTATCGCCGTGCAGAAGCTTTACGATTTTCTGTGGGACGAGTTCTGTGACTGGTATATTGAAATTGCCAAAATCCGCCTGAACTCCGACGATGCGGAAAAGGCGCAGAATGTACGGCAGGTGCTTGTGTGGGTCATGAGTGGCACGCTGAAACTGATGCATCCGTTTATGCCGTTTATTACGGAGGAAATCTGGCAGACGCTTCCCCACGACGGAGAATCCATTATGGTTTCCCGGTGGCCGCAGTACGAGGAAAGCCGCTGCTTCCCGCAGGCCGCGGCAGATATGCAGTGCATTATGGAGGCGGTGCGCGCCGTTCGTAACCGCCGTTCAGAAATGAATGTGCCGCCTTCACGCAAAACCCATCTTTATATTGATTCCAGTGACGCTTCCGTGTTTGAGGCAGGCAGTGAGATCATGAAAAAGCTTGCCTATGCCAGCGAGGTGGAAATCGGGACGGATTATCAGCCGGAGGGCGCGGCGACGATTGTGACGGCCAGTGCCAAACTGTATATTCCTATGTCCGAGCTTGTCGATAAAAAGGCGGAGCTTGACCGCCTGACCAAAGAACTGGAATCCGCGAAAAAACAGTATCAGAACGCGCAGGATAAGCTTAACAATGAAAAATTCATGTCAAAGGCGCCCGCTAACGTTGTGGACGGAGTGAAACAAAACGCCGCAAAGCTGAGCGACCATATTGCGCTGATCCAGTCCGGTATTGACGCGTTAAAATAATAGACGGAAGGCGGACAATCTGTCCGCCTTCTCTTGTGCAATGAATGTAGGTGTAAATGACTGATATGACTTATGAAGAAGCACTGAAAAAAATAGAAACGCTTCTCCGTTTTGGTTCCAAACCGGGCCTGGAGCGGGTGCAAAAGCTTCTTTCCCTGCTTGGAAATCCACAGGACAAGCTGAAATTTGTCCATGTTGCGGGCACGAACGGAAAAGGCTCCACCTGTGCGCTGATAGCCTCTGTGCTGAAAAAGTCCCAATATAAAACAGGGTTGTTTATTTCTCCCTTCGTCACAGATTTTTGCGAGAGAATGCAGATCAACGGCGAAATGATCAGCCATGAAGAACTGAGCTCACTTGTTGAGAGGGTATTTCCCCTTGTGGAACAGATGGCGGAAAACGGCGAGATTATAACGGAGTTTGAACTGATTACCGCGCTGGCAATGCAGTGGTTTGCAGAGAACCGCTGTGATGTTGTTGTGCTGGAGGTGGGCCTCGGCGGCCGGCTGGATTCCACCAACGTCATTTCCGTGCCGCTTGTGTCTGTCATCACTTCTATTTCACTTGACCACACCGCCGTTTTAGGCGATACGCTTGCAAAGATCGCCTATGAAAAATGCGGTATCATTAAAGAAAACGGCGTGACCGTCTGCTATCCGGAACAGAAGGAGGAAGCGTTTGAAGTCATCCGCAGAACCGCCGCCGTCCGCAAAAACCGTCTGGTTGTCGCCGGCATGGACAGCGTGGAAGTGCTCTCCATGAACATTACCGGAACCGGACTTGAGTACAGGGGACTGCTGGTCAGTCTGCCGTTTATCGGCGAGCATCAGGTGAAAAACGCGGTGACCGCGCTGGCCGTGATCGAAGAACTGAAAAAACTGGGATACAACATTGCCGACCACAGTATTGAGGCGGGCTTTTCCTCGGCGAGTTTTCCCGCTCGGATGGAGGTGCTTTCCGCCGACCCGCTGATCGTGCTTGACGGCGCGCATAACCCGGACGGAACCGCCGCGCTGGCCGACGCCGTCAGGAAATACCTGGGGAATAAAAAAATCATTGCTATTGCCGGTATGCTTGCCGACAAGGACGTTGCGGGTGCCGTACAGAATTTTGCCGGTCTGTTCTCCCGCGTTATCACCCTTGCGCCGAACAGCCCGCGCGCATTGGATGCACAGCGGCTTGCGGAGCATTTCCAAAAAATCGGTATCCATGCCGAATCGTCGGCCGACGCCGACGCGGCCCTTGCGAAAGGGCTTTCTCTGCTTGAAGGCGACAGTGCGCTGCTGATCTGTGGCTCGCTCTACCTTGCGGGAGACATTCGGCCTCGTATTCTGAATTTGCTTCATACAAAATAAAAACAGCCTGTCCGCAAATTTCGAGTAAAATTTTACACAAAAGCCCTTATCTTTATAGATAAGGGCTTTTTATTATAGGTCAAAAGAAAATCCCCCAAAGATGAATAATGAATGTTTATTCTGCCAATACTATAAGATTACATAAATCATGGAGGTATCCGTATGGGCGTCAGGTTAATATTGAAAGACGGTGAGATGACCGCGGTGCTGAGCGGCGAAATCGACCATCATTCCGCACGGGAAATCCGCGGCGCAATTGACGAGGCGGCGTCAAAGGTGAAGCCGAGGCTGTTAACGCTGGATTTTTCGTCGGTGCAGTTTATGGACAGCTCCGGCGTGGGGTTGATCATGGGGCGCTGCAAGCTGATGCAGATTTGGGGCGGCAGTGTCAGAATCGCAAATTTACAGCCCAAAATAGAAAAAATTGTTTCCCTTGCGGGTTTAAACCAGCTCTGCAGTATTGTAAAGGATGTGAAGATTCATGAAGCCAATTAATGAAATGTCTGTTTCCTTCTTAAGCTGTTCGGCAAACGAATCGTTCGGGAGGGCGGCGGTCGCGGCGTTCGCGGCGCAGCTTGACCCGACCATCGACGAACTGAGCGACATAAAAACGGCAGTTTCGGAAGCGGTTACCAACTGCATTGTCCACGCGTACCGCGATACCATCGGGATCATATACATAACCTGTAAATTATATGACAGCGGTAAAATCAGCATCCGGATCAGAGACAAGGGCTGCGGTATAGAAGATGTAAAGCAGGCAATGCAGCCTCTGTTCAGCACTGCCGAAGACGGGGAGCGCGCGGGTCTGGGCTTTGCCGTTATGGAGAGCTTTATGGATGTTTTGCGGGTCACGTCCAAACCGGGGCACGGAACGTCGGTTACCATGTATAAAACCATTGAACGCCGCCGGACGGAAAAGAACCATTAATATGGACAGAGATCAAACGATCAACGACAATATCGGTCTTGTACATGCCTGTGTCAAGCATTTCAAAGGACGCGGGGTGGAATATGACGACCTTTTTCAGGCTGGGTGTCTGGGACTTGTCAAAGCGGTGGATAACTTTGACAGTGAGCGCGGCGTGAAGTTTTCCACTTATGCCGTTCCGGTCATTCTTGGAGAAATCCGGCGCCTTTTCCGTGACGGCGGTGCCGTGAAGGTTGGCAGAGGCTTAAAGGAGCTGGCCATNNGCCGACCGTCAGCGAGCTTGCGGAGCTTTTGCATGTGGAACCCGCTGAGGCCGCTCAGGCGCTCGGTGCTTCTCAGCTGCCGCTTTCGCTCACTGCCTCGCCGGAAGAGGGCGGAGGGCAGATCGATGTCAGTGTGGACTGCGGCGACGATAAAATCGCGGAGCTTTTGTCGTTAAAGCAGGTAGTTACGGAATTACCGCCAAAAGACCGGAGCATCATCGTTTTCCGTTATTTTAAAAGCCGAACGCAGACACAGACCGCCGAAGCGCTCGGCATGACGCAGGTACAGGTCTCGCGGCGGGAAAAAGTAATCCTGAATCAGCTGCGCGCCAAGTTATCTTAATTTTATGAGCATAAAAAATCTCTCTGCCGCCCGGCAGAGAGATTTTTCAGTTATCGGTAAGATCTTTCAGATCATACGGCGTCTGCTGGTATACATAATAGTTCAGCCAGTTGATGAACAAAAGATTCGCGTGGCTGCGCCATACAAAAGGCGGTTCCTGTGTGATATCGTCATCTGGGAAGTAATGTTTTGGGATATTGGGGTGGATTCCCTTCTTCAAATCTCTGAAATATTCGTTGGCCAGAGTGTTGCAGTCGTATTCCAAATGGCCTGTAACAAAGAACTGCCTTCCGTTTTTTCTGGCAATGATATGAACCCCCGCCTCTTCTGAAGCGGTCAGTACGACCAGATCGCCTATTTTTTCGATGTCCTCAAGCCTCACTTCGGTATTTCTGGAATGCGGCGAGAAAAAATTGTCGTCAAAACCGCGCACTAGAGGATGACGGCCGTCGAGCAGATGGTGCAGAAAGACGCCGGAAAGCTTTTCCGGCAGCTGATATTTGGGTACTCCGAAGTGAAAATACAGTCCCGCCTGTGCGCCCCAGCAGATGTGCAGGGTGGAATAGACGTTGCGTCTGCTCCAGGTCATGATTTTACAAAGCTCCTCCCAGTAATCGACATCCTCAAAAGGCATATTTTCGACCGGAGCGCCCGTAATAATCATTCCATCAAATTTATCATCCTTCAGTTCATCGAAAGTTTTATAAAACGTGTTAAGATGAGAAGAAGATGTATTTTTTGAAACGTGTGTTGCCATCTGCATCAGCTCCACGTCCACCTGCAGAGGGGAATTGCCCAAAAGCCGCAAAAGCTGTGTTTCAGTATCGATTTTGGTGGGCATCAGGTTGAGAATTACGATTTTCAGCGGGCGGATATCCTGGGTCATGGCGCGCTGATGGGTCATAACGAATATATTTTCCGATTCCAGCACTTCCACTGCCGGAAGATTTTCCTGTATTTTAATTGGCATGTTTCGCCCTCCCTGTGTTAGAGACAATGAATTTATTATATCAAACATCTATAAATACTGCAATATACTGCAAAATATTGAAAGTTTCATAAAATAGTGAAAAAAGCGTTGACAATGTACAACCGAAGTGGTATTATAGTGAAGCCGTCGAAAAACGGGAATAAAATGCTTGACAAGTTCACCGAATTGTGGTAAACTTCAAAACATTCTCCTGTGTAGTTTGACGGAGACCAGGACCTTGAAAATTAA
>DENA01000024.1 GCA_002359465.1 Ruminococcaceae bacterium UBA2656
TTTCGCCCGATGGCTGGTCTTTTCTGCAGCTCATTTAGCGGTTGAAATATCGTGTGAATATAGAATTACGGGTTTTCTGAAAGCATCAGAAAACCCGTAATTCAAGGAAGTCTGCCATAGATGGGAAGGTGTCGTTTTAAACTCAAAAGTTCAAAACTTCACACGTATAGAAAACAGTTGCAGGAACCAATTGAGAAGGAGGTACCCACACCTGCGTTTTAACCGCGTTTAAAGCGCATACAGGGCATTTGCCAGATAATAATCAATAATCAGAACATCCACTAAATTTCCTTTCAGCAAAGCACGGACGGCATATGCTTTTTTGCTTCCGGACGCAACTACAATCTTGCAGGGTATTTTTTTATAGGTGTCCAGACAAATGGAAAGTGTCCTGTCCTTCAAACTGCTTTCACATTCCTGACCGTCCATATTGATAAATCGGAGAGCGAAATCACAGCATACTTTCTGCTCAATCAGTTCCTTCATCTCATGGGCCTTTAAATAGCCGGAGGAAGCCAGCAGAGAGTCCACATTGGGAAAAAACACCCCCACGCCGCTGACGGAAATATTAATATATTTTAATAAGGAAAAAACTTTCTGAAATTTAACATCATCTTTGATCTGCCGATAGTGCTCTGTACTGTCCGCTAGGCCGTTTGCACAGATCGACACATTTTTCCCGCCAAAAGCCATTGCGGCGCGCCGCACAAGGTTGTTGACAGCCAGCTTTTCGTCGCAGTCGGCAATACTGCCGTGCATTGTGAGTACTTTGGCGTTCACCTTCCGGCATGGATTTAAATACTGGATCAGATGATACATCGTACCGCCCCAGCTCAGCCCCAGAATATCGTCATCCGTGACAATCCGCTGAAGATAGCGGGCTCCCTCCAGAGCAACCCTTTTCTTTGTCTCTTCTGCATTTAAAAGCTTTTCAGGCTCCAATACCGGGACAACAATAACCGATTTGAGGCCGTACCGGTTCATAATTTTCTTTTCCAGCTCAATACAATCGGCGAAGGGTTTGGAAATTTTGAATTCAACAACGCCCTCATCTACCGCTCTTTTTAAAAGCCGTGAAACGGTGGGCTTGGAAATACTTAAATCCTGTGAAATCTCTGTCAATGTTCTTTTTTCAATGTAATACATGTATGCGGCTGAGTCCATAATGCAAACAGACTGATTGTACACTTCGCTTTTCATTACTCATTCCTCCCATAGTGACTACCCAACCCTACCAATAAACTCCACCATGCTACGTATTGAACAGCGTCTGCCATCATTATATATAATGATCATTATAGAATGGCAATCATGTCTGAATTTAGAATACGAAATATTATAAAAATTTATTTTAGCACACACTTATAACGGCGCCGGGCATTACGGTCTCTTCTTTTCTTATTGTCTTCCACCGCATAAGCGGTGGAAGACAATTAATTCATTACGGGATCCTCTCACACTATTCCCAGTTTGGCCTTCTCGTAATTTTTGAAATTGTTGTGCATCCAAGATACAGAATCCCTTCCTGTCAGGCAGGGAAAATACTGAATATGACTAAACTCAAGGTTGCGATAGTGGATGCAGGAGCATCAATATGAGAGTCTACATTGGTATTGATTGTATTCTGATACAGTTCAAATACAATGCAGGCCAGCACACCGAACAGAATACCGATTAAAACACTGCCGGAACGCACAGTTGCATATCCTGCTATTAAAGTGACATGATGGGTAACAGGAAAATCTCCGTCACGCAGGAAGAAAATCAGAGAAAGCGCGCTAATGTAGAATCCGGTCGTTGCAATTCCTGTCAGATGAACGGCATAGGCCGCCGCGGCAGCAACCACAAGGCCGACGAGAATTTTATAAGTCCATTGTACCGCGCATCCTTTGTGATAAAGAGACACCTCATTTAATTTTGGATTCACAATTTTGTGGTGACCAAATAAAAGCCTGACAATAAAGCCGGAAAGCATGACTGTTAATGCACCCGCATCAAGCGGAAGTTTTAAATACACGAAGGTACTCAGGCACATAAACCCAAATAAGCCGAAGATGCCTCCGACCAATACTGTTAACGGATCCTGTGTAAACCCAAGCGCTTTGTTCAGATTGGTCCCCACAACATCATATTTTCTTTTATTAGCGGCAAAAGCCAATGCCGCCACAGCGCCTGCAAAACAAATACACGGGGTGAACAGAGTCCATTCAACGGTTTTTTGTAAAACCAGTGCGGCCGGTACATTCCCCATTGAAAGAAAAATAACGCCGACAATACCGGCGATTACAAAGGCCGGATTCCCACCGACCAGCGCCCCGACACATCCACCTAAAAAAGCTCCAATAATGCTAACTGCGTCTACCATTCCAATTCCTCCTGTAAGATTTATTTGAATAATACTGTTAATCCGATATCATCCCGGTTCCGTCTAAAATGCGAAACGGGGATGCTCCTCCCGTATCCGGTAAAATTTATTCTCCGGATTTTCAATACATACTGAACAAACCGCCGTTTCAAAATCATTGCTTCTTTCTTAACAGCAATTTCAGCTTTCTGGATTCTCTAGCGATATTTTTCCTGAAACGCAGTAACGGATGAATATGCTTCACCGTTAAGCGCCTTATAGATCTTTCTCCAGGTCTGGTAAGCGTCTTCATAAATTGGGACATTTTTGGGATTCGGTTCGTAGCGCTTGGTTACTTTTACCATATGATTGGCTGCCTCTTCAAAATCCTGATAAATTCCGACGCCAACAGCCGCCACCATCGCACATCCCAGCCCTGTGGCCTCCTCAATCGCCACAGTCTCGCAGGGTCTGTTGTAAATGTCGGCCTGCATCTGGCACCAGAAATTGGACCGGGCAACCCCCCCGGTCAGACGAACGACATTGAAATTCGGGACATTACCCTTTACCATTGCTTCAAGCATATCCTTGATATCAAAGCAAATACCTTCCATTGTCGCTCTGACAAGATCATTGCGGGTATGAGCGAAAGTCATTCCTATGTAGGTACCACGGGCGTCTGCGTTATAGTTGGGCGTGTTTGCCCCCTGTAAATACGGAAGGAAGAAACACCCGTTTGCACCCGGGTTGGATTTTTGGGCTGCTCTTGTCAAAAAGTCATACGCTTCCAGTCCCAAATATTTTGCGGTCATGCTTTCGACATCGCAAAATTCTCCCTTAAACCACTTAAAAGCGCTGCCCGCCGCATTGGCCTGGCCTTCCATAACCCATGCTCCGTCAGGCGTGCCCAAGATGTAGCATTTCTTTGCCGGATCTCTCAGCAGCTTTGTTGATTTGCCCGCCGTAATGCCGGCCGTACCGCCGCAGGCATAGCCGGTACCTTCTTTTACGCAGCCGCAGCCAAGGCATCCCGCCTGCTGGTCGCCTGTGCCCATTACGAGCGGTGTTCCGACAGCAAGGCCGGTTTTCTCCGAGATTTCAGCGGACACTTTTCCAATAATCGTTCCCGTCGTTCTTAAAGGAGCCAGCTTGTCAATATCCACTCCGAACACCTTGCACAGCTTCTCACTGTACTTGAAGTCCGGCCCATTCAACTGCAGCCATGGAGTGTCGTTGATATCGTCATAATAATATCGGCGCCATAGGCTTTTGTCATAAGGCCCATCATGGTGTGAACGGTTGTCGCATTTTGATACGCTTCAGACATTTTCTCCTTTACCCATTGCAGTTTGCCCGACGGGTTAACGCCGCCGAGCGGCATACCACACATGTCGTACAAATCATCCGGCGTCATTCCGGCGGCCGCAAGCTGTTCTTTCATTTTAGGAAGCATTTCGGCGCTGCGCAGATCCTGCCAGATAATAATCGGCGTAGTGAATCCACCATTTTTATCGCGCGTGACCATCGTGCAACGGAACATGTCGAAGCTTACTCCGGCGATTTCTTCCGGATCAACCCCGCTGTTCTTGATGGCAAGCCGGGTTGTCTCATGCAATACTTTAATGAGTTCCGGTCCGTCGCACTCCACCCGTCCAACTGCGGGATAAGTCAGAGGATTCATGATTTGGCCCGAGCCCAGACAGTTGCCTTCCAAATCAAAAACAAAAGATTTGCTGCTTGTTGTTCCACAGTCTATGCCAACTACATACTTTTTCTGTTTCAATACAATTCCCCCTGTAATTTGTTTTTACTGCGCTTCTTAGTTCTGACCCTGCTAAGAAGCTCTGCGGTAACCAACTCCAACCCTTTCAAAAGACTTTTCTCCCAATCTATACATCCATCTTTCACTTTCGATCGTCAAAGATGATTTCGGGACTAAGCTATAATAAGGCTTAGAAAAGATATAGGGCTGCTCCTGTCCATCCCCACGAACGGAAGTACAAATCCAACTCTTTTCTGACTTGGTAGTTTGCAAACAAATATAAGGAAAAGGTACCTCCCATATTTGTACCATACTGCGCGCAATACAGGGGGAAACCTTTCTTGTTTAAATTTCAAATTCTGAACTTTATTGGTCATCATTCGAAAATAAAATTTTTAAATCGGACAGTTGAATGTACGCACGCGTACATTCAACTGTCTTGTCACATCACTATTTTAAGGTTCCTGCGAAAACAAATCAGCCCTTCAGGTCAAAAATGCCTGTTTTGTTTTCCTGATAGTAGCCCCACGCATCAAACGCCGCCTGCAGTTCCTTATGCTGCTTTGCAGCTTCCAGCATGTTCTGCCCGGAAACGGCTGCGTCGATTGCCTGACGGAAGGCTTTTGCTCCCGCCCTCGGCCCCATCGGATGGCCATGGATACCGGCGCCGCTTGCAATCATGACGTCGTTGCCGAACTTCTTGACGACATCTTCCACATGGCCCTGTGTTGTGCCGCCGCCCGGCATTGGGAATACCGGCTTGATATTGCCCAGAGGCGACAGCATCTTGTATCCGCTGTCCACAAAGGTATCCATCATCATCGGGAATTTGCCGTATGGCGTCAGGGCAATGATCATATCCATACCGGCCATTCTCGGCAGCGTCGCACCAATAAGTGTCGCGCTCATACCGGACCACGGTGACTCATATACAGCACCTGTATAATCAGAATGTCCCAGAATCGGCACGTTGATGTTCTTGTCTTCCGCGATCATTCTGCTTGCATCCAGTCCGACTGAGTTGTAGTTTAGCAATAATGCATTTGCTCCGGCCTCAATCGCTCTGTATGCATTGTCTTTCAGGTTTTCTGTCTTATCCGTAATGTTAAAGGCATAAAGAGTTTTTTCACCCTTCTCCTCATCGGCGCGTTTCAGCGCTGCCATTACTGCTTTTACCCTTTCCACCAATGGGCAGTGGACAGGATTGGAGATCAGCTCGTCATCCTTGATGACATCCACACCGCCTACGGCAGATTCGAATGCCAGTTTCGCCGTTGCTTCCGGTGAAAGCCCTGTGCAGGGTTTAATCATGTTGTTCAGCAGCGGACGGTCATAAACGCCAAGAAGTTTTCTGATGCCCTGCACGCCGAATTTTGGACCCTGGAACTGATTCAGGAAGGAATCCGGGAACTCAAGGTCTAACAGCTTCACTTTTCCCGAACTTGAAATGTTGCCGATTACAGCACTCAGCAGCATGGCAAACTGTGCATTGCCAAAATTGCCCGTCGGATAAGCGATACGGATAATGAAATGTCTCTCTTCGACATCTTTTGGGACTTCAATCTGATAGGAAGGCGTTTCATAAACACCAACTACTCTGCCTATGCATTTTTCGCGTACTTCGGCTGTCTCCTGAGGTACCTGAATCCAGGTTCCACAGGTCTGCTCACATGCCAAAGCGGCAGCGAATTTCATCATATTGGTGCTCCGTTTTGTTGCGCAATAATAAGTTGCAATTACAAAACGGTCCTTTTCCAGTGCTTCCGGGTATTGAATAATAATAGGATCAATATACATATTCGTTCACTCCTTTTTCTTTTTTTGAGGGCTATGTATTTCCTACGATCTTATTATAACTACATAAAAATCATAAGAAAATATTGAAAAATATTTCAATATTAAACAATTTTTCGCCCGATGGCTGGTCTTCTAAAGTGTTTTTATCCTGCCTGCTTCCCAGCATGTGGAAAAGCAGAGCAAATCTTTTCGTTACAGTTGCACCGAGCGGAATATAAACCGAATGCAAAAGTACCGTACATACGGTTGTAAATTAAATGAACGTTTTTCAATCGTGTTAAAACAGAGCAGTAAACACCTATATGCTAAGTTTCATCCTAATGAGAAAGGCCTCCTGCCGCAACCAGAAGCGCGGCAGGAGGCCTGCTATTTTGGAAAGAAAGAATAGAGTCTGCGGGGTAAAGCGTCCCGGCACAGACGTCGTTCTGTAAAACCCTCTGTGGGAGCGGTAAACAGGCATACGTGCCGAGACGGTCTGAATTTCTACTTAATATTTGCGATTGCTACCGGCGTCTTCCGGCGGTCAAGATAGAATCCGCAGCTTTCGCCCGGACGGCCGACCGCTGAAAAGCGGAAATACCATTCCTGTCCGTTCCGCCGAATATCCAGCAAACGGAAGATGCCGCTGCCCGGCAGCAAAACTGGCTTGTGGTCGGAAACGATTTTAAACTGATAGGACTTGCCCTCCTGTACATCAAACATCCCCTGCGTATCGCATTTCGTTCCGTTCCATTGAGCCGGGGCGACCGTAAGCACAAGGAGCCTGATGTTTCCGTTCAGATACACGCCGGTCTGACTTCCGGAACGCCCGATGGGGGTTACACGGAAGAAGAACTCATTTTGACCGCCCCGTATCATCTGGACGCTGAACACGCCGGGAGTGCCGAGGATAAAGGAAGGCACGCTACCGTCCGCACTGCTGATCCGGAACTGATAGAAATCGCGGATAGCGAGGTCGGAAGTCGTATCGCTGGTAAAGTTGGAAGAAACGATTTTTGGCTTCTCCTGCTTTGTATTGTGGCTGGACGGCGTTTCCGACGACTTTGCTGAGACCGTTACGGAAATTCCGACAGACAGGGAAACGCTGTTTGGATTGAATATTCCGGCGGGGAGCACAGCCGTACCTTGCACGATGAAAGTCTGCGATGCCGCGGAGGACGGGTCATAGGAACAGCCGCCCATGTTCCAGACAACGGAAATATTATCCTGGCCGCAGTCCGTGACGGCAGTCACCGTATCCGGCAAACCCAGCGCCTGCGCAGTTTTAGCCGTGCCGTTCAGGAGGCCGGAAATCGCGGGCGGGCCGGTCAGGCTCTTCAAAATTTTCCCTGTGGAAGAAACAGAGATCGCGTTCGACGTCATTGCCGTTCCGGACGCGTCAAGCACACGGGCCTGCACGGCGCTGTAATTGCCTTTATCGAGTACAAAAATATTTGGACTGTTGTCATTCCAGCTTTGCAGTTCGCTCCAGTCCTTTCCGCCGTCAGACGTATACTGCCACTTTGCCGGCGTAAATCCGGAAAGTCCGGAGGCGTTCACCTGGATTCGCATTTTTCCGTCCGCATTTTTCCCCAGAGTCTTCAGCGAAATTGTACCGCCGGCTGCCGTGCTCGTTTTGCTGCTGATGGTCAGCTTATAAGCATTTGAAGCAGTACCGGAAGACAAGGCGGACGGATCGGCCTCAGACTGCGCAAACGCAGTTCGGAATATCTGCCCGGAGCCCAAGGACTTCAACAGAGTCTGTGTGCCGCCGCTGTCCTTTACAGGCGGGGCCGTGCTGGTTAGGACCTGAACGGTCTGCGTTGAGCCGTCCGGAAGCGCCATGGTATAGGATGCCGCGCCCTGTGACTGCGCCAGCGTCTGCGTTCCGCCGCTGTCCTTGATGATGACGTATTCGTTCGGATCGGCCGCGGCCGCCATAATGACCGTGGACGGCAGATTCATTGCCTCCAGAGAATACGCATGGACGCCGCTGTCAAACACCATTCCGATGCCTTGTGCGGTGATGCTGGAAATTCCTCCGGAGCCTTCGTTGGCGGTAAAATACTGCGCCACGATTTTTGCCCCGGTCCGGGTAAACGAAAGCTGCCTCTTCACGCTCTCCTCGCCGCCAAGGCTCAGCAGTCCGGAGCTGTTATAGGAGAGAAGTTTGGTTTCGAGCACGTTTCCTTCGCTGTCCAGCAGTTCCGCGGCAATATTGCCGTTTGTAACCGGCAACATCGTAAGATTCTTGACCGTCAGGTTTGCAACGGAAACGCCGGATGAATTATCCTGGTCAACCGTAATGCGGATCGGATTTCCGTTGTTCGCCTCCAACGGATTGGCAAGTAGAATTGATTTGCTGTCGTTTGTCGTATTGTTTTCAACCAGTTCGTCATAGATCGAATCATGCTCCTCCTCTACCCAGATGCGCGCGTAGAGCCGGGTTCCGCCGCTCGGTATGCCGCTTGACGGCACACTGTAGGTAAACCGCACGGTCAGGGCGCTCTCGTCAAGCAGCTTGATCTCATCCCCCGTGACTTCCTGCCTTTGGAGCCATAAGGCATTTCCGTTCTTATCCGCCAGTGTGCATTCCGGGGACGTGAAAAGTCCCACATAAACCTTCCTGCTGCTGCCGGAAAGCGGCACATCGCTGATATTCTGTAGCGTGGCCTGGATGATGCGCTTCCCCTGTTCGTCGCCGACCAGTTCCAGCCTGGAAACGCCGGTGTCGGGAAAATCCAGGTTCAGTTTTCCGGTTTGATTGTTTACCGTGCCGCCGCTGAAAGCAGCGCTTACCGTATAACTCACGTCATGGATGGCATCCGGTACGTCGTAATCATAAAAAAGCGTTATTTTCTGATTCGGAAGCAGATTCAGATCGCTGTAGGTTTGATTTTTTCCGTCCACGGCAATGATTACGGAGCTGACCGTCTGAACGCCCTTATTTTCTATGGTAAACGGAACAGTCGTGCGGAACCCGCTTTTCAGCTCGGAATAATTGACACGCACATCCTGAACGCCAATGGTGTTCGTATAAACAGCCGTGGCCGATTTCATCGCCNNGCAAACCGCCTCTTTTATGGAAACGGGCTTGCCGTCGGCTGCTGTAACGGACTGCAGAGCGCCGGCGTTGTAATCGCTGGCGAGCATGACCGCGCGGACCTTCTGGCCGGCGGATTCATAGTAGGCGTCAAAATGGTCAATCTTGACGCAGTCCGGCATTTCCGCCACGTCGAGTGCGCCGGTCAGATAGATTTTCCCGTTTTCATCCTTCATAAACTTGACGGCTTTCAGACAGTCCTTGTTGCCGGACTGCGAAGGCAGCGTATCTGCATTGGTTGTACTGCCGGAGGTGGACGCCTGCACCCAGATCAGCGAGAGGTCATCCAGCTTCAGGCCGTTCCCCTTTGCGAAGCGGAAACCGCCGGCGCCGGCAACCGCCGAACTGTCGCCTATGCTGCTGAGGGAATCCGTAAAGTCACCGCAGGGCGTTCCATCTTTGTTGACCGCGGCCAGCCGGATATCGTTTGTCGAGGATTCCTGCTTGGTCTCGGAATCCATTGTTTTTACCGCCGTATGCCAGCCGAGCACGAATTTCTGTTCCTTGCTTGCATCCGTGCCGAAATTGACGGCGGCAATCTGCGGATTGTCATCCGTATCGCCATTGTTCGTAAGTCTCAGGTCCCCGGCTATGGAGCCGTCCGCGTTCACGACGGCGCAGAAGGTTTCCCATCCCTCCGAGCCTGTTTTATCGGCGCCGCAGTTTACAGTATAGGCCAGCCCGGCGGTGCCGTCATCCAGCATGGAGGCCACAAGACCCTTTATACTTCCCTTGGAACCGTTGTAGAGGACTTTCGTATCGTCCCATACTCCGTTTGCGTAGGTTCGGTACAGTATACGGTCACTTACGCCGGAATAATCCAGAGACTGAGCGTCCATGCTGCTCCCCGCCGCGCTGCGCCACGCAACAATTGCCTTATTACCGTTGGCCGCCACCACCGGTGCCAGATCGGCAGCCAGGTTATCCCCGTTTGCATCTGTCAGGGGAGCCGTAACCCAGCTTCCGCCGCTGTACACGCTTGCCATGATCTTTGTGCTGTTCGTCATGGCGGAAACATCCGACTCGCTTAAGCTCTGGCCGGCCGCCGCTGTGACCTTGGTACCCTGCCGCGTCCACGCGGCCACGGCGAAGCCGGAGGTGCCGTCCAGCGACAGGCTGCTGTCCGGCCCGGCTGCGGCATCGGTGCTCAGTCCTTTTTTATTTTCATACAAGCCGTTGCTGCCCATGAGCCCCCAGCTTGCGCGCGTATTGTTTACATCTGTGGAGCCGGAGTCGGAAAGGTAGGCAAGAACCTGACCGTCTCTGGTAATCACCGGGTTGGAGTAGGGGTAAGCATTTGATTCAATATTGCTCAGGGTGCTGGGGCTGTCAACTGCGCGCAGCAGCTTTCCGGTCGGCCAGCTGCGCGTATATTCGCCCAGATAGCCGCGGCTTTCCAGCGCAGCCGAGCTCTGGACCGTTTGCAGCCCGGAGGAAACACGCGAACGCGCAAAGCTCTTGGTGCCTGTGTACCGTCCGCCCAGAAACCCATAGCTGAAGCCCTGTTCCGGGTCGTCCGGCATGGGAAGCGTCTGGTTTGATTTCCAGTCTTTTATTGTCTGGTGGGCATCCGTTCCCGCGACATCCTTTGTAAACAGGTCTCCGCCGTAGGAGAACGAGGCCAGCACCGTGGAATAGGAAAGGAACAGAAACTTTGCGACAAACTTGATTCCCGCCGTGCCGTAAAGGTTGGCGCTGATGGAGGAAAGCTTCTGATTTTCCGTAAGGTAGCTCCGGTTCAGGTTCTCATTGTTGAATCCGAGGTCGACCTGACCGAAAATTCCGATTTTCAGCGCGACGATTTCATAATCGAAGCCGAACCCGCCGAACGCCCTCACATACAGGTTGACCCGGAGCATCGTGAAGAAATCATTCACATCGGACGCCGTTACTCCCTCCGGCACGCTGTCGGCGGAAGGCTTCGCCGCGCGGAAGGCAAGGTTCATCTGCGCGCCCGCCCCGAATTCAGCGGTAATAGGGATTCCGTAAATGCTTGTATTGAAGCACTGGGAATAACCCAGCATGGCGCCGACATCCGCGCCTCCGCCGGTCACCGTCATTTTCCATTTGGAGGCCGACGCGTTGTAACGGGCCTCCACCTCGTAATAACCGGCCACGCTCATTCCCCATTCAAACCCGCCCGAGGCCTTTGGCGAGGTTTCGGCGGAAAACTGGTTCTTGATGTCGGTTTTATTTTTGGCGGTCTCCGCCAGACTGCTGATTCCGGGCAGGTCAAGACTTTCATCGGCCCCGCCGATATCGATGTTGGTATCTTCCCCTTCCTGAGCCGAAACGGTGATCAGCCCGCGAAAAATCATCGGATCGTTCGTCGCGGTGATGGACATATTAAATTTGTACGGACCTATGGCAGTACTGTTCAGCAATTTCACAACATTGAGAAGAGTGCCGTCGGACGATCCGATCTGGCCCAAAACCGACCCCGTGAGGTCCGCCGTGTTGAAGCCGAGCATTCCCGACTGCTTTAAGTCGGTAAACGCGTGGTTTACGCCGCTGTCCTTATCGTCCGCGTCCGCCGCCCCGACCATATTGGTAAAGCTGAAGGGGTTCTGGATGCGGCTGTACAGGGTCCCGTCCGGCAGGTAAAGGGCAGTCGCCGCTCCTTTCTTTCCCCCGATCGGCAGATTCAGGGTGGCCGGGCTCATCGTGGCGGTATTCTCCGTGTAGGACATGGCGGCGAACGGGTAGTTCAGCGTTTTGACCTTTTGGCCGGGAAGCACTGCGCCATATTCATCCTGCATCTCCAGACCATAATCTTTATTCTGCGACGGGCTGGAAATCCCCCACCACGCCACCGTGCTGACCAGGTCCGTGCTCGGATAAAGGTTGCCCGGCCCGATAGCGCCTGCATAGTTTGTCACGTCCAGTCTTCTTCCGCTTGCCAGGTGATAATCAATTGCCTGTGAAACAATAAACGGTTTGTTTTTCCCGCCCGAAGGAACCTCCTTGAGGTTGACCACGCTGTCCCCGAAGCGCACAAGGTCATCCGAGCTGAGGCTGCCGTCCGCGGTAATCAGCTGCGGGTAATACGAATCGTTGGCAAACCGCACTTCATAAATAAACGTCAGTTTGTCGGTGGCTTTGAACGGCTGGCTGTTGTCTCCGGCCGTGAACTGGGTGGAGTCGAAATCAAGATGGAAATTCCCCTGCGAATCCAGCGTCATGCTTCGATTGCTCACCTGCGTCCGGCTGCATTCCTCTCCGTTGCGGAAAACCGCGCCGCCGTAGGTAACAGCCCCTGTGTACGGGGTGCCGTCGCTGTTTTTGAAATACAGATTCAACGTGGTGACAAGGCGCAACTGGAGAATGTTTACCGGGTAACGCTCGTAATAACCCGCATTCCCTTCCGCCGACTTCAAGTCGTTGTGGAAGACGGTGCCCACATAAGTGTCGGTACCGGAACCTGACTGGAATGAAATATCGCCTTTGATTCCGCTGGGCTCGTAAACCGCGATTTCCCCGTTATCGTTCGTGGTCAGCTTGCGGGACTGTCCAAGGCCGTTTTCAAAGGTAACGGTCGTTTTCTGCTTCGGATAGAGGTTGAACAGGTAAAGCTTATCCTTAAGGGTTTTTACGGAAACGTTCAGTGTCTGCTTCATACCGGTTAGCGCATGCGTCGCGGTGATCTGCGCGGTTCCGTCCCCGTTGCCCGCCAGCATAAATTTGGCAAGTGGGCTGTAAGTCAGGTAATTGAATTTTTCGATATTCTCGTACAGGGAGCCCTGGCGGTAATTGATGGAGGCTATTCCGCTGTTCCCGGACTTCCATAGAATCCGGTCCGTAATATTGCCCCAGGGATACGCGTCGAAATTGATGCTGAGAGATTTTTTCAGGCTGATTTCCCGGTTGAGCTGCAGGATGGACTCGCTCCCGCCCGCATCGAACTTGCTTTTGATGAGCGGCTCGTTATCAAGCGAAACCAAGCTGTTCTCCTGCTTTTCCTTGTCGTCAACCATCAGTTTCATGGAATCGCCCTTATAGACATTCAGGACGAACGAATCGGTGGACCATGAGGAATCCGTCTGATTTTTTGCACTCAGCGTGACCGTATAAATATCCTTCAGCCCTGCGGAAACCTTGCCGATCGGCAGCGAAAAGCTTCCGGCGTCCTGACGGGTAAAGCCCGACGTATCCACCGCCTGGCCATTTTTCAGTATTTTCAGGTTGATCTGGCCGCCGCTCTCCAGATTGGAGATATTCCAGCCGATTTGCTGCGAGGAGGTCTCATCGGTAATGCTGTAATTGGACAGCGTATTCAGGCTGACCTTCAAAGGCTGCGGATACACGATAATATATCCGACAGCTTTCAGTCTCTCGTTCGGATTATCCGGGTTCAGCGCGCTCACCCGGACGGTGTAAGCGGGAACCTTGTTCTGCTCAGCGTCGGTTGAGGAAGGATTACCCAGCTGATTTCCCGCAATGGTGCAGCTGTTCTGGTTCGTTACACTCTGCTCGTATTTCGGCTGCAGGGAATCCGTTTCCGCCAGGGTATGATTTCCTTCGTAAACCTGTATGCTGAATACCGGCTGGGCAGTTGAACCTTTCCGGCCAATCAGATTTTGCCCCCAGAATACCTTTACGGCTTCGTTCTTTCTTGTATAAAACGTGCTGCTTCCCTTGGCAAACACGATCGCCGGAATACCGTCATTGGAAACGGTAAAATTATTCGTTTTCTGCACAACCGGCGTTCCCATGCCGCCGTTTGCCGCGGTAGCGGTAAAGTATACCGTACCCGGACCAACCGGGGTGATAACCGCCCTGTTCGGGTTGCTGGAGTCCGCCTGAACGGTTGCCACCGATTCGTCGCTGCTCTTCCATGTTACCGTCGGGAGAGTCGCGTTGGCCGGCGTTACGGAAACCGAAAGAGCGGCGGCGGTTTCGTCCGTCATATAAATCGTATGGTTTTGCGGTTCCGTAACCGTAATGCCAGTCACGGGAACAATCGCGGCAATTTTCGCGCTGCAGGACAAGCCGAAAACCTTGCTTCCTCCCGAAAATATCTTTGTGTTGCTGTCGTAGGAAGGGTTATAAAGCAAGCCGATGCCAAGAGTCGTATCCGTGAGGGAAAGATAATCCGCAGCACTGATCTCCGCGGTATAAACCAGCCCGGTTTCATCCGCCGCCTTCAGCGCATAGGTTTTGTCACTGATTCCATTGTTCGCAAAAAGGCAGAAGGTTCTCAGTTCCTTACCGTTATTAGCCGCTTCGTCGGACAGCCACTGTTTGTAGGCATCCTTTGCCGTGAGCATCACCGTAATTTTCCCGTTGCACGGATATGTGGCGGAGCTGTCCGCCGCAAGCCCGCTGAAAGACTGCAACTTATCCTGCACCATGCTGACGGCATTCAGCGTCTTTTGTGTGTCCGGCACGGCATATGTTGCGGTATTGTTGCCCGCCATATCGGCAATACTGTTCACCGACCCCAGCACCGGATTCGGGTCCGGGCTGACGGGGACCGTGTAGAGGTACAGCCTGTATTTGGATTTTGTAGCCGAACTCTCCTGCGGATTCAGCACCGTACCGCCCTTCATGGTAAGAGTTGGGGCGCCTGTGACCGGCTCGGCAAACTCCACTGTGACGGGAACCTGCTGACCGGTGTAATAGCTTCCCGCCGGCGCGGTGATGGCTTTGACAGACGGGCCTTGTTTGTCATAAATGGAGAGAGTCCCGTTATAATATTGCCGGCTTGGGATGTCGGATATGGAGGGACTATAGGTTGCGGAAGTGAACGCCAGTAAGGAAGGAATCTCCCCCTGCACCCTTGCATCAATTGTAAACTGCGCTCCCGGATTCTGATATCCGACTTCGAAATTCCGGGGAACCGTCTGGACGAAAGGAGTATAACTGGTTCCGTCAAGACTGTACTCGTCGTTTGAATATGTATTTTGGCTGCTTTTCAACAGCCTTGGTTTGGCGGTCATTGTCGAGGCTTTACCACCCGAAGATACGTTCAGCCTCATATCGGCTTTAAAGTGATACCTTGCGTTGGCCGTATCGCCGAATATATCCGACGCGGAGGCTTGAAGACTTTTGATGTCAGTATCCATAAAATTAGTAAGCACAATCGGCTCACTGACCGTTCCGACAGTCGTATAGCTTCCGTCCGGCTGTGTATAGCTAAAGCTGATCTCCGTTGTCCACTGATATAAGGAGCTCTGCTTGATCGGGATGTTCAGCGACCGTGTAATTTCCCCTGTATCCGTCCGAAACAGGGAACCGTTCGGGTCATACACCTGCAGAATGCAGTAAGCGTCGCCGTTATAATGGGCGGTCGAAATGCCTGTAGAATAATTTGTCCTTTTCGGGGAATCCCCCAGTTTAAAGTTCGTCGTATTTTCAGTGCCAAAGGATGTGCTGGTCGAGCTGAAAGAACCCGGCAGCAAGCGCCATTTAAAGGATACGTCGTGCAGGACTGTCGTAGTGTTTCCGTTGGCGTAAACGGGGGTGGCCGTGAAGCCTACATAGTCGGCGTTTATTTTTATGTAGATATTCTGCTCAAACGCACCCGAGGCGTATGCCTTCTGAGGGCTGAGCCCTTCGGTCTGCAGCTGGTTTGCCAGGGAGACATACATTTTTTCCCGCTGTGCGTCAAAGGGTACGGCGTCGGTAAAATAGGTCTTTTTCAAACGCGAAAGTTCGTCTTCAATATCGATCATGGTTTTTAGGCCGGCGAGCGTTACATCGGTGCCGTCCACGCTGACCACTTTGTTCAGGCTCGTCTCCGGCTTCGTGAGCATTGCCCGAACCTGTTCCAGCGTCATCGGGGTGCCGTCCACCATGATGTTCTGGCTGACGGAAAGATTCCCGTCGGCATCCAGCAGCCCCATGCTCTTCAATTCCTCCGCCACATCGGTCGCGGTAAGGCTGCCGCCGTACATTCCCCGCAGCTTTTCCAGAATGCTCTGGTTCTGCTGCTGCGTATTGTGAATGGTATTCGCGATGTTTGCACTTGCAGGCAGCACCATCTGCCATACCAGAGCAAAAGCCAGGATGAGAGCCAAAACCTGTTTGTGAACGCTTTGATGCTTTTTCATAAAACCCCTCCTACGCCGGTGAACCGCGCGGAAATACGGAATCCCTTAATACGAAGATTCCGAACCGTTCCGCCATGTACATCTGAAATACTGTTTTTACGTATGCAGTACAACATTCCATAAATTCCAATATCCAATAAAAATTATAAATTAATTCTGCTGAAAATTCCCCGTACCCGGTACAGGTTTATTTGAAAAAAGATAAAGGACTTATCCCGAAATAAAGAAGCCCTTACGATAGCTTTCCACTTCTATCATAAGGGCAAACCGGTCTCTTGAACAGTGACTTTTCAGGCTTAAAAAGTCACGCTTTTTCCCCAATTATAATGTATTGTGCAAGCTCGTCCCGTCCGGATATATGCAGCTTTTCGTAAATCTCAAGCATAATGTTCTTGAGTCTTCCAACGGAAATGCAATGTTGTTTTGCAATTTCTGCGTAAGGGACATGTCGTGCCACGAGCAAAGCCAGCTGGGATTCTCGCAGGGAGAGTATAAGCGTGATGTTATCCTTTGTAAACTGGTTGTGAAAGGAAATCCAGTTTTTCACAGTGTTTCTCCATTGCAGGATGACCGCATTGCGATAATCAGGAAATTCCTGCTCCAGACACACTTCCACCATCCCGCCAAACTCCGAAACAAGCTCCGCAAACGGTGTGATGAAGCCGTGAGGCAGGGCGAGGCGCATGGCCGAAAGCAGCCAGTGCTTCGCCTCTTCCTTCCGCTTCAACGCACAGCAGGCGACGGCACAGGTTATATGCAGATAGATGTCAGTCATGGTGACACCCTGCTCCTGAGAGCTTAGCGTCAGTGCGGTCTGCGCCACGGCCAGCACGGTATCAAACTGACCGATACTATAGAAATACTTTGCACGCAGATATAGAGCGTTGGGTCTTTCCTGGGACGGCAGAGCGCTGAAATCCCCCGCTTTCAGCCAGTCGTGAACCATGTTCGGGGCTACCATACTTACAGCGGCGGCGGNNGGCGGCGGCAAGGGCAAGCTCCGCAGCCGCTCTTATTTCACTGTCCGTGCCAGCCGTTCTGTATCGTTTGAGGTAGATGTCAATCTTGGCGTAGGTGTGGTAATCTCCCCTGCTGATGGCAGCCGCGATGGCTATCGGGCAGGTACGCAGCCTCACCGCTTCATCCCCTGTGGTCTGATCAAAGCAGTACATAACCCGTACAAAGTCCCCCCGCAGGTAAGAAAGCTCCGCTTCACAGATTAGCCGCAGTCGGTCCTCTTCCAAGCTGTTCAGGATCGCGTTCGGGTTATGCGCGGGCATAAGTCTTGCCGCGGAGGCCGAGACATAGGACATGTCGGCGGACAGGGATGAGGATGGCTCCGGCAGCGCATTCCCACAGCGTCTTTTATCAGATGGCCGTTCAGCATTTGAGGGGATGAGCCAAAGCTTCCCCTTTTTGACCGCACCGGGGATGCGACCCGCTTTCAAATGATAGGTTATCGACCGCCCGGAAACGCCCCACTTTTTCGCCGCTTCACCGACTGTTATATAATCCACAATCCACCTCCCGGTATTTCATTTTTATATGGCATTATTATACTTCCTATATCGGAAGATTACAGGATATTAAAACCTTTTCAAAGGAGTACGCAGACAGGAAACAACTGCTCTGCATAATTCGCATCGCCCCCCTCGCTCCGGGGCTGCCGCCGGGAAAACCCTCCATCCTTTCCGGTTGACTTATCAATTGCTTAGTTCATCAAATTCAGATTTCTTGCCTTTATAACCGCTTCAATACGATTCTTTACACCAAGCTTTTCATAAATGCGGGCATTGTGAAATTTTACCGTTCTGACCGTAATAAAGAGCGTTTCAGCAATTTCCCGATTGGAACAGTCATTCATAAGCAGCCTTAAAACCTCAAGCTCTCTTGCACTGAAATCCACTTGATCTGCTTTACTGTCTGTCCAGACGGTTTTTGACGGGTGGTTTGCGTTTCTCTGGATCTTAATGCTTTCCTCTGTTGTGTTTAACAGCCTTTTCGCATATTGTCTGCCGCCGGAATATTCCGTTCGCTTTGTCCATGCGCCATATTCTCTCAATAGCCCGGCCATGGGTTCCAGCTCGTCTGCAAAAGTTCTCACATAACCTTCAGGGGCGCCGAGGCTAAGCGCCTTATGCAGCGAAAGCATGGAGTTCGAAAAATTCCCCAACCGGCTGTAAGCAATCGCCGAAAGGCACAAGATTTCAACGAGGCTGCCCAACCTGTCCTCTTTCTGCGCAAGGTTCTCAAGTCGGTTCAGCAGTATAAGGGAATCCTCCGGCTGGTTTGTCAGCACCAGATATCTGGCGTAGGTGATATATTCAAACTCTCTCGGTGCGGAAAGAACGTCATACACCCCCATGCGGTCCGTATGCAGATATTGTGAAGCGCTTTTTGCATCTCCCGCGTACAGGTACAGGCTTGCCTGATAAATATCAAAAAAGTAATTCCAAACGCTCCCGCTTTTTTCCTTCAGAATTTTTTTACCCGATTGAATAATTTTAAAAGCTCCGGCAAGATCGCCGCGGGCTCTTTTTACCTTAGAATATATAATAAAGCAGGGCACGATAATACCCGGATTATTCAAGCTGGTTATTCTGCCCATGTTTTTGAGAAGTATTTCATGCACCGCTTTTAAATCGCCGCGCTCATAATTGCATTCGGCAAGAGTTACGGCAATGTAAGAGGAAAAATCTCCGAGGAACCTCGGCATATCTTCAACATAATTTTCATAGGCCTCCGCGACCTTATTCAGCCTTCCCCTAAATCCGTAAGCTGTCTTTAAAAGGTTCGGTTCACCCGAATTCATTTCTCCGACAATCACCGGCACATCCAGATTAAATGTGAGTACCTTTCGATACTGTTTTACCGCTTCGGCCGCGTTCATTCTGAAAATCGCCGTATTGGCATAGGTGACGCAAATATTTGCCTCAAGAAAAATTTTTTCTTTTTCCTTCAGGCTGTCTTTTATACGGTCATAGCACGCCTGAGCCTTATCCGCCCAGATCTGCGCTTTTTCCAACTGGCCTTCCATCGATAATACCCAGGAATAACCGGTACAGGCCCTTACGTCACTTTCACAAAGCTGTTGGGGCATACTCTCTATATACTTACGCCACAGCTTGAATTCACTTTTTTGTACCATGGAAAGGTAAATATTCCAAACGAGCGGGAAGGCTTTTTCGTACTCTTCCGCTTCCAGAAAACAGCTGATGGAATCCTGCATAAACCCGTTTTCCCGGTACCACTCCCCGNNACTCCCCGGCAAGCCGGTATAAGGTGTGCCGGGTTAAAACCGGCTTCGTTTCCAGCCGGTTCATCAGAAACTCCTGGAAAAGATGATGATACCGAAACCATTTGTTTTCCTGATCGATAGGAATGATGAAGCTGTTGCTTTCAGAAAGCCTCCTGAGCAGTTCCGCGCTCTTTCCGTTTCCGCTCACAGCGCCGCAAAGCGGCCCGGTAAGCTTGTCTAAAAACGACGTATGTATAAAGAACTCTTTTACTTCGTCAGTCCACTGATCAAAAACCTCGTTAAGCAAAATCTTTTCAATATTCCGGTTCTTCCCTGAAAACGCATGGACAGCCCCGCCGACGTCATTGTTTTCCAGAATGGAAAAGGAAGCCGCTATAAGACCCGCGGCCCAGCCCTCCGTACAATTTTGCAATACTTTCAGCTCTTCCGGATCCAGCCGGATCCCTCTTTGCATAAACAGTTCGGAGGTTTCGTCCGGGCTGAAGGAAAGATCGTTTATATCGATGCGGATTGCGTTTTCCCTGACGCACATATTAAAAAGCTCACGCTCCGGTTCTTTCCGGCTCAGGATGATCAGGCTGAGATTCGGCGGCATAAATCCGGCGAGATGTTCTACGCTTTTCTGAACGGTTTCGTTATGGATCAGGTGATAATCATCCAGTACAAGGACGATATCGTCAGAAATACTGCCCAGCATGTCTATCAGCAAATCTGCGGTAATGTTGGCGGACACAAGATCCATATTGATTGATATTTCCTGAAAACAGCTGTTCTTCAATTCGGAGGCAATCGAAGCCGTAAGATATCTCCAAAACCGTACGGGATCGTTATCCGCTTCATCAATGGAAAACCATGCATATTTTAATTCTGATTTTAACAGATAACTTGCAACCGTGGTTGTTTTGCCATACCCCGCCGGAGCAAAGACAAAGGCCAGCCGGTACTCCGGCAGGAGTTTAAGCTTTTCCTCCGCTTTTTCTCTGTTCACGATATATTTATTGATTTTCGGTGTGCAAAGTTTTGTTTTAAGCATAAGACTTCGCGGCCCCTTAGCGTGTATTTTGCTGATGGCGGTTTTACAGGCGTACAGTATCATACAAATTAATTATATTCCCGAAATTTCTTCTTTTCAAGTTTCTTTCCGCGCTGCGCGTCCATAAAAGCAAAACGCGCCTTGAAAAGGCTTATTCGAGCCCAATCAAAGCGCATTTTCTATCATATTTTCGACATCAGTCTGCTTCGTAACAGTCTCTCATTTGATTTGCATCAGAATATCCCGACCTGACGCGCGGAACTGCCGCCCGGCTTCACGCCGTTCTTAATACTCAGTCTGACGGACGCGTGAGTAAGAAATTTATTCCTGCTGTCGTACACGTCGATCATGACATAGGTCATTCCCTCTTTTAGTCCGGTTGCCCTTACGTTGCCGTTTTTAAGTACAACCACCTTTGCTACGTCTTTTGCGGAGGAATACGCTTTTACTTTTGCTCCTTCCGTTCCCGTCAGCCGGAGTCCTGTTTCATAGCTCATTCCCGGAGTCATTGTGTAAGAGCGGGTATCCACCGTAATGGAACGGATTTTTTGCGGCGTCAGCAAATATTGGGAGCAGTGGCTGATCTGCACGGTTACATTGCCGTCCGCGTCCACCGTGTACTCCTTATCCTGCTTTTCAACAGACCCGGTATCCGGATTATAAAAATAGAAATACAGCTTCTGCCCGGGCCGGAATCCTTTGTCTTTTGCAGAGAACGTAACACTTGCTGCCGAAGGCAGCAGGCCGCTGTGGCTGAACGTCAGCACAAGGCCCCTGCTTTCTTTTGGCAGGCCCCTGGTCAGCGAAACCTCATCCGTACTGCGGACGTTCAGGGACAGATTTACGTCCGCAACCGGTACGGACGACGCGGCGAGATCGCTGCCTTTGAAGGTCCAGCTGTAGGAAAGCTGGCGGGTATCCGCATTCATTACCCTGACGGTCAGGTCGCGCCGGTTTGTTTTTGCCGCCGCAAAAAGGTCCGCCGCCGCTTTTATGGAAACGTCCATGTTTCGGTCTGCGGCCTGAGCAACATTCTGCGGGACAGCAAGAGTTAAATCAACATTTCTCTGTGCGTTAAGCTGCTGAAGAAGCGCATCTTCCGGCAATTTGATTTTCACCTGTGCCGCTTTGCCGGCGTCCAGAACTGTACCCGCGCCGGTGGTATCGGAGGTTACCGTCAGAACCGTCGCTGTGATTTCTGCCGAATCCCCGATCACGCTGACGCCGTCCGCAGCCGTGGTTACAACGGCCGTATTGCCGGATGGGTCCACTCTGGTTTCTGTTTTCGGCGCAGGAGCGCTCTGCTTCTTGGTTTTGTCACTGGAGCTGTTTTCTTTGGCCTTTTCCTTTACGGTCACGGTGATTTCCGGCAGCTTTACGCCGCTGTCCTTAAGCTGGAAACCGCTGTCAAGCACAGGTGTGAATTTGTAGCTGCCTGCCTTATCCGGATTATAGGTCACACTGGAAACCCATTCAAACACTTTTACCGTTGCATTTGAGATACTGTCCACAACTGCCTTCAGCGTTTTCGGCAGATTTAATGAACCGTATTCCGTCCCGTATGCCACACTTTGCTTTTCCACCGATGAAGGAAGACTTTCAAAGGAGGAAATTATCCCGGAGGCTTCGGAGCCGTCATCAAATACGATTTGAGCCGGATAATAAGCGGAAAACACACTTCTATATTCCAAAGCAGTTTTGTTAGGAATATGGCCCTGAACCGGACTGTGTCCGCCGGCGAAAACATTTTCTCCCACAGTCTGCGGCGCGCCTCCAGAAAAAGTAATATCCGTCAAACCGGTGCAGCCCGAAAACGCATACGCTTCAATTGACCGAACGCTTTTTGCAACCGTCACGTTCATTAAACCGGTACATCCGGCAAAGGCATGGTCGCCGATTGACGTCACATCGTAATCAGCGCTACCGTAAGCAACACTGTCCGGTATGGTTACCTTACCGGAATAGGAGCTCGGGTTTGATATAACCTTTACCTCCCCGGAGCTGATATTTGTGATCTCATAACGGATGCCGTTCTCCGTAAACTGATCTCCTTCCGCAATCTGCCTGTACTGCGCCGTATAGATAACATTTCCTGTTATCTCCTGCTGAGCCAGTTGTCCGGAAGTCAGCACGGTTATACCGTCACTGCTCCAGCCGGTAAAGATATAGCCGGATTCGGGTGATACGGTGGGTATGTTTTGGGGACTGCCTCCGGAATTCACCGTTTCGTTCAGCGAGCCGCTCAGCGTACCATGATTCCCGGCGCCGTAATCTACAGTATATTTTACATAATCATATTTCTTTACGCTCAGTTTATTTGCGTTTGCCTCGTCTTCATAGGCCAGCCACAGGGTACCGTCACTGTTAAGGGCAAGCGAAGTATGTCTTGCATTGCCATCCGAAATATCACCCGAACCGACAGACTCCCAGCCGGTACCGCTGCCGCCGGTATATTTCATCACGGCGGCCTCCGTGATGTTGTTTACGAAATCGGTAGTACTTTTATAAGCGACATAAGGCGTGCCGCCGCTGTCAATTACAAGGGAAACGAATGCAGCCGCGCCATTAGAAAAGTATTGCGAACCGACGGGCTCCCAGCCGGTACTTCCGCCGCCTGTATATTTCATCACAGTTGCTTTTTGTTCTGATCCGCTTCTATAGGCGACGTAAGGTGTGCCACTGTTGTCAAAGGCCAATTTTTCATAATTGGCGGAATTTTCGGAAAAACCGGCCGTGCCGACCGTTTCCCATCCTGTCGCATTTTCCGCGGTTACGCCGGTATACTTCATCACAGTAGCTTTGCCGTAAACCGAATTGTCCATGAAAGCCAGATTGGGTATGTTGCTGTTGTCAAAAACCAGAGAAAGATAATCCACACCGTTCTGCGTAAAGCCGGCCGTCCCGACGGGCTCCCAGCCGGTACTGCCGCTTGCCGTGTATTTCATTACGGTCGCCCTCAATATGTTGGAACCGTCCATAAAAGCTACATATGGGACATCATCCCTGCTTATGGCAAGAGAAACGCTGTAAGCCGTTCCTCCTGAAAGATTTTCCAAACCGACCGTCTGCCAAGCCTGCGCTTGTGCATTGTACTTTTTTACGGTGATTCCCTGAGAACTGCTTTCCTGATATGCGACATAGGGCTCTCCGCTGGAATTAAAAGCAAGGGAAACCGATTTTGATGAACCGCCGGAAACTGCGTTCCCGACAGGCTGCCAGGTTTGCGTTCCTTTATCGTATTTTTTTACGACTGTCTGTCGTCCGTCTGATTGATCCGTATAGGCTGCGTAGGGAACCCCGCTTCTGTCAAATACAAGGCCTATGTATTCGGCCTCTCCTGCGGAAATACCGGCTCCCCCAACATACTGCCATATTTTACTGCTTTGGGCAGCAAACGCGGACACCGAAAATATTGCTGTCAGCATACTGAATACCAGTGCCAAAGATAAAAATTTTTTGAATACGACTCTCATACATACCGCCTTTCTTCCAATGTGCCAGGGCTAAATATTCCTTTGTCCGATCTTTTACCCTTTAATGAACGGCAGATTTTTCTTAATATATAATATACAAATACCGTTCAACTGCATCGCCCAAACATTTACTTAGATCAGATTCAGTAAATTTCACCTTTATTTTACAGCTTTAGAATTTATATTTTAACTGTACCCGGTACAGTTTTGGGCTGAAATTGCAGAAAAGAAAAAGCCAAGGATTCATGCGCTCTTCCATATGAAGAGGATGAAATCCCTGGCTTTTATTTAATATTATTTTACAGTATGCCACCCGTCAAAGCTAAAAAGTCGTGAGGGAATATTCTTCAGGAGCAAAGGTTAATGATTGCCTGTGTGAAAATTTTCGCTCCCAGCAGCAGTTCATCAATTTCTGCATATTCGTCCGCGCCATGCAT
The DNA here is from genome assembly GCA_002359465.1 of Ruminococcaceae bacterium UBA2656. Lineage (GTDB taxonomy): Bacteria > Bacillota > Clostridia > Oscillospirales > Acutalibacteraceae > Caproiciproducens. The sequence continues at coordinate 24,240 of DENA01000024.1, forward strand.
ATGGTTGTCCGTTTCCGGCATGGAGCATCCAAAGCCGACGCCGTTTTTCAGGCGATGTGTGTAAGTTCCCCCACCAATCGCCATGCATTCTCCCTTTCTGCCCGAATACTGCTCGTAACACTTCAGCAGCGTCTGAATAAAAGGCGTGTCCTTTGGAACATGGTGAGCCGGCGAAACACCTTTATCGTCCGGAGTCAAACCGTGAGCCCTTGCTTTCGCACAAAAAATATCTTTTAAATTTTCATTGGTGGCACAAATCGGAGTACGGCCGTCAAAATAGCCTTTAAGTCCTGTAAGTTCATACTCGAACAGGTTCAGACTCATCGTCAGAGGACCGGAAATCTCATCTTCCATGGCCACTCCACAAGCTTTCCCGAGCCAGTCACCGTGCGGGAAAAGCTGATTTACGGCGCAAAGTTTCTCAAATCCTTCCGATTTTGTAAATGGAATTCCGACTAATAAATCGATAAGCCCGGTAATGGCGTTATTTCCATCGCCCGGCGAAGAAGCATGTGCACAGGCTCCATGTGCCTCCACGACAATCTTTCCGTTATTCTCCTTGAATTCAAACGAAATGCCGGTCTTGGCAGCAGCCGCGGCGGTGCAGGCGGAAAGCTCCTGTACAGAAAGCCCCTCCACCACAGCCTCGGCAGTGTCGGGAACCACATTGCTTTTCACGCCGCCGTGAACGGAAAGAATGCGCGGCAACTCAAAGTCTTCTTTCCAACCGGCCTTCATCCAGATGCTGTAACGCCCCTTTTCAATATTGATCACAGGGAACGCGGCATCCGGCGAAAAAGTCATGGGTGCTTCCGGTTCCTGTTCATAATAATGGGTAATGTCCGCGCTGCCGCATTCTTCATCGGTGCCGAGAACCAGACGGACGTTCTTTTTCAGCGGAACATTCAGGTCACGAACCGCTTTCAAGGCGTACAGCGCAGCGATTGCCGGGCCTTTGTCATCCGCAGAACCTCTGCCGTATAATCTACCGTTTTTTACAAGCGGCTCAAACGGCTGCGTCACCGTCCAGCCGTTTCCTGCAGGAACAACATCCAGGTGCGCCAGAATATCAAGCTGCCTTGGAAGGTTATTCAAATTCACAGCCGCCGCATAGTTATCATAATTTTTTACTGAAAATCCCATGTCTTTCGCAATTTGCACGGCTGCGGCAAGCGCCTCGGCCGGATACTCCCCAAAAGGCATTCCTTCTTTGGGTTCCCCTTTTTCGCTTGGGATTCGAATCAGCGTACTCATATCGCGAAGCATTTCTTCCCGATGCGCCTCAAAATATTGTTCTATTATTTTCTGATCCATCATGATACGACCCCTTATGTAATTTCAGCTCTATGTGATACAAATTTTCAAAAGAAACAGTGTTAGAAGGATTTTATGATATCTTCCTCCAGCGATTCAACCACCGCGCTTGCCAGCTTTACGGCGTTCCGCAAATCAGACAAAGCCGCCATACCGTAATGCGTATGGATATAACGTACCGGAAGCCCCATAACGACTACCGGAACGCCGGCGTTGGACAAATGAATCGGTGCTCCGTTGGTAGAGCCGCCTGTGCGGACCGATTCCTGCACCGGAATCCCAAGTTTTCTGCCCAAATCCAGAACATAACGCTGATAACGGGGGTTGGTGATCATACGGGCATCAATATGACGGAGCATAGGCCCTTTTTTGATCGCCGTCTGAGTCATGTACTCTTCGGTAAACGTATCGTCCGCCGGGCATCCCTCAAAAACGATAGCAATGTCTGGGCGGATGGTGCTGCTGGTCACATAAGCACCGCGCGTACCGACTTCTTCCTGAACGGCAAAACCCGCGGTTACGTCCACATTCAGGTTTTTCCCCTGCAGCGTACGCATGGTTTCCAAAATGGCCGCACAGCCCAGACGGCAGTCAAATGCCTTACCAATCAGCAGGTCTTTCTGTTTCACATATTCAAAGTCAACATCCGGAACCACCGGTTCCCCAATGCGGATTTTAAAGTCATTAACAGCCTCTTCCCGGGAAGTCGCACCAATGTCAATAACCATATTGGACACGTTAGCCGGTGCATTGCGCTCCGATTCACTCATAAAATGCGGGGGCTTACTTGCAATAATACCGGGGATATAGTTTCCCTCCGCGTTGCGTACACGCACCTTATGCGCCGGAATGTTATTCGCGACCCAACCGCCAAGAGTGATAAACACCAGCGTTCCGTTCGGCTTAACGGCCTGCACCATAAACGACACTTCATCCGTATGGGCATCCAGCTGAACGACCGGACGACGGCCTCGGTTTCCTGCGCGTTTCAGGTACAGGTTCCGCAGGGAATCTTCCGAAAAATCCCCCAGACCTTCCCCCTGTTTACGCAAAACCTTTAATACATCGTCTTCAAATCCGGAAGCACCGTTCGCGTCGGAAACCTCCCGGATCAGCTGAATCAGTCTTTCCTCATTCAAAACAAATCCTCTTCTCTTCCTATAAAAATTTATAATACAGCATTTCCAGTTGATTCTGTAACAAGGTTACGTTCCTCCCCCCCCCCTTTGGCGGGGGGGAGGAACGTGTTTTATCTCGTAAACTGAAATGGAATTGCTGCAGCGTTTCTATTTTTCAAAAATTCCTTTTTTGATAAGACTGCCGCTTCTCATCATGATAACACCGCCAGCCATAACGGTATCAATATTCAGCTGGTCGTCGAGCAAAATCAGGTCGGCGTCGTACCCTTCCGCAAGGCGGCCCTTCCGATTGGCAAGCCCCAGCGCCTTCGCCACGGTAGCAGTTCCGGGCAATATCGCCTGAGAAAGCGGAACCCCGCAATCCTGTACAAGCGACTTCACGGTACGGTGGAGGGTTGTAATCTGCCCGACACCCATTCCGATGATTTCTTTATTCTCATTCCATTTTGGCATACTGCCGTTCGAATCCGTACTGAGCGTAATGCGTTCGACAGGAGCCTGTTCAAAAGCTTTTACCATCATTTGAGCTGATTTCCTGCTTTCTTCCTCGGCGGTAAAATCGATGTATCCGCCTAAATTGGCAAATCGCACCGCGTCATCAAATACTCTTCCCACATGAGTCGGACGGAATATTTGAATCGGGATGTCTTCAGTTTCCAAAACATCAAATAATAAACCAAGTTTATGCTTCCCGCTGCCCACATGAATGTGAACCAGACCCGGTTTTCTGGAAAGAAGCCCGCCAAGCCTTGCTTCCGACGCAAGCCGAATCAGATCCTGCTTACACAGATTTGACGAACGGTGATCAGAAATCGCAATTTTAACGCCGATTACTTCCTCAATATACGCAATGTCCTTTTTCACGGAACCGGTCAAAGTCGGGGAGGGATATTCATACGCTCCGGTCAGACAGTAGGCGGTTAAACCCTCGCTGCGCAGTGCCTTTGTTTTCGCCACCACATTTTCGACGCTGCGGGTAATCGAATCGGTTCCCAGTAAGCCAACCAACGTGGTAACGCCGCCGCGAATACAGTCAGAAAGCTGGATTTCCGGAACACGGCTGGAAAAGCCGTCTTCACCCCCGCCCCCGGTAATATGGACATGCTGATCAATATACCCCGGTATTGCTGTCTTGCCGTCCCCGTCAAGAACTTCAAGATTCGGCAGCGCAGGTTCCAGTTTGCGGCCAATCACCTGTATTTTGCCGCCCGCGATGAACACGTCTGCAACTTCGTTCGGATTATTCAAATTAACTCTTACATTTTTTAAAAGTAGCATTTATACTCCAGTCTTCCACGCCGGGTGGGGTGTGGCTGCCACAAATTCCGTGTGTGGCCCACAAGGATTATGAGAACGCCGGTTTTCAGCAGCTTATTTCAGATTATTCTTTTAATTAAAACGGGTTTAAGGTATAATCATTCATATGAACAAGTATGAAATGAGGGGCAGACTATGCCGGACGATTCTTTCCAGAAAATTAATAAAAATTATCATAACCTGACCAGAAAGCAAAAGGAAATTCTGGACATACTTCTGTCCAATCCGGAGGATGTCTGTTATATTTCCTTGAAAGACCTAAGCCAGCGCAGCAGCGTTTCCGAGGTAACCATCCTTCGCATGTGTAAGCGGCTCGGGTTTGAAAACTTTATTGAACTGAAAAAAGCATTTCGTTCGCATACGGAACGTCTGGTGAAAAATTTTATGGAAACCAGTTATTTTTCATTGGATCTTCCCGTGGTGGAACGTGGAAATAAAGAAGTGGTCATACAGCAGATTATCAATAATGCCCGCACGCAAAGCACCGAATTTTATGATACAGTACCGACAGAGCATATTTTAAAAACCGCACGGCTTATTCTTCAAGCCAAAACTGTACTGATTTGCGGGCAGGGCGTCTCCAGCGTCGTCTCCGAGTATTTTTACCGCCGAATTTCACCGCTGATTGCCAACGCGATTCTAGTTCATCCGGAGGACTTGGACAATGTTCAGTCGAACCTGGTCAAACTTCACCCTGGCGACCATGTGATTGCCATCTCGTTTCCCCGCTATTACGATGCGATGCGCAACATTGTGCAATATGCAGAATATCGGGGTGCAAGCGTTACTTCTATTACAGACAATCCGGAGTCCCCTGTGGTAACCCAGAACAGCATTAATTATTTGTGCGATACAGCTACCAGGGTTTTTTATAACTCTTATTCGCTGCCGATTGAACTGGTTAATTTAATTGCTTCCGGAATTGTGCTGGAAATGGGAGAGTCTTACGACAAGCTCGTTTCCGACGCGCATGAAGTCATTCACTTTATCAACGAATCAAGTTCTGAGAAAAGTTCTTAAGGACAAACGGAGCCTTTTAAGTATCTGACCAAAAACCTCGTAAAACTGCGGGTGGTTCTTCGCTTCGGAATTTCCGAAGCTCCAAGGAACCTACCCGCTTTTTGTTTGATACGAATCCGAATTATCCGGTCTCACCATCATATCTGTGACATGCAACCCAATGATCTTTTTCCACTTCCCGGAATACAGGATTTGACTGTTTGCAAATATCCATCGCGTATTTGCAGCGCGAGCAAAATTTGCATCCATCCGGAATATTGACCGGGTTCGGCACAGTCCCTTCCAGTACAACACCGCTGCGATTTCTTTCTGCCTTTGGGTCAGGCAGGGGAATTGCTGAAAGAAGCGCCTGCGTATAGGGGTGCAGCGGTTTATCAAACATCGTTTCGCTTGCGGTCAATTCAACCAGACTGCCAAGGTACATGACACCGATTCGGTTACTAATATATTTTACCATTGAAATATCGTGCGCAATAAACAGGTAGGTCAGACCCAGTTCATTCTGCAATTTCTTCAGCAGATTGACAACCTGCGCCTGAATGGAAACATCCAGCGCGGAAATCGGTTCATCGGCCACAATGAATTCAGGATGGATGGCGAGAGCCCTGGCAATGCCGATACGCTGCCGCTGGCCACCTGAAAACTCGTGCGGAAAACGGCCGATATGTTCTTTCTGAAGTCCTACCATCTCCATCAGCTGTATTACCGTTTTTTCACGCTCTTCCCTGCTCAGCGGGGTTTCCTGTGAATCCAGTCCTTCCGCAACAATGTCAACAACTTTCATGCGCTGGTCCAGAGAAGCATATGGATCCTGAAAAATCATCTGCATTTTACCGCAGCATTCTTTGGCTTCCGCATTGGAAAGCGATCCGCTGATTTTTTTTCCGCCATACAATATTTCACCGTCCGTCGGGTGATATAACCGCATGATGGTTCTGCCCAGTGTGGATTTCCCACAGCCGGATTCCCCAACCAAGCCGAGTGTTTCTCCTTTATAAATCTGAAAGGAAACATTATCTACTGCTTTTAAAGTTTGTTTATTTCCAATCTGAAAGTATTTTTTTAGATTTTTCACTTCCAGCAATACTTCACTCATCACGGCTCTCCTTTCCGCTCGTATTCTCTGCATATTTTTTTACAAGGGGATGCTGCAGCCAGCAGGCAGAGCAGTGCGTGGCGGAAATCTGTATGTATTCCGGCTGATACTGCTGACAGACTTTCAGCGCTTTTTCACAGCGCGGCGCAAATGGGCAGCCTTTCGGCGGGTCAATCAAGTCCGGGGGGGTACCGGGGATTGTTTTCAGTTCACTGGCGGTTTCATGAATTTTCGGTATGGAAGCAATCAAGCCGAGCGTATAAGGATGCTGTGCATGGTAGAATATTTCATCTACCAAGCCGCTTTCCACAATTTTGCCTCCGTACATAACTGCGACTTTATTAGCAATACTGGCAACCACGCCAAGATTGTGCGTAATCAGGATAATCGAGGTATTTACCCTGTTTTGCAGTGACTTCATCAGATCAAGAATTTGAGCCTGAATCGTAACATCCAGCGCAGTTGTGGGTTCATCCGCTACCAAAACTTTCGGGTTGCAGGCAAGTGCAATCGCAATCACCACACGCTGACGCATGCCGCCGGAAAGTTGATGCGGATACTGGCTGAATCGCTTTTCCGGGTAGGAAATGCCTACCAGTCCCAGAAGTTCCAACGCTCTTTCCTTCATCTGCTGGGAACTCATTTTTTTATGTTCACTTAATATTTCAATAATTTGTTTTCCTATTGTCATGGTTGGGTTCAGGGAAGTCATTGGATCCTGAAAAATCATCGAGATTTCCGAGCCGTTCAGCTTTCTCATCTGGCGATCGTTTAAATGGGTAATATCTTTCCCTTCAAATGTTACCTGACCGGCCGCAATTCTACCGGTTTTCGGCAGCAGCTTCATGATACCTTTCACCATCATGCTTTTTCCGGAACCGGATTCTCCAACGATAGCCAATGTATCCTTTGGCTCCAAAGAAAGACTGACACCACGAACAGCTTTCACGGTTCCGTTTTGTGTTAATAGGTTTATTTCTAAATTCTCAACTTCTAATAAACTACTCATTTTTCAGCCTCTTTTCTGCACTAAACACGCATCCGCGGATCAAATGCGTCGCGGAGACCATCCCCCAGGATGCTGAAACACACCATAATTAAAACAATTATGACGGCGGGAATAAGCAGCAGGTATAACTGGCTGTTGATGACCTGAAAACCGCTGTTAATCAAAACACCCAGAGACGCTTTCGGTTCCTGAAGACCAATTCCGATAAAACTGAGGAAAGCTTCCGTAAAAATAGCAGAGGGAATCGTAAACATCGTATTAATTACGATAACCCCAATGGTGTTGGGGATCAGATGCTTCAAAATAATCCGTTTATTGGAGGTGCCAAGGATTCGAGCAGCAAGAATGAACTCCTGATCTTTCAGCTTAAGAATTTCCGCACGGACCAATCGGGCCATGTTCACCCAACCGGAAATAGACATGGCAATAATCAGGGTTCCAATACCCGCAGGCATGACCATCATCAATAAGATAACGATGATTAAATTCGGAATTCCGATCAGCACTTCAATGATACGCTGCATAACAGAATCCACTTTTCCGCCGAGCAAAGCGGAAATCGAACCGTAAGTTACGCCAACCACCAAATCGAGCGTTGCGGCAACAAATGCAATCAAAAGAGAAACGCGGGTACCGTACCACACGCGCGCCCATTGATCGCGGCCGAATTTATCCGTACCAAACCAGTGCTCTGCATTCGGCGCTTGAAGGATTGCTTTATAATTCGTATCGTAATAATTATTTTTCGTAAGTACAGGGCCTAAAAAGGCAAGAGCAACCAAAATAAGAAGGATCACCAGAGCGATCACCGACCCCTTATTCTGTTTCAGACGAATCCAGCCGTCCTGGAAGGCCGACCGCGTTGGGCGTGATATTTTTTCCCGGTCGCCCTCGTCCATTTCAGCAGGAGCCAGCAAGTCTTCCGTAAGTTCTATGTTCTGCAATTGTATCACTCCTTTGACGGCGCGAGCCGGATTCTTGGGTCAATGACGCAGTATAGGATATCAACCAGAAGGATAACAACCACGTAAAATGCACTGTAGAAAAGTGTGAGCCCCAATATTGTAGAATAATCGTTTGCTTTAATGGTATCCACAAACAGACTGCCAATACCCGGAACACTGTAAATGCTTTCCACAGCAAGAGAACCGGTCAAGATATTTACTGTTATAGAACCAAGGATTGTAATAACAGGCAGCAGGGAATTCCTAAGCGCATGGTGCAGAAGGATTTTTACCGGGCTGAGTCCCTTTGCTTTCGCCATTAAAATATAATCCTGTTGTAAAACCGTGAGCATTTCCGTACGTACAAAACGGGCAATCTGCGCGATGACGCCGAAGGACAGAGCAAGGGAAGGCAAGATGGAGCAGGCATAGCTCTCCCAGTAGGCAACCGGAAGCAGTCCCCATTTCAGCCCGAAGAAATATTGAAGCAAAGCCGCTACAACAAAGTTCGGGACGGAAATTCCCAGCACAGAGATGACCATTGTTAAATAGTCCATAGAAGTATTATGCCGGTAAGCAGCCACAATGCCAAGAATCAGTCCAATTACAAGGCCGGCAAGGACAGCCTGAATTCCAACCAGAGCGGACGGCACAATGCGGGCTGCAAGGATGTCTTGCACCGACTGTCCGGAATACAAAGTGGATGTGCCCAGATCCCCCTGAAAGATGTTGCCAAGATATTTAAAATACTGAACATAAACCGGCTGATCCAAACCATAGCTGGCATAAACCTGCCGCTGCTGCTCCGCGCTCAGATTGCTTATTTTATCTTCGTCAAACGGCGTACCGGGAAGACTGTGCATCAGGAAAAATGTTGCGGTGGTAATTACCAAAAGAGTGATCAAAAGGTAAACAAGCCGTTTGAAAATATATTTTTGCAATTTACTTCCTCCCTTGGAGTTCAAACTGTGATTTTATAGCAGGTAAGGCTGTTGCATGGCAACAGCCTTACCTCAATGCCTACAGTCGATTTTATTGTACAGTAACGTATTTCAATTCCAGAATACCGCTATTGGCTTCAATCAGATTGGAAACGTTGGATTTAATAAGATAGGCGGAACCCATGTAATACAGAGGAGCAACGACTGCATTGTCCGTAATCAGGCTCTTTTCCGCCTGTACCAGCAGATCGGCACGTTTCGCGTTATCCGTTTCTTTTTTTGCTTCCGTAATCAGGTTGGCGTAACCGTTTGCCGCATCCGTATTCTTGAAATTACCGCGGAATGCGTTCTTATTTTCCGTCCAAATCTGCAGGTAGGTCATCGGGTCATCGTAGTCGGCGCCCCAAGCGTTGAGGCCCATTTGATAGGTGCCGGCCTTCATCAGAGCTCTTCTGGCTTCCTTCGTTTTGGAATCCAATTTTACATCGATGCCGAGTACGGATTTAAACTGGCTCTGCAGATAGGTGCCAACATCTTTGTTTTCGGTGTTATCATCCAGAACGAGAGTAAGCTGCGGAGCCTTTCCGCCCAATTCGGCAACGCCCTTTGCCCAGTACTCTTTTGCCTTAGCTGCGTCATAAGGCTTCAGGGTGCTCTGCATGGAGCCGAATGTCTTTCCGGTCACGCCGCTGCTCATTACCTTCGGCACAACGCCGTTTGCCGCTTCGGAACCGTTGTTCAGGATGGTGGACATAAGCGTGTCATTATCGATTGCAAGGCTGAGTGCTTTGCGGATGTTGAGATTTTTAGTTCCCTCAGCCGTAGTATTAAACTGTATGAAATTGGTACGGAAGATTGAGTGCGTCTTAAATTCCTTGTTGCCCTTGTAAGCTGGAACATCGGTTGAGGCAAGCTGTACACGGCTAAGTTGACCGGCCTTGTAAAGATTGAGCGCCGTGCTTTGCTCTTTGATGATTTTAATGCTGACCGTATCAACTTTAACATTTGCAGCATCCCAGTAGTTTGGATTTTTTACCAGTTTCACACCCGCAGCGGCGTCATACTGAGAAATTATGTAAGGGCCGGAATAAACCAGATTATCTTTTCCAACCGCATAATTTTTGCCCTGTTTGTCGAAGAAACTCATGTCGACTGCATAGTAAGGAACGAAGGTTGTAAGAGAGAGGAAGTAAGGCGTCGGAGCTTTCAGCTTTACAACCAGAGTCTTGTCGTCCGGAGTCTGGATTCCGACTTGGTCGGCTGTGGCCTTCTTTTCGGAATACTCCTGAGCATTTACAATATAGTCAGTCATAATGAATGCATAGTTGTTCGGAGTATCGGCGGCCATTTGCTTAATCCATGTGTCCTTAAAAGTTTTAGAGGTAATGGCGTCACCGTTGCTGAACTTTAAGCCATCGCGAAGCGTAAAGGTATAGGTAAGCTTATCGTCCGAAATCTTGCAGTCCTTTGCTATAGCCGGCTGCGGCTGATTGTTCATATCAAGCCTGTAAAGGCCCTCCGAAATATTATTCAAGACATTAAACGCAATATTATCGGAAGCGGCAAACTGGTTCAAGGTTGGAACCTCATTTTCCAGATAAATATTGACTGATGTTGACTGTGTCGCACCGGAATTCGTTTGACTGGCTGTTGTGCCGCCTGATTTACCGGTAAAGGAGCCGCAGCCCGCTGCCACAGACAGGATGAGCGCAGCGGATAGGAGTAACGCCATTAGTTTTTTCATATAATCACCTCATAAAAATTGATGCTGGATTAAATATTTTCATAAACCAGCCGCCTCGTGACTGAACAATCGAGTAAACTGACTTAATGAAGATGAAAAGTTGTAAAAGTCTCAAATGCCATCAAATATTTTAAAAATTTTTATTTTATAATATTTGAATAATAAATTAGCAAAAACATCATAATGGCCTTATAACCAGTTTGACGTCTTTGCCAAATTTAAATTATTATTGTAATTTACATGTTACCACTTCAAAGTGATAAAGTCAATAAAAGCTTTACAAAATTTAAATATTTATCTAATTTATTACAATTTTGCTATACAATTAATAAAGAATGAGTCAAAGTTTTAAATCATGGATAGAAGTCCGATTTCATTCCTTCTTTTTTGCTTCTTCTTTCTTTTTACGGCCTTTTGAATAATTTTGATATTCAATTGCATAAAAGATGAGCTTGATCAATATATTTCTTATATAAATCGGGTTTCATTATAAAATTATGGACTTCCAAATATTCAAAAAACAGACGCTCCGGTACTTTCAATTGCTTCTTTTATACCATCCACTTTATGGCATCTGAGATTACCCATAATTAAAAAATCGCCGTGACGAAGCGAGGGGGCCAAATCTCCTGTATGTATTTTAAAAATATCGCACCATTGAGCGCTTCAGGTTACACGCTTGGCTTTCGTGTCTATCTGTCACACTCACTGACATGTACTATCTTTTTTATATTCTTTGAGGAATTGCTGTAAGTCGGCAAAGTTGTTTCATCCCTTTTCCAACATCCTGTACTAATTTCCACCTCCCACGCATACTTATTTAGCAGTCGGATTCGTTTGGAGGGTGGAACAGTGAAAGGTATTGTTGAAGAGCGCGCCGTAGAGCTCGGCGAATATATCATCAAAAACAGAACCACCGTGCGCGGCGCAGCAAAAAAATTTGGTGTCAGCAAAAGTACCGTACATAAGGATGTGGCGCAGCGTTTAAAATATGTCGATCCGCAGTTATACAGACAGGTCAAG
>DENA01000005.1:0-215 GCA_002359465.1 Ruminococcaceae bacterium UBA2656
TATACGGGTTGCGGTGATTCGCAAACAGCGTTTCCACATCCGCCTGTTCCACAATCCTGCCCGCGTACATGACGATGACGCGGGAGCACATTTCCGCAACGACGCCCAGGTCATGGGTAATCAGAAGGATGCTCATCCCGTGCTTTTTGTTCAGTTCCCGCATCAAATCGAGGATTTGCGCCTGAATCGTCACATCCAGCGCGGTGGTCGGTTCA
>DENA01000005.1:485-17839 GCA_002359465.1 Ruminococcaceae bacterium UBA2656
CAGCCGGACTCCCCCACCAGCCCAACGATTTCCCCCTTATCAATGTGAAACGAGATATCGTCAATGGCGGTGACTTTTCCTTTGCGCTTTTTGAATTCCGTGCGCAAATGATTCACTTCTAACATTACTTCTGCCATACTTACACCTACTTACTGGATTTTGGGATCGAGCGTATCTCTTAGGCCGTCTCCCAAAAGGTTGAAAGCAAGAACCGTCAAAAAGATGATTCCGCCGGAAAAATATACGATGTGCGGAGCAACCCCCAGATAATTTCTGCCTGTGGAAAGCATGGCGCCCCAGTCCGGCTCCGTCGGCTTTGCGCCGAAACCCAGAAAACTGAGAGATGCCGCCGCCAAAATAGCGGTACCGATACGCATGGTGAAGTTGACAATGATGCTCGCGACGGTCCCGGGGAAAATATGCTTCCACATGATGCTTGCGTTGGAGCATCCCAGGGATCGCGCCGCCTCCACGTAAAGCGACTGTTTAACGGCAAGTGTGGCGCTTCGCATAATTCTTGCAAAGGACGGCACGCTGAACACGGCGACCGCGATTACAACGTTGGAAAGCCCGGGCCCGATAACCGCGACAATGGCGATGGCCAGAAGCAGATCAGGGAACGCGAGCAGAACGTCCGCACTGCGCATGATCAGGCTGTCAATCCAGCCGCCGTAGTATCCGGCGAGGATTCCCAAAATCGCGCCGGCCGCCGCGCCGATCGTAACCGAACTGAGCGAAACCGACAGGGAAAGCTGGCTGCCTGCAAGCAGTCTGCTGAAAATATCTCTTCCGTACTCGTCGGTTCCAAACAAATGCTTGGAATCAGGGGCGGAAAGAATCGCATTGTAATCCGGCGCGGCAGGGCTGAACGGTTCCAGCATCGGCGCAAGGAACGCGATAACAACAAGCAGAACGATAAAGACGGCCGCAATAACAGCTGTTTTTCTGCTCAGAAACTTTATAATAAAAGCCTTTGTCCGGCTCTGCCTTGGAACAGGCGCCTGCTCCGCATGAGGTACGTTTAAAGCCTTTTTTTCTTTAGACATTTTGCAATCCTCCTTAACTTTCATAACGTATCTTCGGATTTAAGACGCCATAAAGCAAGTCAACGATCAGGTTGATGACGACAAATTGCAAAGAAAACAGCAGCAACTCCGCCTCAATGACGGGATAGTCACGGAACTGAATCGAATCGACGAGCAGTCTGCCCATTCCGGGAATGGTAAATACGGTTTCCACCAGTATCGAGCCGGCAAGCAGTCCGCCGATTTGCAATCCGGCAACCGTGACAACTTCAATAAGGGAATTCCGGAAGGCATGCTTCATTACCACCATGGATTCCTTTTGTCCTTTTGCGCGCGCGGTACGAACGTAATCCTCTTTCATGTTTTCCAGCATGGAGGAACGCGAAAAGCGCGCCATAATGGCCATAACGCCGACTCCCAGGCTGAAGGACGGCAGAATATAGCTTTGAATATTATCCAGCCCTCCGGTCGGCAGCCACCCCAGTTGTACGGAAAAAATCTGAATCAGGACAAGACCCAGCCAGAAAACCGGTATGGATATACCGGAAATGGCAATCAGCATTCCTATATAGTCCCCCCATTTCCCTCGCTTTACCGCTGAGAATACCCCTAAAAGCACCCCGATAATTAAAGACCACACCAAAGCGCATCCCGCCAGCGTAAAGGTAGGTTTAAAGCGCGGCCCGATCATTTCGGTTACGCTTTGCCCCGTTGTGGAAGAGGTTCCCAGATCCCCGTGAAACATCCTGTTGAGATACATAAAATACTGATTCATAAGAGGCTGATCCAGTCCCAGGCTCTGACGCGTCCGGTTGATTTCCTCCATGGTAGCATCCTTGCCCGCCATGAGGCGGGCCGGGTCACCGGGAATCATGTGTACAAACATGAAAATAATAAAGGAAATAACCAGCATCAGGGGGATGGTCCCCAATACTCTTTTAATAAAATAACGGCCCAAATGACGACCTCCAGTCAAGACTAATCTATAAAAGGGCCCGGCAACATGGCAGTTACCAGACCCTTTCCAAATGCAAAGTTTAGTGGGCGAGCGTAGCCTGTGCGCAGGAGATTGATCCATCCGCCATCATATAAACATTGCTTGCATAATTCTTAATACCGTACTGTACGACCGGTTGGCCAAGAAACAGCCACGGCGCGTCGTTCCAGATGGTTTTCTGAGCCTCGGCGTAAATGGAAGTCAGTTTTTCGGGTGAAGTTTGAGAAAGGCCCTGATCCAGAAGTTTATCGATCGCCGGATTGTTGTAGTAAGCTGTATTTGCATTGACCGGCGGAATATTCTGGCTGTAGAACAGTGCGCGAAGAGCACCGTCCGCGTCGCCGCTCGACGGAGACCAGTTTACATACCACATATCGATCTTGGATTCCGCAGCGGTCTTTGCTTCGTTGATCTTATCGTTCAGCGTAGCGCCTTCCATCGGCACAACTTCAGCGGTGATACCGACCTGAGCGAGCTGCTGGTTGATGAACTGCATGCCCTTTACGGAGTCGGAAGTATTGTCAGACCATATCGTCGTCTTAAAGCCGTTCGGATAGCCGGCCTCTTTCAAGAGTTCCTTTGCTTTCTGAATATTGAACGCGTATTCTTCCTGCTTGCTGTAATACTGGGTTGTGGAAGCCATCGGAGAGGTCGCATGGTCTCCGTAGCCGCCGTAAACCACTTTAACAAAGGCATCCTTGTCGATCGCGTAGTTCATTGCCTGGCGAACCTTGACGTTATCGAACGGCTTATGGCTCATATTCAGTGTCACATAATAGACAATATTGGAAGGTACGGACTCAACCTTGACGTCCTTTGCGCCGTCAATGGATTTGATCTGCTCCGGGGGAATCGGATAAACCATATCGGCTTCGCCTGTCTGAAGCATGGCGATGCGGGAACCGGCTTCCGGAACAACCTTGAAGGTAATGGAGTCGACGCCCGGCTTGGTGCCCCAGTAGCTATCGTTGCGAACAACGGTCAAGTGATCCGCCTGATCCCACTCCTTCAGCTTGTAAGGACCGGTGCCAACCGCGACGGAATTCAGCTTTGTGCCGTCTTTAATGGCTTTTGGACTGGCGATGCCGAAGTTGGTCATCTTGTTGATGAATACGCTGTAGGGTTCTTTCAGCGTAATCTGAATGGTGTTGGCATCCGTGCATTTTACCTCTTTTACTTTGGCAAAATATTTGCGCTCTTTCAGGTTGTTCTTTTCATCCATGCAGCGCTCGATGTTTGCCTTTACGGCGTCTGCATTAAAGTCGGTGCCGTCCGTGAATTTAACGCCCGTCTGAAGGGTAAAGGTGTAAATAAGCCCGTCCTTCGAAACGGTGTACGATTTCGCAAGCTGCGGTACGATATTCTTCATGTCCTTGTCAAAGGTCAAAAGCGATTCGTACATGGTGCGGTTTGCAGAAATGGTGTTGGTGGACGTCATATTGTGCGGATCAAGTGTCAATACGGTTTCGGACGTCGCAATTACAAGATCATTGTCCTTTGATTTCGCGCCGGCATTCGCATTTCCGGAGGCGCTTGGCTGCGCCTGAGAGCCGGTGGAATTTGTCCCGCCGGAACCGCAGGCCGTAAACAGCATCGCGCTGGCAAGGACAAGCGATACAATCGCAATTGCTTTTTTACGTAGTTTCATAAGACCACTCCTTTTTGTTCGTAATTTACATTATCATTCGTATTGTCCGATCGATTATGTAACCGGACAATGCTTACAGAAATAAAGTCTGCCGGCTTGCAGGAAAACAAACTGAAAATTTCAAGTTCAGGAAATCGATCCAAATTACTCAGTTGATAACATAATGTTACCAATCAGCTGCCAGCAGCAGCAATATATCCACTATTTTTCAACATTTTCTATTGGAATTTACATATCAATATAAGTTTCTTTTAATAAATCACATAATGTTTTTAAACTCACTTTATTAACTTGAGTTTATAATATCAAAATTAAAGTCCAAAGTCAACAAAAAAATACATGAAAATCAAATACTTTTATTCACAAAACCCAGAAACGGGATTCAGAATAATAGTGGTTATCAACTGATTTCGTAGCTCTTTGACTCATTGATACTTCTCCCCTTCGTGGGATAATCAGGTTATGGGTGATCGGATTGATGTTTGAGATAAATATTCAATCCTTTTTGGTTAAAATCTTCTCTGACCCGTTCCAATTCCTCTGGTGTTTTGTTTATGTAAGCGGCATCACTGATCAAAATATGTGTATTTCCTATGTAATAATCTTTGACAATATTGCCTTTCACAGGAATCTTCGCGAGCATCTTCATCACCTCGTTTCATGTGTATTGCAGTTCCGGATTGTCCTATGCAATTTCGCTATAAAGATCATCTATATGGCAGCCTAGTATTTTAGCTAACTGGGGGAGCCTGTCAGAGCGTGGAAAACTACTCCCCGTCTCCCACATTGCAACAGTGGACTGGTTGGTTTTTAAAATCTGTGCCGGAAGAATTAGAAGCGTTCTTTATATTGTGAAAATGCTTTTAAAAGACACGGTATCCTTAGAAAACTTATCGTATAAAGACACTATTAATTACATATCGATATTATACCAGGGGAAGGTCACCAAATGGATCTGCAGATTCATTCTCTCCTCGACCCATAAGTTGCTTGTCATCCCGGATGAAAACAAAAAAGAGGTTCGCTACACTCCGGACAGTAGCTACGATATTCATAAATACAAAGATAAACTGGTTGAAGTGACAAACAGATATTTATAAAAAATTTACGATGAAAGAGGAACGAAAATGGCCTTTAAAAACTTAATGAATGGACTGCCCGGCAACATGAACGAGGTATCTGTTGATCAGTTCCAAACAGAGTACGGCCCCTATTTGATGGATGGTGAAACAATCACAATTGGGTTTAAGCTTGTTCGTGATGTGGTACTTTTTACAGATAAACGTATTGTATCTTCCGACAAACAAGGCACTACCGGCCAAAAGATGCGGGTGACATCCATTAAGCTGTCCACCATCATTGATGTCACGGCTGAAACCGCTGGCTTTGGCGTGGATGACAGCGAGATCACCGTTACATTTATTATCACCCCATATCTACACGCAAACACCTTACAGGAGGACAGCAAAAAATTTGAGTTCCCGAAGAAATACAACATTCAGCCATTATATAAAATGCTCGAAGAATTATCCCATACGAATTTCGAACGCATAAACAATATTTAAACCAGTGCCCCACGTCATAACCGGCGTGGGGATACGAATCTCCGGAGGATATTCAGATGCAAAACAAGAAATTCGTCCATGTCGGATGCTATGTGAGAGTATCTACGGAAAATCAGATTGAGAATTACAGTATCGAAGAGCAGATGGAACGCCTAAAGGCTTATTGCTCCGCGAAAGACTGGACGATCTATAAAATCTATACAGACCCCGGTTACTCCGGAGGAAACACAAATCGGCCGGCGCTGCAGCAGATGCTTCAGGACGTTCACACCGGCCGGCTTGATATGATCGCCGTCTATAAGCTGGACCGCCTGAGCCGTTCCCAGAAAGACACGCTCACTTTGATTGAGGACGAATTTATCGCGCACAACGTTGAATTCGTCAGCATGTCCGAAAACTTCGATACGTCCACCCCGTTCGGTCGGGCTATGATCGGGATTCTGTCCGTATTTGCGCAGCTCGAAAAAGATCAGATCACCGAGCGCTTTACGATGGGCCGGATCGGACGCAGCAAAGCGGGATTTTATCACGGTGGCCCTACTCCACCGACCGGATACAAATATGTTGACGGTGAATTAGTTGTTGACGTTTACAAAGCCCCCCAGGTGCAGGAAGTGTACGACCGATTTTTAAGCGGTTACAGCATCAATTCAATTCAAAGGTACATGCATGATAAATACGGAGATTGGAACAGCCATTCTCTGGTCATCCACGTTCTCCGGAATTCGGTTTACATTGGGAAAGTTAAATTCAAAGGTAAAACATATGACGGTGTTCATCAGCCAATCCTATCAAAATTTGTATTCGCGCGGGCACAGGAGCTGATGCAATCTTCCAGCCGTGAGAATGGTAAAACCAACTCGCAGAGAACACCTTTTCGTGCCGGTTATTTGTTATCAGGTTTGGTATACTGTAGAAAATGCGGTGCCCGCTACAGCGCAAATCATGGGTTTTATAAATGCTATTCCCGTGCAAAGTGTGATCGGAAATACATAGTTGATCCAGACTGTAAAAACAAAAACTGGCCGATTAATGATCTCGACGCGCTGGTAACAAGTGAAATTGAAAAACTGAAATACGACAGCAATTATTTAAGTGAGATCATAAAAGGTAAAACAAACGATGCGCCTAAAATTGATACTGCTGCTGTTACCTCCCGGATCAAAGAACTCGATAAGCAAATTAACCGCATGATCGATCTGTATCAAATCGGATCTACCCCCATGGAACAGATTTCTGGCAGAGTTGAAAATTTGCAAAAGGAAAAGAACGCGCTTCAGGTGCAGCTATCCGGAGGAAATGGTAATCGCAACGACACTGCCAAGCGTTTTATTGAAGCTTTGAACCACTTTGATGAAGTGTTTTTCAGCGGGGCAATCGAAGAAAAAAGGGCATTTGTTTCCAGTGTAATTGAGTCCATCTGGATTGATGAGGAAAACGTCCAGATCAAATGGAGAATATAGAAATCTCTGTTGCAAAATTGTATATGCCATGTGTATGGGATTCGGGTGCAATGCCTGCGGCGTAGCGGGATGCAAAATTATTGATTCGCCGCGCGAAAGGCTGATTGCCGTCATAACGAATAACTTTGTCCCCTGTAACGGGCGCTTCCCTACGCTGATCGCCATCATTACCATGTTTTTTGTCGGAACTGCTTCAACACCGTTTCAGTCTTTTTTCTCCACATGCATGCTGACCGGTACTATTATTCTGGGAATTCTTATGACTTTCTTTATTTCAAAACTGCTGTCTGTAACAATTTTAAAAGGGATTCCTTCTTCTTTTACGCTGGAGCTTCCGCCTTACCGCAGGCCCCAGGTTGGAAAAGTGATTATACGCTCCATATTCGACCGCACACTGTTTGTTCTTGGAAGGGCTGTCGCTGTGGCTGCTCCCGCCGGATTAATCATCTGGCTGCTGGCAAATATTCATGTAGGCGGAACCAGTCTGCTTCTGCACTGTTCCGACTTTCTCGACCCTTTTGCACACCTTCTGGGCCTGGACGGGGTCATCCTGCTCGCGTTTATACTGGGATTTCCCGCCAATGAAATTGTGGTTCCCATTATCATTATGGCCTATATGTCGACGGGAAGCATTCTTGAACTGGGAAGTCTTGGCGAACTGAAGGAACTGCTGGTCGGCAACGGATGGACCTGGATGACAGCCGTGTGTACCATGCTGTTTTCCCTGATGCACTGGCCGTGTTCCACGACCTGTCTGACCATCCGGAAAGAAACACAGAGCTGGAAATGGACGGCTGTCTCTTTTGCGGTGCCCACTATCGCGGGCATGGTAATCTGTTTTCTTTTTGCCGGTACCGTAAGGCTTTTTGGTTTGCTGTGATTGAAGACCGGATACAAAAAGAATGCCGTACTGCATAGCTCATCACTGTTGCAGCACGGCATTTTTACTTTTCATTTTATGAGATATCTTTTCAGTGCTCCATCATCTTAACACCATTGCTTGTACCGATCCGATCCGCGCCGGCCTGAATCATATTCATAGCGTCCTCATAGGTTCGAACACCGCCGGAAGCCTTTACCTTCGCCCTTCCGTTCACAGCACGCTTCATCAGTTCGACGTCGTGGACGGTGGCGCCGCCGGTACTGAAGCCGGTGGATGTCTTTACAAAATCGGCGCCCGCTTCCACAGCAAGTTGACAGGCTTTTACTTTTTGCTCATCGTTTAAGAGACAGGTTTCAATAATTACCTTCAATAACGCCTTCGGATGTGCTTCGCCGACAACAGTCCTGATATCCTGAAGAACGGCCTCATCATCCCGGTCGATCAGTGCGCCGATATTCAGGACCATATCCACTTCACCGGCACCGTCCTTCACCGCCTGCTTTGTTTCAAAAGCCTTTCCCTTTGTGGACATTGCGCCGAGCGGGAAGCCAATAACACAGCACACGGTGACACCAGAATCCTTTAAAAGCTCGCTTGCCAGCGGAACATAATACGAATTGACGCAGACGGAAGCAAAATGGTATTCCCTTGCTTCCTTGCAGAGCGTTTCTATCTGTTCTTTGGTCGCGTTTGGCTTTAAAAGCGTGTGGTCAATATAAGTTTCCAATCCCATGATTTTTCCTCCTGTATGGTTGGTTTGTAGTTTCTTTATTCAAAGGGTAAGTTCTGCCCATTATTTTCACCGAAAACCGGTGGGCCGCTATGAAACTGCAGTCCACCGGTAAGATCCGACTAATCTCTGGTTTTTATGGAATCGACATTGTCTTTTGTCACTAAGGTGGATTCGAGGATTACGCTCTTTTCGACCTTGTCGCCCTTCAGATATTTTACTGCGGTCTGAACGGCGGTTTTGCCAAGGAAATACGGGGGCTCGTTAATAGTAGCCTTCATTTTGTCTTCTTTAATAGCCTTCATTGTGTCATCAAGGCAGTCATTGCCAACCAGTACGATGTCTTTTGTTCTGCCGGCTGCTTCAATGGCCTCGAGGCATCCGAGCGCCATTTCGTCGTTAGCGGCATAAACAGCCTGAATATTCTTATTTGCCTGAAGAATATTTTCCATGACCTTCATGGCTTTGGCTCTGTCAAAATCCGCACTCTGCGTAGCAACCTTTTTAATGTCCGGATATTTTGCAATGACATCGTTAAAGCCTTTGCTTCTGTCCTGCGCAACATTCGTGCCCATAATGCCTTGAATCTCTACGACATTCCCTTTTCCTTTGACAGTGTCGGCAATAAACTGTCCTTCAAGGCCGCCCGCCTTGATCGCATTGAAGCCCATATGGCTGACAACATCTCCGCCCTTTGCGGCACGGTCGATCGTAATAACAGGAATTTTCGCATCATTCGCTTCCTGAATGGCAGCTACAATCGCATCGCTGTCGGCCGGGTCAATAATAATGAGGTCGGGTTTTTGTGTAATCAGGTTTTCGACATCCTTCATCTGGGTGGACGCATCGTTCTGCGCGTCGGTTACGACCAGCTTGGCTCCCAACTCTTCCGCGCCTTTCTGAGCGCCTTCTTTCACGCTGACAAAGAACGGATTGGTCTGTGTATTCATTGAAAGACCAATGACGAGCTGTTTGTTTGAGCTTTGGGCAGGTGAAGCATTCTCCGCTGTCTTGGATTCTGATTTTGATTCAGCCGTTGCGGCTCCGGTGGAACATCCGGCGGCCGTCGCGGCAATCATAGCTGCGGACAGTACCAGCGCAAATAATTTTTTTGACCTTTTCATAAACTTCTCCCTTTCTTTTTGCAATTTATTGATTAACTTTAGCTGACAAGTCCTTAAATTTCTTGTCGGCCAGTACGGCGATAAGAATGACAATACCCTTTACAATATTGGTAGCAAACGGATTTACGTTCATCAGTGTGAGGATATTATCAAGCACCCCCAAAATCAGTGCGCCGATTACCGTTGGAAGAATAAAGCCTTGGCCTCCCGCCAGACTGGTTCCGCCGATGATAACGGAGGCGATGGCGTCCATTTCATATCCTTCGCCCGCTGTGGCGGATGCCGTGCCGAGCCTTGCGGTAAGGATGATACCGGCGAGGCTGGAAAGCAGCGCGATAATAATATAGACGATCCATTCGTTCTTCACGACAGGGATTCCGGAAAGCCTGGCTGCCTCACGGTTTCCGCCGATTGCGTAAACCGTGCGCCCGTAAGCGGTGTGTGTAATCAGAATATAGGCAGCCAGATACACGAACAATAAAATAATAATCGGGACGGGAATTCCGGCAAGGCTGCCTTTTCCCACGGCCTTATAGATGTCCGACTGTACGGAAATCGGCGAACCGTTGGTATAAACCAGAATGCAGCCCCTCAGGAGGGTCATCATTGCCAATGTGGCGATAAAGGCCGGAATCCCGCATTTTGCGACAAAGAATCCGTTGATAAAGCCACAGATCAGTCCGGTTAACAAACCGATACCGATAGCGAACGGAACGGAGTCCGTCGCCTGCAGCACACCTGCGGAAAACGCGCCCGCCAGTCCTACCACGGAGCCTACCGAAAGATCAATTCCACCCGTTAAGATCACAAACGTCATTCCNNTCATTCCCGCGCCGATAATAGCGGTAATGGAAACCTGACGGATCACGTTCATCATGTTGGAGGCGCTTAAAAAGGCAGGCGACAGGAATGTGGCGACAATCAGGATCAGAACAAGAATGATACTCGTCCTATGTACTGTTAAAACCCGGAAAGCTTTGTCTTTTGCATTCATTCACCAACACCTCCCGCGGCATAAGCCAAAATTAATTCCTGATTAGATTCATTTCTATTTAAGGACATGACAATTTTTCCTTCCCTCATAATCAGTATACGGTCGCTCATTCCAATGAGCTCCGGTAAATCTGATGAAACCAGAATGATGCTTTTCCCTTCTTTTGTCATCCGGTCCATAATCTGATAAATTTCCGATTTGGCGCCGACATCCACTCCGCGGGTGGGTTCATCCATGATACAGATTGACGGAACAGTTTCAAGGATTTTTGCGAAGACCACCTTCTGCTGGTTTCCGCCGCTTAAATTCTGACCCAGCTGGTTGTAAGAGCTTACCTTAATATTCAGGGAACGAATGTTATCGGTTACCATTTTTTCTTCTGCCTTATGGTTTACAAAAGAATGGCTGCATATTTTTTTTAGCGATGACAGAGAAATGTTCTCCTTTACGCTCCGAATCAGAATCAATCCTTCGTTTTTCCGGTCATCGGAAACAAATCCGATTCCGGAGCGGAGTGCTTTGCGCGGAGTGCCGCAGTCCGTAGGTGCATTCCGGATTTTTATTTCACCCTTTTCCATGGGAACAGCGCCGTACAAAATCTTGGAAAGTTCAATATTTCCGGAGCCCATCAAACCGGCAATGCCCAGTATCTCCCCTTTTTTCAGCTCAAAGCTGACATCTTTTACTCCGCGTCCCGTAATATTTTTCGCTTCAAAAACAGTTTCCTGTTCGGAATACTCTCTGTTGGGATACAAGTCCGAAATATCTTTGCCTACCATCATCGATACAAGTTCCTGATAAGCAATGTCGCTGATGTTTTTTGTCGCGACATTTTTTCCGTCGCGGAACACCGTGACCCGATTAGCCAGCTTAAAGATTTCATCCAATCGATGGGATATGTAAATGATCGAAATTCCTTCCTGCGAAAGTGACCGGATGATGGAAAACAGAATATCGATTTCCTCGTCGGTCAGCGCAGCAGTCGGCTCATCCATAATAATGACCTTTGCATTTCTGGACAGGCACTTGGCGATTTCAACCATCTGCGCCTGCGCGACAGACAGTTGATTGACAGGAAGCCGCGGGTCAACATTCAGCTTCAGCCGGTCCAGCAATTCCTTCGACTTTTGGTTCAGCGTTTTCCAGTCAAACAGCCTGTTCTTCTTTTTTGGAAGAGATTCCAGAAAAATGTTTTCTGCAACTGAAAGGTATGGAATCAGGTTGAATTCCTGATAAATCATGGCAATTCCTTTGTCTCTGGCTTCTTTGGTAGAGTGGAAAGAGACTTTTTCACCTTCAAAATACATATTCCCGGAAGTGTAGGAATGCGCGCCGGAAATAATCTTCATCAGCGTGGATTTGCCCGCGCCGTTTTCACCGCACAGAGCATGAATTTCGCCTTTTTTTATTTCAAGGTGTACGCCGTCAAGTGCTTTTACGCCCGGAAAAATTTTGACAATGGAATCCAGTTTTAAAATGATATCGTCTTCCGGCATTCTCTGACCTCCTCACTTAGTAAGCACATGCACAAACCAAAATAACGCTTGGATAAGGGGTGAATTCTCCGGTGCGGACAATTGCCCTGGAGGATTTGGTTTTTTCTTTCAGGTCCACATGGTCAACATACTCTATTGGAATATCCTTTGGAAGCACTTCAAGGATCTTCTGATGCATTTCCGGGCTGACCGTTTTCAGTTCTTTTGCAAGAATCGCCTTTTCCACCACGATGCTGCTCAGAATTTCCTTCAGAACGTCAAGATACTTCGGTTCGTTCGGCTTCCACGCCAGATCCACTTTTTCCACACCGTCCGGGACGGGCAGACCGGCATCGCTGACAACCAGCGTATCCTTATGGCCAAGATCAGCCAGCACATGGGCAAGCTGTGCGTTTAAAATTCCGCCTTTTAACATTTCCGTTCTCTCCTTTGAATATTTCAGGATGTTTACTTTATTTATGCTCTGATAAGAACCGGTCGATCTCACTTCGCACCGGCATGGCAGGAGTCGTCCCCAGCCGTGTGACGGAAATGGACGCCGCCGCGTTTGCGAACACGCAGGCTTCCCAGATATCCCTGCCCTCCGCAAGAGACGCAACCAGCGCGCCGTTGAAGGCGTCGCCCGCACCTGTGGTGTCAAGCACATCCACTTTGGGTACTGGAAGAATCCCGTGCTTTTGCGCCGTTGACACGAACACGCCCCGTTTCCCAAGGGTAATGACAACGGTTTTTACCCCTTTGCCAAAGAAATACTCAGCCGCTTTCTGTGCGTTTTCCTCGCTGTCAACCTTAATGCCCGTCAGAATTTCCGCTTCTACTTCATTCGGCGTAATGATATCGACCTTTTTCAAAAGCTCGTCGCTGATGGGCTGAACGGGAGCCGTATTCAAAACAACGGTCACGCCGTAACGGTGAGCCATGTCGACGACACGTTCCACGGCATCCACGTTGGTTTCCAGCTGCGTTAAAAGATACCCTGAGTTTTTAACGGTTTCCTCAATAGAGTCCACGTCTTCCCCTGTAATTTCGGAACAGGCGCCCAGCGTAACCATAATCGCGTTCTGGCTGGTGTTTTCATCCACCATGATCAATGCGGCACCGGTTTCACTTTTTTCCGAAAAAAACACATGGCCTGTGTCCATATCCAGCTCTTTCATCGTGTTCAGCGCAATATTGCCGAAGGTATCGCGCCGGATTTTTGTCACCATTGTAACATCCGCGCCGGCTTNNTGATTGAAGCCCTTGCCGCCGGGTCCGATCCGGAACATCGACCCTTTTACGGTCTCTCCGGGTACGGGCAGGTGGGGCGCTCTTGACATCAGATCAACAACAAAGCTTCCGAATACGGTAATGTGTTGCTGTTTCATAATCATTCCTCCATTAAAATATGTAATCGGTTCCACATTATAGCATAAAAAATCAGCTGAGTCCTTTTAATTTTTCGGAACCGCGCAGAATCAGTTTTGGCATCAGAATGGTCCGCTGAATATTGTCCGTATTTTTACCAGACTGCAGTTTTTCCATCAGAAGCGTAATGGCGACTTCACCCATGGCAAAAGTAGGCCGGTCAATCACAGATATTTTGATATTGAGAATATTCAGCATCTCAATTTCATCAAAACCAAGTAAAGAAATATCTTCTCCGATTTTTTTTCCTGTTTCATTCAGATATTTAATGCACCCAAGGGTCATCATGTTGTTGGAAGAGAAAATAGCGGTCGGAAGCGGCGACAGGTCAAATATTTTCTTCGTAATTTCATATCCGCTTTCAAGCTTAAAATCGCCGTAGAAAATCAGGTTTTCATCCAAAGGAATCTGATAGGCTTCGAGGGCCTGTTTGTACCCTCTGAGACGGTCGCGTCCCGGCTTGGAAGTCTTGGGACCCGCGATAATGGCAATCCGCCTGTGTCCGTTTTGAATCAGCGCCTGCATTCCCTCAAAGGTGCCGGCAATATTGTCAATGAACACGCCGTCAAATTTGGAATGCTTTACGTCTCTGTCGATCAGGACAATGGGAATGCCGATGCTCTCCATAAATTTCAGGTATTCGGCATTGAATTCATTTGCATCCGAGGTCGGCGTAATAATGATTCCCTTCAGCTTCTGCCCTTTCAGCATCTTCAATGAGCGCCGCTCATTCTCTTCGCGCTCGTTGGTGTCGCAAAGGAGAATATTCAAGTTGGACTTTTCCGCTTTCATCGTAATTCCCTTGATGACCTCGCCAAAAAACGGGTTATTGATATCCGGCACTACAACGCCGATGGTATTTGTTTCGTTTTTGCTCAGATTTCTCGCCAAAACATTAGGAACATAGCCATTTTCACGGATCACGTCTTCCACAACGGTTCTGGTTTCTATCTTTACATAGCCACTGTTATTGATTACTCTGGAAACAGTTGCAGGGGATACTTTTGCAATTTTTGCAATGTCCTTTATTGTAAGCAATGGTCAATACACCCTTCGCAAAGATTTTGTTACGGGAAATTATAAAACTGGTTTCATAAACTCACAGATTATTCAGCCCGTGCTTTACTGTATTTTTATTATATCTGAATATTTTTTAGATATCAATTATAATATTATCCAATTATTAAAAATATTATTAGTTATTTTAAATAATGTAACCGGTTGCATTATATCTGTTTCATAATTGAAGCAAGGGCTGATATCAAATCAATTCAATGAATTCTGCTATCAAAAAAGTGTTTAAAACAGACGCAGATTTCAATGTAATCAGTAAAATCCAAGGTATATTAGATGATTTTATGAAATCCTTTCCACATATTCAGTGCTCTGCTCAAGTCAGTTAATACAGAAAAGAAGGACTCAGAACAGTTATTGTTCTAAGTCCTTGAAAGTTATGTAATTTTATGTCGTATAATAAGTCTCTAAAAACGGTCGGTTCAATTTGACGGAACAGATAAATGGTGTCTTCTGTAATAAAGCAGGGCGGCCAACACCACCAAAATACAGAATGCCGCGTAGAGGAAGAAAAGCCTGCTCTGAAGGCCCCCCGAAAGAATAAAGAGGGAACCAAGCGTTGCCAGAATGGGAACGGCCACACCGCGAAAAGCGCTTTTGATTTCTCCGCTGCGGTAAAGCATGAACACCTTGTAATACAGAATAATATAAAAAATATAGCTCATGACAATGGATATCTCAGAAACATCCGAATTGGGAAGCAGACTGAATTTTACAGTAATGAAATGTACGACCGCCCAGAAGGTGGTAATAAAATAGCAGAATATCGCGGAATTTACCGGCATGGCCCGTTTTTCATCCTGCTTTGAGAGCTTTTCGGCAAGCGGAAACATCGCCTGCCCGCGCAGAGCCATTGAATACGGCAACCGGATATAACCCAGTATAATACCGTTTGCCGTCCCCATCACCGCAATAATAACAAAAATCAAAACCAGCTGCGCGCCAAAACCGCCGAACAGATTTTTCGCGACCGTATAAACATGGGCATCCTGCAAAGCAATGATCTTCTGAGGATCAAGCAGGCTGGAAACGCCGATAAAATATGCGACATAGGTAATGAGGATAATAATCGGTGCAATCACCAGCGCCCGCGGCAGATTTTTCTTGGAATCGCGGATTTCCGGCGCAATGGAAGTCGAAATGGACCAGCCGTCGAAAGAATAGGCAATGGGCCCAATCGCAGACAGCCACGCCGCTCCTCCCAGCGTATGGGGCGATATGCTTTGAAACCCTTTGGCGGGATTTCCAAAAATCAGGCCGCATACAGCAATAATGGCAAGAGGAATCATTTTGCTGATCGTTGAAAAATTTTGAAATCCGCCGCCCAGCCTGGCGGAAAGCGAATTCATCAGAAATGTGAGGGTATAAAACAGAAAACCAATCAGCATTTGATTTTCCAGCGTACCGTCCCATCCGAATAAAAGGCAGATGTAAATGCCGACCACCCACGAAACAACCGCGGCGATGGTTGGAAAATATACAAAAATCTGAAACCATCCCATTCCGCAGGCAAGCTTTTCGCTTGCAAACTCCACGACATAAGTGATGATACCACCGGGTCNNAGCCCACCGAAAATGATGCTGGTCGCACCCAGTACAAAGACAAGCACACCCAGCGGTACGCTTCCTCCGGTAGCCGCCAGAATATTGTCGCTTTTAAAGAAAATTCCGGAACCGATGCAAATGCCGATAATCATGGTAACCGTCGTGAAAAGCCCGTAATGATGCCTTGTTTCTTCCATATCCTTCTATCTCCCCAAGCCAATTTTGCAGCCCAATTGCAGCGTTTCTATTTTATCACAGCACAGCGTGTTTGAATAGTGTCAAAATAAGAAAAAACTCTCTTTTACCTGTCCGGTAAAAGAGAGACCTTGCGTTTCATTTCTTATCTTTCCGGCTGCACGCTCCGCACGAAGAACAGTGGGAACAATCCCCGCAGCATTCATGCCTGTGCCGATAGGAATACCGAATTGCAAACACAAGCAACACAGCAATTCCTGCCAGAATAGCATAATCTATAAATTGCATAACGCTCCATTCCGCCGCTACCGGCAAATCAAGAGTCCAATGTGATAAACAAAAAACGATACAATCCAAGCAATACCCGTCTGGTAAAACACCATAGCCACTGCATTTTTCACGCTGTTCATCTCATGCCTGACCGCGTTGATTGCCGCTATACAGGGTGTGTAAAGCAGTGTAAAGGTAAGATACGACCACGCGGTCAGAGGGGTGAACAGCTTTGCAAGCGCGTCCGGCAAATTGGAAACACTGGTTCCCGTAAGAACCGCCAGAGTGCTTACAACTGCCTCTTTGGCCGTAAACCCGGTGATCAGGGCGGTGGAAACGCGCCAGTCGGTAAAGCCGAGCGGTGCGAACAGCGGCGCGATCAGCTTGCCGATCCCGGCGAGCATGCTGTCGGCGCTTGTGGCCACCACATTAAGGCGCGTGTCGAAGGTCTGAAGAAACCATATGATAATGGTTGCCACAAAGATGACGGTAAATGCGCGCATTAAGAAATCTTTCGCCTTATCCCACATCAGCAGTGCCACACTTTTCGCACTGGGAAGACGATAGTTTGGCAGTTCCATGACAAAGGGAACCGGATTCCCATGGAAAACGGAACTCTTCAGGATCAGCCCGCTGAGTATACCCATGATGATGCCGGTAACATAGAGGACAATCATCACCAACGCGCGGTGTCTGGGGAAAAACGCAACCGTAAACACCGCGTAAATCGGCAGCTTTGCACTGCAGCTCATAAAAGGCGTCAGAAGAATAGTCATTTTCCTGTCGCGTTCGCTGGAAAGCGTGCGCGTAGCCATAATAGCGGGAACGGAACAGCCAAACCCGATCAGCATCGGTACAAAGCTGCGGCCGGAGAGCCCAATTTTTCTGAGAAGCTTATCCATGACAAAAGCGACTCTGGCCATATAGCCGCTGTCCTC
>DENA01000033.1 GCA_002359465.1 Ruminococcaceae bacterium UBA2656
CGGCATTATCCGGATCAGGTTTAGGGTTAAGCTTACAAGCTACTCTCAGCCGAATTTCATCAGCACCCCTGCACGAATATTGAATTACTGTTATTATACCCGCTTGTTTCCGCTTTGTCAAATGCTTTCCGTAAAATCCGCCGGGTAAGGGAGTCCCGAGGATGGCGTAAAGCCAGATTGCACATATTTTTTGAAATATATCCGCTGTATTTTTATTCATTCCAATGCAATTTACCTGTGCTGCTTCCGTAAACTTATGGTATAATATTTTATATGGAGCAATTCTAAAACTGCAGTGGAACAAATTTTGTTATCTCCCCCCGCCTTTGGCGGGGGGAGATAACATCCGTTTTTCCAGTTCTTATTTGAAATTGCTATCGGAAGCGGGGCTATGCCGTGACGATTCTTCGAACAGGGTCCAAAAAGAAAAAGTCCGGCCCTTTGCCGGAGATCACAGCCGCCGATCTGCCTCAAGCGGCAAAACCAACCCTT
The DNA here is from genome assembly GCA_002359465.1 of Ruminococcaceae bacterium UBA2656. Lineage (GTDB taxonomy): Bacteria > Bacillota > Clostridia > Oscillospirales > Acutalibacteraceae > Caproiciproducens. Next base: position 493 of record DENA01000033.1, read on the forward strand.
CGCGACAGGCTTTTGGGCGGGGCTGTGCTTCTTGCGGTCACGGCGCTTTTCATCTGGTTTACCGTCATTCTTTGCAGGCCACTTCTGGCGCTGGTCTCAAATCCCAGCCGGTTTGAAAGCTTTATCCGCAGCCAGGGCGCAATGGGCCGCGCCGCGTTTCTCGGCATTCAGATTCTTCAGGGCTTTCTCCCCATTCCGCTGGAGCTGACCACCATTGCCGGGGGTTACGCTTTCGGCCGGGTGCAGGGCAGCCTGCTCACCCTCTGTTCCGTGGTGGTATCGACCACCATGATTTTCTACTTTACAAAAATTTTCGGTCATCGGCTTATCAACCTGTTTTTTACGCCCGCGCAGCAAAAGCACATTCTCCATTTCCGCAGCGCCAAAACGCGCAGCACGCTGTACTGGATTGTCTTTCTGATTCCCGGCACACCCAAGCGCCTGTTCGTTTTTTCCGCCGGCCTTATCCCACAGGACTTCGGCAGGTTTCTGCTGATTTCAACGCTCGCGCGCGTTCCGTCCCTGCTTGCCTGCTCCTTCGGCGGCTGGGCGCTTTTCAGCGGGAATTATTTTCAGGCGGCGGTGCTTTTGGCGGCGATCGGAATTCTGAGCGTGGCGGGCGTTCTGCTTTACCGGGCCATAACGAACCATAATTAAAAACAAGAATTTTTGCCGGCAATTTCCCGGCCCGGCCGGAGCCAAAGCAGAAAAAAAGGATTTCAGCAATTCAAATGGGTAAAACTTCTTGACTCATAAAGGCAAAAACCATATAATAATTAGAAATACATCCGGCGGTGCGTCCGGCGTGACTGAGGGAGCAACTCCCCCAGTCAGGCTTCGCCTGCCAGCCCCCTCGGGGAGGGGGCCCACTCGGAGCCGCTGTAATGAATTAATGATTGAGGTGACTGTTTTTGATAAGCGGAGCAGAAATAATGGCGGAATGCCTGAAAAATGAAAACGTGCAGATCGCGTTCGGTTATCCCGGAGCGGCAATCTGCCCTTTCCTTGATTACCTTTACCGCTCGCCGATCAAAAACGTGCTGGTGCGCGAGGAGCAGAACGCGGCCCATGAGGCCAGCGGCTACGCCCGCGCGAGCGGACTGCCCGGCGTATGTGTCGCAACCAGCGGACCGGGCGCGACCAACCTGATTACCGGCATTGCCACGGCATACATGGATTCCATCCCGCTGATCGTCATCACGGGGCAGGTCAGTTCCGAGCTTCTGGGACGCGACGTCTTTCAGGAAGCGGACATCACCGGCGCCTGCGAACCGTTTACAAAGCACTCTTATTTGGTAAAAAACGCCGCGGATCTTCCGCGAATTTTCAAAGAAGCGTTTCATATTGCCTCCACAGGACGGCCGGGGCCTGTTTTAATCGACGTTCCGGTCGATATCCAGACAGCGGCGGTACCGGAGTTTGTCTATCCTCAAAAGGCGAACATCATCGGCTACAAACCGCGCACCACGGGGCACGCCATGCAGATTAAAAAGGCGCTTGCCGCAATGGCACAGGCGAAACGCCCGCTGATCGTCTGCGGCGGCGGCGTGGTGCTTGCCGGCGCAAGGGACGAGCTGGTCGCTTTTGCGCAGAACAGCGGAATCCCCGTTGTTTCCACCATGATGGGCATCGGCGTGGTTCCGATGGACAGCCCGCTGTATCTGGGCATGATCGGCATGCACGGCCATAAAAACGCGAACCGCGCCATGCACGAGGCCGACCTGATCATCCTCTGCGGCGCAAGGGTGGGCGACCGGGCGGTTTCCGCGCCGGAGCAGATGGCGGAGCAGGCAACCATTATCCATATTGACATCGATCCCGCCGAAATCGGCAAAAATATGACCGCGCATATTCCGATCGTCGGCGACATCCGGCTGGTTCTGCGTGATTTTATTGAACAGAGCGTCGTCTCCGTTCCTCAGGAATGGATTGACACCGTTTTGCGGTATAAAGCGGAATTCACTCTGGGCGGCGAACCGGACAACGGCAGCGGTTTTGTGGAGCCGCGCTCCTTCATGCGCGTGCTTTCCTCCATGATGGAGGAAAATGCGATTCTGACCGCCGACGTGGGTCAGAACCAAATTTGGGCCGCGCGCAATTTCAATGTAAAGGAAGGACGATTCCTCACCTCCGGCGGGCTGGGCACCATGGGCTACGCGCTTCCCGCCGCCATCGGCGCGAAGCTGGCCAAGCCAAAACGGCAGGTGCTGTGCATCTGCGGCGACGGCTCCTTCCAGATGGCCATGTGCGAGCTCGGCACGCTGTGCCAGAACGATGTGAACATTAAAATCATCGTCATGCAGAACGACCGTCTGGGTATGGTGAAGGAAATACAGGACAATAAATACGGCAGCCGCTACGCCCTGACCACGCTGGGCGGCAACCCCGACTTTGTAAAGATTGCTGAAGCCTACGGCATCCGCGCGGCGCTGGCCACCTCCAACGGGGAAGCGGAACGCCTGGCGGGGAAAATGCTCGCATCCGACAAAGCTTACATCCTGGTGTGCCGGGTCAGTCCCGACGCGCCCACGATATAGGGGGCAGCGATATGAAATACACCCTTTCCATTCTGGTTGAAAATCAGCCGGGCGTCCTGTCCAAGGTATCCGGCCTGTTTTCCCGCCGCGGCTTCAACATTGACAGCCTGGCCGTCGGTATTACCGAAGACCCCGCTATTTCCCGTATCACCATTGTGGTGAACGGCGACGAATATATTGTGGAGCAGGTTGAAAAACAGCTCAACAAGCTGATTCCCGTCATCAAGGTCAAGGTGCTTCAGCCGGATATGTTCATCAGCTTTGAACTGTCGCTGATCAAGGTAAACTGCCTGACAAAGCAGCGCTCCGAAATCATGAAAATCGTGGAGCTGATGCACGCCCAGATCGTCGATGTGGCCACTACCTCGCTAACCATCCAGTTGACGGACAACGACGAGCACACCCAGACGCTCATCAGCCTTTTAAAACCTTACGGCATTAAGGAAATCGTCCGCGCCGGCACCCTTGCCATTGAAAAGGGCGCGACAACCGCCCGCAAACAAAACAGCTGACACAAGCCAACCAACCCTTATGCAGCGATTTGCCGCCTAAGTGTTTCGTTAATATTTTGCCGTAAGGCAAGGAGGAATTTAAAATGCCAAAAATCTATTATGCTCCAGATTGCGACATCAATCTGCTCAAAGGTAAAACCGTCGCTATTATCGGCTACGGCAGCCAGGGCCATGCCCACGCGCTGAATCTACACGACAGCGGCGTAAATGTAGTAGTAGGCCTTTATGAAGGCAGCAAAAGCAAAGCGAAAGCGGAAGCTGCCGGACTAAAGGTTATGAGTGTTCCGGAAGCCACAAAGGCTGCGGACATTATTATGATTTTAATTCCGGATGAGCGCCAGGCGGACATGTACAGGAAAGATATTGCTCCTTACCTTACAGAGGGAAAAGCGCTTGCGTTTGCCCACGGCTTCAATATCCACTACGGCCAGATCAAGCCGCCGAAGGATGTCGACGTGTTCATGATCGCCCCGAAGGGCCCGGGCCACACCGTGCGCAGCGAATATGTCGCCGGCAAGGGCGTGCCGTGCCTGATCGCCGTTGAGCAGGATGTCACCGGCCACGCGCACGATATCGGCCTTGCCTACGGCGCGGGACTCGGCGCCGCAAGAGCCGCCATTATGGAAACCACGTTTAAAATTGAAACGGAAACCGACCTGTTCGGCGAACAGTGCGTGCTTTGCGGCGGCGTGACCGCCCTGATGCAGGCCGGCTTTGAGACCCTTGTGGAAGCGGGCTACGCGCCGGAAAATGCCTATTTTGAGTGTATCCATGAAATGAAGCTGATCGTTGACCTGATCTACAGGGGCGGCTTCTCCCTCATGCGCTACTCCATCAGCGACACCGCGGAGTTCGGCGACTATGAAACCGGCAAGCGCCTTATTACCGAAGAAACAAAGAAGGAAATGAAGAAAGTCCTCACCGAAATTCAGGACGGCACCTTTGCTTCCAAGTGGATTGCGGAAAACAAGAACGGCCGCTCGCACTTCAACGCCTGCCGCCGCATCGGCGCAAGCCATCAGCTTGAGGAAGTCGGCAAGGAACTGCGCAAAATGTACGCGTGGAACAATGACCCGATCGACTAACTTACCGAAAAGCAACATATAATCAAACAGCATATAAATTCCGCCGCACCTTTTACGGGAGCACCTTGATATGCTTTTACATACCCAGAAAGCAAAGCGCGTATGCAAAAGCATATTTTTCCGATGCCGTTCCGAAAAGACGGCGGAATATTTTTCACTACACGAAGGGGGATATTGTTATGTGGGACAGAGGAATTCTGAAATCCAATGCAAAAATCGCGCTGGGCGGCCGTTACTGGACCGCGTTCGGGGTAACGCTGCTTGCCATGGTGATTTCTGGCGCGTACTCGTCGGTTACAGGAAGGCTCACATCCGGTTTTAATCTGGTGGAGGTGAATCCGGGCGCGGATATTACAGGAATCGTGGCACGGAGCGGGCTGGTCAATCTGATGTCCTTCGCCGGATTCCTTTATTTTGTTTTTGTCGCCCTGCCCGTTACCGTCGGCGTATCCCGCTTTTTTGTGCAGAACCACTTCGGCGTAACCGATTTCAGTACGATGTTCAGCGGGTTTAACCGCGGCTACCTTACCAGTGTGGGCGCCATGCTGGTGACGTACATTTTCATCTTTCTCTGGACGCTGCTCCTGATTATCCCCGGCATCATCAAAGGGCTGGAATATTCAATGGTGCAGTATATCCTTGCCGACAACCCGAACATTCCCGGCACCCGGGCGCGGGAAATCAGCCGCATCATGACAAACGGGGAAAAGGGTGCGATCTTCGTGTTGGGCCTTTCCTTTATTGGATGGTTTCTGCTCGGGGCCGTCTGCTTCGGCGTCGGTATGCTGTTTGTCCTTCCCTATTATGAGGCAACCATGGCGGAGCTTTACATTTTCCTGCGCGACCGCGCAATCCAGACGAACCAGATCAACCCTGCGGAGCTGGGACTGGTTCCCGTCGGACCGTATTCCAATCCGGAGAATCCTCCTGTTATGTAAACAAAGCAAAGGAGCCGCCATGCCGGGCATGGCGGCTCCTTTGCTTNNATTTTTCAATCGGCGGCACCGTACAGAACGCCGCGCTCTCCTTGGGTACGGCAAGCTTCACCGGAACAGCCGGTTTCGTACGCTCATTTTTAACCGTGCCGGCAGCGCCCCTCAGCCGGAACCTTGCGGCAAGCTCGCGCAGACGGCGGGACTGCGCGGACAGGTCCTGACTGACCGCCGCGTTTTCCTCGGACGTTGCGGAATTTGTTTGTACGACCTGCGCAATCTGCTCAATACCGAGAGTCACCTGCTCCACGGCGGCGGCCTGTTCGCCGGTTGCCTTTGAAATTTCCGAAATCAGTCCGGCGGATTCGTTCGTCCGGCTTCTGATTTGCCGGAAGGACGCCGCGGTGGAATTCGCCACATCCATCCCGTTGTTTACCAGCGAGATCGTGTTTTCGATCAGCTTCGCCGTCTGCCCCGCGGCCTGCGCGCTCTTGCCCGCCAGATTCCGCACCTCGTCCGCCACGACGGAGAAGCCTCTGCCCGCCGAGCCTGCCCTTGCCGCCTCCACGGCGGCGTTGAGCGCCAGAATATTGNNATATTGGTCTGGAACGCGATGTCCTCGATTGTTTTAATGATCTTCCGGATTTCCGCAGACGCCGAATCAATGTTGTTCATTGCGGAAAGCATTTCATCGATATCCCTGTTTCCCTGTTCCACCGCATCGGAAGACTCTTTCGCAATGGAACTGGCAACGGCCGCGTTCTGCGCAGTTTTCTGTATCTGGGCGGAAATTTCCGTAATTGTCGCGGAGAGCTGTTCCGTGGCGCCGGCCTGCTCCGCCGCGCCCTGTGACAGCGCTGTTGCCCCGCTGGAAATCTGTTCCGAACGTGCGGAAACGGATTCCGCGGCCTGGTCAATATCGGCAAACACCGCGTTCAGCGAATCGATGATCTGGTCGAGCGCACTCTTGATTTCCGTGAAATCCCCAAAGTATTCCATCCGGGTTTTTACCGTCAGATCCCCCTGCGAAACGGCGCTCAGCACGCCGGAAATTTCCCCGATATACCGCTGCAGGCTGCCCAGTGTGTTTTGCAGCGCTCCGGCCACCTGACCGACTTCATCCTTCGTTTCGACAGTAAGCGCGACGGCGTCCCTGTTGCTGATTCCGATTTCGCCGCGCTCCATGCTGTTGGCCAGACCGACCACCTGGTTCAGCGGTTTTTTCACTCTCTTTCTGACAATGCGGCTCAAACCGACGGTGGATATCAGCATGACCAAAAGCGCCGCGCCGACGGAAACGGCTACGGTCTGCATGAACCGCTGTTCCGTCGCGGCAATGCTTTTTCCCGTGAACATTGCGCCCACCGCTTTTCCGTCATCGCCCAGAATCGGCACATAATTGACCATCATGGAAGTACCCAGCACGTCCGACTTTCCTGTGTAGCTTTGTTTTCCGGTCAGAACCTTCTGCACGATCGCGGCGTCCATTTTAGTTCCGGTCTGGCGCTTCTGGCCCTTCATCAGGGTGGTGTTGACCCGCTCGTCGCCGTAAAACACCGTAAAATCGCAGCCCGTATACTGCTTGAGCTGGTCAATCACGTTATGGTCCTCCAGCGACTGCACGGTGGAAATCATGCCGATCAGATTGCCGTACCGCTTGATGGGCGTGCCGCAGCAGATGCCGAGCGTCTTTCCGGTAATCGCCTCATTGACAATCACGTTTTTCCCCTCCATGGCCTTTTTTACATGGCTCAGCCTGGAGAATTCCGGAAGGTCAAAGTCTGTGGTTGTGGAATACAGCAGCTTCCCCTGCGCGTCCGTCACAAAGGCATAGCTGATATTATATGCCTTGATCTCATTTTTCATGGCTTCCACAATGCTGTACTGATTTCCGCCGGCCACCGCATCCAGAAAATCGGTGTTCTGCGCCAGTTCCTTCCCGGCGCTTTGCAGATTGACTTCATAGTTGGACAGAATGCTTTTTAAACCCTGCATGGCGGTTCTATTCTGTTCCTCATAGGTATCTTCAAAAATACGGTTGGTAAAAACGGTATTGATGGATACAACAACGGTCAGTGCAACCGCCAGCGTACCGATAAAGAACACGGATAAAAGAGAACCCAGACTTTTCTTCCGAATTTTCCAGTTCCTTTTCAAAGAACTCACTCCTTCACAAGATTGGGATTTGAGCCAAATATTATATTTTCCCTATCATAATTATCGGTAGACATTAAAAATTTTTTAATTGTTTAGTGCAATTATAATTCACAATGTTTTCTCTTGATTTTTGTTTATATATTTAAATTTATTTTTTCCATTTATTTTAAACTTATCTCCCCCGCCGGAGGCGGGGGAGATAACGAAATTCATTCTAATTTCTATAATAATGTACAAATACCGCCATGCTTTCCGCACGGCGGTATTGAGTGCTCCGGGCAGCTTATAGAGCAGCTTTCAAGATGCTGTCCTCATACAGACAGTACTGATCCTTTCCGCTTTTTTTCGAGCAGTAAAGCGCCTCGTCCGCATGGCGGTAAAGCTCCTGAAAGCTTGTGCCGCCGTACGGGTAAAACGCCCCGCCCACGCTTGCAGAAATTTTATACGTTTCGTCCTCGCCTGTATAGGCGCTGTGAAAAATTCCGCAGACATCGTTCATTTTACTTTTCAGCAGCTCGGGTGAATCGATATCTTTTATAAAAATGATAAATTCGTCCCCGCCCGTCCGGCCGACAATATCCGACACGCGGAACAGACGCTTAATATCCGACGAAACCTTTTTCAGGACCGCGTCGCCGAAAATATGACCCAGCGTATCGTTGATATCCTTGAAATTATCAATATCGATAATAATCATGCCGTGAAGGGTGTCTTTCTCCGAATTTTTCAGACAAGCCTCAATCATGGATTCGGTGGTAACCTTGTTGTAAAGCTGTGTCAGCAAATCCATTTTTGATTTGCTTTCCAGCTTCTGCATCATCTTTTTCTGATGGTCGGTGTCCACGATCAGCCCGATCGCGCGGTACGGCTCCCTGTTCTCATCGTACAGAATCTTGATGTGGACGGTGCACCAGATATATTTTCCGCTGACGTTTTTCATGCGCACGTCAATGGGACCGGGCTGACCGCCCTCCTTAATCTTACGGAAGAGCTGAGACATCACCTCCCGGTCGGCGGGATGAACCTGCTCAAAATCGGGAATATCGGAACCGGGAACCTGCGCCACAGTGGAAAAGCCGAATTTATTGGTCCAGTATACCGTATGGTAGATATGATTCTGTCGGATGTCCCATTCAAAGACAACCTGGTTGGTTTCCTCCATAATCAGCGCATACCGCGCTTCACTGACCTTCAGCACATCGGTATCCTCCTTTATCTTTTCGATCAGATGGTTAAAGGAGGACGCCATTTCGGCGAACTCCCCTTTGTAACCGTCGGGCAGCCGGGTCTGGTAATCCCCTTTTTCCACCTGGATAAATTCCGCGGACATGTCCCTGAGCGGATTCAGAAAACGGTTGGCCGCAATGTAGGCGCAGCTGATCAGCGCTGCCGCTATCACCAAAAGCGCCGCAAAGTAAATTCTGAAGATGCCCTGTAACGGGCGTATCAGCTCTTCCTTCTCCACGGAACTGATAATCATCCAGTCTTTCCCGGCGATGCGGGAATAGTAGCCGAATCTTTCCTTTCCTCCCGCCCAAAAATCGATAACGCCGTTGGGAAAACGGTCAAGGTCAATGTCCTCCAGCTTTTGGTTGCTGAGATTCCCTTTCGGTTTTATTCGGTCCCCGTTCGACATCCGTTGGCCCACGTCCAGTATATTTCCGCTTACAACGCTGCCCTTTCCGTCCAGTATGACAGTCCGTCCCGTTTCCATAAAGGTCTGGCGGCTGACAGTATCAAAATAAACCATATCAACGGAAGACTGGATCGAACCCTGATAAACGCCGTCAATATAGATCGGCACCGCGATGACAAAATAATTCTGGTCGTCGATAAAGTCGGAGCTGTGCATAATATCGGAAATATACATTCCGTATGCGGGAACCGTACGCATGTCCACTTTGACGAAAGAGGGCTGTCCGATCAGGCGGCTGTCGTCGGAGGCGATAATTACGCCGTCCCCGTTGATCAGGCTGGAGCGTCTGACAAAATTGCCTTTTGAATTCCCCTGCCCGTCAATGGTCTGCTTTTCGGTCATCGTTTTAAACGTATTGACTGTTACGGCGCGGTACTGCGCAAGGTCCTTTTCCGGAGCTCCCGCGTTGGAAGAGACCAGAAGCTCTTTTACCCCCGGCAGGGCTGACGCCACCTCCAACGCCATTTTGCGCTGGCTGAAAAACTGATCCAGGTCGTTCACCGTCTGTGTCGCAGTGGTTGTCACGTTCGCCTGGAGCAGCTCCGAGGTATTGCGCTGAAAAAAGCCGACGCTGAACATCATGACAAAAATCATAGGTAAAATTGAAAAAGCAGCCAGCAAAATAGCGAGGTATTTTCTGATTTTCACCGGGCTGCCTTCTTTCTTTAAAACACTTAACTGTAAAATTTTGTAAATATTGTTTATTATTATATCAGAAATTCTTCGATATTCAATAGAATAATTTGTCAGATGCAAATAATCATATAAATATTTCGGGATTATTTTTATTTAAATTAAATAGTTTTTTTGTGACTGCTGTAAAAACAAAAAAACGCCCGCAAGAAACGGACGCAGAAGGAACACCATATGAAATTAAGAGCCGCCGTTTTCCGGCAAAACGGCGGCTCTTAATATAAAGGAGGTTTTAAGTACTGACCTTAAGCCAGGTGTAATCAGCTGAATCGGGTTTTTTTCAATTTCAGAACAGCCCCGGGTGATTATCTGTTCAGTTGCAGAAGAGAAACGGCCAAAACAAGCAGTCCAAAGCAGATCAAGGCAAGCCCCACATGAAGCTGGCTGTTCTTTTCCCGTTTCTCCGATGGAAGACGAATCAAAGGCGCGCCGATAATGAGGATCAGCGATGCCGCAATGGAGATTTTCGAAACCATTGATTGCGGAGATAAAAAGGTTTGGTTATAAACGTACAGGATAAATCCAAGAAAGAGTATAACAATGCGGAGCATCGTGTTATTCTCCGATTTTTTCAGATCAATTCCCCTCTTTCTTAAAAGCATGAACGAAAGCAAAGTGCTTTTTACGGCTTCTCCCTCTTCATTTTAAAGATTCGGGCTCCGCAATCCTGATTTTTCTGCGCGAACCCCCGAACGGAAGCAGTGAGCGGCGCGCATTTGGCCCCTTTTTTCAGATGCCGGAAAAATCTACCCGCAATAGGCCGTGTCGGAAACGCTGATACTTTCGACGGTGCCGTTGCGGTAGACCTTTGCCTTTATTTCCAGTTCATAGTTGTACCCGCTGGCGGCATAGTACGATTTGTCGAAAGAAAACGAATCGCCGGAAGCGCTTAGCCCCGTCCAGGCCTTGACGGTTGTTTTTGTAGACCCGACCACCCGTTTCAGGTAAACGGTAGCGGTGATTTTGGTCGTGCCGCTTTTCCCTTCCACAATCGCGGAACAATCCGCCCGGGTACCGGAAAAATCCAGGTAGGCCGACGCGCTGTCGGTATTCGTATACATAATGTGGATACCGGAATCAGAGGACTTTGGCTTTACCGTGGCAAACGCGGGGACATTCACTGAAATCAGCAGAACAAGGGCAGTGACGAGGGCCATCAGTTTTGTTTTCATAAAGATTACCTTCCTTTTCAATTTATTTCCTTCTACTGTATAAACGACTGAGCCCCCTGTTTTGTTACACTTTTTTCCAAACTTTTTTAAATTTATTTTTGCTGCTCCGGCTTTCAGCAATCCGAACCAGCCCTCCGCATAATTGATTGATAACATTCCGTAAAATCATCTTTTAGCGTTCGCCAAAGTCACTGCTCCCATTGTTATCAATGCATGATAGAAAAAGTTCCCCTGAAAAAGCAGCACCATGGTTAAAGCCGTAAAAATAAGCAGAATCCATAATGTACAGCGCCATCCTACTGTAAATTTTTTTCTTGTTATAATAAAACGGTATTGTTCCAAAAAATCGGGAAAAGCATACAGCAGCAGAAATGCCATGAAAAAATACCCCCTATATTGGGGCAGGATCGTCAGAATATAAAAAACTCCCGGCAAAACCCGAAAAAAAAGTCAATCTTTTTTAGTACCCACAACATACCCCCTATTCGTTTTATGTGAATTAATTTGAAGGACAGTCGGCCAGAACTTCCTCCGGCCGACTGTCCAGACTTATGTCTATTGGTTAACTACCATTGGGTAAGTTCCTTTATATGATTCTTCTGTAATACCAAGATCATGAGTATTCCCCTTACCATCAACCAAAAGCATGGGGCCACGAATACCCTGCGGTACCCGTGGCCGCCTGTCCATTCTGTTCTGTGCGCTTTTATCTTTTTATTCCAAATTTACAGGGACCTCATAATCCCTTCCTGCCAACCGGACCATCGCGGTTTTGTAAAGATTTCTCCCGGGATCGTAATAGTCGTATATCGTAAAAGGAAGATGCGGATTTTCCTTTTGGTCAGGCGTCATGTTCATAAGTAAAATATCGCTGACAGTTTCTTCGTTTGTGCGAACCAGTTTAATACTGCAACGCGGTACGTTTTCCCAGCGTCCTTCCAAAAGAACCTCTCCCGCGATAAAACCTTTCACATTCTGGATTTCTTCTTTCGAATCATAAATCCAGATATCCGGTGACTTTTTCTGCAAAAACATGTCATAGTCCCGGTAACGGGTAAACTGTACATGAATGCTGCCGTTTTTGCCGCTGTACCGTGCGGTTTCCGGTTCCTGACGACTTCCAAATAAAGAGAATCCGGCCAGCAAGAGTGCAAAGCAGCAAAACACTACAGTTCCCAGTATTACTCCACGCTTTGTGAAATGCTTTATAAATTTCATGCCCACCCGCCCCCCTCAAAGATTAATGATTAATTATAATTTGAGCTAAAAGTATAATCCAAATCCACATCTTTTCTAAAGATATAGGATCCTCCTATAGAACCACCAAAAGTGAATCCCGATTTTTCTGCACCTGCTTGAAGAGAGGCTGATATTTCAGTTTCAATTACCCCAGCGACCATCATTACAATTTTATTTTCATACCCCGTATCATAATCGATGGATGCTGATTGGGCAGTCTCATTCCAAGTATATGACCCTGAGCAAGATGCATTTGAACCCAGATCAATTACTTCCGTAAATTTTTGATAAGTTCCAAAACTGCTCGATTCATATTGTTCAAGTTTGGCATTGATAACAGTAGTAACTTGAGATTTAAAAGCACCGCTACTTCCAGTATTAAATGTCTTCCGTATTTTTTTATACAGTGTTTTTTTAGGAGAAATCATAATAACAGCGGAATTTTTGAGCGATACTCTTTGCATTTCAAGCTCTTTTTGATAAGATGTTTTTGTTTGTGTCTTATCAATTTGATCCGCTTCTGCAAACGAAATTCCCTTTTGCTCAGCAAAACTTTTCAAGAATTCTTCACGAGAGATATCTGTAACTTCAGTAGAAATTTCTTTTATTCGCGTCGTTTTGGCATTTTGATTATCTTTTTCCGCCGCGAAGCCCGGTACGGAAATAGCGAGCGTCATTGCCAAAACAAGAACCAAACTGATTATTTTTTTCATGTTATGTTTCATCATTTTTATTCTCCTTCATTTTGTCAACTGTTTATATTCGAGCGGAAATGAATGGAGGAATTTTTCACCCCGTTACCCGTCCACCGGAACCACTTCTTTCCCTAAATATTTATTTCAATGCGCATTTGAAATCAATTATTTTTCCTTCTAACATATAAACGACGGAGCCCCCTGTTTTGTTACACTTTTTTCCAAACTTTTTTAAATTTATTTTTGCGGCTCTACGCTTTCGGCAATCCGAATCAATTCGTTCTTTAAAATCGCGGAGCTGAGCACGAGACTGGTTTTTTTGCTCTGCCACAGGACATAGGATCTGTCCTCCGCCCTTGTCGCCTCAAACAGAACGGCTTTTTCCCCTTTTATGGTGATTTCATGGTAAGTGGTATGCTCGGAGTCGATCGACATTTTCCCCGCCTTGTCCAAAGGCGTCTGCGTAAAGGTTACGGAAGCGCCCTTCCCGTTTTCATAAGTGATCATGTGGACAGGCCCGACATTCTTTTCCTCCGCCACAAAGAATCCTTCCGGCAGGTACTGCGGTTCCCAAACTTCCAGCCGTTCACCGGCAGGGGGCTCTTCGCCGGAAGTGCCGCTTGTCGTTTCCTGAAAATGGATATCCACATGCTCGGCTTTCCATTCCAGTACGGAATTGAAAATGGCGTTCCTGCTGGCTTCCACGCTCAGCAGGCTGCCTATGGAAATCGGGATGACAATGGCGGCAATGACCGCCGCCCGTTTCGCAAGCCGCGAAAGCTTCTTTCTCCTGTTCCGGCTGCTGCTTTCCTTTATAAGGCTCCGTATTCCTTTCTCAAGCTGTTCCGAGAGCGCATACCCCCTGTTCAGTTCCTGCTCAGACGGCAAAGCGTCCAGTTCATTCTGAAAATCCTCCGCTGCCGCCGCTTTCAGAAGTGTGTCAAACAGTCGGATGTTGATTTCCGATTCATTCATTGCCTTTCCCCCTCCTGCTCATTTCTTCCATAAGCGCCTTTCTGGCGCGCTGAAACCGAACGCGGACATTTTCCTGAGAAATTGCCAGCATTTTCGCGATTTCTTCATCCTTATACTCATAAATCAGCTTCAGCCTTAACACATCCCTGTAACGGTCGTTCAGGCAGGAAAGGCAATCCATAACAAAATGATAGCTTCCCGCGGAAACGAGAGATTCCAGCGGGGCGTCGTCCCCGGCTCCGGCGATTTCAGCCTCAAGCTGCTCCAATGGAACGCTATGCCTGCGTTTTTCGCTTTTCAGCATATCGTAAGAAATATGCCTCACTATGATAACGACTAACCCCTTGGTTTTGTTACAGTTTTCAAAGCGAAATTTTTGTAAATTATCAATTATTTTTACAAATGCTTGGGAAACGGCGTCTTCCGCGCGGCTTCTGTCCTTTAAAATGCCCTGTGCTATGTATAACATGGTGCTGCCGTAATTGTTGTAAAGCTCTTCCACAAAACTGCGGTCCGACTCATTTTGGATGGCCTGTATAAAAATCAGCACTTTCATTTCCTCTCTTATTTGTATATTATAGCAATTACAAATAAAAAACTGGAAAAAACGGATGGTATCACCCCCTTCGGCGGGGTGATACCGGGATCTTTTCCGCATTTATGAAATTGCTATAGGAATTAAATTGTTATCATTATAACAACTTAATGATAATTTGACAAATTAAAAAGAGATTCAGTACAAAAGCAGGTCAATATAAGGGTAAGGCCACGAATACCCTGCGGTACCCGTGGCCTTACATCAAGGGAAGATTATTTATCTTTTTGCCTTTGGCTATTTCCCGCTAAAAGAAGCAATATTGACTACGAAGACTACGAAAGCAATACAGGCGAAAATTGCAAGCAGGTCAATCACCTGTTTTTTTCGAATGACAAATTTATTTTGCGCTTTGCTTTCTTCGGCGATTTCCATGATCAGCGGAATGGAAAGGACGACGAATGCTGTGATCGCGAAGAATAAAAAATACTGTCTGAAAACAAAGCTTAAAATAAGGGGAACGAACCACAGCACCCCGCACAGCAGCTGAAAGTTGCCTTCTTTGATTTCATCGCTTTTTCCGGTGTTTTTGAGCACCAGCTTCACAATATTGTCCCGGTTTATAAGCACAGTATAAATGATGATGGCGACAACCTTAAACGCATACCAGTCAGCCGGCACTAAAAACGCGGAAAGCACGGCCGCAGAAGCGATGAACGGAAGTGCCGGATGATCGATCATCTTTTCTATGCGTTGCAATTTATCATATCCTTCCAAACTGAGTCTTGTTCCCGCGGGCTTTCCGCCCGCACAATAGATTTATTCTTTATTTCCATTATAAAGCAATTCTATGCTTCTGTCCAGCCCCCCCTAAATGCATATCTGGAAAAGTATGGCTGCTAAAACAAAAAGAACAAAGCAAAGCATCAAGTCATCATCCTTTGATAATTCAATGTATCCTTGTATTTATTTTCTACTCTAACAGTGTTATAATAAATAATTATAAAATAGAATTTTTGAGTATATGCATTTAGTAATCTGAAAGGAGGAAAAAAATAATGGAAAGTTTTATGCTATTACCTATACTCTCAACAATTGAATCTATTTTAAAAATATTTGTCTACATGACAATTATTTTTGTTGGCTTTAAAATGGTACAAGCTTTGAATAATTATAATAACAGAAATTCACAGTAGTTTCCTAAACGTTACCCGTCCACCGGAACCACTTCTTTCCCTAAATATTTATTTCAATGCGCGCATTTGAAAGCTTTTATTTTTCCATTTACTATATAAACGACGGAGGCCCCTGTTTTGTTACACTTTTTTCCAAACTTCTTTTATTTTATTTTTTCAGGTTTCCCCGCTGCGGACAAGTTGACTTGTATGAAAAGCCACGCAAAAAAGCGGCCATGAGTACGCTCTGTACTCATGGCCGCTGTGCGGTATCCTTTATTTCTATCTATCGGAGGATTATTCCGCCGCCTCCGGTTTTTCCCTTCCGATATTCAAAATCAGATTCAGGATGATTCCGAAAATCGCCGCCGTGGCAATTGCCGGGAATTTCGCACCGAACATGGGAATCATGCCGTCGGAAAACGCGAAGCTGCCGCCGATGCCGATCGTGAGGATGGTCGCGATAATGGCGAGGTTGCGGGAGTCGAACATGTCAACCTTCTTGCTGATCATAATCGTTACGCCCTGAGAAGCGATTACACCGAACAGGTAAACGGAGATACCGCCGATGACCGCGTTGGGGATGGAATAAACCGCCGCGGTAAGCGGGGTAAAGCATGAAATAATCATGGTAATAATCGCCGCCGCAATCAGCATCGGTGTGGAAAAGTTTTTGGTAATCGCCATGGTGCTCAGATTTTCACCGTAATTGGTGCCGGCCGGTCCGCCGATAACGCCGGAAATCATATCGCCAAGACCGTCGCCGATCAGGTTCAGTCCCAGCTTGTCCGAAATATTGTACCGCTTATCCGATTTCTTTTGCTTTGCAAGGTTGTTTACGTAAATATCGAGCTGGTAAAGATGCGCCGTGGATTCCGGGATGGTGGCAATCGCAATCGGCATGATCGCCGCGACCGCCGCCCAGCTTGCTCTCGGCAGGGTGAAATGCGGAAGCGCAAAGCCGACCGCCGGAATGGAAAACAGGGAGCTTGTCTCCGGAATTTTATTGAAATCGCAGAAAGCGATCCCATTGGCGCCGCCGAGAATCAGCGCCAGAACGTATCCGGTCAGCAGCCCGAGCAGAATCGGAATCTGGCCCCAGGTGCCCTTCAGGTAAACGGAGAAAAGGACTGTCGCAAGCAGGGTCACAATGCAGATGGTCCACGACAGGTTCAGCGCAAGCGCTTTTGTCGCGTCGGTCACGCCGTTCGGAAGGTTCGTGGGATTGCTCAGAGCCGTGCCCGCAAGGGAAAGACCGATCACCATTGCAATGCTGCCCGTAATGGTTGGGGGAAGCACTTTTTCAATTGCCTCCTGCCCGAACTGCTTGATGATAATGCCGGCCGCAATGGAAACCAGCCCGGAAAGGACAATGCCGAACTGCGCGGCGGCAATTTTTTCATCTGCTACCGGTCCGGCGAACGCCTTTGCGCCCGTAATGGAACAGATCGCGGTAATGTAAGAAAAACTCGATCCGTAAAAAAGCGGGATTTTTCTTCCTGTAATCAGGATAAATCCGATGGTTGCCAGTCCGCTTGCAAAAATCGTGGTGGAAACATGGAACCCGGTGAGCAGCGCAACCAGCACTGTAGCCGGAAACATCACGATAATCTGCTGAAACGCGAACAGCAGCAGCTTGAGAAAGGGCGGTTTTTCATCAGGCAAATAGCCCGCTGCGGGTTGTTTGGTTGACAAGGACAATCCCTCCGTTTATTCTATTGATTTTTGGCTTTCCGTTTATTATACCGTATAATTATCCACGATACAACTTAAATTTCATTTTTATTCATGGTTATTTTACATCATTACGATTGATTTTTTATTAAAATTATACTATCCTATAAGGGAAAGCGTCAAATTGAACAAGAATACTTATCTGATATATGCTATAATCACAATAAATCCGCTGAGCATTGACCGGCAGAATAAGAGCCTCTCCTTAACAGGGGAAAAAACAGGCTCTAAGTATGAGGAGGCAAATTTCATGATTGACGAGCGATACTTAAAGCTCCTGGCCAAGGATTACCCGAACGCACAGGCCGCCGCGTCCGAAATTATCAACCTCAGAGCGATTCTAAGCCTGCCAAAAGGCACCGAATATTTCTTCAGCGATCTTCACGGGGAGCATCAGGCATTTCTTTATCAGCTCAAGAGCGCGTCCGGCGTCGTGCGGAAAAAGGTTGACGAGCTGTTTGAGCAGTCCATGTCGGAAGGCGAGCGGNNCGAGCGCGCTGCGCTCGCAAAGCTGATCTACTACCCGGAAACGGAATACTGCGCCGCAAAGCAGAGCGAAGCGGCGTTCGACGACTGGTGCCGCATCACCATTTACCGTCTGGTGGAAGTCTGTAAGGAGGCCGCCTCCAAATACACCCGCTCCAAGGTGCGTAAAAAGCTGCCTGAGAATTTTGCCTATATTATCGACGAGCTGCTCCACGCGGACGGCGCCAGCAACAAGCCCCACTATCACAGCGAAATCATCCGCTCCATTGTGGCGACCCGCATGAGCGAGGAATTCATCACCGCGCTCTGTCACCTGATTCAGCAGCTTCTGATCGACAAGCTGCATATTATCGGCGATATTTTTGACCGCGGCCCGCGCGCCGATGCGATTATGGACGCGCTGATCAACTGCCACGACGTAGATATCCAATGGGGCAACCACGATGTCTCCTGGATAGGCGCGGCCGCCGGCAACTGGGCGTGCATCGCCAATGTCATCCGGCTGGGCATCAGCTACAACAATTTCGACCTGCTGGAGGACGGCTACGGCATCAACCTGCGCGCGCTGTCCGTTTTCGCAGAACAGACCTACCGCAACGACCCCTGCGAGGTCTTTATTCCCCATATTCTGGATGAAAACCAGTACGACCCTGTGGATATCCCGTTGGCGGCAAAAATGCACAAGGCCATGGCAGTCATCCAGTTCAAGGTGGAAGCCCAGCTCATAAAAAAACATCCCGAATACCGCATGGATCACAGAATTCTTCTTGATAAAATCAATTTTGAAAAGGGAACCGTCCTACTGGACGGTTTGGAATATCCCCTGCGCGACACGCTCTTTCCCACGGTGGATCCGAAAAATCCGCTGGAGCTGACCCGTGAGGAAACCGAGCTGATGAAAACCATCGCTTCTTCATTCAGCCACAGCGAGCGGTTGGAAAAACACATCCGTTTCCTGTATTCACACGGCAGCATGTACCTGCGCATCAATTCAAACCTTCTGTACCACGGGTGCATTCCGCTCAGGGAGGACGGCAGCCTTGACGTCATCCATCTTTACGGGCAGGAGCATTCCGGGCGCGAATATCTGGAATTTCTGGACGGCATGGTGCGCAACGCCTATTTCGCGCCCTCCGGCTCCCACGAGCGCGAAAATGCGCGCGACCTGATGTGGTACCTGTGGTGCGGCGCAAAGTCCCCTCTGTTCGGAAAAACGAAGATGGCCACCTTTGAGCGCTATTTTATCGCCGCCCCCGAAACGCACCGGGAGGAAATGAATCCCTACTATACATATATTGAGCATCGTTCCACCTGTGAAATGCTTTTAAAGGAATTCGGCCTTGACCCGTCCTCGTCGCATATTATCAACGGCCACGTCCCCGTAAAGGCGGGGGAAAAGCCGGTCAAGGGCGACGGCCTTCTGTTCCTGATCGACGGCGGCATCTCCAAGTCCTACCAGTCGCAGACCGGCATCGGGGGATACACCTTTATTGCAAATTCGCGCTATCTGGCGCTTGCGGAGCACAAGCCGCTCAAGTCCGGCTGCAGCGTTTGCGAAACTTCCCCGAAGGTCATGGTGGTGGAGGCGATCAAGCAGCGCGTCACCGTAGCGGACACCGACAACGGCGCGGACCTCAGCCGTCAGATCGAAGAACTGACGGCGCTGCTTCAGGCTTACCGCAGCGGCGCCATCAAGGAAAAATAAATCGATAAGGAATTATAAACTCATTCATGAATGATCAATTGCAGAAAATCGTACAGCCTTTGCTCTCCTGGTACGACGCCAACGCGCGCGTGCTTCCGTGGCGCGACAACCCCACGCCCTACCGGGTCTGGGTTTCGGAAATCATGCTTCAGCAGACGCGGGTGGAAGCGGTAAAGCCGTACTTCGAACGTTTCACCGCGGAGCTGCCCACCGTTGCCGCGCTTGCCGCCGCGCCGGAGGAACAGCTGCTGAAGCTGTGGGAGGGTTTAGGCTATTACAGCCGCGCCCGCAACCTGCAAAAAGCGGCGCGCGCCGTTATGGAGCAGTACGGCGGGGTTCTGCCCGAACAGCCGGAGGAGCTTTTGTGCCTGCCCGGAATCGGCGAGTACACCGCGGGCGCCGTCGCGTCCATCGCTTACGGCAGGCCCGCCCCGGCGGTGGACGGCAACGTCCTACGCGTTTTGTCCCGCGTCACCGCCAGCCGTGAGAATATCGGCGAGCTTTCCGTCAAGCGGGGCTTTGCCGCCCGCCTGCGTGAAATCTATCCCGCAGGGCGCGCGGGCGCCTTCACCCAGTCCCTGATGGAACTCGGCGCCATGGTGTGCCTGCCGAACGCCGCGCCCAAATGCGGCGAATGCCCCCTGTCCTCCCTTTGCGCGGCACACGCACAGGGTATTGAGCTGGAGCTGCCGGTAAAGGCGGAAAAAAAGAAGCGGAAAATAGAAGAGAAAACCGTCTTCCTGATTCTCTGCGGGGGCAAAACCGCCCTGCGCAAACGGCCGGACAAGGGACTTTTGGCCGGGCTTTGGGAATTCCCCAACACCCCCGGCAAACTTTCTCCACAGCGGGCGGAGGAATGGTTGAAAACTTTGGGCATCTCCTGTCAGAAAATCGAACCTCTTCCCGCTGCAAAGCATATTTTCACGCATATTGAATGGCATATGGCCAACTACCGCGTCGTTGCGGAAAACTCCGTTTCGGCCGGCGGCCTGGTCTGGGTGGAGCGGGGGGAACTGACCGAAGCCTACACGCTCCCCACCGCGTTTCACAGCTGCCTGCGGCAGTTCCTGTCCGAAGGGTAATCCTGAAACGGAAAAGACCGTCAATCCGGATGGCTCCGGTCTGACGGTCTTCCTATTGTAAGTTGTACTGCGTATAAAAAATATCCTATATCGGTAGTAGTATAGCACAAAATATTTGAATTAACAATGAATAAGTTGTGAACATTTGATTTTTTGTTCACAATTTGCATTTTAGTCATGATTTTTGTATAATATATTTAGATCCACAGATATTCTACGGCAATTTTGAAAATCAGCGGGATAGAAAATGCCGTTATTGAAAAACTCAGCGGCAGGAGAATGAAGATGAAAGCTTTCATTACAGGCGCCAGCTCCGGCATGGGGCGCGATATGGCAAAGATTCTGAGCGATATGGGCTATGACCTGATTCTGGTCGCCCGCCGGCGCGACCGGCTGGAGCAGCTGAAAGAATCGCTGAAAACCGATGTGCGGATTATCTGCGCGGATTTATCCGTGGAATCGGCCTGCTTTGAGCTGTATGAACAGGTCAGGGATGAAAATATCGACATCCTGATCAACAATGCGGGACTGGGCGTTTTCGGCGCGTTTGATATGACGGACCTGCAGAAAGAACTGCGTATGATCGACACCAATATCCGTGCGGTGCATATTCTGACCAAACTCTTTCTAAAGGATTTCAAGGCGAAAGACGCGGGTTACATTATGAACGTCGCCTCTTCCGCCGCGTTTCAGCCCGGCCCGCTGCTTTCCTCCTACTACGCTTCCAAAGCGTACGTCCTGCGCCTGACGGAAGCCATTTATGAGGAGCTGCGGCGCAGCGGCAGCAAGGTGCATATCTGCGCGCTCTGCCCGGGGCCGGTTCATACCGAGTTCGACGCGGTCGCCGATGTGAAATTCAGCGTAAAGGGGCTGGAAAGCCGGTATGTCGCCGAATACGCCCTTCGGATGATGTTTGAGAACAAGCTCGTGATCGTACCGGGCGCGCTGATGAAATGCACCCGCTTTTTCGGCAGGTTCCTCCCTGAAAAACAGATGCTCCGGATCGCCTATCATATGCAGAAAAGAAAAACCGGTGAAAAATAAAGAAAGCCCCCGGCAGGTTCCGTATCAAAAGCGGAATCGCCGGGGGTTTTTGCATTCATTTGCAGTCAGCGGATATCGAGCAATTTTTCAAGCGCGTAGGCAACGCCGTCCTCGTCATTGGAGCGGGTGACATATTCGGCGATCTGCCGGATCGATACATGGCCGTTCTCCATCGCCACACCGCAGCCTGCGTATTCAATCATCTGCAGGTCGTTCCGCTCGTCCCCAAAAGCCATGACCTCTCCCGCGGAAATGCCAAGCTGCCCGCACAGGTGGCTGAGCGCGTCGCCTTTGTTGGTGGAAGCGCCGTTAATCTCTATGTTGTTCTGAAAAGAAGCCGTAATGGCATATTCCTTCATCTTCCCCAGCTTTTCCACCAGTTCTTCGTGCACATCCGGCTCCATGTAGGGGATATTGATCTTTTCCAGGCAAAAACCGTTCTTTTTCAAAAACTGCGGAAGATCTTCCACAAAAATCTGATATTTCAAAATCAAATCCATCAAAACCTTGGGATATCCCTGAAAGTTGGAAATCAGGTCATAATGTTTTTTATCCACATAGGAACGCCCCCGGGCGTAGGCTTCCACCAGCACATCATAGGGCGCCAGAAAATCTATGATCCCGGTTGATTCCTCCCGCGTCATCCGGTTGGAGTAAACAATCCGGTCTTCTTCCAAATCCACCGCCGTGGCGCCGTTTGATGTAATTGCGTAGCGAATGGGGCCAACATCCAGCATTTGCTGCGGAATCATCTGCCTCATCCGGCCCGTGGCGGGTACCAGCAAAATTCCGCGGGCAAGGGCGGCTTGCAGCGCGTGAACCGTTTTCGGGGATATGGTCTTATCCGACCTCAGGACGGTACCGTCCATATCGAGCGCAATCAGTTTGATGTCCAAGATTGATTTCCTCCTCAGATATTTGGTATGTGTCGATTTATATTATAGCATGCTTCTGTTGCCGGAGGGGACCCCTCCTCCGGCTTATTTAAGGGAAACGCAATTATTGTATTAATTTACCAACTTTCATTTGTTTTCTTAATAAAATTTTTATGTATTTAGTCTTCCATTTTCGGGTGCATGTGTGTTATAATGTACTCGTATACCGTAATTTTTTAATAAATTTATTAAAATCGGGAAGTGATTTATAATTAGAAATAGAAATACGGGTTTGGTTCATGCATCCGCAGGTTCTCCCGTCAGCTTTTTAAAGGACGCTTTAAAAAGCATATTTGTGCTGGGTGTCGCCACTTCTGTTTCTTTTCTGATTGTAAAATTATCCGGCAGTTACGATCATCTGGCAGTTATTTATGTTCTGGCAGTAGTTCTGGTCTCAAGATTCACAGCCGGTTATCTGTGGGGAATCCTGGCGGCGATCGCCGGCGTCGTCGGCACGAATTATTATTTTACTTATCCCTATCACGCGTTTAACTTTACCATTTCAGGTTATCCCGTTACATTCATCAGCATGCTTGCAGTCTCCATCGTCACAAGCACAATGACCGCCCAGATAAAAGAGCAGGCACGCCTTTCCGCACGGCGTGAAAGGCGGACCGAAAAGCTGTATGAATTCAGCAAAAAGCTTGTTTCTGCCAACAGTTCGGAGCAGATTGTAAGCCTGACACTGGAATATCTGAGCGGATTGATGCAACAAAGCGCAATTTTTTACAGGGCGGACCCTCTGACAGAGCAGGGAACCATAAAAAGCACCTGCGGCCGCCACCTGGATCTGCTGAATTCTGCGGAAGAAAAGTCCGCCGCGCATCAGGCTTTTGCGGAAAACATAAAAATGACGACGAAGAACTGCCTGTATCTCCCCCTCTCCTCGCAGGAGAAAATTCTGGGAGTGGCCGGTCTGGTGCATGAAAGCAGCGAGACACCGGAACCCGGTGTGCTGACCCTTTTTAATCTTCTGCTCTCGCAGGCCGCGCTGGCGCTGGAAAGCCGGCAGCTGGCCGAAAAGCAGCAGCGCATTATGATGGAAGCGGAAAAAGAGGCTATGCGTACCAATCTTTTACGGGCGGTATCGCATGATTTAAGAACACCGCTGACCAGTATCCTCGGTGCAAGCGCAGCTATCGCCGAAAACGGGAATTTAATCGACCCGGCCGCTCACGACAAGCTGATCGCCGACATTCACGAAGAAGCCGAATGGCTGATCCGGATTGTCGAAAATCTGCTGACCATCACGAAAATCAGCCAGGAGCCGGCCAAGCTGAAAAAATTCCCGGAGGCCGCGGAGGAAATCGTCGCCGAAGCCGTAGCACGTATCCGTCGCCGCTATCCGCGGGCGGAAATCCATGTTTCCGTTCCCTCCGAATTTCTAATGGTTCCCATGGACGCCACCCTGATTGAACAGGTCATTATCAACCTGCTTGAAAATTCCATCCGGCACGCAGGAAACGCTGTTCCCGTCAAACTGGAAGTATTCGTCGAAAAAGACCGGGCCGCCTTCCGTGTAAGCGATCACGGAAAGGGAATACCGGAGGAGGAGCTTTCCAGACTGTTTACGGGAATTCCCGCTGCAAAAAATAAAAGCAGTGATTCTTCCCGGGGAAACGGCATCGGCCTGAGTATCTGCATGTCCATAGTAAAGGCGCATGGAGGAGAAATGAGCGCAGCCAACCTAAAAGACGGCGGAGCAGCTTTTACTTTTATGCTGCCATTGGAGGGAGCTGAACCCAATGACTAACAAGGCCACGGTTTTGATCGTAGAAGACGAAATGGCAATCAGCAACTTCATTTCCACCATTCTTACCGCAAACGATTACCGGACGCTCAGGACGGAAACCGGCGCTTCCGCCATTTCCATGATCTCCTCCCACTGCCCCGACGTGGTTCTTCTGGATTTGGGGCTGCCGGACATGGATGGGCTTGAGATTTTAAAGACTGTCAGGAACTGGTCCGGTATTCCCATCATTGTTGTTTCCGCGCGCGGAAACGAAGAGGAAAAAGTCGAAGCGCTTGATCTGGGCGCGGACGATTACATTACCAAGCCTTTTGGCACATCGGAACTGCTGGCGCGCATCCGCACCGCAATCCGCCACAGCATTAAAATGGAAACCGGTGAAGACATTCCCGGCGGCTTGTACGTCAAAGGCGGCCTGACAATTGATTTTGACAAGCATGTTGTTATCGTGGACGGCACGGATGTTCATCTCACGCAGATAGAGTTCAAAATTGTCGCTCTGCTGGCAAAGCACGCGGGCAGCGTTTTGACCTATGCGTTCATCATCAACCAGATTTGGGGGCATTTTGCCCAGAGTGACCGCCAGATTCTGCGCGTCAACATGGCAAATATCCGCCGCAAAATAGAGCAGAACCCGGCAGAGCCAAAATATATTCTGACGGAAGTCGGCGTGGGCTACCGCATGTGCGACGAGCCGTAGCAGAAGTGTAAAATGACCATTTCACTTTTTTCAGTGGGCTTTTATAAAGCGGATCGTTATTTTTTTAACGCTTGGCTTATATTTTCGCCTTTAAGCAGAATTAGCAATTATTTCCAATATAATAAAAGCCATGAGTATAAATGTCCCATTCTGTAAATTCTATTAATATCAAATTTGGAGGGATTGTCATGAAAAAAGGTAATAAAATCAGTATCCTTGGTGCAGGCAACGTAGGCGCCACCATCGCCTATACGCTTACTCTGGATGGAATGGCATCTGAAATTGTTCTGGTGGATATCAACCAGAACAAGGCAAAGGGCGAGGCCATGGATATTATTCAGGGCACCGCGCTCGGCAAACCGGTAAACATTTACGCCGGCGATTATTCCGACATTCAGGATTCCGACATCGTCATTGTCACCCTCGGCTGCGCGCGCAAGCCCGGCCAGTCCAGAATTGACCTTGCACAGGGCAATGTCAATATTATCAAGAGCGTAATGCCCCAGGCTGTGCATTATGCGCCGGACGCGATTTATGTTGTCGTCAGCAATCCGGTGGACATCATTACCTACACCATCCTGAAGACAACGGGGCTTCCGGAATCCCATGTTTTCGGTTCCGGCACGCTGCTTGACACCAGCCGTCTGCGCGAAAGCCTTGCCAGCACGCTGGAAATCAGCCCGAAGAACGTCCATGCTTATTTGTTCGGCGAGCACGGTGATTCCGCAATGGTGCCGTGGTCCCTTACCAGCATCGGCGGCATGCCGCTGAAGACCTATCTGAACAGTATGCGCGCCAAGAACCCGGATTTTAAGGAGCTTGACTTTGCCGCAATTGAAAACGAAGTCCATACTTCCGGCGGACAGGTCATCAGCCTGAAAGGCGCGACCTATTATGCAATTGCAATGTCTGCACGCCGTATCTGCGAGTGCATTCTCCGCGATACAAACACCGTAACCACCCTTTCCGGCATGATTCACGGCGCATACGGCATTGAAGACGTCTGCTTAAGCCTTCCGTTTATTCTTGACTGTCACGGAATCAGCAGTATGGAGGCGCCTGAGCTGACCCCGGAGGAACAGGAAAAGCTGCTGGCCAGCGCCAATGTCTTAAAACAGACCATTGCTTCTCTCGATATCTAAATTGAAAGGATGTATATAAATGGATTACGCAAAGGAATCGCTCAAACTCCACTACGAATGGAAAGGCAAAATTGAGGTTGTCTGCCGTGCGCCGCTGAACACGCGCGACGATTTGTCGCTCGCCTACACCCCGGGCGTTGCACAGCCCTGCCTTGAAATTCAAAAGGATGTCAACAAAAGCTACGATTTAACCCGCCGCTCCAACCTTGTTGCAGTTGTTACCGACGGCACCGCGGTGCTCGGACTCGGAGACATCGGCCCCGAAGCAGGCATGCCCGTTATGGAAGGCAAATGCGCCTTGTTTAAGGCTTTCGGCGACGTGGACGCGATTCCGCTCTGCGTTCGGTCCAAAGAAGTTGACGATATCGTCAGCACTGTCCGTTTGCTCGCGGGCAGCTTCGGCGGCGTAAATCTGGAAGACATTTCCGCGCCGCGCTGCTTTGAAATTGAAAGAAAACTGAAAGAGTGCTGCGATATCCCGATTTTCCACGACGACCAGCACGGCACGGCTGTTGTTACTCTTGCGGCTATGCTTAACGCGCTGAAGCTGACAGGCAAAAATCTTGACAAAATCCGCGTCGTCACCAGCGGCGCCGGCGCGGCCGGTATCGCCATCATCAAGCTGCTGATCGCGCTCGGCCTGAAGGACGTCATTATGTGCGACCGCCACGGCGCGATTTATGAGGGCCGTGAGGGTCTCAACACCGAAAAGCAGGAAATGGCCGCCATCACCAACCGCAGCAAGCGCAGCGGCAGTCTCGCGGACATGCTCAAAGGCGCGGACGTATTCATCGGTGTTTCCGCTCCGAACTGCGTGACCGAGGAAATGGTCAAGAGCATGAACAAGGACCCCATCCTGTTCCCGATGGCGAACCCGACGCCGGAAATCATGCCGGACCTTGCCCTCAAGGCAGGCGCGGCAGTGGTCGGAACCGGCCGCAGCGACTTCCCGAACCAGATCAACAACGTTCTGGCCTTCCCGGGTATTTTCCGCGGCGCGCTGGATGTCCGCGCAAGCGACATCAACGACGAAATGAAAATCGCCGCGGCATACGCGATTGCCGGATTTGTCACTGACGACAAGCTTGCCCCGGACTACATTATCCCCAGCGCGCTCGACCGCAATGTTGCCTCCGCTGTTGCAAAGGCCGTTGCCGAAGCCGCCCGCAAAACCGGTGTGGCAAGAATCTGACACAGTAATTCTTATTGATAAAGAAGTCCCGCTTCCGAAGATTTTCAGAAGCGGGACTTTTCTATTGGGGAAGGGATTAAAAACTATGGCTGATTTTATGATAGGCGTCCTGAAAAGTGGTTTTGAGCCACGCGAAAAATCCCTGTTTCTTTTCAGTAGCGACCGTTACGGTTTTTACGGTTTCATCAGGCTTTTTGATTTCATCCGTTTTCATTACAAATTTCAGTTTCGTGGAGGCGCCGTCCGTTGCCTGTGTAAAAATTCCGTACTGATCGGAGAGTTTGACATATTCATCTTTTCTGGCTATCAGGTCATCCGCGTCGTTGACCTTTTTCAGGTAGTCATTGACCGCGTCCTGATCTTTCAGATCATCCAGTGTTGTAAACGATGTTTTAAAGAGGTCGGCGGTTTGGGGGCTGGTCGCCAGACGCATGATCTCCATAATTTTACGGTTGCTCATCACATCGTCTTTAATCTTTAACAGTGTTGCGACGGTCTGGGGAGACTTATGCAGACTTGCGTTGTAAAGCGGGCCTGCCAGTTTGTCTTTTAAGGATTCCAGAATCGGCCTGGTTTCGTCCAGATCATCCATCAGGTCTGGAATCTGGTCTTTGAACGCCTTGATTTTCGGGTCATCGTATTCCTTCAGCAAATCCCTCATAACGCCGACATTCTCGCTGTTATCGTCCAGATCTTTTTTCATGTCCCGGATTTTGTGCGCCCATTTCGTCATATAGTGCATATTGTCTTCATCCAGAAGCAGGTCCTTCATTTTGTCCACGTCGTCACTCAGATCATCGTCCTTCTTCAGACGTTCAAGATCCTTGCTCAGGTCTTTTACGACAGGCATGGCAGACTGAAGGGCGGAGAAGGTGTCGTCCAGGTCGGACGCGGTAATCTTTTCTTTCTTCAGCCCCGCCTGCACGCCGGATGCGCTCTGCACCACACTGTACATCTGTTTGGCAAGCACCGTGGCCAACTGGTCGGAAGTGGTATCCTCCAGATTAGACGCAATGGAATTCATCGCCTGTGTCAGTTCCGTCATGCTGATCGTTGCGCTTTTGTAGTTGGAGTCCTTGGACATCATTTCCGCCGTCAGATTTTTGATCAGCTGCTGCACGTCTGAATTGTCTTTCAGTTGCGCAAAATCCTTGGAGCTTTGCAGCGCATGCAGCAAAATGTAGATATTGACGTTTTTTCCGTCGGCGCTGACCAGACCGGGCACCTTCACCAGTTCCTGCATTTGCGCGCTGAACTGTGACTCCACCTTTGTTCCGACCTGTTGCTCAATGATCGGCTTCAAGATAGATTTGATCGTACTCTCCGTTAAGAAAGACATGTCGGAAAGTCCGTATGCCGACAGCGTGTTGTTCAGGGTGCCCAGATTGCCCTGCAATTCGCGCAGGCTGCCCTTGATATCGCTGCTGGAGGAAATTTTCTCAATTGTATCCAGCGCGCAGTCGCTGCCGTTCAAACGATTGACCGCCCTCTTTGCGTCGTGCAGCGTGTCATCCAGCCGGTCATAGACATCGTCGTAATCATCCAGCACATCGATCATGTCATCCAGTTTTTTCATCTGGAAAGTCTGAATTTCATCATAATCCTGCAGTAATTTCTTTCCTTTTTGTATATTCGCGTCCGTCATCCGGTCGTTTATCCCGCGCAGCACCTTGTCGTCCAGCACATATTTGATATCCGCCCGGTCCAGGTCGGACGTAACTTTATCGTACAGCGCGATATTCTTCGTCGTTACGTACTGCGGCAGGATATCGGCAAGCGCCTGGTCCGTGTCATAGAAGCTGAACACGTCGTCCACCAGAAGGCGCGCCGCCGCGGTTCTGTCCGGATTGGTAAACAGGCTGCGCACGTCTTTGTTCGGATCTGCTTTTTCAATGTCGTCCTGGATATTTTTTAATTTGGTCAGATTTTCTTTCATTTTGTCAAGGTCGTCGGCGTCTTTCAGTTTATCGACTCCGATTAATTCCGGAGTAGCGGCAACCGCAATGGAAGAAAGCTCGAAATCCTTCGCATCCGCCGTGATGTCAAACTCTTCCGCAAAAGACAGGTCGTTCAACTCCTTGATGCTGCTTGTGGTCAGATTCAGGCTTTGGTTCATTCCCGGCATAGTCAGGAAAACAACCATTTGCGTGTTTCCGTCCGAAAACAGTTTTCCGTCACTGAGCTGCACGTTCTGGAACGTCTTGGTGGGAAGGGCGGTCGTCACAATCGCCGTCATGGGCGTATACATTTCCACCGTCCTGCCGTTTATTTCCACCTCGTGTTTTTCCGTATTCTGAATTTTTACGTGGATTTTTACTTTTCCGCTCTTCCCGGCCAGATCTTTCCCGTCAACCCTGCTGCCGTTCAGATAGTAGGTTACCTCCACGTTCAGCGGCGGCTTTTTATCCGTGGTTCCCTTATAATAAATATTTGCTCCGGAGGAACCGGAACGGTTCAACACCCAAGTCAAATTGCTTCCGTTCTGTATCGGATTTTCGTTTGACTTTACATTTTCAATATTTTGCAGATCGGATTTATCCGGAATCTGGGTTGTTCCGCCGTCCGAGTGCAGCCAGTCGGAAACAATGGTTTCCTTCACCTTTCCGTCCGTATCCATGTTGACATAAACCGTTTCATCCTTTTCGGTGGAAGCGGCGCTTGCGAAAACGGTACTCGGAGCCGACAGCGCAAGGATAAAAGCCAGCGCGATACAGGCAATCCTTCCCGATTTTTTAATCATATTTTTATTCATCATAATCCCCCCGATGAAAATGAATTCTTTCGTCTTGTCTGCGAATCAAAGAACGAGGCCTAAGCTGCTTTTTGACTCGTTTTCCAGCTGAAGCTTGTTTTGGAAACAAACGGTTCCGTCACATAAAGCACGGCCGGAAGAACCAAAATGATAATCAGTCCGCTGATAATGGCGCCGCGCGCCAGCATGCTGCAAATGCTTGAGATAATTTCAATCTTGGAGATCATCGCGACGCCGGATGTTGCGCAGAAAAAGACAAGCGCGCTCGTGATAATCGATTTAAAAGAAGTATTGGAGGCGATTTTAATCGCTTCCAGCCGGTCGCGGCCGGCCTTCAGCTCCTCCTGAAATCTGGTCGTCATCAGGATGGAGTAGTCGACCGTCGCGCCGAGCTGCACACAGCCGATTACTGTCGGTGAAATAAACGGGATTACCGTACCCGTAAAATACGGAATACCCAGGTTGATGAAAATGGCCAGTTCAATAATCGCGGTGAGCAGGAACGGGATGCTGAAGGATTTGAATACAATGCCGACTATCAGCAAAATGCACAGAATGGAAATATAATTCGTCACCTTAAAATCGACATCGGCAATCTCTATCAGATCTTTTGTCAGCGCGCCTTCCCCGGTCAGCTGGGACGTGGAGTCGTATTTTTTGGCGATTGCGGAAATTTTGGCAATCTGCTGGTTCTCCTGATCCTCCGCCGCCCTGTATCTTGAGTTGATCATAACAAGCTGGCGTCCGTCCTTTTTGCAGATATCTTTAATGCTCTGCGGGACAAAGCCGTCTGGAACAGCCGGCCCTATGATATCGTCATAGGCAAGCACATCCTTGACCCCGTCCTGTTTTTTGATTTCGTCCACCATGTTTTCCATTTGGTACGACGGCATTTTATCGTCAACTATCAGAAAATGGGTTGACAGCATATTGAACTGGTTTTTCAATTTATCGGTGGCCACAATGGAATCCAGCGTCTTTGGCAGCGACTGGTCAAGGTTGTAATACATCTGCGTATGCGCCTGGGACCATGTCGCCGGTATAATCAGAAGGAGCGCGGCCGTAACAAAGGCCCGGCGGTGCCGGATCAGGAAATCAGTCCCCAGCGCAAAACTTGGAAGCATGTTGCGGTGCGTGTATTTATGAATCGGCTTGTCAAACTGCAGAATCAGCGCTGGAAGAACCGTAACCGTGG
This sequence comes from Ruminococcaceae bacterium UBA2656, assembly GCA_002359465.1. Taxonomy (GTDB): domain Bacteria; phylum Bacillota; class Clostridia; order Oscillospirales; family Acutalibacteraceae; genus Caproiciproducens. The sequence continues at coordinate 31,613 of DENA01000033.1, forward strand.
TGATAACGCCAAGAATAACGCCCTTCATCATGACGATGCCGATATCCTTTCCGAGCGAGAGCCTCATAAAGCACAACGCGAAAAAACCGGCGACAGTCGTCAGGGAACTGCCGGAAAGGGACAGGAACGTATTCTGGATTGCCTGTGCCATTGCGTCGCGCCGGTCCTGAAATTTCGGTTTTTCCTCGTCATACCGGTTAATCAGGAAGATGGAATAGTCCATTGTCACGCCAAGCTGAAGAATGGCCGCAATCGCCTTTGTTACATAAGAAATCTGTCCCAGAAAAATATTGGTGCCGAAATTATATACCACCGCGAAAAGGATGCCCAGAATAAAGACTACCGGCAGCACCCACGACTCCAGGCAGAGCATCATTGCGGCAAGGGAAAGCACGACGGCAAGCACAACATAAATGGGCATTTCCTGATCGGAAAGATCTTTGGTGTCTTTGATGATCGCGGAGAACCCGCTTAAAAAGCACTGTTTATTCAGCAGTTTCTTTACATTGCCCAATGCGGTCAACGTTTCCGAAGAGGACGAGGAGCCGTCATAAGTCACCAGCATGAGTGTGGATTTATCGCTGTAAAACGCGCTTTTCAGCACCTGCGGCAGCATTTCCTTCGGCACGCTGATATCCGCGATGTCATCCACCCAGGCAACACTGTTGACCCCGTCTATCTGCTTGATTTTTTCTTTCAGCGCGGTTACGTCCTTTGACTGCATATTGTCAATGACCAGCATAGATGTGGCCGCGTCATGGAATGTGCTTTCCAGAACTTTCTCCCCCTGTGTGGAATCCAGGTCCTGCGGCAGGTAAGATAAAATATCGTAATTGACAGCAGTTTTGAGGGCGCCGAGCGCGCTTGGAATTAACAGAAGCACGGCAATTGTTAAAATCAGTTTATAGTTTCGCGTCAGCAATTTTGCAACTTTAGAAAGCAAATCAATTTCATCTCCTCTTGGAATCGGTTTCAGGATAATATCCGTTTAATAGAATGGTATAATTCCGGCTTGACAGCGTCTATCTGGTATGGAACCTTCAGCACAAGGGAGTTGTAGCAAACGGCGCCCACCATGGAAACAATAATATATAGCCGATGCTGGGCGGTCTGGTTATTTACCCCTGTGTTGATAAAATTGCTGATAAAGGCCTCTCTTGCGCTGTCCATCTCCTCGTAATTCATCATTTTCTCATACAGCTCAAACGTAAGATTTTTATAAATCAGTTCAAGCAGCTTGGTATCCTTTTTAAAATATTCGATCATATAATCCACAAAACATGCCACACACTGTTGAAAATCAAAATGATGCGCGGCCTCTTCCTGTTCAACCGTCTCCATAGCGCTGCTCAGAACGGCGGCGCTTTTTTTCAGGATAATTTTATCCACAAGGTCGTATTTATCTTTGCAGTAAAGGTAAAAAGTTCCCTTGGCGACTCCGGCGCTTTTTACAATATCGTCTATCACGGTGTTGCGCACCCCGTTTGACGTAAACAGATCATATGCAGCGTCATAAAGTTTTGTCATCTTTATCCTTTTATTTTCCAGAATTTTATCGCTTCCCAAAACGCTCTCCCCTTTCCTAAATTTAACAAATGACTTTTGGTCATGTTTCTTAACTACTATAGCCCAAAAATGACCATTGGTCAATAATATTTTACATTATTGTATGTTAGCACAATTATAATTGCTGATTGTAAAAATTTTTCAGTAATATTTTTAATATAATGTTCATACAATCAAAAAACCGCCTTGGCAAATAGCCAAAGCGGTTTAAATCAAAAAAAGAGGTTAAGGATAATCCCTAACCTCTCATCATATACAGACCTTACTACCAGCATTGATAGTATGCAAAATGCATGGCGCTAATTCCAATATATCGCGCGAACCACGATTGTTCTGTGCTGTATAACTGTTACTATAATATCACGAATGATCGGTTTTGTCAATACTTTTTTATAATTTTTTATCGGATGCCAAAGACGCCGGGGGCGGTTTCCTTTAGTTTTTCAATCAGGGCCGCCGATTCTTCCGCGTTTGCGCCCTTTGCCGAAATATAAATCTTAATTTTTGGCTCCGTGCCGCTTGGGCGGACCGTCAGCTTGCTCCCGTTTTCCAGGCGGTATTCCAGCACATTGGATTTCGGGAGCGTAATGGCGCTCATGGTGCCGCCGTCGCACCGCTGTGAGGTTTCGTAATCGCTCCAGCCCGCCACCTTGCAGCCCGCGACTTCCATCGGCGCTTTGGCGCGCAGGTTTTCCATAATGCGTTTCATCTGAATCATACCGTCTTCGCCCTCAAAGCCGAAGCTGACCTGACTGTTTTCGTAGTAGCCGTATTTGCGATAAAGCGCGTCCATCGCGTCCACAAGGGTCATGCCCTGCTTCCTGTAGTCGTAGGCCATCTGGCAGATCAGCATGCTGGCGTCCACGGCGTCCTTGTCGCGCACGTAGCCGCCCGAAAGGTAGCCGTAGCTTTCCTCAAAGCCAAAGATATAGCGGTCGGCCTCGCCTTTTTCCTCCAGCAGGGCAATCTGGTCGCCGATGTACTTAAACCCGGTCAGTACGCGCCGCATCTCGATTCCGTATTCCTCCGCCACCGCCGTCACCATATCCGTGCTGACAATGGTCGTAACAGCAACCGGATTTGTCGGCATGGTGCCGTTTTTCAGGCGGCCGCGAGCGATAAAATCGAGCAGGAGCACGCCTACCTCATTGCCGCTCATCAGAACGAACCCGCCGTGCTGGTTGACGGCGATTCCGCAGCGGTCGCAGTCCGGGTCGGTGGCAAGCAGCAAATCCGGCTGCACCGTTTCGCAGAGGTCAAGCCCCTTCTGCAGCGCCTCTTTAATTTCCGGGTTCGGGAACGGGCAGGTTGCAAAGGTGCCGTCCGGGAATTCCTGTTCCGGCACAACGGTGACGTCCCGAACGCCGATCATATCCAGAATCCGCGTGACGCAGACGCGCCCCGTGCCGTTCAGCGGGGTATAGACCACCTTCAGCCCGCTGCATTTTTCGGTAAAGACCCGCTGCTTCATCACTTCTTCCAGGAAGGAATCAATGACCCCGTCCGGAATATAGCTGATCTTGCCCGATTTTACGGCATCTTCAAAATCCGTATACTTCACATCCTCAAAAATGTCGAGGCTGTTGATTTCACTGAGGACTTCATCCGCCATTTCAAGGGTGATCTGGCAGCCGTCGCTGCCGTAAGCCTTGTAGCCGTTGTATTTTGCGGGGTTGTGACTGGCGGTAATGCAGATGCCGGCGTCGCAGTGCAGGGAACGAACCGCATAGGAAAGCGTCGGCGTTGGGGAAAGCCACGGATAAATGTGCGCCCGAATGCCGTTTGCGGCCAGAACCGCGGCGCTTTCGCGCGCAAAGACATCGGACTTGATGCGGCTGTCGTAGGCGATGGCCACGGACGGCGCTTTGCCGTGCTTGTTCAGGTAATTGGCAAGACCCTGTGTCGCCTTGCGCACGGTATAGACGTTCATGCGGTTGGTGCCGGCGCCGATCACGCCGCGCAGCCCGCCGGTTCCGAATTCCAGATTCCGGTAAAACCGGTCGTTTATTTCATCGGGCTGATTTTGAATACTTTTCAGCTCCTCGGTTAAATCCGGGTCGTCAAGCTTCCTGCCGAGCCATCTTTCATATTCGGTCATGATAAACATTCCTTTCCAACTGTAAGCTTCCTGTTTCCCCCGCGGCGTTGAGCCGCCTCGGGCCGGGGCTTTTTAACGCCGTATTTCTTTTATTGCTATAAGATTACCATTTGTGATATCGGGTGTCAATTATAATTTCAGGATATTTGTCGCAACGCCCGCGTCCGTAAGGTCAAGGATTCCGTAAGTGCCCCGGCCCCCGTGCAGGCTGCCGGGATTCATCAGGTACAGCCCGTCCTCGTAATCCGTCATTGCCACATGCGTATGCCCGAAAAGCAGAATATCCGCCCCGCGGTCGCGCGCCGCTGCGGTTGCTGTATACAATCCGTATTTAACATTATACGTATAACCATGTGTATAAAAAATATGCTTTCCGCAGAGAGTGATATCCCCTTCGGCGGGCAGCACGGAACCCCAGTCGCAGTTCCCGCGTACCATCAAAAACATTTTATCGGGAAAGCTGTCCTTCATTTCCTGCGCTTCCTCCGCCCCGTCCCCCAGATGGATGACGACCTCGGCGGAAGGCTGGTTTAAAATCGCCTGGCGCAGGGCGTACGCATCCCTGTGCGTGTCTGAAACTACTAAAATCCGCATTCTTAAAAAACCTCCGAATGGTGCCGGCTTAGTGCCGGAATATATGAAAGACCCGCATCATACAATGATAGCGGGGTGATTTTATGCCAAACAACGATGGACAAAAACAGCTATTGGAAAGCCTGCTCGGCCAGCTCAGCGCGGATGACCGCAAAAAGCTGCAGGATGTGCTTGCCGACAAAACCGCTACGGAAAAAATCCTCAACACGCCGCAGGCGCAGGAGCTTTTGAAAAAGTTTACGGGAGGAAAATAAATGGATGACCTTGCCGCTAAGCTCAGTGAGTTGTTAAGCAACCCGGGTACTCTTGAAAAGCTGAAGGGTCTTACCGGCATGCTGGGCGGCGCGGCGGCGGAGCCGGCGGCCGAATCTCCTTCGCCGGAGCCGCCCAATAACAGTTCCCCGCTCGGAATTGACAGCGAGGCCCTGCAGATGATTACAAAAGTCGCGCCGCTGCTTTCCGGCTTCCGGCAGGAAGACGACAGCACGAGGCTTCTGCATGCCCTGCGGCCCATGCTGGGCGCAGAGCGCCAAAAAAAGCTTGATGAAGCCATCAAGCTTTTGCAGCTGATGCGGATGCTTCCGCTTTTAAAAAACAGCGGAATACTCTGAGGTGCAGACCATGGCCGATAATTATACTTACGACATGCAGCGCCTGCAGCAGGATGCCATCCGCCGGGCGCGTGAAATGCAGGCCCGCGCGCAGGTTGCCGCCCCTTCCGTGAACCGCGGCACGCCAAGGCCGCCGGCCCCGC
>DENA01000023.1 GCA_002359465.1 Ruminococcaceae bacterium UBA2656
ATGCTGATGAACACGGGCGAGAAACCGGTTTATTCCAAGAACGGCCTGGTTACCACCATTGCATGGGGCCTTGACGGAAAAGTAAATTATGCACTTGAAGGTTCTATTTTCGTAGCCGGCGCTGCAATCCAGTGGCTGCGCGACGAAATGCGCCTGGTTGACACATCGCCTGATTCCGAGTATCTGGCGACAAAGGTCAGCGATACAAACGGCTGTTATGTTGTTCCTGCGTTTACCGGCCTTGGTGCACCGCACTGGGATCAGTATGCGAGAGGCACGGTCGTTGGTATTACCAGAGGTGTCAACAAGTATCATTTTGTCAGAGCTACTCTTGAGTCTCTTGCCTATCAGACCTATGACGTACTGAAAGCAATGCAGGAAGATTCCGGAATTACGCTGAATGCTTTGAAAGTTGACGGCGGTGCATGTGCAAATAACTTCTTAATGCAGTTCCAGTCCGACGTGATCAATGCCCCTGTTCACAGACCAGTGTGCATTGAAACAACAGCAATGGGCGCTGCTTATCTGGCGGGCCTTGCGGTTGGCTACTGGGCAAACAAGGAAGATGTCATTAAAAACTGGCAGATTTCCAAGATCTTTGAGCCTTCCATGGACAGCGCTCATCGCGCAGAAATTATCAAAGGCTGGAGCAAGGCTGTTAAATGCTCTTTCGGTTGGGCTAAAGAAGACTGATTTACCTGTTTTGCATTGCGGTTAATGAATAACCATTATAATTTAAGCCGGCCCCTATAATCAGGGGGAACCTCCCATTTGTGGGGGCCGGTATTAAAAAAGATTGAGGTGTATTATTAATGTTACCATATCTTGCGGAATTTTTGGGAACAATGATGCTGATCCTCCTCGGCGACGGTGTTTGCTGCAACGTAAGCCTTAACAAATCCGGACAAAAAGGCGGCGGCTCTGTACAAACCGGTATTGCATGGGGTCTTGCGGTTATGATTCCTGCGTGTATTTTCGGCGCTGCTTCCGGCGCGAGCTTTAATCCTGCGCTGACCATTGCGCTTGCTGCAATCGGTAAATTCAGCTGGGCCATGGTTCCCGGTTATATTATTGCTCAGATAGCAGGCGGCTGTGTCGGTGGTATTATTGTTTATTTGATGTTTAAAGATCAGTTCGACGCAACAGAAGATCCCGGAACAAAACTCGGCGTTTTCGCAACCGGACCGTCTATCCGCAATATTCCCCGCAACATCTTCTGCGAAGCGGTTGCTACCTTTGTACTAGTATTTACACTGCTTGGTTTTGGCAATGTAAAAGATTCCGGTGCTGTTAACAATCTGTATGTGTTCGGAATCATTACCTCCATCGGTATGTCATTAGGCGGGCTCACAGGATATGCTCTTAACCCTGCCCGTGACCTTGGACCTCGTATTGCCCATGCAATCCTTCCAATCAAAGGCAAGGGCGATTCCAACTGGAGCTACGGTCTTGTTGTCCCGATCATTGGGCCAATCATCGGTGCTCTCTGCGGTGCTTTCTTATATGCTGCTATTCCGTGGTAAATTCATAAGATGTATTAGGTTATATTATAGTGTTAATATGCCTTGTAAGTACATAGCAATGAATTCATAAAATATTTGCAGGGGCGAACAAAATTTGCCCCTGCATTATTTTAAAATAAATCCAAATAAATTAAAGAGTGGTGTTCACAAAATGGTAGATGTAATTATCATTGGCGGAGGCGTTGTGGGCTGTGCGGTGGCCAGAGAGCTGTCGAGATACAGTCTGGACATTGCGCTGCTGGAAAAAACCGATGATATCAGCAACGGCCAAAGCAAGGCAAATACCGCGATTATTCACGGCGGCTACGATGCCCATCCCGGAACCTTGAAGGCAAAATTCAATGTACTCGGCAATCAGATGTACGATAAGGTATGTGAGGAACTGGATGTTCCGCACAAGCGCAATACATCCCTTGTAGTTTCTTTTAGTCCGGATGATCATGACAGCCTTGAAGCATTAAGACAGCAGGGAATAGAAAACGGAGTTCCCGGACTCAGCATTATTGGACAAGATGAACTTAGAAAAAGAGAACCGAACATTGGCGCAACAGCATATGAGGCTTTGCTGGTTGAAACCGGCGGTATCGTCTGTCCGTATGAGCTGACGGAAGCATTCGCTGAAAATGCTGCAATGAACGGTGTTAATTTCTACCGTGAAGCAGAAGTGACTGCAATTGAGAAAACTGAAGGCGGATGGAAAGTTATAAGCAAGGCCGGCACCTTTACTGCGAAAGCAGTCGTAAACTGCGCTGGACTTTATTCTGATGTAATCAACAATATGGTTTCAGAAGACAAAATTACGATTGTTCCGCGCAGAGGCGAATATTACATTGTCGATAAGAAATTCAGCGATGCATTTCATGCATCTATTTTCCAGCTTCCCACCAAAATGGGAAAAGGAATTCTGGTAACCCCGACGGTTGACGGAACCATTCTGATCGGGCCTACGGCGGAGGACATTGACGATAAGACGGATACCCGCACCACAACTGAAGGCCTTGCAAAGGTGCTGAAATTTGCCAGCCTTACGTGGGAGCACATTCCGGGCAGAAACTTCATTACGACCTTCTCCGGGCTGCGTGCGCACTGTGACAGAAATGAATTTGTTCTTGGCGAAGCGCCGGACGCACCCATGTTCTTTAACGCAGCAGGCGTGGAATCCCCGGGACTAACTTCGTCCCCGGCCATCGCCGAATATCTGGCGGAAATGATCACCGACAAGCTCAATGCCAAGAAGAAGGACAATTTCAACCCGATCAGAAAAGGAATACCGAAGTTCAGAGAGATGACCGACGAACAGAGGGCCAAAGCAATTTCGGTCAATCCGGATTATGCCAAGGTTGTCTGCAGATGCGAAACCGTAACGGAGGCCGAGATCAGGGAAGCAATCCGCAGACCGGTAGGCGCAAGATCGGTGGACGGAATCAAGAGAAGAACCAGAGCCGGAATGGGCAGATGCCAGGCTGGTTTCTGTACCCCGAGGACTGTGGAAATATTGTGTGAAGAGCTTCATATATCCCCGCTTGAGGTGACAAAGTTCGGAGGAAACTCCAAATATCTGGAAGGCTGCCTTTTTGAGAAAGGGGATCATGAAGATGCGTAATGTAGACATTTTGATTATTGGCGGCGGCCCTGCCGGTCTGGCGGCTGCAGTATCCGCTTATGAAGCGGGCGCCAGAAATATTCTGATTCTCGAAAGAGAAGAAAATCTCGGTGGTATTCTGAAACAGTGTATCCACAACGGATTTGGCCTGCACACCTTTAAAGAAGAGCTTACCGGCCCGGAATACGCACAGAGGTATATTGACAAAGTACTGGAATACGGAATTCCCTCCCAGTGCGACACCATGGTCATTAACATCACTCCGGACAAGGTCGTCACAGCGGTGAGCAGAGGCGCTGGTCTGGAACACTTTAAAGCAAAGTCCATTATTCTCGCAATGGGCTGCCGTGAACGCCCGAGAGGCTCCCTTGCCACACCGGGCTGGAGATGCTCCGGCATTTACACCGCCGGTACCGCGCAGAAATTTACGAACCTGAAGGGTTTGATGCCGGGCAAACGGGTTGTCATTCTTGGTTCGGGCGATATCGGTCTGATCATGGCGCGCAGAATGACTTTTTTGGGCGCGAAGGTTCTGGCGTGCGTGGAATTAATGCCTTTCTCCGCCGGACTGAAAAGAAATATTGTGCAATGTCTTGACGATTACGATATTCCGCTTCTGCTCAGCCATACGGTTGTCGATATCGCGGGCAGGGAGCGTCTGGAAGGCGTAACGGTTGCCGAGGTTGATCCCAAGACCTTAAAACCGATTCCCGGGACAGAGCAGTATTATGAGTGCGACACTCTCCTGCTTTCCGTCGGCCTGATTCCTGAAAATGAACTGACCACCATGGCCGGAGTGAAGATTTCCCCGGCGACAAACGGCGCGGAGGTAAATGAGAACCTTCAGACTTCCGTTGACGGGATATTCTCCTGCGGAAATGTGCTGCATGTGCACGACCTGGTCGACTTTGTTTCCGAGGAGTCCGCCAAAGCCGGTGTCAATGCTTACAAGTACGTGCAGGGTCAGCTCCCGGAGGACAAGGAGACACTGGAAGTGGTCAATGGCTTCGGTGTATCCGGCGCTGTTCCACAGCACATCTCCAAAAAGCTGGATGAGCCGATCACCATTATGTTCCGTCCGAGGGGCGTTTACAAGGATGCAAAGGTTTGCATTGATGTCGGAGATGTTCAGGCTGCTGAAAGAAAGAGCCGGATTCTTACGCCCGGCGAAATGGTAACGCTGAAGTTCAATCCCGAATATCTGCAAAAAAATGCCAATGCTGACAAAATCACCGTAAGAGTGGAGGCGCAGCAGTCATGATAAAAGAAATTACCTGCATCGGCTGCCCGATGGGCTGCCGGATTACTGCCGAGGTGGACGGGGATAAAATCTTATCCATTGAAGGTTATACCTGCAATATCGGGAAAAAATATGCGCAGGAGGAACTGACGGTTCCTACCAGGATGGTGACCGCACTGATGGACGTCTACGGAACCACACAACCGCTGTCCGTTAAGACTTCACAGCCGATTGAAAAGAGCAAAATCTTTGACTGCCTGAAGGAGATTTCCCGCCATACGGTCATGCGCCCGATCCACATCGGGGAAGTTATTATTAAAAATGTATGCGATACGCCGGTTAATATCATAGCCACAAAGGAACTGGATTAGAATTACGGCTCTGCCGTAAAAATTTAAAATAAATGACAGGAGGCGTTCTTTGTGAAGAAGTTAATAAACAGCGTGGATAATGTGGAACAGGAAATGATCGTCGGTATGGTAAAGGCATATCCGAATCACATCAAAAAGCTGGACTGTGGAAATGTTGTTGTCAGAGCTCACAAAAAAGAAGGCAAGGTTGCGCTGATCAGCGGCGGCGGCAGCGGCCATGAGCCTGCGCACGGCGGCTATGTCGGCGAAGGAATGCTTGATTGCGCCGTAGCGGGGGCAGTGTTTACTTCTCCTACTCCTGATCAGATTTACGAGGGCATTAAGGCGATTGCCACGGACAAAGGCGTGCTGATGGTAGTGAAGAACTACACAGGCGATGTTATGAATTTTGAAATGGCTGCGGAAATGGCAGAGGCGGATGGTGTTAAGGTGCAGTATGTCGTTTCCAATGACGATGTCGCAGTCAAGGACAGCCTTTACACAACCGGGCGCCGCGGCGTTGCCGGAACCGTGTTTATTCATAAAATTGCCGGTGCGAAAGCTGAAACCGGAGCGGATCTGGATGAAGTTCATCGTGTGGCGCAGAAAGTTGTCGACAACGTGAGGACAATGGGCATGGCTCTGACGCCCTGCACCGTTCCCGCCGCTGGAAAACCCGGATTTGAGCTTGGTGAGGATGAAATGGAAATCGGCATCGGTATCCACGGCGAGCCGGGCACACACAGAGAGAAAATTAGGAGCGCGGATGAAATCGTCACCATGCTTCTGGATAAAATCGTGGCGGACATTGATTACAGCGGAAAAGAAGTTGCAGTTATGATCAACGGCTCCGGCGCGACTCCCCTGATGGAACTCTTTATTGCCAATAATAAGGTCCACGATTACCTGACGGAAAAGGGAATCAAGATTTATAAGACCTATGTCGGCAATTATATGACCTCCATTGAAATGGCGGGCTTCTCAATCTCTCTGCTTCGTCTTGACGAAGAACTGAAAGAATTGCTCGACGCCAAGGCCGACACGCCTGCATTCAAAGAATAATCATTTACTGTGTGCGGCGGAGCCCCACCGTTCCGCCGCATAATTTTCATCTGGTTGCATATATATCATTTATTATTGAATGATATGGGTATATCTTTTTAGAAAGGGAAATTGTTATGACGGACAGCAAAAAAGTAATAGAAATACTGAAGCAGATCGGCGAGCAAATTCAGATGGAAAAAGACTTTTTAACGGAATTGGACAATGTAATCGGTGACGGTGACCATGGAATCAATATGGCCAGGGGCTTCAAAGAAGTGGAGAAAAAACTGGCTGATCTTTCCGGGAAGGATATCGGGTCTATTTTGAAAGCTGTCGGCATGTCGCTGGTTTCTACCGTGGGGGGAGCCTCCGGCCCGCTTTACGGAACCGCGTTTATGAAAGCCGGCGCCGCGGTAGGCGCAAAAAACGAAATGGATGGGAACGACTTTATTGCCGCGCTGGAAGCGGCGATCGGCGGAATCGAAATGAGAGGAAAAGCGCATGAAGGCGAAAAAACAATGCTGGACGCTTTGATTCCGGCCTTGAATGCCATTAAGAAAAGTTATGAAGAGAATAACGACTTTAAAGCCGCGCTCACATCAGGTGTGGATGCAGCCGAAAAGGGCGTTGAATATACCAAAACCATTATTGCGACAAAAGGAAGAGCCAGCTACCTTGGCGAGAGAAGCCTTGGCCATCAGGATCCGGGTGCAACTTCCTCCTGCTTAATGCTGAAAGTAATCAACAGGATGCTGTAATTGAAACGGGAAAGGATAAATATGGTAGGAATTATAATTGTATCCCATAGCCAAAAGCTTGCCGAAGGCGTGGCGGAGCTGGCAAAAATGATGGCGGCCGACGCACCGGTTGTACCGGCCGGAGGGCTTGAAGACGGCACTTTTGGCACAAGTTTTGAGAAAATCAGTACAGCCATTGATTCAGTATATTCCGATGACGGCGCGGTTATCCTGATGGATATGGGCAGCGCGGTTATGACGGCTGAAATGGTGATTGAAAATATGCCCGACAGAAAAATACGGATGCTCGACTGTCCCCTCGTGGAGGGCGCGGTTGTAGCCGCAATCGGCTCCAGCACAAATCAGAGCGTGGAGGAAATTGCGGAGGCCGTACAGGATGCCGCTTCAGAGAAAAAACTCTGAAATTAAACTTGATTACTCCTTTACTTATTCCATGTTTCGACACACACCATAGCAACAGGCACATCGTTTCATTATGAAGCGGTGTGCTTGTTGTTTTCTCATGTTATTTTACAGCAATTTTTTCCCGCTCTGCACAGCAACATCGGAACCCAGCTTACGGATGCGGTATTTCATTTTACAGCATTTCCAGTTAAGTTTTAGAGTTCATTCGTATTCATCCCCCGCCGAAGGCGGAGGATGAATACATTTTATCTCGCAATTCTGGGCGGAAGTGCTGTAAGAGAGTATAACGCCCATTGCGCTGGGAATATTAAAAATATTCCGAAGGGAAAGTTATTCTTAAAAAGGAGAAGACAATGGATAAGAAATATAGTTTTCAAAACCTGAACGGTGATACGTACAACGATGAGAAAAGTTGCAACTTTTTGACCGATTCCAACTGTTTAGGCCAAGACAATAAAAAGACGCGAGATGAAGAAAAATCCTCAGTCAATATGAACGGTAAAAATTCATCAATCAGTGAAGGAAAAGATTTTGCGGAACCTGAATCAAATGATGACATTCCGGATCAAAACAGATAACGGCAAAAAATAAGCCCTCCCGGTCGTTGGGAGGGCTTTGAATTCATCTGGCTTCATGGACTACAGCGTCGTCATCCCTGAACAGCAGGGAAATGCACCAGATTGCTGAAATTGCAACAAGTACATAAATAATCCGGCTGAACATGCCCGACTGCCCGCCGCCGATCCATGCGACAAGGTCAAATTGAAAAATGCCAATGGAGCCCCAGTTTATGCCGCCGATAATAACCAGCAGCAATGCGATTTTGTCGATCATTTTCTTCACTCCTTCTTTTTTATTATGATCGCTTTTTTTCTGTTTATTCACTTCAGCAATTCCGCCTAAGACCGCAATGCCTTTAAAATTCAAATTCAGAAACAATACCGTATCTGCTTGACATTTTCAAAATGTGATGTAAAATTTATCACAATGAATACTATAGGAGGATAAATATGGAAACGGTTGATGTAACGCCGGAAGAGGAAGAAAAAATATTAAATAATGTTTTCAGTTCGTTGGAACCCTTAAAACTAAAGGTGATTTCTTCAAAAGCAAAGAAAAAAGCAATTATTTTTAAAAAAATAGCGGGCCAGTTTGAAAAGGGAAAACACTATACGGAAATGGATATCAACGGAATTCTGAAACAGATTTATCCGGAGGATTATTCCACCCTGCGCCGTGGCCTGATTGAGCTGGGATATATGGACAGAAAAAGCGACGGAAGCGAATATTGGCTTAAATAAGAAGGAAAACTTGTAAGGCTTGATTTCTCTGCAATGGAATTGGAGATGCTGCACATATTTTTGCAAGGGATGATACACATGAAAAAAGCGGCAAGTGTGCTGATACTGTCTGCTATGATGCTGTCGCTGTGCGAATCCGCATATGCGGCAAAAGTACCGGTCGGAGCAAGAAGCAGCGCGGACTTTGCCGGAAAAACAGAACCGTCCGTTATGCCTTATTACACAAATCAACCGGTACACCCCACCGTCATGCCGTATCGTACCGATCAGCCTGTGGGCCCGGTCGTTGTGCTTGATCAGAAAGACCATGCTTCGCATACGGACAGCGCGTCTCGGTGACCGGTTTTTTAACGGAAACACTTGACAAGCAGCGTGGAATATAATATCCTATAAACTAATAACAAAAATGCGCAGATGGGGACAGAATACATCCTTTCCGCTCACAGAGAGCCGTCGGCAGGTGAAAGACGGCGCGGTGGCTGTATGATATCACCCCGGAGCAGGCAGCTGAACAGTTTCTAAGTAAGTACGCCCGGTTTTTCACCGTTAAAAGAGAGTGCATTGTTGGATGCATACGAGATGCCGATTCATCGGCGAATTTAGAGTGGTACCGCGGAGATAAGCCTTCGCCTCTATAACATAGAGGCGAAGGCTTTTTTATTTATCTGAGGAAGATATGTTTTTAAGGAGGAATCAGGAATGCAGTTGACAGGAGCGCAGATCATTATGGAGTGCCTGCTTGAGCAGGGTGTGGATACGGTTTTCGGCTATCCGGGCGGGTCGGTGCTGAACATTTACGACGCGCTTTACGAGTATAGGGACAGGATCAACCATATCCGCACCGCCCATGAGCAGGGTGCGGCCCACGCGGCGGACGGTTATGCGCGTTCAACCGGGAAAACAGGGGTTTGCATTGCAACCTCCGGCCCGGGCGCGACCAACCTGGTTACGGGGATTGCCACCGCCTATATGGATTCCGTGCCGATGGTCGCAATCACAGGGAACGTGAGCTGTGCCCTTTTAGGGCTGGACAGCTTTCAGGAGGTAGATATTACCGGTATCACCATGCCGGTAACCAAACACAATTATCTGGTGAAAAATATTGAAGATCTGGCGGACACCATCCGCAAGGCATTTTTGATTGCGGGTACGGGCCGGAAAGGGCCGGTGCTTGTGGATATTCCCAAGGATGTTACGGCGCAGAAATACGAGTATACACCGAGAAAGCCTCTTCCCGCGCCGAAGGGCGACTTCCCCTATGAGGAACGCTTTGCACAGGCGCTGGAAATGCTCCGGAAAAGCGAAAGGCCGTTTATTTATACGGGCGGCGGTTTGATCGCCGCAGAGGCGTTTGGTGAAATGAAGGAGTTTGCGGAGCTTCTTGACGCGCCGGTTTCCTCTTCGCTGATGTGCCAAGGC
>DENA01000026.1:0-23033 GCA_002359465.1 Ruminococcaceae bacterium UBA2656
ATGTTCAGCAACGGCGGAACGGACGGCGGCCAGGCGCACCTGACCCGCGACGGCGCCGTATGCGCCGTGCTTGGCGTTCCGCTGCGCTATGGGCACAGCCCGTGGTCCATCGGCAGCGCCAACGACGTGGACAGTCTGGTGACGCTGATGACGGAGCTGATAAAAAGTCTGGACAAAACCGCGTACCTTTCCACGGTGAATTTTGCATCGGGAGGCTGCCATGACTGATTTTGATATTTTCCCCGACCGTTTTGTGGAAAAATGCCGCAAATGGGACAAAACAAAAATCGAAGAACATTTCGGCCCGGTCGGCGGCGACTATATTCCCATGTGGATTGCCGACATGGATTTCCGCGCGCCGGAACCGCTGCTGAAAAAACTACGCCAGGCTGTGGATATCGGCGTTTTCGGTTATACCTATGTCTATGAGGAATTCTATGACGCGGTAATCCGTTACTTTGAGCGGCATCATCACGTTTCTCCGAAAAAGGAATGGCTGACTTTGTGCTACGGCACGGTTTCCACACTGCACTACACCGTGCAGGCCTTCTGCCAAAAGGGAGATTCCGTCATGCTCAGCACACCGGTGTACGACCCCTTTGCGCGGGCCGCGACCGCGTTCGGCGCGCAGGTGATTGAAAATAAACTGACGGTTGAAAACAACCGCTATCAGCTTGATTTTGAGCAGCTGGAACGGCAGCTCAGAGAATACCGCCCGAAGCTGTATATGCTCTGCAATCCTCACAACCCCTCCGGAAGAATCTGGAGCAGGGAGGAACTGGTGACGCTGATTTCCCTGTGTGAAAAATACGGGACCATTGTTGTCGCCGATGAGGTGCACAGCGGACTCATTTTTGACGGGGTATATACCTCTACTATTGAAACAGGAGAACTTTTTCAGAATGTTATCCTTTTATCTTCTCCGAATAAGCAGTATAATTTAGGTGGCCTGAAAACCTCTTACGCCATTATCCAAAACGAAGCGCTGTGCAAAGCCTTCCGCGACCGTCTCGTCAAAAATTCCATCACTTCGCCGACGGTGTTCGGCATCATCGCGCTCATTGCCTGTTACAATGAGGGTGAGGAGTATACCCGCGCGCTGATGGGCTATCTGTCTGAAAATAATCGGTATGCCTGTAACTTTATCCGGAACAGGATTCCGCAGATGTCTTATATGAACATGGAATCCTCCTATCTGCTTTGGGTAAACATTCAAGACACGAATATGGACAGCGATACCTTTACCCGCCGCCTTGCAAAAGAAACGGGCGTTCTGGTGGAAAGCGGAAACAATTTCGTCGGCAACGGCGAAGGATATATCCGTGTCAATCTGGGCACACAGCTTAAAAACGTGAAAGAGGCGTTTTCACGGATCGGCGGCTTCGTAAACAAACCTTCTCTGTAATGCGTAAAGGGCCGGGGCAAACGGAAAACGAAAGGAGTCACTGATTTGGAACCTCTCAAACTAATTGCTCCCTGCAAAGACTATCTCTGGGGAGGCACAAAGCTGAGGACGGAATACCACCAGCAAAGTGCTGCAGAGAAATTGGCGGAGAGCTGGATGCTTTCCTGCCATCCGGACGGCCTGTCCGTAATATCCGGGGAAACATTCGATGGCATGACGCTGAAAGACCTGATTGCGCAGGAAGGACGGGGGATTCTGGGAACAAACTGCAGCCGCTTTGAGCAGTTCCCGGTACTGGTCAAGCTGATCGACGCGCAGGACCGTCTTTCTATACAGGTCCATCCCGGCAACGAATACGCGATGGAACATGAAGGCGAATATGGCAAAACGGAAATGTGGTATATTCTGGAGAACGAGCCGGGTGCCTATCTTTACTACGGCTTTCAGAAGAAAATCAGCAAAGAGGAATTCGCCGAGAGAATTCGCAATCAGACATTAACGGACGTGCTGAACAAGGTGGAAGTCCACCCGGGTGACGTGTTCTTTATCGACGCGGGCACGCTTCACGCGATCGGCGCGGGGATCGTCCTTGCCGAAATCCAGCAGAATTCCAATACAACCTACCGCGTTTACGATTATGGAAGAGTCGGCGCGGACGGAAAACCGCGCGCGCTGCATGTTGATAAGGCCCTTGACGTCACGGAATTGAAGCGGCCCGTCCGCTCGGCAAAGCCGCAGGGCGACCCGGTAAGGGACGGGGACTGTGTCAGAACGCTGCTGGCATCCTGTTCATATTTTACCGTGAACCGGATGGAGCTTTCCGGCAAAATAAAAATGACCACGGATTCCTCCAGCTTCCATTCGATTCTATGTGTTTCCGGCCGGGGTGAGCTTTGCCACGGCGGAAAAGCGCCGGTTTCCGTGCAAAAGGGCGACAGCATTTTTGTGCCGGCGGGCATGGGCGATTATACCGTTGCAGGCGATCTTGCATTTTTACATACCACTGTTTAAATAAATAAAAATACAGCGGCCGAACCTTATTGCTAGGTTCGGCCGCTGTGTGTTCTTTCATCAAAGAAAGTGACCCGGAATACAGGAAATCATCCGTTCTTTCAGTATGTTTTCGCAGGTTAAGAAAACCTGTTATTTCAACAGGTCTATCATGTCTTTTGTCTTTACCAGATACTGCTTTGTAAGTTCGATATTGTTTTTGGCAAGGCCTAAGTAAAGCAGATCGGTTATAATGAGGGAGGCATTGCGGGAAGCAATTGCGCCAAGACGGAGTTCGCGTTCGGTGGAGGGAATATAAAGCAGAATATCCGCCAGCTTGGTGAGAGGGCTCTTTTTGAATTGGGTGATCGCTATGGTAGTGGCACCCATTTCTTTCGCAAGGCGCATGGCTGCGTTTACCTCATGGGTTTTTCCGCTGTAGCTGACTGCNNCAATAGCGACACTTTGTTTCGTCATATGGGCCGCCGCTGCGAGCTGGTCATGGAAGTCGCTATGGTAAACGGCTGTGCGGTTGATTCTGGAAAGCTTTTGCATCAGGTCCATACATACAATGCCGGAACCGCTGATACCGAAAAGATAAATCGTGCTGCAATTAAGCAATGCCGACACGGCCTTTTCCAGACTTTCAGAATTGATAAGCCTGTAAGCCTGATTCTGCAGCATCGTATTCAGATTTTGGGCTTTTTTAACCACCATTTCCATGGAATCCTGCTCCTGAATCATATCATCAAAATTTACGACGTCGACGTTATCGTCTTTGGCAAGATCCACCTTCATTGCGGTAAATCCATTATAGCCGAGTTTTTTGGCAAAACGGATAATGGCAGAAGCGGAAACACCGACGCGTTCCCCCAGCACCTGTGCGGAAATCAGCGTCACCTCATTGATATGCTCCAAAACGTATTGCGCCAGCTTTTTTTCTGTAGCAGTGTAGCTGGCGGTTCCTTCCCGTATTTTGTAAATACAGCTCATGCGGATTCTCCTTATCCTTATTGATAATGGTGTTTTGCAGGGGTGCAGCCGGTTTCCGCCGTACCTCTTTTTATAGAACGGATCGCTTTTGAGATGTTGCCCTCGCTGTTGTTCAAAATTATTTCACAGTCGGTACGCGCAAGGCCGGTAAGTGCCATGCAAATTGCAATTTTTACATTGGAACCGCTTTCGTTCAGATAACGGGCGGCTTCATCATAACTGCAGCCGCTGCTTATAGCGACAATCTGTTTTGCGCGCTCCACCAGCTTTTTATTGGTAGGTTGTACGTCGACCATCAGGTTTTTATATACCTTCCCATATTTTACCATAAGTGACGTGGAAATCATATTCAAAATCATTTTTTGTGCGGTGCCTGATTTCATCCTTGTGGAGCCGGTTATTACCTCCGGCCCGACAATTGCTTCAATCCTTACCTGCGCATGTTCGGAGATTTTTGCGTTGTGTACACAGCTGACGGCGGCGGTGTATGCGCCCACTTCTCCTGCGTAATCCAGCCCGCCGATTACATAGGGCGTCCGGCCGCTTGCGGCAAGGCCGATCACGGTGTCTTTTTGTGTCAGCTCCAATTTTTTCAGATCATTCCTGCCAAGCTCACGGTCGTCCTCGGCACCTTCTCTGGCTTTCAGAAGGGCTTCAAATCCTCCCGCTATGATTCCCTGAACCAATGTGGCGTTCAGCCCATATGTGGGCGGACATTCACTCGCGTCAAGTACACCCAGCCTTCCCGATGTACCCGCACCCATATAAATTACCCTTCCGCCCTTCATTATACGCTTGTGCGCTTCGTCTACTAATGTTTCAATGGAGGGCAAAACTCTTTCAACCGCAAAAGCGACTTGCTTGTCTTCCTGATTGATGACACGCAGCATTTCAATGGTGCTCATGACATCGATATTTTTACTGTTTTCGTTTCTTTGTTCGGTTTCGAGTATATTTAAATCAACTCGCACTGTACATATCTCCTTCAAAATCGTATTAACGCGTTTCGGTGTCTGTTGCTCTATTTATATCTTCTCTTTTGCCTCGTCAGGTCTTATAGCTGCTGCGTTGCCAATGGGAACGAACCCGTACTATCAATTCCACCTGTAATATCTATAGTTTATATTATAAGCATTAAAAATATAAATTCAAGATTTTAGCATAAAATTTATAAATTAAATTTTAAAACAAATATATGATCTATTCAATAAA
The DNA here is from genome assembly GCA_002359465.1 of Ruminococcaceae bacterium UBA2656. GTDB lineage: Bacteria > Bacillota > Clostridia > Oscillospirales > Acutalibacteraceae > Caproiciproducens. The sequence continues at coordinate 4,601 of DENA01000026.1, forward strand.
TAACGGTGATCTCCAAGACAATCAGCTTTAAGATTATTTAGAATATGTAGGTTTAATCAGAAAATATGGAGGAAATGAAGATAGAGATATCTTGCGGTTTAATAAAATAATATTTTAATAAATTATAAATTATTATTGACTTTTATTTTTAAATAATATATACTTATCCTCAATAAATACGTGGAGTGATATGAATGAGCGACGGGGAAGCAAACAGAAAAATTCTTCTTGTCAGCCATGGGAAAATTGCGGAGGCCATGGCTTATGCTGCAACTTTGATTATGGGAGGTACAGATGCGGTTGATTCCCTGTGCCTGGAAGAGAATGAATCACTTGAGAGCTTTATTGCCAGAATTGAAGAAAAAACAAGTGAAAAACGGGAATATATCGTGTTGGCCGACCTGATGAGCGGTACGCCTTTTAACGCAGCTTTTGTTGTGAAGCAAAAAAAGGATCATTTTGAAATCATCGTAGGATTCAATTTAACCGTGCTTCTTTCACTGATAAACGACATGGATGCCAGCTTTGATCAGGCAATTGAGAACGCCGTCAGTTTGGGAAAAGAAATGATCTTTCAGATTAGACCGGAAAATATGCCAAAGTTAGATTAATGATTGCGGATATTCCTCGCGAAGGAGCAAGTCGGCGATACAAAAAAACCGTTCTCAACCCTTGGCCTGGAATTGCGCAGTTGATTGATAATAAAATGATAAGGGGGTGTGGAAAATGGCGATCGTAGTGTCAAGAATAGACGAAAGACTGGTTCATGGCCAAGTGGCCTACAGCTGGAGTGTGGCCTATAATGTCGATACGATTATTGTGGTTGATGACTTTTGCGCAAAGGATCAAATGCAGAAAATGCTGATAGGAATGGCAGTCCCAAAGGGTAAGAAAAATCATATTTTTACTGTGGATGAGACAATACAGTATTTTCACGACGGGAAAGATTTAAAAGAGAAAATTTTTCTGGTAGCCAAAGGACCGGAAGTTTACCTGAAGTTAGCCAGGGGCGACGTAAACATAAAGAGCATAAATGTTGGCGGAATGTATTTTCAGGAAGGTAAAAAACAGCTTTCCAAAACCGTTTATGTGAATGATCAGGAAATCGAAACTTTCAGGCAGCTTCAGGCTCTCGGCGTCGAATCCGAGATCAGGACTTCCCCAAAAGACAAGACCTTGGATCTATACAGCCTATGTTAGCCGTCTGATTGAAAAACATGCTTAAAATGGTTAGAGGGGATGGTATTATGTCTACTTTGAGCGCTTTGGCATTGAGTGCCTTTATCGCGTTGCTTATTTTGGAAAATTACGGATACGGTTATTGGATGATCAGCAGACCGGTGGTAGGCGGAGCAATATTGGGCCTTCTCATGGGAGATCTCAACACAGGTCTGCTTGTTGGCGGCAGTGTGGAACTGATGTTTATGGGGGTGCTTCCGATCGGCGGTTCCGTACCGCCAAACGCACAGATAGCAGGCCTGATTGGAACCGCTTTCGCAATTTTGTCGGGAGGAAAACCCGAAATCGGAATTGTGCTGGCAATGCCGGTGGGAATTCTGGCGCAGTTCCTGATTATGCTCGCATGGAACGTCAATATCTACCTCGTACATAGAGCCGACAGGTTCATTAAAGAGGGGAATACCAAAAAGGTGGAAAGAACCCACTTAATGGGCCTTGTTGTTTTTTACGTCATTTTCTTTATAGCCACATTTTTTGCGCTGCGCTTCGGGAGCGAGTGGGTTTCAAATTTAGTAGCTTCCCTTCCGGCTTGGCTGAACACGGGGCTGAAAGCGACTTCGACCATCCTTCCCGCGGTTGGCATGGCCATGCTGATCAAAATGATGGATGTGAAGAAATATTGGTCGTTCCTGCTTCTGGGGTTTGTCCTATCCGAATATTTAAAGCTGGACGTCTTGTCCATCTCTTTGCTGGGTCTGGCAATTGCCGCCGGTATCTTTGCTTTGAGCAAGCAGGAGAACGGAGAAAACATTTTTGCTGACAATGGAAATGAAGCCCCCAGAGAATCTTTGCTTACCGATAAAGACTTAAAAAAAGTTTTTATAAGATCCTTTTTCTCCATGACCTCAATCAACTATGAGCGATACTGCAATCTTGGCTTTTGCTATGCGATGATTCCGGCTTTAAAAAAGCTGTATAAAGATGAAAATGCTTATAAGGAAGCGCTGGTGAGGAACAATGAGTTCTTTAACTGCCATCCTTATACCGGAAACGCTGTCATCGGTGTGACCCTGGCGCTGGAAGAAGAGAAATCGCGGACGAATCAGCTGGCCCCTGAGGTTATATCTTCGACAAAAGCTGCACTGATGGGTCCTTTGTCCGGAATTGGCGATTCGCTTTTTAAAGCAACGTTTATGACGATTTTTGCGGCCATAGGCGCCGGAATGTGCCTGAGCGGCAACTTCCTGGGTCCCATTGTCTTCATTGTTCCAAACGTCTTGTTAAATGTTTTTTCAAGATGGTATTTTATTAAATTTGGTTATCGTTTTGGTATCAAGCTCGTCAGTAAAATTAACGAATCCAATTTGATAGACAAATTTGTACAGGTCGCCACTATCGTAGGACTAATGGTAACTGCTGCAATGATCGTGAATTTTGTAAAAGTGCCGATTGCGCTGCAGTTCGTTTCCGCCGGTAAAAAAATTGTGGTACAGGACCTTTTGAATCAGATTCTGCCGGGCCTTGTCCCTGTGGCGATTACATTGCTTTACTACAAAATTTTAAATAAATCACAGCAGGGCAATTATATCTGTATCCTGATCAGCTTTGCACTTGGCATTATCGGGAAACTATTATCAATACTCTAAATTAATCTGATTCTATATGAAGGTGTGGTTGGATGACGGAAAAAAAGGAAATGATTTTAAATCAAATCAGACATGGACTGATTGTTTCCTGTCAGGCAAGAAAAGGATGGGCAATGCATGGAAGCGAAATCATGGCTGCTTTTGCTAAGGCTGCGGAGGAGGGCGGCGCGGTTGGAATCAGGGCCAATGGCGAGGATGATATCCGTGCCATTTCCCAAAAGGTGAAGCTGCCCATTATCGGCATCAATAAAAGCTGGGACGCAGACAAACGCGTTTTCATTACCCCCGATTACGACAGCGCCAGAAAAGTGATTGAAGCCGGTGCGAAAATTGTTGCTCTGGACGGGACGAAAAGGGAAAGGCCCAACGGCGAAACACTGCGTTCCATCATAGAAAAGATTAACGCCGATTATCCCGATATTCTGGTTATGGCGGACATTTCCACCTATGATGAGGGCGTTTATGCAAGTGATTGCGGGGCTGATATCGTCTCGACGACTCTTTGCGGATATACGCCGCAGACGAGCAATATTCAGGGCTTTGATTATGAGCTTGTTGAAAAGCTTGTAAAAAACCTGCCCAGGCCGATTATCGCGGAGGGGAGAATCCACACGAAGGAAGATGCGCTGAAGATTCTGCGGATGGGATGTCACTGTATTGTCGTTGGAACAGCGATCACAAGGCCTGAAATCATCACTTCGTGGTATGCCGGGGAATTAAAAAAGATGGATCTGTAACCGGCCGGTAATAACAGTCATGGTCTGATTTCCGGTTCGTAAAAAATTTGTGAAGGAAACAGTATGGAAAAATTTGATTATATCATTCAGGATCAGCTTGGCCTACATGCGAGGCCGGCAGGCATGCTTGTAAAAATAGCTCAGAGCTGCGGCTCTCAAATCCAGGTTTTGATGGAGGGGAAAACGGCGGACGCAAAGCGCCTGTTTGCCCTGATGAGCCTGTCTGCAAAGAAAAATGACAGGCTCACGTTTATGGTTGAAGGCGAAAAAGAGCACGAAGACTGCATGCGTCTGAAAACATTCTGCCGGGAAAACTTGTAAACGCCGCTATTCTGCGCACGCAGCAAAAATGCGGATGCTGCCCGGCCTGTCACTTTTATTCAAACCAATTCAGAGCATCCGGTTTCGATCGGATGCTCTTTTGTTTTACATTTATCGTCCCGCCCTTTTTGGACTGCAGAATGTTTCTGTTTATGTATCAGGCTCTCAAACATAAAAAATTAAAACCTTACATGGCTGTTGGACAACGGCGCACAGTCCATTTCCATTTGCGGCAGTACCGGTAAAACATCGCCGTGCGCTGCTTGACGCCTGCAAGTAAACCATTACATAAATAAAATGCAATTTATTCAGTGATTTTCGTATTTATCTGATAGAGATAACATAATTCTTATAATTTTAAAAAACCATTGACAAATTTTGTTCTAAATGCTAACATATTTGTGTAATTAATTACATAATTTTGATATGAATAGAATAATATTAATTATATTTAGAAAAAACGCCGCTAATCAGTGCGTATTTTATTTTACAATAAATGTAATCGATTACATACCTCTTTTGAGCAAATATAATTATTTTGAAACATCTCGGATTCAAACCGTCGAATTTATAAAACTATGTGGAGGTGCCTGTTTGTGAGCACAATTGCCGAAGTTGCAAAAGAGGCCGGTGTATCGGTGGCAACAGTATCCCGGGTGATCAACAAGAATGGGACGGTTTCAGCTGAAACCCAGCAAAAGGTGTATGCGGCAATTGCAAAATTCGACTACCATCCCAATGTGTGGGGGCGCAGTCTGCGCCGCCGCGAAAGCCGGATGCTGCTTATTCTTGTGCCTAACATCTCAAACCCCTATTATTCCAATATTGTCAGAGGTATTGAGGATACGGTGCGCCGAAACCGCTACAACTCCATGCTCTGTATTACCGATATGGATAAAAGGCGTGCGGGGGAATATTTTGACCTTCTGAGCAGCGGACGCGCCGATGGTGCAATCTTAATGGATACCACCAAAGACGATAAAGAAATTCCCCAGCTGGCAAAAAACTTTCCGATTGTCCAGTGCTGTGAATATTGCGGTGACGAAAGCGTGGGACACGTTTCCATTGATAATTTTAAAGCGGCCTATGAGGTTGTCCGGTTTCTTTGCTCCATTGGACACAGACGTATTGGTTTTGTCGGCTCCACAAACCAGTTTATTTCCACCTGGCAGCGTTGCCTCGGGTATGAAAAGGCGCTGACTGAAAATGGGATGCCGGTGGACGGACGCTATATTGCCCATGCGGACGACGATTATAATTTCCCCTCCGGCATGCGCGCGGCCAGGCAGTTGCTTTCTCAGCCTGACCGGCCTACCGCGATTTTTTGCATTTCGGATGTAATCGCTCTTGCCGCAATCCGTGCGGCCGGGGAATTGAATCTTCGCGTTCCTGAGGATTTGACAGTCGTCGGATTTGATGACGTGGAATATGCCACGATGTTTAAACCGATGCTTACAACGGTCAGCCAGCCCTGTTACATGTTGGGAAAAAATTCCTGCGAGATGCTTTTGGAGCAAATCAACGGCGCTCCCGCGCGTTCCGTCTTTCTGGAGCATAAAATTATTCTTCGTGATTCGTCGGTAAGCTATACCGGTGAATAAATAAAATAATGAAGATGAAAGAGGAGAATTGTATGAAAAAGTTACTTGCATTTGCACTGGCAGCTATGATGGTTCTGTCGCTTGCAGCCTGCGGGGGAGCCGGTTCGGCAAGCTCCGCGGCGCCTGCCGCTCCGTCGGCCGCCGCCGGTTCCGAAGCGGTAAGTCAGGCCGCCGCGACAGGAGCGAAGAAAATCGGTATTCTTGCCCCCGCCGTCACACACGGCTGGGTTGCGGCCGTTGCTTATCATGCGGAAGCGCGCTGCAAAGAACTGGCAGGTAAAGTGGACTACAAACTGTATACGAGCAATAACGCGGAAGAAATGACCACTCAGCTGGACGACCTCATGACATGGGGCGCACAGGCAATCGTCGCTTTCCCACAGTGGAAAGGCATGGAAGTCCCTATTAAAAAAGCGCTTGATGCGGGCATTACCGTTGTGAACTTCGATATTGAAATCAATGCGGACGGCGTTTACCGTGTATCCGGCGACAATGAAGACATGGGTGTACAGGGAGCCAAATATGTTGTAGATAAGATCGGGAAAACCGGCAACGTCATCATTCTTGACGTGCCTACCTCCGGTTCCGTCGCACAGCTCCGCAAAAAGGGCTTCACCGATACGATCGCAAAGCTTGCCCCGGACATGAAAATGACTACATATGCAACCAAGTTTACCCGTGAAGACGGGCTGAAGGACTTTGCCGATATCCTTGTTAAGAATCCAAAAATCGATGCTGTTTATTCCATGGACGACGAAACCTCTATCGGCGTATTGCAGGCAATCAAAGAGGCCGGGCGCAGCGACATTAAGGTTGTAACCGGCGGCGGCGGAAGTCAGGAATACTTCAAAATGATGCCTGAAAACAAAAACATCTGGATTGAATCCGCTCTGTACAGCCCCTCCATGGTGCGCGACGCAGTGGATGTTGCGGTGGATGTTTTAGACGGCAAAAAGGTGGATAAGGTTAAGATCATTCCGACAACCATTGTCGACCGTGACAATTGGGAGAAATTTAAGGACGAAAAGTCTCCGTACTAAGGGCTCAGGAAAGGCAAAGAGGCTATGGCGGCGCTGCCATAGCCTCTTACTAAAAGGAACGGAGTGATTTGATGACACTTGAAATGCATGATATCTGTAAGTCGTTCGGAAGCAACGTCGTTTTAAAAAGCGTCGGACTGTCCCTTGAGGGTGGGAAGGTCTGTGCGCTTCTTGGGGAAAACGGCGCCGGAAAATCAACTCTGATGAATATTCTGGGCGGCGTTCTGCCGGCCGATTCGGGTGAGATTCTCCTCGACGGAAAGCCGGTGCTTTTCCACGATCCCGCAGAATCCCTGTCAGCCGGTATTGCGTTTATCCATCAGGAACTGAATCTGATTAACGATCTGACAATCTATGAAAACATGTTTATCGGCAGAGAAATAAAAAAGAAAAACGGACTTCTGGACGCGGCTGAGATGTGTGGAAGGACGCAGCAGATTTTCGATAAAATGGGTTTTGAGCTGGACCCCAACACCATGGTGCGGGACCTGGACGCGTCTTACAAGCAGATCGTGGAAATTTTCCGCGCCCTGATGATGCAGGCTTCCATCATCATTATGGATGAACCCACCAGTTCGCTGACTGATTCCGAGGTTGAGCGCGTGTTTGATATGGTGCGGACTCTGAAAGAACACGGCGTCGGCATTATTTTTATTTCACATAAGCTGAAAGAGGTCATGAGAATCTGCGACCAGTATACCGTGCTCCGCGACGGAAAGATGGTGGCTTCAGGTGCGGTCGCCGATATTACCACGGATGAGCTGGCCCATGATATGGTGGGCCATGATGTGCGTACCGAAGCCCTGCAGCGCCAGCGGGAGGTAAAACACGAGGTCTTGCGCGGCGAAGACCTTTCAGACGGCGTCCATTTCAGCAATGTGTCCTTTTGTGTGCGTTCAGGCGAGGTTTTGGGCGTGACCGGGCTGCTGGGAGACGGGCGGACCGAATTGTTTCAGACAATTTTTGGGGTTGGCGGCAATTATACCGGAACGGTTTATCTGGAAGAGAAAACCGTCAGGATGAAAAGCGCGATGCAGGCCCTGCGCCTTGGCATCGGGTATGTACCCCGCAACCGGAAAGAAAACGGCATTATTAAAGATATGGATATTCTGGAAAACGGCTCCATCGTCAGGCTTTCAAAGCTCGTCAGACATGGTTTGATTGACCGTGTGCGCCAGAATACGGAGTTTGACGAGCAGGTGCGCAGCCTGCATATCAAGATGGGGAAAAAGACGGATTCCATTACCAGCCTTTCAGGCGGAAACCAGCAAAAGGTCGTGTTGGCCAAGTGGCTGAGCACCGGGCCGAAAGTTCTTATTCTGGATAATCCGACCCAGGGTGTCGACGTGGGTGCGAAAGAGGAAATTTACGATATCATTCTTAAGCTGGCCGATACGGGAGTGGCGGTTATCGTTCTGTCAAGCGAGGCGCAGGAGATCATCCGGGTGTGCGACCGCGCGCTGGTAATGTACCACGGCGCTGTCCAGGGAGAGGTTTCGGGGAATACAATGAATGAACAGGATATCATGTGCCTGGCCACCGGCGGCAGTTTATTAGAAAATGAGGGGAAAACCTATGAATGAAACTGTGAATAACAAAAAACAAAACTTTATTTCATGGTTCGCAATGATGTGGAAGACCCATCCGCTGTTCAGCACAAGCGTAGCGCTCGTGGTCATGGTAATTCTGCAGACTCTGGCGCTCGGCTTTAACTTTCCTACTTTCGGCGCATGGTTTACAATCTGGCTGAACAACTGGGTCAATATTCTGCGCAACAATGCCGCAATCGGCATCATTGCCCTTGGTATGACCTTTGTCATCATTTCGGGCGGCATTGACCTTGCCGTGGGTTCCACGCTGGTCGCAGTCGGCGCCGTCGTCATGATGCTGATCGACGGCAGCGGTCACGGCGTTCTTGCCTCCATGGGAATTACCGGTGCGCCGGCATTCCTGATCGCCATTATTATCGGTATTGTCTTTGGTGCGATTTTGGGAGAATTTACCGGGACTCTCGTAACAAATGGAAAACTGCCGCCTTTTATCGCCACACTCGGCACCATGAAAATCTGGCGCAGCGTTACCCAGCAGTATATGCAGGGAAATACGCCTACCGTACCGGGCGGTTTTTTAAAAATAGCAAGCTTTGAAATCGGCGGACAAATGCTTATGCCGATTATTTACTGGATTTTACTGACGGCTCTGCTATATGTTGTTTCCAAACGCACAGCCTTCGGGCGCCACGTCGTTGCCATTGGCTCCAACGAGCGTGCCGCAAAGCTCTCGGGTATCAATGTAAGAAGGGTAAAGCGCCGTGTTTATGCACTTATGAGCCTTTTGGTCGCGCTTGCCGCCGTTTTGCAGGTTGCCCGAATCGGCTCCATGGATTATGCAAACGCGGGAAGCGGCTACGAAATGGACGCCATCGCGGCGGCAATCGTGGGCGGGACCAATATGTCGGGCGGCAAAGGTTCCGTTGTGGGCACCGTGCTCGGCATGCTGATTATCGCTGTGATGAACAACCTGCTGAATCTCATGGGTGTTCCGCCGTTTTTGCGTGAAGCCTGCAAGGGAATCATCGTCATCGGTGCCGTGCTGCTGCAAAAAAAGGAGTCCAACTGACAGTCATTGAATTGAAATGAGGTGTAATAATCCTATGTTTAAAGTTGGAATCATTGGATGTGGAAAAATCGCGCAGGTGCGCCATATCCCTGAATATGTCAATAATAAGGATGCGGAGCTTGCCGCGTTTTACGATATGAATACGGAACGGGCGAAGGAGCTTGCCAGCCTTTACGGCGGCATGGTCTGCGAATCCTATCAGGAGGTGCTGGCCGATCCGACTATTGACGCGGTGAGCGTGTGCACCGCCAACAATGTCCACGCTGCCATTACCATTGCGGCACTGCGTGCCGGCAAGCATGTGCTGTGCGAAAAACCCATGGCGACTACGCTGGAGGAATGTGAGGCAATGGTTTCCGCCGCGAAGGAAACGGGTAAAATTTTGATGATCGGCCACAATCAGCGTCTGACCAAAGCGCATGCCAAAGCAAAACGTCTGCTGGACGAAGGAATCATCGGGGATGTCATCACTTTCCGCACCACATTCGGCCACGGCGGACCGGAATCGTGGAGCATTGACTCCGGAAAGAATGTTTGGTTCTTTGACAAGCAAAAAGCCACGATGGGGGCAATGGCCGATTTGGGCATTCATAAAACCGACCTGATCCAGTTCCTGACCGGACAGAAGGTCGTGGAAACCACCGCGCGCGTGGTTACGCTGAATAAAAGGGATTCAAAAGGAAATCTGATCGGGGTGGATGACAACGCCGTCTGTATCTACCGCATGAGCGGCGGCGCGCTGGGTACTATGACCGCCAGCTGGACTTATTACGGCGCGGAGGACAACTCCACCATCCTTTATGGAACAAAGGGGATCATGCGTATTTACGACGATCCGTCTTATTCCATCAAGGTAGTCACGTCGGATGGGGAAACGATTCTTTACGATATTGATCAAATTCAGACGAACGACAAACAGACGAGTTCGGGAGTGATAGATCAATTTATGGACTGTCTGGTAAACGGGCGTATGCCCGAAATTTCCGGTGAAGAAGCTCTCAGCGCCATGAGAGCGGTGTTTGCCAGTATTCGTTCGTCTGAAACGGGCCGCACCATAGCAGTAAATCAGGATTAGGGGGAATTTGCCAATGAAGTTAGGGTTTGTAAGCGCGATTCTCGACGGCTGGAGTTTTGAAGAGATGATCGATACGGCCGCCGAAATGGGCTTCCGCTGTGTAGAGGTTGCCTGCTGGCCGCAGGGCAGGGGGGAACGCCGATACGCCGGGGTGAGCCATATCGATGTGGAAGCAATGACCGATGAAAAAGCCTCATACATTCTGGAATATTGCGCCGGGCGCAATGTGGAAATCTCCGCGCTGGCTTTTTATCCCAATACCATGGATGGGAACCTTGAAAAGCGAAGCGCCAATATTGCCCATCTCGAAAAGGTCATTGATGCCAGCGCAAAGCTTAACGTTAATCTGGTGACTACCTTTGTCGGCAGGGACCAGACAAAAAATGTGGAGGAGAATATTGCGCTGTTTCAAGAAATATGGCCGCCGGTCATTCGCTATGCCGAAGATCGGAATGTTAAAATCGCCATTGAAAACTGCCCCATGCTTTTTGGGCGGGAACAGTGGCCGGGGGGGCAAAATCTTGCCTCCACACCAAAAATCTGGCGGGAACTGTTCTCTATTCTGCCCAGCCCCAATTTTGGCTTAAACTATGATCCGAGCCATTTTGTCTGGCAGATGATGGATTACATTGCGCCGCTGTATGAATTTAAGGATAAAATCTTTCATGTTCATTATAAGGATATTAAGCTGCTGCCTGAAAAACTCAGGGATGTGGGAATCATGGCCTATCCTCTTGATTTCATGATTCCAAAGCTGCCGGGTCTTGGCGATGTGGACTGGGGAAAATACGTTTCCGCCCTCACGGATATCGGCTATGACGGCTATAGCTGTATTGAGGTGGAGGACAAAGCTTTTGAGGGCAGCAGGGAACGGATTCTTGAAAGCCTGCTCCTCTCAAAAAAATATATGGAGCAATTTGTCATTTAGCGTTCAATAGTTTTTTATTGCTTTTATAAGGAGGGAACAGTCTTGCAGCATATTGTTGCGGTTAATTCCAACTGTTACCACGGTTATTCTGTTGAAGACGCAATAGAAGGTATCCGGAAAGCGGGATTTCATTATATTGAACTCACCGCCACCAAGGGGTGGACTGTGCATGTTTTTCCGACTATGTCCTTTTCCAGACTCTGGCGTATCAAAGAAATGCTGAAAAGGGCAGGCCTTACTCCCATCGCCATGAGCGGCCACTGTAATCTCATGGACACCGGGCGTCTGGGAGATTTTACCGATAACATCCGGCTGGCCGGCTTTTTTGGCTGCGAATATATTGTTTCTTCCATTGGAGAGGCCCATTTGAAGGACAACGCGGTGGCTTCCAACAGACAAGTGACTGAAAATATCCGGAGCCTGCTCCCCTATCTTGAAGAAAACGGGCTGAAGCTGGTCCTCGAAGTGCATGGAGAGCACGGGAGCGGCAAAATTTTAAAAAGGATCACGGACCAGGTGGATTCGGACCTGGTGGCGATCAATTATGATACGGCAAATGCTGTTTTTTACGGAAATGTAAATCTTGCCGAAGATCTGGATTCCTGCGTGGACAGCATCGGATATATGCATATCAAGGATAAAGCGGGCGGGCGTCAGGAATGGAATTTCCCCGCGTTGGGAAAAGGTTACGTGGATTTTCCAATGGTTTTTGAAAAACTTGACAAAGCCGGCAATGCCTGTCCGCTGAGCATAGAAATTGAGTTTACGAAGAACGGCCCCGCAAATCTTGAAGAGGTAAACCGGGCGATTCTGGATTCCGCAGGCTATTTAAATGGTCTTGGTTTCCAATTGTAGGAGAAGAAACATAATAAGAGGAGCATGACGGATGATGCGAATTGGTATTGTGGGCGCCGGCGGCATGGGCACTGTACACCGCAGCAACTATGCCCATATTGACGGCTGTCAGGTGGCGGCCGTGGCGGGTAAGTCCGCGGCGGACTGGGAGCGTGCAAAAGAGTGGGGCGTTCCCATGTATGACACTATTTCCGAGATGGTTCGGAGCGAGTCAATTGATCTGGTGGACATCTGTACTCCGACGTTCCTGCATAAACAGCATGTCATGGAAAGCCTGGAGCTGGGCAAACACACCATCGTTGAAAAACCCGTCGCGCTGCACAAAAAGGACGCGGAGGAAATGTTCAGCCTTGCCGGGGAAAAAGGCGTGCAGCTGTATGTGGCTCAGGTGCTGCAGTTCACGAAAGAGGCAGAGGTACTGCGCGGTTTGGTCCGCAGCGGGGAATACGGCCCGGTACTGGACGCCTCCTTCGAGCGGCTTACAGCCTGCCCGCGCTGGTCGAAGGACGGCTGGCTGTTTGACAGGGAAAAGAGCGGACTGCTGCCGTTTGACCTGCATATTCATGATTTGGATATCATTGTCAGCTTATTCGGCAGACCGGACGATATTTCTTTTACACGGTGTGCGGGCAGGGGAAGAAGCTACCATGAACAGTACCGGTTCCAATACCGGTTTGGAAAATTAAATGTCTGCGCGGAAGCGGCGTGGTTCCACGCGGACTTTCCGTTTACGGCCCGCTGGAGGGTGTATTTCGAGAATGCTGTGGTTGTTAATGACGGAACCCATGTGACGGCTTATCCGTTTGACCATGAACCGCGGGTTTTCGATACGGAGGATAAGATCAAAATACCCACCGGAATCAATGTTCCGCCAACCGGATGGTATTTTTCCGAGCTGAGCCACTTCATCCGCTGTGCCGAACAGGGGGTGCCGTCCCCCCTTGTCAGCCGCCAACAGGTGATCACCGTCATAGAACTTCTGGAAACGATTTCCGAAGCATTATAATGATACAGTTGCAGACATTCTGCAAACCCGTGAGGGAAGCCGTCTAAAAATGAGGCAGAGCTCATTTCCAGGCGGGGCACCCCCTTTTAATAATCAGACCGCAGGCATTTTAAATGCCTGCGGTCTGATCGATTTCTGCTGTTAGATGATGATTATAATATTATTAAATACTGTTATCAGTATATTATGTTCAGTTACATATTGACTTTTCAATCCTGTGTGATATTCTGTTGATAGTTCTGATTCATCCGGAGAAATATTTTTGGAGGTATTTATGGACGATTCGATTTTGAATGTACAGCAGGCGGTAGATTTTTTGGGCATCAGCGAGAAGACGCTGATTAAGCTGCTCAGGGAAGAGCACATTCCGGCGCGAAAAATCGGCAGGGAATGGCGGTTCAACAAGACGGCTCTTCTGGACTGGCTTGCCGGGGGAGATTCACTGAACTATATCAACCGGAGCGATTTTTACCGCGTTTCGGCAGATGAAGAAGGAAAAACCACGGAGTTATTGAAAGACGTTTGTACAAAAATAGAACTGCTGAAAAAAGAAAACAATTTAAGAGGTCTTTTGAAGCTTGAAAAAAATATTGACATTCCGCAGGATGCTACCCTGCGCGTCAGTTACAAACAGCAGCGGGATGTCGAAAAGCTGGAATTTAAAATTTTCTGGCCAATGCGGGATGAGTATCGAAATCTTGAACGCGGCAGCGGCATGGACACAGACGATCAGGGGGCTTTGAAATGAAAAAGAAAAAACTGGTTTCCAATATTGTGCTGATCGGCATGGTCAGCTTGTTTGTTGATATGAGCACAGAGATGGTTTATCCGATTATTCCCCTGTTTCTTACGGCGAGCCTTGGCGCCACTCCAGCCATTGTTGGCGTGATAGAAGGAATCGCAGAAAGCATTGCCTCGCTGCTGAAAGTGTTCAGCGGCTATATCGGAGATGTGTATCATAATAAAAAAAGACTGACTTTTATCGGATATTCGGCTTCCGTGTTCTACAAGGTATTTCTTCTGTTTACTTCGTCCTGGGTCGGCGTCCTGTTTGCCAGGATTGTGGACCGAACCGGCAAGGGGATCCGAACCGCGCCGCGTGACGCCCTTGTGGCGCAGTCAAGTCAAAAGGAAAAATTAGGCGGCTCGTTTGGCCTGCATAAAATGCTTGATATGCTGGGCTCCTCCGTCGGTGCTCTCTTTGCGTTTGTTTTCGTCGCAGCCAATCTGCCGTATCATACGGCCTTTCTGTGGTCGATCATTCCCGGTGTGATCGGCGTTCTTCTGATCACTCTGGTAAGGGAGGAAAAAGAGCGGTTTCAGACGAGGGAAAAGCTGACTTTAAAGGGACTGAAGCTGGACGGAAGATTAAAGCTGTATCTTCTGGCAATGTTTATTTTCTGCCTTGGGAATTCCTCGAATACTTTTTTGCTCCTAAAAGCGCGGGCGCGCGGCTTTTCCGCTTCAGAAGTGATGCTTCTCTATTTTATTTTTAACGTTTCCGCGTCCCTTCTGGCCATTCCGTCCGGGAAAATTTCCGATAAATTCGGCAGAAAAGCCATTTTGGTTCCGGCTTATCTTATTTTCGGTTTTGTCTACCTTGGATTTGCCACTTTATCCTCGAAAGCGTCGGTCATTATCCTGTTCATTGCCTACGGAGCCTATACCGCGTTCATCAGCGGCGCGGAGCGCGCCTTTGTTGCGGAGGAATCCCCCGCCGGATATAAAGGCACCGTGCTTGGCGTCTACGGAATGCTGCAGGGCATTGGTCTTCTGCTGTCCTCCATTATCGCAGGCGCAATGTGGCAGTATGTCGGCGCCGATGCTCCATTCTGGCTGGGCGGCATTTTGGGGCTGATTTCGGCAGTCGTTATAGCCGCTATTCTTGGCACCCGTAAGGGAAAAAGCCTGCATGAGCAAATTCAATGATTGAAATCCAACCGCCCGTGCTGTAAAATATAAAAATATAACCTCATAAAACGACAGAATTATCCGGTTTATGCCGAGGGCGGGGGGAAAACAGGATTGAATGAGATGAATAAAAAGGCCGTACAGGCTGCCGGGGACGCGCGGCTGATGGATGATTTCGTCCGGCAGAACGAGCCGTTTGTTTTAAGATGCGCCTCCTTCACTGTCCACCGCTACGTTACGAAAAGCGACGATGAATGGTCGGTGGCTCTTCTTGCATTTTCTCAGGCTGTCCAGGAGTATTCCATGGATAAAGGCAGCTTTATGGGATTTGCAAAACTCGTTATACGCCGAAGGCTGATCGATTATATCCGCACGCAGTCAAAGTACAGTGCGGAAACAGCCGTCAGCCTTTCCGTTCTGGATTCCGATCCGGAAGAGGAGTGCGGGGACATTGCGGCCGGGAAAGCCGTTTTCAGGCAAATTGAGCAAATGCCGGACGATTCCCTGAAGTTGGAAATTGAATCAGTCAATCACACCTTTTCCGCTTATGGTTTTTCGTTCTATGACCTGATCCGGTGTTCCCCCAAGGCGGAGAAGACAAAAAAAGCCTGTGCCAGAGCAATTGCCTACATAATCCGGAATCCCCAGCTGACAGAAGATATGAGAAATTCAAAATACCTGCCTGTAAAAATAATTGAAAAAAATGCCGAAGTACCCCGAAAAATACTGGAACGTCACCGAAAATATATAATAGCTGCGGTGGAGATAATGACCGGTGATTATCCCTTCCTGGCGGATTATATGCGGTTCGTTCGAGAGGAGCTGGACAGATGAAAGCGGTTATTGTGGAAATCAGGGGGATTCATGCCGCTGCTCTGGCGGACGACGGTTGCATAATCAAAGTACGGAACCAAAATTATGCGATTGGACAGGTGATAGAAATGAAAAAGCAGGTATTCAGGAAATCGGCGAAAGTGGTTGCGCTGGCATCAGCGGCGGCAGCCGTTGTGATGATGTGCGGGGTGACCGCGTGGGCCTATTGCACCCCATATTCTTATGTCAGCCTTGACGTGAATCCTTCCATTGAATATTCCGTCAACCGATTTAACAGGGTGCTGAGCGTGAAAGCGGTCAACGGCGACGGCGAGAAGATTCTGGCCGATCTGGATTTAAACAATAAGACCATTGATGAGGCTATTCA
Organism: Ruminococcaceae bacterium UBA2656; assembly: GCA_002359465.1. Taxonomy (GTDB): domain Bacteria; phylum Bacillota; class Clostridia; order Oscillospirales; family Acutalibacteraceae; genus Caproiciproducens. Next base: position 20,720 of record DENA01000026.1, read on the forward strand.
GGACACGGTCGGTCAAATTGACAAGGCAGGTTATTTTACAACGGAAGACCCGGGCGGGATCATCATTGCAACTTCCAGTGAAAATGAACAGGATTCCCAGGAACTGGCAGCCGACCTGCAAAGCACGGCGGAACAGGCGGTGGAAGATACAGACGCTCCTGTTGAGGTGGAGGCCGTCAGTGTAGGGTACGAACGGGTCCAGGAAGCGCGGGCTCTTGGCACGACCCCGGGAAAATTGAATTTAGTGCAGAAGCTTCAGGCAAGCATGGATAATCCGGACAGTGTTAATGTACAGGATTGGCTGAAAAAACCGGTTAAGGAAATTATGAAAGCAATTAAAACGGCGAAACAGGCATCAAAAACCGAAGACAGTCAGGACAGCAGCACGGATGATTCCGCTTCAAGCGTCAGCAGCGGCACTGGCACATCCTCCGCTCAGTCCGGGACTTCTTCGGAGGAAGCCTCATCCCAGGCGGCTGAAAAGTCTGCTGTAAAAAATAAGGGCCAATCCAAAACAACGGAAGATACCGTTTCCAAGCTGACAGGGAATTCCGTATCGGCAAAGAATGCAAACGGCGGGTCAAAGACGGCCGCGGACACAGGGTCAAAAGTAACCGGGAAACCTGCGAATGAAAACGGAAACAGCGGAGAAAAAGCCAGCGCGAACACCGGGTCAAAGGTCACCGGGAAATCCGATACAGAGGGAAACGGAAACAGTGAATCAAAGTCAGCAGGTAAATCAGACGCCGCGGAAAACGGGAACGGCGGTTCAAAGAAAACAGATAAATCCGGCAAAAAATAGAGGAAAATCCGATCATAAAATAATTTTCAGGTGTTTTAACACGGACGACCCCTAAAATTTCTTGTTCTGGACGAATAGGTATAATAGAAGATTTTTTAATGGGGGAAAGTCGAAATGAATTATCGCGTTTTATTACGTGTGAAAATACGGGGCGATCATTGGGTTACAATGGGGGAAGGTCACAGCATCCTGTGGGATATCCGCAGTCTCATTGAAGCGTCAAGCGGATGGACTGTTTTGAACCAGGAAGATATCGGGCCGGCGGATTCGTTTATCCCTCTGCTTGAGAAAGGCATTCTGGAACTGACGCAATACGCGAATTCCTATCATGATTATGAGATTTCCTATGGCATGGGTACCGTCAATGATGCTCTGGCGTTTTACAGGAATTTACTAAAGGACTGTAAAGCGTATCCGTTTACCGAGCTTTACGGCTGTATTGTTGCTTAAACGGATAGAAATTACATAAAGATAGCCCTCTCGGCAATTGGCGGAGAGGGCTATTGCTATGCCTGGCTTTATTTATCAAACGCCGGGTTAAAAGCATAGAAATTCTTGGAGTCCAACTGATCTGTAACGATACGAAGACCTTCACCAAAACGCTGATAATGAACAACTTCGCGTTCACGTAGGAACTTGATCGGGTCACGGACATCGGGGTCGTCTGCAAAACGCAGGATATTGTCATAGGTGCTGCGCGCTTTTTGCTCTGCTGCCAAATCCTCATGAATGTCGGTAATCGGGTCGCCTTTAACCTGTAAATAGGCTGCGGTAAATGGGGATCCGCTTGCATCTGCAGGATAAACTCCATTTGTATGGTTTACAAAATAAGCGTCAAATCCACCCGCTTTAATTTGTTCTTCTGTCAGATTGCGTGTGAGCTGATGCACAATTGTTCCGACCATTTCCAAATGGGCAAGTTCTTTGGTTCCACAATATTATCAGTGTTCTGCGTTATTCAGCGGAAGCTTAGGATATAGTATCAACTCAAAATCATCCGGCTTATTGTGCCAGCGACCGTTAACCGTTTTCGTGTATACAACCTTCTCAATGACAGATATAAGCAATTCGTTCTTTTCGGCTGGCGTTTTGGCTTTTTTATATTGTAACAGCACATGTTCGGCCCGCGGGATAATCGTCTTCCGACTTTGTTCTGTTAAAGTTTCTCTCTCAATGTTAAAACGAATTTGAGATACTTTGCTTTGTGTTTCCTCAATTCTATCATTCATATTTTGGGAACGCTCCAGAAATATTTCCGCTGTGTAGATGCCCTTTTCCAGCAGATCATAAATGTTATCGCGCTGTTTCTCCAGTTCCTTTAGCTCGCTCTGTGCATTTTTTAATGACTTTTTCATTACACTGATTTGTGTGGTTGGTTTTGACTGCTTTTCGCAGGTTAGCTTAAACTGATCAAGCCATTGCTGCAGGGACAGCAAAACCCTATCTTCTACATAATCCAGTTGAGAGCTGACATTACTGCAGGAAGTAACGGCGCACATTAATGTGTCCGGG
>DENA01000026.1:23043-23943 GCA_002359465.1 Ruminococcaceae bacterium UBA2656
GGCTCATGGAGTCCGTCCGCCATTATCCATTCATTTTCTTTTACCCTTGGACGTTCTTTTATCATCTGACCATCTACCATACGTTTTTTAAGGGGGCGCGCACTCCATCTGATTTTACCGATGTAAGCCGGGTTGCGCAGCATATCTTGCAATGTTGCATTAACCCATACATCCCCTTTTGTTGCCGGAATTCCTAAGTCATTCAGTTTGCGTACGATCTTTGAAATTCCCATATCTTTAATGGTGCCATCTGTCTGACGCTCACCGTGGGCATATAGATCGAATATCATTTTGACGATGGAGGCTTGCTCTGGCTCCGGCTCTAGTGTGTATCCTTTATCATGCTCCAGTTTAACCCGGGTGTAGCCATATGGAGATTTGTTTCCGACGTATTTGCCTTCTTTCACGGAGGCAACGCGGCCGCGCTGCAGACGCCGGTTAATGGTTTTATATTCGCGCCGACTCATGAAGAGTCCAAATTCAAAATATTCTTCGTCATATTCGTTGTTCGGATCATAGGTCTTCATCGGAGTGATGATTTTTGTGCAGCTGAATTTAAAAGTCTGCGCAACGATGCCCTGATCGATGGTATCGCCGCGCGCAAGACGTTCCACTTCCATGACAAGGACACCGTCCCATATACCCTGCTCCGCTTCGGAAAGCAGCTGCTGCATGACAGGACGGGCCGCAATGGTTTCTCCGGAGACGATCTCACGGTATATTTGAGTAATATTTAATTTCAGCCGCTTGCCGAGTTCCAACAGTGCCTTTTCATGGCGGGCGAGAGTTTCACCTTCACCGCGGGCCTCGGCGTCCAGATCGGCGCGCGACTTACGCAGATATAAGCAATATGCCATTTCGATTTCCTCCGGAGATTAATATCCCCACGCCGGTTATGAC
>DENA01000003.1 GCA_002359465.1 Ruminococcaceae bacterium UBA2656
CTCAGTTGGTAGAGCAGCTGATTTGTAATCAGCAGGTCGGGGGTTCAAGTCCGTCTGCCAGCTCCATTTTTTACTCAAGTCTTAGTCGGACTTGAAGCCTAAGAGGGCATTTTGCGTTAAGAAAAGCTGCCGGTGGTAGGTTTTTAGCAAAATGTGGCGTAGCACCTGTGGTGCAAGCCGTAAAAACGCGAGCGAAGCGTGGCGGTTTTGTCCGTCTGCCAGCTCCATTGTTAATAAGCGTAAATTTAGAATATTATTGTTTAAATTGCGCATTATTATAAATATAGTTATGGGAGAGTTCCCGAGTGGCCAAAGGGGGCAGACTGTAAATCTGTTGCTTTATAGCTTCGATGGTCCGAATCCATCCTCTCCCACCACACAGGGCAGCAGGACAAAAGTGTAAACTTTTGCCCTGCTGTTACGTTTTCGTACTACAAACAAAAGATGACCGTGTTATTTTGACATGGTCATCTTTTGTTCTTTTTTTTATAATACGGACACGCCCAGCTATGCCGGAAATTCAAAAGGTTTATTTTGCGCATCCCCTTTTTTTAAACATGAATGCCATAATCAGCAAAAAACATTCAAGCCCGGATTCAATAAACAGTGCAATAAAAGGAAAAGTATAATTAACAAAATTATATATGTCGGTACTGTTATCAAAAGAAGTAACTGTAATGATAAATGCCAACAAAGCGGAAGGATATACGATGGGTTTATAGGTGCTTAAGCCCGCAATTTGTGCAGTGCCTAAACTAAATGCCCAAATTAAACTCATTGCCGATATAATACCTGCAGCAACGGATATCATCAGAAACATTGCCTCTAAACGTTCAAATACACCGCCAATGGAAACTATTTTTGCAAGCTGAAGACCAACGTTTGTCATAATTCCGGCCTGCTCCGGGCCAAAAATGCAAATGCCCGAAATGACCTCTAATTCGAATATTACGGATCCCAGAGTAACGGAAATAAATTTTCCCTTAAAACCATTTTCGGGCTTACTGCAATAGGGAATGTACATACCCATAATAATGCAGATGCCTATATATGACAATAAAAACGGCGCGCCGCTCAAAAACGGAAAAATGCCCCGATACAAAAGGGGCTTGAGACCATCAAGATTTATTAAAGGAGCCAGTGATACAAATAAAACAATAAAACCCAATAAATAAATCGGCCCCAGAAATGCAGATATCCTCGCAAATACTTTTAATCCTTTTTTAGCGCCGATTGCGATTAAAATGAAACAAAATGCGATTAGTACATTCAGAGGCGTTTCAGGAAAAAATGCGGTACCTAATAAGGTGCAGAGACTGCGTATTAAAACCGAGACCGATATTAAAAATAAAAAAATAAAGAGCGCGCCAATAAGCCTTCCGAAATATTTTCCTAAAACAGATATGCTGTATTGAACCATATTTTCTCCAGGAAAACGCCTTCCCATGTAAGCATAAACCACAGCCAATGCAACATCTGTCAGCCATGCGCAGATGACCGACAGCCATGCGTCCTCGCCTGCGTGGGCAATCAGCATGCTTACTATTTGCAAAGTGGAGAAAGATGTTATGACGCTGAAAAGCAGCCATATATATTGTTTTGTCGTGATTGTATCTTTTTCCTGCATAATGAGCCAGCTTTCCATATCTTTAGACAGCTATCCAAACAGCTTTTTACCGTAATCATCAAAGAATTCATTTAACAATTTTAACGTGACCGGAATGCCCGTATCCTTACAAATCACAAGGATGCAGGATAATGCCATAAGGAGCAAAAACACCGTCAGTTCTGCCCGCTGCTTATTTTTGATTAACGGAATTCCATCAATGATAAAAAGTATTGCAATTAAAAATATTAGTACAAACAGCATCAGAATACATTCCTTTTTCGGGTTTCTTCACAAGCCCTATACGCTGATCCTTCAGTAGTGTGGATTTAACAGCAGAACCATGCCATAGCGGCATGAATAAATCTGAAATTTGCATGAACCCGTAAAACAAATTCTTTTTAAATATAGTTAGACTTATTATTACCGCTTATATGATATTATTCGCAATTATCATATTGTCATATGACTTTTATGAATAATGGCAAAAAATGATTGATAAAATGACAGCAGGCATTTCCATACAGCATACAAAGAAGCTTTGTCCCATATACCAAGACAGTACGAATGTGCATATCATGTATCGATAGGTTTACATTTTAAGCCTACTGTACTGTTGAAAAACAAAATATTGAAAGGTTGGTTATTTATGGGAATGCCCGTCATTGTATCCGGCACCGAAACACGCTGCCAGGCAATTTCCGATATTATTGAGTCCGTTGCGTTGGAGCAGGCCGCTTTAGCGCATATCCTTAATGCAGAGGGAGAAAAGCTGCAAAAAATAGTAGCTACTGAAAGGGTTACTCCGGCACAGCTTTTGGATACGAACAAGAGTGTCAAAAAGGTAGTTGACTCCGTATCCCGTCTGGAGCTGGTCCTCCAGGCAAAATTAGATCTGTTCAGTGATTGTGCCTGCGTGGAATGCGCTACCACTACAACCTCCACAACCTCAACGACGACAACTACTACGGAAGAATAGCTAAGCGGAGAGGGCATGGCGCAAAAGTGCCATGCCCTCTTTAATAAGGAGGTTTTTTGATTGAAGGTAGCAATCCTGACGATGTTTTCCGGTCTTTCCAGCACCTATTCACTGGTGGGAGTGGTGGCCGACCAGCTCGAAATGCTGTTAAGTCATGGCATACCTGTCAAGCTTCTGGTTTCGGAGTATTGCCCTGACAGTGACCGGCCCGGCATATTTTCCGACACCAGAATTGAATGGGTGAAAATTAAAAGCAGTATAGACGGCAAACCAATTAAACTTTATGATTACGCGAACCCTGAAAGCAAGCTGCACGAAACCTTTTACAGTGAGGCGGAGCTTTTCGCTGCAGAATTTGAAAAGGCTCTTAGCGATGTGGATGTGTGCATCATGCATGATATTCTTTATCAGGGAACTCACTATGTACACAATATAGCAGTCCGAATGGCGCAGAAAAACTTGCCCAATGTGTGTTTTCTTTCATTTTCCCATTCGCTGCCCGTCAAGCGTCCTCTTAATGTAGGCAAGGAAATGTCGGGCAGATATACGCCCATGCCGAATACATTGTTTGTTTATCCGGGCCATTCGGGTATTACGGCACTTGCTCAGCAATATAACGTCCCGGAGGGATATTGCAGAACGGTTTACAACTGCGCGCCCGTTATGGCGTATATGGATGAGTCCGTACAAAACCTGCACCGTCAAACCAGCCTGCTCAATACAGAATATATGATTGTCTATCCGGGGAGGCTTTCCACCGGAAAAAAATTTGAGAAGGTCGCCGCGTTGGCAGGGACTATCAAACGGATCTCCGAAAAAACCGTGAAGGTAGTGTTTTGCGATTTTCCCTGCGAGGATACTCCCGCTGACGATTACAAGGCTGCGATTTACTATGTGGGGGATTTTTACGGACTGGACAGGGACGATATCGTTTTCACAACCGACTGCGGATACCCGAAAGGATTTCCGCGTGCCGGCGTGCTGGATCTGTTTACACTTTCCAACTTATTTATTTGTCCGTCCCTTTCAGAAGCCTTTTCCGTCACGCTGCTGGAAGCGGCAAGCAGGGGAAACTTCTTGGTCTTAAACGAATGTGTCCCGGGTCTGCGTGAAGCGGGGGAACTGTTTGGCTCATATTTTATGAAATGGGATGCAAGAAATACGGACTTTACGATAAACCAGCAATACACACCCTCCGAACGGGCTTATTATGAACGGCACAGTGCCGAAATTATTCAGATGATGCGGGAGGATAAGGTGTGCCTTGCAAAAACCATGATCCGCAAACGCTTCAATTATGAGTGGGTATGGGAAAATCAGCTGAAGCCTCTCCTCTTCGGCTGCATTCCGGCTGAATCGCAGCAGTGACAGGCAGCTTATCAAAAACGCGGCAGTTTTTTGAAGTTCCTGCTGCCGCAGGTAACGGAATGAAATGGTTTGATATCTCCATCCAAAACAATATCACAATGCTATTTTTATTCATATCATATAGCATATAGGTAAAAAAGCATTTGAACCGTTTAAGGAGAAAAAGATCATGTTTAGAATAAAATCCGAAAAACCTCTGTCCTCTAAATGCCAGACCCGGTACAAGGGACTGGCATATGACGGCTGCTGGTTTTATCTTACTGTATATTGCGAGTGCAGGGTCGTACGTTTTGACTCCTGCTTCCATGAGGAGAAAAGCTTTGATACTTGCAGATGCTACCGCTGCATTTGCTACGATTTGAAAGAAAAGTGTTTCTGGGCGTCGGACAGTCAATGTCTGTCCACCGTATTTAAGTTGGATGAATGCTTTCATGAAATTGATTCTATCCGTATCCGCTCCTCTGACAGATGCGGCGGCCTGGTAACCGGAATTTCATATAACTGCTGTGATGATAGCCTTCTGGTTTCCTTTGCCGGAGGTGTCGTATGTGTCAACAAACAACATCCGGAAAAAAGCCGCACGCTGGCAGAAACCTGTCGCGAGTGGATTCTTGGCCTTGTTTCCGTTTGTCCGTATTATATTATCTACAGCGTTTCAGAACAGAAAAAAACAATCCGCGTCTGCTGCCACAACGGAAGGCCTATTAAGGAAATCTGCGTTCCGGGTGAAATGATTATTGAGTCAGCGGTTTTCTTCCCTTGTGCAAAGGACTGTTCTGACTGTCACTTTTATGTTTTGATATCTAAACATGGCTGTTATCCCTATCTCCTGGACTGCATCATGGAATGTGATGCAATATGCGACGGAATATGTGACTGCAATTATAAAATATGTGATAGGGACTGCAATGAAAATTGTGAACACAAAAAGTGCTGCTGCGATGTGATGGAATCCATTGCTTTACAGGAAGCCTCCCTCGCGCATATCCTGAATGCAGAGGGAGAAAAACTGCAGAAGACGATTTCCTCTACTGACGACATACGCAAAATTTTAGAAGTAAACAGGTCGGTCAACAAGACGATTATAAACGCTACCCATTTGGAGCATATATTATACGCTAAGCTGGAAGCTCTGGATGATTGCTGTGACTTCTGTGAAAACGACAGGTGAAGCAAACGGATGCGATCCGTGGCGGAATATCCGCCCTTGTGGAGCAAACGTGGTAATTTTGCCGCCCCCCGTTTGCTCACTTTTTTAAAGTTGCGGGAATACAATGGCGTGGAGACTTTGTCTACTACTACCAATCAAAGGAGATTGCTATATGGCAATTGGAGATATCCTAAGAGAGTTTAATGTTCCGGCACAGGCATCCGGCAACGGCAGGGGAATCGCTTTTGACGGAACGGCATTATACACCACAATCACAGCTTCCACCGACATCTTTAAGATGGATCTGAACGGCAATTATCTTGCTACCATTCCATCCGCGCACGTCTATGGCGCGCTGTACTATGACGCTTTGGAAAATGTATTCTGGGGCGGCGGCTATGAGGGACTTTATACGCTTTATAAGGTTGCGCTTAATGGAACGGTTCTTCAAACCATCAACTACCAGTCCATTATTCCCGCCGCCCTGCTCAGTCAGGATCCGTTCCCCGCTTATGTGGACGGCATAACTGTTGACCCCGCCACCAATACCATCTGGTTTTCGACCGACCTGGGCAGCAACGTATACAACATTTCAAAGGCGGGTGTTTATATCGGATTCATCCCGGCACCCCTGCCAAATTCCGGTGTTACGACCGACGGCACCAATTTATGGCTTGCCTTCGCCGACAATCCCACACCCATTCTGAAAAAGCTTTCAACAACAGGAACAGAGCTTGAAACGGTTGATATCAATGTAACCGGACAATATCAAATCGAGGACATTGAGTACGACAGCGTTACCTTTGCGCCAAAATGTGCTGTTTGGGCAATTAATGCCACATTTGACACTCCGGTTGTCCGCGCCATCGAGGTGCCCTGTAACAGCGTTTCCCGTTTTCAGGCGATTACCGATATGATCGAATCGGTTGCCCTTGAACAGACCGCCCTTTCCCATATCCTCAATGCGGAGGGGGAAAAGCTGCAGAGGTTTCTGCCTCTGGCGGGCAATGACCAAACGCTTGTCCTGAAGGCCAATCGTTCGGTGGAGTCTACAATCAATTCCATTTCAAGGCTGGAGCTGGTGCTTCAGGGTAAGCTGGGCATTTTCAATGATTGCCTCTGCCCTCCGGCCACCGATGATTTACTAGGCGGAAACAGCCGGAAGCTTTTGGCGTCTCTCAACAGCGATCCTGCCTTTGCAGCTTCAAAACCACCCAAAATCTAACCTCTTTTAGATGCCGGACAGACGTGCGCATTTTCTGCGCACGTCTGTTGCGTTTCACAGAAACCCTCTTGACCCAGCGCATGCCACAAGATATGAGGGACGCGCATATGATGTGCTGAGCAGGTTATGAAACCTGCTGTTTCCAAGAAAAAATTGAAAGGTTGAATTTTTATGGGAATGCCTATCATTGTACCCGGCAACGCAACGCGCTGCCAGGCCGTTTCCGATATCATCGCGTCTGTAGCACTGGAACAGACCGCCCTATCCCACATTCTTAATGCGGAAGGGGAAAAGCTGCAAACGGCCGTATCGGGAACAGATATTGCTTCGGCACAGCTTTTGGAAACGGAAAAAAGCGTAGGGAATATGGTCGACGCCATATCCCGCCTGGAAATTATTCTGCAGTCCAAGCTTGCATTGTTCGGCGGGTGTATCTGTATCCCGGGTATAACGAACGGCAGCTTTGAAAATGATTTTGAAGGATGGACACTACAGACTCCTTCTGGAGCAACATCAGAAACAGTAACCAATTTTGACACGTATAATCCCATCAGCGGCAGCTATTTCGCGCTGTTAAAAACGGATGGGGCGGGGAACTACAATATATTGGGACAAGAATTTAGCGCAAACATCGGCGATAAAATCAGCGGCTGGTCATTTTTCTATGATGCTGAGGGCGGATCGTCTGTTTTCAATGACAACTGCAGCGTAGTAATTAAATCAAATAACTCTGTAATTGCCACCCCGTTCAGTGCAAGCTCGGCTACTACCAGCACAACACCATGGACACAATGGGAGTACACGTTTAATACCGCCGGTAAATTCACCGTTGAAGCATCTATTGCCAACGGTGGAGATCCTACGGTTGACAGTTATATGGGAATGGATGCGGTTCAACTGATTCCAATTTGCTGACGTAAAATGCTGCTAAAATCAGCCTGTTGGTAGTGCAAAGCTTCAGACAGTTCCTGTATACGAAAAAAATTAAATAACGCCTTATCAGTAAAGAAGGACGGCTTCATGCCGTCCTTCTTTACAATTATATACATTGCGCTCAGACCCGCGCCGACAAATATTGGGGGTATTAAAAGGGAAATGTCCATAAAAGCCTCACTTGAAAAATTCATTTCTGACGGCGGAGAAGGGGAGAACCTTTTCGGGATGCAGGCCGTGTTCGCCAATGATTTTTTCCATCCAGATCATATCATACCATGTGTCAAGCTTATAGCCGCACTGATGGAAGTGCCCGATTGTCTTGTAGCCCAAATGCTCATGAAATCCAATGCTGCCGGGGTTGGGGTAGGCTATGCAGGCGTTCATGTTCAGGACATGCTGCCTTTTCATGATTTCTTCTAACAGAAAATAGAGTTTTTTGCCGACGCCATGCCCCCTGTAATTCATTTTTATGTAAATGGTTGTTTCCACCGCCCAGTCATAAGCGGCTCTCTCATGAAAGGCCGACACGTATGCGTATCCAATGATTCTGCCGTTTTCAACCGCGACCAGATAAGGGTATCTTGTCAGAATATGCCGGATTCTTTCGGCAAATTCCTCCAGCGGCGGAACGGCATATTCAAATGTGATGGCCGTATCTGTAATGTAGGGCGCGTAGATCTCCAGAATTTCGCGGGCGTCGTCCACAGTGGCTGTGCGAATAGAGATTTTTTCCGTGTTCATGCCGGTTTGTCTCCTTTGATGTAACGAATGAATGCTGCTTCCGCTTCATTCATCGTATTTTTATAGCAATTACAGATTCTTGTCCTGTTCTCAATTGATCTCACTATAGTTTAGCATATGCGATAATACATGTAAAATGATTGTATGGAATCTTGACACCACCGTTTTCCATGGCGGCGAGCCGGGATATGCCAGTCTGGCTGAAACAGCAAATTTTAATTGGTTATCAGCACGGAGGATGTTCTGTACGGAAAAAATAGATTGACATTCCTGAATTGAGATATTATAGTTGTATGTACAAACAAAGGAAGTGATCGAATTGGAGAAAAGGGAAGAAGACCAGGACTGTATGATGAATAGCTGCCTGTTCTTTTCCTCTGCAAAGTTGGCGCGCCTGCTTGGTAAAATCGCGGATGACGCTTTTCAGGTGCTTGGTTTTTCGCCCAGTCATGCGCTGCTGCTGTACGTTGTCAATCAGCGGAACGGCATCTGTCAGAAAGAAATTGGCGAGTTGCTCCATTTAATGCCGTCGACCATAACACGGTTCATTGAAAAACTGGAAGCGAAAGAACTGGTTTGCCGAAAAAATGATGGGAAGAATGTTTTTATATATCCGACGGAGAAAGGGCTGCTGATGCAGCCTGAAATCGTGAAGGCATGGGGCAGTTTACACGACAGCTATGCAGATGTTTTAACACCCGAAGAATGTAATCAGTTTATCGCAATCTGCAACAAGCTGATGGAGCAGCTTGAGAGACATAACAAATAAATTTTATCCTATACTAAATATTATCATCAGAAAATCATTGGAGGGAATCATAATGGAAGAAATTTTTAACCGCAGAAGTATCCGTAAGTTCAAGGACCAGGACGTGGAGCCGGAAAAAATCGACCGGCTGCTCCGCGCGGCCATGCAGGCACCGTCCGCTGGCAACCAGCAGCCATGGGAGTTTATTGTGGTAAAGGACAAAGAGGGCCTGAGAAGGCTGTCTCAGGTTTCGCCGTTTTCAAAACCGGTTGCGGACTCCGGTGTAACCTTTGTGCTTCTTGCAAATGGAAACGAGCTGAAAATTTCCACCGCATGGGAGCAGGACATGGGCGCGGCGGCGGAAAACATGCTGTTGGAAGCGGTACATCTGGGTCTTGGCGGCGTGTGGTTCGGTGTTGCAACTTCAAACGAGGTTATGGAAAATGTAAGCAGCTTATTCCGTCTTCCGGACCATATCAAGCCTTTTGCTCTGATTTCCGTAGGCTATCCGGACGGGCAGAAAAATGAGTTTGTCGACCGCTACAAGGCCGAAAAGGTTCATGAGGAAAAATGGCAGTAAATGAGAGGAGGAGATTATATTGGTCAAAGTGGTTGCTAAAAATTTTATAAAAGAGGATAAAGTGGACGAATTTATAGCGTTGGCCGCCAAGCTTGTGCAGGAAACCGTCCAAAACGATGCGGGCTGTATTCATTATGGGTTGTATCAGGATCTGTCAAACCCACAGGTACTGACGATTATTGAGGAATGGGAGAACAGGGAAGCGCTGAATCAGCATATGGCCGCAAAGCATTTTCAAGAGGCGTCTGCTCGCTTCAAGGACTTTGTGGAAAACCCCGGTGAAATAAATCTTTATCAGAAGCTTGCGTAAGGAGAGACGGTATGAAATTTGACTTTCCCGTTGAGCACACTGTTCAGGCGCGTTACAGCGTAAGAACCTACAAGGAAACGCCGCTTTCCGCGGAGGCAAAAGAACAGATCAATGCCTGTATTGCTTCTTTATCAAATCCTTTTTCTGTTGGAGTGCGCTTCCGCCTGCTGGAAACGGAAACAGCGGTCAGCTCGGAGAAACTCGGCACATACGGCATGATTAAAGGCGCAAAGAATTTTATTGGCGCCGCAGTGCCCGGGGGCGCGTTCGCGCTGGAAGCGCTCGGCTATGACTTTGAAAAGCTGATTCTGTATTCAACTCATCTGGGCCTAGGCACCTGTTGGCTTGGCGGAACTTTCAACCGCAGCAAATTTGCGGCGGCCATGCAAGTCAAAGAAAATGAACTGTTCCCGGCTGTTTCTCCCGTGGGCTATCCGGCTCCGAAAAAGCGGCTCGCGGAATCCCTTGCCCGCAGGATGGTGAAAGCCGATCAGCGAAAGGACTGGGGCACGCTTTTCTTTAAAAACAGTTTTACCGTGCCGCTTGAGAAAAGCGATACCGGCGCATATCTTTTCCCGCTGGAGATGCTGCGGCTGGCCCCTTCCGCGTCCAACAAACAGCCGTGGAGAATCCTTCAGTCGGAGAACGTCTTTCATTTTTATGAAGCAAAGCCCCCGGGTTACAGCGACAGGGCAGCCTTTGATATTCAGCGGGTAGACATGGGCATCGCGGCCTGCCATTTCCATCTGGCAGCTTTAGAAAAGGGGATGCCGGGAACGTTCGCAAAACTGCCGGAACCGAAAACAGAGCTACCGGAGCATCTGCATTATCTGTTTTCGTGGGTACCCGCTTAATTTGCGTATTTTTTCAGTGCTTTTTTTCGAGTATTTTTTTAAGCAATTCCGCGAAGGCTTCTTTTGCATGCTTATACATATGTCTTTCCCCTTTATTGCTTAAATCGCTTTATGAATCCGGTAAACTTGGGAGTATTGTATCACTTTTCCGTATTTCTGACAATGCACCGTTTCCATGCATCACTGCTATGCAATGGAATTGAGACGCTGTAAAACAGTTTTTGACGGTTAAGGGTGCGTGTCAAAATTTTTTACACCGCACTTTGCGTGTCAATTTTCATACGCGGGTTGAGTCGTTATACTAGGGTGAAATATACAGCAGGATTCACGACTATAAATTTTCTCCCAACCCGTTCTTTATCAACCAGGCGCCGGACGAACAGGTGATGTTCGGATACGGCCTGTACGGCGAGAATGTGGGAAATTATATCAGGAAGCCGATGTGCGAGTGCACCGGCGAAGAAATCATGACCGAGCTGCTGTACCATTTGAATATGCTGGACATCAGGGATGAACTGCTGGCCCATACCTATGTTTCCACCTGTATGATGCCCTATATTACTAGCCAGTTTATGCCCCGCAAAGTAACCGACCGCCCGAAAAATGTGCCGGACGGCTGCACAAATATCGCTTTTCTCAGCCAGTATGTCGAAGTTCCGGACGATGTGGTGTTTACGGTGGAAATGTCCGTCCGCACCGGTATGGAAGGCGTTTACAAGCTTACCGGACTGGAAAAGGATGTGCCAGAGGTCTATCCTTCCCGCTACGATATCCGTTACACCATTGAGCGGATGAAGAAATTTGCCGGGCTTCCCATCTATGACAAGATCTCCCTTGATGATCTGCCGAATATCGATCCCAAAGAAATCGGAAACCTGAAGCAGACAATTGTCAATCTTGTCAACGCTATCCCGCCGTATTATCATATGTATCTGGGCCGCGACCAGACGGTTCCTTTGAAGACGTCTGCGCTTCATCCCCAAGCCCCGCAGAGTAAATAGGACAATAGATATAACGACGCCCGTATGCACAGCTATTGAATGCCGTGCGTACGGGCGTTTTTCTGTCAGTTCGGATAAGACCGGCTTTAAAGATTCTTCTCACAAAATGCTTTTAAACCCGCACAGTCAGCCGCTTCATCTGCTCCTTCAATTTGAAAGGCAACCGTGTCGTTTTGTTTCGCATTGAGGCTCATTACTGAAAACAGACGTTTTGCGTCCGCTGTTTTCCCGTTCAGTGTTATATTGATTGCAGAGTGGAAGCCCTGCGCACACTTGACCAGCAGGCCTGCCGGTCTTGCGTGAATGCCCAGGGCATCTTTGACTGTAAAAGTAAACTGCTGCAAAGCATATTCGCTCCTTTGTACCATATTTATTTCCAAATTTAAAATTTTTGTTTGCCGCTGCACCAACACTCAGTATTATAAGAGAGATGCCGCTTCCTCATCCAGAATTACCGTTACATCGTTATGTAAATAGGTCAATGATGAGGTGTTGTGCGTATCGACCATCCGGCCGGTCAAAAGATCTTTTATGATCGCCGCTTTGGCGGTTCCGTTTGCGATGATGATCATTTTTTTAAAGTGCATAATATCCGCGATCCCCATCGTTATGGCAACCTTCGGAACATCATCGGCATTTTCAAACAGACGCGCGTTTGCCGCACGGGTGTTTTCGGAAAGGAGAACCGTGTGGGTGCGCGCAAAAAGCCGGTCATCGGGCTCATTAAAGCCAATATGCCCGTTTTGCCCTATGCCTGTGAGCAGGAGGTCTTTTTCATTATATAAATCAAGTTTTACGTCGTAATTTTTACACGCTTCCTCCATGTTTTCGGACAGTCCGTCCGGGATATAGGCATTTCCCTGTTTAATATTGATATGGTCAAATAAATGATGATGCATAAAATAGTGATAGCTGTTTTCGTCGTCCTGACGAAGCCCGATATATTCATCCAGATTGAAAGTCACAATTCCGGAAAAATCGACTTTCCCGGCCGCATACATTCCGCTAAGCTCCCTGTATGTCCCGATCGGCGTGCTGCCGGTCGGTAAACACAGAACCGAGTTTGGTTTTTTGCTGATTTCTCCGGCAATCATGTCTGCCGCTCTTTTGCTCAGCTGATCATAGTTTTTTTCAATAAATACCTTCAAATAGCCACATCTCCCATGATATGAAATTACCGTTTCCGCGGATTGCAAAATCGACAGATTTCGCAGTCCGCGGAACAACAATTCCTTGAATAAAAGCGTATGTAATTATCCCAGTATGCCAAGCGCATATCCGGCGACGCCGACAAACATCAGACCGAAAATGATATAGGTGGGCTTTACCTTCTTTTTCAGCAGCCAGTAAACAAAGAAGGTCAGCGCGAGCGGCAAAAGGTTTGGCATGATGGCATTTAGCTGGTCCTGTATGGTTGTCGTGACGGTCTTGCCGCTGACAACAAAGGAATACAGCTGAACGGGGATATTGATCGTAGTCCAGCGCGCGACCAGACCGCCGATGACGGTGTAGGCAAGGACCGAAATGGCCTTGACGAACTTTTGCTCTCCGCCATGGAACATGGAGATGAAGCTGGTTCCCTGTTTATAAGGAAGAATCAGTCCGTAATATCTTACGAATACTCTGATAATGTTAAAGGCCAAAAAGAAAAAGATTGGTCCCATCAGATTGCCCTGAGAGGCAATTCCGGCGGCGATTGCCGCAAACATCGGTCTTAAAATTCCCCAGAATACGGAATCGCCGATTCCCGCGAAGGGGCCCATCAGAGCCACCTTTGTGCTCGTAATTGCTTCTTCGGTAATGCCGGAACCATGAACCATGGATTCCTCCATCGCTGCGTTAACACCCAGAACAGGGGAGGCCATGATGGGGTTTGTGTTGAAATATTCCATATGCCGTGTAAGTGCTGTGGACAGTTCTTCTTTCTCCGGATACAGCCTTTTTAAAATCGGTACCATGCAGTAGCAGTAGCAAAGGTTCTGGAATCTCTCATAGGTCCAGGAAACCTGATAGAACTGAGTGCGGAGAAACACCTTCATCAAATCGCTTTTCGTAAGCTTTTTGCCGTCATCCACGGCGCTTTCCGCCACCGGTGAAGCGGATTGCGAAGCGTCTGAAATTGAGGCTTCGGGCGCGGCCGCGCCATCCCTGCTTCTTACTTTTCTGCCGCCGGCGTTTGCCGCGGATTTATCAAGGAACAGGTAATAAATCACGGCGAAGCAAATTCCTACAATGGATAGAGCAATTAAAGTCATATCATGGGAGAAGGTCATGATCAGAAAGCCGATAAAGAAAAACGGTAAAATATCCTTACGGTTAATCTGTTTTAAAACCATTGCGTAGCCCACGACGACCAGAAAACCGGCGGTAACCTGCAAACCGCCGGTAATAACCTTTGGTATGCCGTTAAACATATTCTGCGCAAAAGACGCACTTGCAAAACATGCGACCAGCGCTGTCGGCAGCGCGACCCTGAGCGCGCTGGGGACCGCCGTCAGCCAATGGGCAAAGCCGATGCCCCGGGTATTTCCTTCTCTTGCGAACTTGTCTCCCAAATGAACAATCGCGACTTCAATTGTGCTGAGCTGAACAATCTGCAGAAGCTGGCCCGCAACCGCAACAGGGATGGCAATCCCAACCGCGACACCGACATTGACATGACCGAGAATAGCCAAAACGGCGGCGACGGTACCTGCAAGGGCAGGGTCCGGGGGAGAGGCGGCTCCCACTGTCATCCAGCCCAAGGCAATGAGCTCAACTGCCGCCCCTACCATGACACCGGTTGTTACGTCGCCAAGCGCGATACCTACCAAAGTTGCCGATATGATCGGGTGGTGCGTCTGGAACTCTTCACTTGCCGCGCCTATGCCTGAAATCGAAGTTACGATAATTAGAAAAATAAACTGCAAAGTTGTCACTTGTATTCACCCCTCAAATGATTTTTGTCAAATCCACGCTTTTGTCTGTGGGCAGCATTTTTGCCTCCAGCACCACGTTTTTACCCGCAATTTCCCTGAATATTTCCATCTCCTTTTCGTCTGCGAAAACAGAAGTGCAGACCTGCCTGCGCTGCCCTTTACAGGACATTCCTCCGACATTTACCCTGTTCAGTTTCCCCCCCTTGTTTATAAACTCCAAAATATCATATGGGTTGCCGAATATGATCATTAAATCCTCGTATTCACACTCTTCCTCATAAGTTCTGACCGCCTCATCGACATCCACAAACAGGATACTGATGTACTCCGGAACCGCCATACTCATCAGAGACTTTCTCATCTCATCGTTGCACACACTTTTGTCTACCACCATAATTTCTGTAATGCTTTCATTTGTGACCCAGCTTGTAACAACCTGTCCATGGATTAGCCGTTCATCCAGCCTAACGATTTTCAACATTTCTTCTCCCTCTTTTCCTCGTTTGATTTGTTTTATTTAAACTTTGAGCAACATCAACGATTCCTTCCTTGCCGGCCTCCACCGCGATGCCGGATAGTTCTTCCAGACTTTTCGTTTCCAGTAAGGGAAGCACTTCAAGCAGCGCCGGCATATTGATGCCGGTAATCACATTGCATTTGTCCTTCGCAATCTGAAGGGAGCTTACATTAAATGGGGTTCCTCCAAGAACATCAACCATCACCAAAAAGGAATCCGCATTTAAATCCTGCTCTGCCTGCTGAATATCCGCTTCCAGCTGATTTGTGCTTTCGCCTACCTCAAAGCAGATTGCCTTTACGTGCCCGTAATCACCCAGCAAAACTTTTGAAGACTCCAATGCCGCCTTTGCAAAGGGTCCGTGTGAAATCAACAATAATCCTGTCATATTTTTGTCCTTCCTCCTAAAAAAATAGCAAATGGCAGGCCATTTGACGCCTTTGTCTCATAGCTTACAATTTGCAATTTTAAACGCTGATATTTATTTTGAAAGTCTGAGCCTATGCAGGCAGTTATCGCTTTTTAATAAACTCACAATATTCCTGCATAATTTTAACGCCGGAACTGGTTCCTATTCTTTCGGCGCCGGCTTCCACCATTTTCATGGCTGCTTCCAAATCCCTGATACCGCCCGCGGCCTTTACTTTTATATGATCTCCGACAATGGACTTCATCAGCATCACGTCAGCCACTGTTGCGCCGCCGGTCCCAAACCCCGTGGAAGTTTTTATAAAATCAGGCCGTACCTTCAGAGCCGTACGGCACAGAAAAACTTTTTCTTCCCGGGACAGATAGCAATTTTCAAAAATCACTTTTATGGTAACATAATTCTTTTTGCAGACTTCAACAATTTGTTTCATCTCATCTTCAATATAACTGTAATTACGGTTTTTCAGCTCCACAATGTTTATCACATAATCAATTTCATCAGCGCCGTTTTGAATTGCATTTTCTGTCTCAAATACTTTTGTTTCTATCGTTGTTTGCCCCAGAGGAAAGCTGATTGCCGCTCCAACGGAGACAGAGGTTCCCTCCAAATATTTTTTACAGGTTTTTACGGCGGAGCTGTTGATCGCAACCGTTTTAAAATGATTGTCCGCAGCCTCCTGACACAGCTTGCTGAAATCTTCCTCCTTCGCATAAGCTTTCAGCAAGGTATGGTCTATCATGTTTGCCAGTTCTTTTTCAGTCATATTTGTGATGCTCATTTTTCTAAATCATCCTAACATTATTTATAGCGTTTCAGTTCCACGATGAAGCGGTTCCTGTCACCGGTATATCTGGCAATGGAGTATTCCACAGGAATGTCATTTTCTGCGTAAGCTGTTGTTTTTACAAGGCAGACAGCCGCGTTCGACTTGATGTTCAACAGCTTTTTTTCATTTGCCTTGGCGATTACCGCCTCTATTTCTCTTTTTGCCCTGATAATTTTTGTGTCGTATTTTGTTTCAATAAGGGAGTATAAGGATTGTTCGGACAGATCTTCCGTTAGCAGATCTTTGAATTTTTCATATGGCAGATACGTGTCTACAATAACCACAGGCTGGTCGTTGGCAAATCTGAGTCTGGATAAATGGATCAGTTCCTCCGAAGGATCAATGCTTAGTTTGCTGTTGATATTTTCCCTCCCTTCTTCTTTGTGGAATTTCAGTATTTTTGTAGAAGGCTTCATGCCTTTTTTAATCATTTCATTATTAAAGCTGTCCAGTTGCTGAAAAAAGTTCTCATCGACCTTCGGTGTGGATACAAAAGTCCCTTTTGCTCTTACCCGGTACAGGTATCCTTCCGATACCAATTCACTGATCGCCTGGCGTACCGTAGAACGGCTGATTTCAAGTTCGGCCACCATGTCGATTTCATGCGGGATTTGATCATCCACTTTTAACTCATGATCATTGATTTTTTTGAGCAACTGCTGTTTAAGCTGAAAATATAACGGTGTCGGAATACTCTTGTCAAGTTTAATTTCTTTTAGATTCAAAATAACATCCCCCATATTTTTTAATCCTGCTCCTTGAATTATATAATACTTTAATCCAAATAACAACATTATAATATGAGTTTGTTCGTATGTAATAATGTTCGTACATAAGATGGCTATATTATAACGCTGACTTTTGCAAAATGCAATACATTTTATAGAATTTTATAAATTTTTTTGTTATCCTGTACGGATTGACCTCGTCCGGCATACCTTACATTCCTTTAGCTGACGGCACGAAAAGCTGATCCGTTATCGAAAGATGGAGACTGAAATTGAAACAAAGATGTCCGGAACAAAAAAGCGGCTGCCCTTACCGGCAGTCGCTCTTTTTGTTATGATCTCAATATTTTACTTCGACGGGGTTTCTCGTAGCTGCTGATTCCATAATTGCCAGGATGGCAAGGGACGTGTTCGCGGCGTCATAGACCGACACCGGGAAATCCTCTCCGCTCAGGACGCAGTCGACAAAAGCGCGGATACTCTCGAACGCAAACCCTTTCGGCTTGCCGAAGATGGAATTCTGGACAATCACATCGGGGACAAAGGATTTTTCGTCCGTAAACTGCTGAATCATGTTATGATGGCTGGCATCAATGCTGATCATGCCCTTTGTGCCGAGGACGTTGAATTTGATGTCGTTGACGCATGGGTTGGCGTTGGGGGTAATCCATCCGTTTTCCATCTGGGCGATTCCGCCGCGCTTAAATTCGATGGTAGTCAGGTATTCATCCGTTGTGTCAACACCCATGTCCTTCAGTACGCCGTCCCTGCTGACGCAGTACACGCGCGCCACTTCATCATTGAAGAACCACCGGAGCGTATCCAGACTGTGGCTGCCCAGAAACCAGAGAATGGAGGATTTTGCCGCCCAGGGCAGCAGGTCGGTAGCGACCCATTTCACGTCGTTCAGACGGGAATACGCGCTGTAGATTTCGC
Source organism: Ruminococcaceae bacterium UBA2656 (assembly GCA_002359465.1). Taxonomy (GTDB): domain Bacteria; phylum Bacillota; class Clostridia; order Oscillospirales; family Acutalibacteraceae; genus Caproiciproducens. Next base: position 17,854 of record DENA01000003.1, read on the forward strand.
CCAGTTCCCCTTTTACAACGGCTTCGTGCGCGGCGTTGAAGGGCGGGCTCCAGCGATTGTGAAGGTCAACCATCGCGCGGACCTTGTTTTTCTCCACCGCTTCCAAAATCCTGAAAACGTCGTCCCGCGTTGTCGCGAGCGGTTTTTCAATCAGAATATGTTTTTTATGGTTGGCTGCCGAAACAGCGATATCGGTATGTGCAAAATCCGGCGTTACAATCGCGACCGCATCACAGCCGGACTCCTCAAACATTTTATTGTAGTCGCTGTAAACCTGATCAATACCGAGTTTGTCGGCAATTGTTTTTGCTTTGCCGGTGTTCAGGTCACAAATAGCGACGACTTCTGCAAAGGGGTGTTCTTTGTAAATTTTGGCGTGGTTTTCCCCCCAGATCCCGGCGCCAACAATTGCCATTTTCAGTTTTGTGTTCAATTCATATCATTCCTTACACAATTTATTATGAATCATTATACCGTTAACCCTTTACCGCGCCGAAGGTCAATCCTCTGATCATGTGTTTCTGTACGCTGATCGCAAATATCAGGACGGGCAGCACCGCAAGAACGCCGGTCGCGGCCATTTCGCCCCATTTGACTCCGGAAACCGAAAGGTACATCATCACGGATGTCGGCACGGTTTTCGCATTGATGCTTGTTAAGAAGTTAGCAAATATAAATTCATTCCACGAGTTGATAATACAGAAGATTGCTGTGGCGACCATGCCCGGCAGCACCAGGGGCAGGATAATTTTATACAGTGTTTTCATTTTGGTACAGCCGTCCACAAAAGCCGCCTCTTCAAGTTCCTTCGGCAGATCCTCAATAAATCCGCGCATCATCCAGATGGTAAATGGAATGTTGAAGGTTGTGTAGCAGATAACCAGAACCAGCCGGGTGTCAAGGAGCTTGAACATCATCGCCATCAGAAAGTAGGGGATGACGACCGCCATGGCCGGCAAAAATTTCTGGCTGAGCGCAAAAAATGCGTCGTCTTCTCTTCTTGCCCAGTTGTACCGCGCAAATCCGTAGGCGGCAAAGCTGCCGAGGGCAAGCGAAATCAGGGTGGTGCAGACCGAGACAATAATGCTGTTATAGAAATAGTTAAAAATATTGTTGGATTGGATAATGGTCCGATAGTTGTCAAGCGTGGGCTGAATCCACAAATTGCCGGGGCTGAAAATGTCGGCTTTGTTCCGCAGGCTGACCAGAATCATCCATAGAAAAGGAAAAATAACAAAAAAGCAAATGCCGATAATCACGATTCCCTTTAGAAGTTTCAGAACGATTTTTTTGAATTTCTTATGGCTTTTCATGCTCACACCTCTTTCCGCTGTAATTTGATCAGATATCTGCTGACGATGGTTACCAGCACCAGAAGTACCAGCGAGATGGCGGCAGCCCTTCCGATCAAGCCGTTCTGCGCGTTGGCCATGCGGTAAATGTGCAGACTGAGAAATTCCGTTACGTTGCCGGGGCCGCCCTGGGTCAGAACATAGGCTGTGTCGAAAAGCTTCAGAGAGTCAATCGCACGGAACAGAACCGCCAGACAAATGAGCTTGCGCATCATGGGAACGGTAATATATCTGAAGACCTGAAGCGAGCTTGCTCCGTCCATATAAGCTGATTCGTAAGGTTCGTCGGGCATGGATCTCAGCCCCGCATAGATAATCAGGGTCACAAAGGGGGTGTACTGCCACAAGTCGACAATCAGCACCGACCAAAAAGCCATACTGCTGGACAGCCATGTGACTTTTACATGGAACAGCAGCTGCATATAATAGTTGATAATTCCATATTCCGCGTTGAACATCAGTTTCCACATCTGGGCCGCTATGGAAGGGGTCATTGCGAGCGGGATAATCAGAATCCCGATGACAATTGATTTCAGTTTGAATTCTGAGGAGTTTAAAAGCATGGCGACTAAAAAGCCTACGGTCATTTCAATGGCGGTCGCCAGCACCATAAACAAAATACTGATGTAAATTGAATTCCAGAAAACCGGGTCGGCACCGGAAAACAGCCGGATAAAATTATTGAGACCGACAAATTTCGCCCTGCTGAAGTCCCAGCCAAGCTGATAATTGGTAAGGCTGATTACAAACAGAAACAAAGTAGGCACAATGGATAAAAGGAACATGACCACCATGGCGGGCGCGATGAATTTCGTTTGCGGATTTCGTTTTAAATAGGATTGAAAGGGATTTTCGTTTTGAGGTTTGCTTCTCTGTGATTTCGATAACAATGAATTGCCTCCATTCTTTTAAATGTCCTATGCCTGCCGGAAGCGGGCATAGGACATCGAAATCCAAACAATCAGCGCACGGTCAGACAGCAGGATCAGCCGCCAATCAGGTCACTGATGTCCTTCTGGGATTTATCGCAGGCTTGCTGCACGGTAATGTCGCCGGCCAGAGCCGCGTTGCCGTAGTTGCCCGCAATTTCAAGAATCTGGTTGATCTGGTCATGCTGCGGAATCCAGGAAAGCCCCTTTTCCACAAGGCCGTTTGCGGCGACCAGGGCCGCTTTTTGTGCCGCGAAAGACGGGTTGGCGGCTTTGAGCTCTTCATTGTCAAAGACGGAGCTTCTCGTTGCGGTGCCGCCGTCCTTTACATATTCAACAGATTTCTCCTTGCTCGCCATATAGGTAATGAAGGCCCAGGCCAGGTCGGGATTTTTGGAGCTCTTCGGGATGGCGAGGTTCCAGCCAGCAAGGGCCGCGCCGTCGCCGGCCGGGCCTGTCGGTGTCGGAACAAATCCAACTTTGTCGGAGACTTTGGATGTCTTGGGGTCTGTAATCTGATTTGCAAGAGCGGTAGCGTCAAGCCACATGGCTGTTTTTCCAGACATAAAGGCGCCCAGCGCTTCTTCATGGGTGTATGTACCTACGTCGGGGGGCGCGCACTTGAGAAGATCAACATAGTATTGCAGAGACTTTACGGTTTCCGGAGAATTGGCGGTTACCACCACTTTGTCTTTGCCGATGGTGGACTGGTCGAGGAACCCGCCGCCAAAGTTATACATCAGGCTCATCCAGCCGGATGCAAAATGAATTCCCTTTTGCGCCCTCATGGCTACACCGTACAGCCCGTTTTCCTTGCCGTTGAAGAATTTGGCCAGAGCAAGAAAATCGTCCATGGTCTTCGGGGGCGTTTTGTTGTATTTCTTAAACAGATCGGTTCTGTATGCCACGAAGCGTGTTTCGCCCGCGGTCGGGATGCCGTAATTGACGCCGCCCGCTCCTGCAATACCGTTTCTGTAAGCGGGCATAATGTCGTCGTAATCAAACCATGCAGGTGTTTTCGCCGTGTCTTTGGCGTACTGCTCAATGGGAAGAAGAATATTTTTGGAAGCATACTCACTCATCCAGAACGCATCCACCATGAACACATCGTAATTTCCGGCTCCCTGCGCGTCAAGAAGCTGTTTGCTTTTCAGATTTGTCTCTTCAACAATGTCCCATACCACTTTGATTCCGGTAAGATCCGTAAACTCTGTCTGCATTTTTTGAAAAGCTTCGGTCGATGGGTGGGAGGCCATTGCAACCGTAATCTGTTTGCCGTTGTATTTTGCTTTCATTGCCTCTCCCCAGCCTTTTAAAGTGCAGATATCGGCGGATGAACTGGCAGCTTGGGCCGAATTGGCCGATTCGGCCTTGCTTGCGGTTGCGCCGCCTCCGCTGCAAGCAGATAGTCCGCAGATCATTGCGAGGCAAAGCACAATGGATAATATACGTTTACTCATACCATAACTCTCCTTCTTCTTGTACGTTTTCAACCGCATTCCTGTTTGGTTGTTGCATCCATGATATATTATCTTTATATCTTTGTATTTATAAAATAATACTTTTAGTTTGTACAATATTCTTTTATTTGAGATAATTGGCCATAAATATCATAAATTTTGCATTATAACATAAAATTCTAACTGATATTCTTTAAAAATTAAATAGATTATACGGCATAATAACTAAATATTTTTGATAAATAAGCAAAATACTAACATATTAATTGATATTAGACAAAAAATTCACAATTTGATAATGTCTAAAAATACAAACTGATTTTAACGGTTTAAATAAAAAAATTGCATAAATACTGTCCGTTTCCCGCTAAATCCGAAAAAAAGTACAATATATATGCAATTATAAAATGTAAATTATTCATATTTGCGTTGATTAGACATGTTCAATAAAAAAAATATAAAACTCTAAAAATTTTTAGAGAAGCGACCGCGCCTTCACTGATTTTTCATAGTTGGTCGGCGACATACAGGTATAATGTTTAAACGTTCTTGAAAAATAGTGAATCGATTCAAAGTTCAGCATTTGTGAAATCTGGGTAAAACTGTATTTGCCCTCGCTGATCAGCCTTTTGGCCTCGTTGATTTTAATTTTATTGTAGTATTCGATAATGCCGCAGCCGGTTTTTTCCTTAAACAGCTTTTCAATATAGCTTTTGGAAAATGCAATTCTGCTGCAGACCTCGTTCAGTGTGATCTTCCGGTAAATATTCCCGGATAGTATGGTGATGATTGTATCCACAATACGCTGGTCGTTCTGAATTTTCGCGGTGCTGAACTGCTGGCTGCTGCCGCTGCCGTCCGTATTGTTTCTCACAAGGCTGATGAACAGATGCTCAAGCTGATTTTTTACAAGCTGTTCCGCCCCGTAGGTTGCGTTTTTCTTTCGGATCAGCTTTGTCTGGTCGATGATGTCGAACGGTTCCACAAAGGCTTTTTTGCCTTCCTTGAAAATTTCTGCAATCAAATCCCGTTCAACATTACTTAAAGTCAGAATCTTTTTACAGAAGAAATCAATTCCCTGGCTCATACATTCAAAGCTGACGATAAAGACGCTGGCAAAGCTGCCGAGCGCAAATACGTTGTGGTATTCATTGGGTTGGTGAAAGACCGCCTCCCCCTGATGAAGCGTATACTTTTTGTCGTTTGCGACCACCTCGATCTGGCCGGAGTCAACATATACAAACTCCCAGAAATCATGGCTTTCCCCGATCCCCTGAAAGTCCTTCACATAGTCGAAGTAATGAAGGGTGATGATCTTATTGATTTCTATGACGCTGTTCAATTGTGTTTTACAGAAGTTTCTTGTCATATTCTATTCTCCTGAATCGTTCTTCCGTTCCGTTTATTGTTTCTTTTTGTCAAACGTCCATGTTCTGCCGTAATCGCCGGTAATATACTGAATGTGCGTATTAAGCCCGGTTTTATTGTCGGTCAGTGTGACGGGAAGAATGCCCCTCGGGCCGTTAAAAACGGGGGACAGGGCCGTGGGGTAGGAATTGGCATTTTTCAGCTGTGACGGCAGTTCGATGGTGCATTTCTCCCAGATTTTCCCCCTGTCCTGCGTGCGGTATAAGACCGGGTTCGGGTCAATGTCGTAACGGAACGACAGAAAGCCCGTCTTTTCGTCGGCAAAGCCCGCGCCTGTTACAACGTGCGGGTAAACCTCGCTGGTGCTGCCGGTTTCAGTCCAGCTTTTTCCGCCGTCCTCCGTCAGAAAAACGCGGTTCTTCTGATATCCCGACGCCACGTCCCCGGCTGTGACCAGCCATCCGTCCTTTTTTGAAGTGAATCCGATGAATTTGGTTTCAGCGTGGTCCGTTCCGGCCTCGGTCACCCGGCTGTTGTTCCAGGTCCTGCCCCTATCGCTGCTGACCAGAACCCGCACGGTTTTCTGCGTTTTTGTACCTCCGTATACGACGGCGGTGGCTTCGTCGGAGAGGTAAACCGCCTTGTCGCTGAAAAATGAAACCGGGTCTTCTGTTCCGGGGTCGAGCGGCACCACTCCCGTTGCTCCGTTCCCATACCGGACGACAAATTTTCCATCTTTCAGTGCATACGAGCTGCCCGACTGCAAAAGGGCAATGTTGTCTATCGTTTTCTGTGCATTTTGGCTGTTGGCTCCGGAGGTGATAAAAATGCCTATTATACCGATTATGATAAAAATAAAGATCAGCGCGCCAAATCTCCCCGGCCTTTTGGCCGAACCCTCAATATTCATTTTATTTTCTCTCCTTATCCTTTGCGGATATTCGCTGCCTTCAGTAGACATATCTCAGGATAAACCGGCTGCTACTGTGAAGCATGCATATTCCGGTACTGCGTGGGGGAACAGTTCATATATTTTCTGAAATTTTCCGAATAGTAGCTTGCGCCGGAAAACCCTACCTTTTCGGAAATTTCCGTAATATTGTAAGCTCCGCTTAACAGGAGCGGAATGCTTTTTTGAACCCGGTATTTCAGAAGATATTCAAAAGGAGTCTGACGCATGGTCTTTTTAAAAAAGTGGCAGTACCTGCTCTTGCTGATGTTGCAGGAAGCGGCGAGCTTTTCCAGCGTAAGCTTTTCGTGGAAATGACTGTGTATGTAATTCAGGGTCTGCTTTAAATAAAGAATTTCTTTGGAGCCGGCCATGTCTTTTTCTGAGAGCACGCCCTGTAGTTCCTGATACAGCAGCGTCCAGAGTTCGCACAGTCTGGTTTTAATCTGAAGCTCGCGGCAGACTCTGCTCGCTTTGTCAATCCGGTTGATTTCCAGTATGCTGCGGATAATCCGGTTCTGCGGAATGCATTTTGGGTTCAGATAAAAAGACGAGCAGCTTTGGGATTGGATGATTGGTTCCACATAAGCGTTTTCGATCGTGCTGTTTTCATGGCCGAAAATCAATACGGGATTAAACGTGATGACCAGATAAGAGCAGTCCTGGCCTTCATACGATTTGGCGGTGTGCAGGACGTTGGCGTTGACGAACATGCCACAGCCCTTTGTCAAATGATAAACGGAATCGTTTGCCTGATATTCCATTTCCCCGTCCAAAACGACGGTGAACTCCAAATCGGGATGCCAGTGAACCTCAAAACTTGCGTGCTCATATTCGGACAGGATTTCATGGCTGAGAAAAAACGGAAAGCCATAGTCCCCGTGAGGCGATTCCTCGGAAAGATTCTTGCGGAGTAGTAATTTTTTCATTGTGACGCCCTCAAATTGCAATATTGTTATAAAAATAGGCAAAATTCTGATAGATAATCGATGATATTACTATTATACTTGTTGCAGAGAGAACCTTCAAGATTTTTCTTCCGATTGATGAGAAAGGGGAGAGGAAAACCATGAGCATGACGGGATTCACTCTGGGATTGGATTCCACAGGGGATTACAGCAGGCATGCGGCAAGGGGGCGTTCCCTGCGCGGCCTTGTTACCGATTCTACGTATGATGAAGCGGGCGCTGCTCCGGAATTCGCCGCTCTGCGCGTTTTCGATCCGGAATACCGGATTCTGAAAGCCTGGGAACGCATGCGGGGGGAGTTTTCGTGCAGCCGGAAACAGCTGTATGGCATGATGAAAAATTTTCTGTCCTCCGCAAATGGAAGCTCCTCCTACACCATAAAAACGGAGACGGTTTTTAACCGGCTGAAAGAATACGGGAATCCGGAAGATGCGAATTTGATTCCGGTGACGCTGGTCGCCTGTAAAATACAGGCAGGGCGGGTTTGTTGCAGCGTGGAAAGGCTTTTTTACAGGTGCGGTGAGCGTGCGCTGCCAGCACAGGTGCTGCGCGGAGCCCTGTACTGTGAACATCCGGAACAACTGGCAGAAAAATTTAGAAATCTGGACTACCCGCCGTTCTGTGTAATAGGGAAAGGGGATTTCGCCGGGTCTCTGAGAAAGATTTTCAGCAAACAGTTCGGATTTATTGTGTCATAAAAGCACAGCGGTTTTTCCGCAGTTTTGATACTCAGGTGGATCCACCTGAGTATTTTTTTGACCGGTTTTTCTTTTTTACACCGATACAAATCTCTGTTGGCACAATTTATCCGAAAAATACAAAATTTATACAATTTAAGTACGAAAACCAATATTGTCTTTGTGTAGTTTCTTAATTGACAGATTCAGGAACCAAGACTATAATACATAGCACTGACTAAAAGTCATTTTGCCTCGGCTTTCCAGTAAAAAACAGAAGGAGCGGTTCCGGCATGAAAAAAGCAAAGGTTCAGGAGAACAAAAAACTTAAGATGACGAAGCTGTATGATGCCGCATATGAACTGTTCACGTCCAAAGGAGTACACAATACGGTCATCGATGATATTGTAAAAAACGCGGGCGTGGCCAAGGGCACCTTTTATTTATACTGCAAGGACAAATATGATCTGGTTGACAAAATCATTTTAAAAAAAGGCGCCGCTTTATTTGACAGTGCAATGAAGGCGGTGGCTGAGAAGCAAAAGACCGAAGAAATGGATTTTTTGCAGAGTGTCATTTTCTTTGTGGATTATTTAATAGAATTTTTCAAGACGAATAAAAACCTGCTTTCTCTCCTTTATAAAAACCTGTCGTGGGACCTGTACGAAAAATCGCTGACCTACGAAGAGATGGAAGGGGCAAAGCAGATTTTTATTCAGCATTTTATCACTGACGGGGGTGACAGCGAACTTGCAAAGCAGCGCTTGTTTATCGTGGTGTCCATGGTGGGAGCCGTCTGTTACAATTCCATCGTTCTGGAAATGCCGTATCCGATTGACAGCGTAAAAAGCGAACTGTATCGGTCAATTACAAAAATATTGACCTGCTGACTGCGCCCGCGCGGACGGATTTCGGTATCAATATATAATAAGGGAGCGGCGGGAATGAAATTGCCTGGAACACAAGAGGATTCACATTCTATTGTAGATTTTATTATTAATCGGAGAAAACAAATTGAAATCGTTTTTTTTATTTTGGTTCTGGTCAGCGTATTTTTTAATTCATTCGTTGGTATCAATTATGACCTGACGAAATATCTGCCGGCAACCACTTCCTCCCAAAAAGGGATCAGCGTGATGAAGCAGGAATTTGGCTATCCCGGAACGGCGCGGGTGATGATAGACAATGTTTCGCTGTATGAGGCCAAGGCCTACAAGGACAAAATCGANNCGAAGCAGTGGACGGCGTGGACATGGTCATGTGGACCGACACGGCGACAGACGTTTATCAGGCCAACCAGTTTATCAAATATAAGGATATTAAAGATTACTATAAAGACGGCTATGCCGTCATGGACATCACCTTTGACGGGAGCGACACCAGCACCAAAACCTCGCAGGCGATTGACCGGATTAAGGAAATTACGGGCGACAAAGGGCACTTTATCGGCGCGGCCGTTCAGAACAAGTCACTGAGTGAAAACCTGAAAAAAGAAATGGCAAGGGCAACGGTGATCTGCGTCGCCATGATCATCCTGTTTCTCTGCCTGACCACCACCTCGTGGTTTGAACCGGTTCTGTTTTTGCTGATCATGGGCATCGCCATTATCATCAATCAGGGAAGCAATATCTTTTTAGGGGAAGTTTCGTTCCTGACCTCCAGCGTTTCCTCCGTTTTGCAGCTGGCGGTCGCAATGGATTACTCCATATTCCTGATTCATTCCTTTACGGCGGAACGGGAAAAGGGACTGNNCGCCATCGCCAACGCCATACGGCATTCGGCAAAATCCATTCTTGCCTGCGGCGTTGCCACGTTCTTTGGCTTTATCGCCCTGGCGCTGATGAAGTTTTCCATCGGTTTCGACATGGGCATTGTTCTGGCAAAGGGAATTCTGATCAGCGTGCTGACCGTGCTGTTCCTAATGCCGTCGCTGATCATCCGCTGGGCCGGACTGATCGAAAAAACCGCTCACCGGCCGTTTCTGCCTCCCTTTGACAAATTTGCCCGAGGCGTGTTTAAAAGCCGGTTTGCCGTTCTTGCGCTGATTCTGATTGTCGCGGCCCCTGCCTACATAGGAAAGGGAATGACGAATTTTGTCTATGGCAGCCAGGCTGTCGGTGCCGGACAGGGTACGAAGGTCTATGAAGACGAACAGGCAATTGACGCGCAGTTCGGCCGCAGCAATATGCTGCTTGCCATCGTGCCGAACACCTCAATCGCAAAGGAAAAGGAGCTTTCAAAGGAAATTGAAGATCTCAGCTATACAAAAAGCGTGACCTCCCTTGCCAACACCCTGCCGGAGGGTGTTCCGGAAAGTATCCTTCCGGAAAGCGTAACGGGCAAGTTCCACACGGACAAATATTCACGGATACTGATTTACATAAAAACAAAGGATGAAAGCAGCCTTGCCTTTCAGTGCTCGGACGAAATCCAGTCCATTGTAAAGAAATATTATCCGGAAAACGCCTATGTGGTCGGCACCACGCCGTTTACACAGGACATTAAGAAAACAATTACCAGCGATTACGATTTTGTCGATATGCTTTCCCTGCTCAGCGTGGCCCTTGTGGTCATGATTACCTTCCAGTCGGTTCTGATTCCGGTTTTAATCCTGATACCGATTGAAGTGGCTATTTTTATCAATATGCTTTTCCCGTATCTGGTGGGAAACCAGCTTATCTTCATGGGATATATTATTGTAAGCTGCATCCAGTTGGGGGCGACGGTGGACTACGCTATCCTGATGACAAACAACTATCTGGAAAGCAGGGAACACCTGGATAGCAGGGCCGCGGCGGTCGAAGCGGTTTCCATGACCACTCCGCCGCTGCTGACCTCCGCCACCATTCTTGCCGGCGTCGGATATATCCTGTATTTCACTTCCTCCATCAGCGCCATTGCGGACATGGGGCATCTGATCGGCAGGGGCGCGCTGCTCAGTCTGTCTTTGGTGGTTTTTGCACTGCCGGCGCTGCTGTATTTCTTTGACAAGCCGATCAACAGGCACATCCAGCGGCTGCAGAGCCTGCGCGAAAAGGCGCAGAAGAAAAGTTCCGTGCGCCGAAAGCCCGGCGCGTGGATGCGGGGTGTCAGGCAGACTGTTAACAAGTAATCAAGGAGGAATATTCCAATGAAAAAGATACACAGGGTTTTGGCCGGATTTCTTGCCACGGCGGTTTTGATTCCGTCACTGTCGGCCACCGCGCGGGCTGCCGCGCCGTCCGTATCAACGGATGAAGCGGTTTATGTGAATCTGGATTATTACGGCAAGCCGGGCAATATCAATATTGTAAAGGGATGCGACCTGAACGGAATCGGCCAGTTTACAGACTATGGTTCCTATGAAAAGGTAACCAATATGACCAATGAGACGAAACCGTCGGTATCGGGGGACTCCGTAAGCTGGAGCCTGCCCCAGACCACAGGGCGTTTCTACTATGAATGTACGCCGAAAAGCGGAACGGTAACGCTGCCCTGGAATTTTGACGTTTCCTATAAGCTGAACGGGGTTCCCACAGATGCGGGAAAACTGGCAGGGGCATCCGGTCTGGTCGAAATTGATATCAAAACGACTCCGAACAAGAGCGCTCCGGACTATTACCGCAACAATCTGCTGCTTCAGGTGGGGACTGTCGTGAAAATGAAGGATACGCTGAGTGTGGAAGCTCCCGGCGCGCAGGTACAGTCCATGGGCGACTATAAAGCGGTTTTGTTTGCCGGGCTGCCGGGAGAAGAAACAACGGATACCATCCGTATCGGCACAAAAAGCTTTGAGTCGATCGGGATTGTCATGATGATGATACCCGGTACTCTGGAGCAGCTGCAGGACATTAAAGACCTGAAAGAAGACAAGGACACGGTCAAAAGCTCCATGGACGCCATCAGCCAGAGTGCGGATGAAATTCTGGGGACGCTGGAAAGCATGTCCGGCGGCCTGCAACAGACGCGGTCCGGCCTGTCGGCGCTGGACGGTGCGCGCGGAACCATCAGCTCCTCCAAGGGCGGTGTATATAACAACGCGGATAAAGCGCTTTCGGATTTATCAAAGATGACGACGCAGACGTCGGCAATGATTCCCCATATTCAAAAGAGCCAGCAGCTGGTTGAGGACGTAAACGCCAATGTGAATTCCATGGTGCAGACCGTATCGGTCGCAAGCTCCTATCTGGGCGCTTTGTCCAGCTCCATCGGGAAGGTGCGCAGCGACGCCGACGACCTGCGCGACGTTCTGGACAACGCGGACGGCACGTCCGGCAAGCGGGCCAGCCTGACGAACGATTTAAACACCCAGATCGGCACGGCGCAGACTTTGACGAAACAGCTGGGTGCGCTGATTCTGCAGATGGATAACGGTTCCGCGGCATTGGCGGCGGACATGAAGGCGCTTCAGAGTGCCGCCGGGGCAGTAGCGGCCGCCCACCCGACAGATGCTTCCACTCAGGATTTAATAAAGAGTCTGCAATCCGTAGGAGCCAGCCTGCAAACCGTTCAGAAATCCTCCGCCACGCTGGAAACGGCGCTCAAAGGGGTGCTGAACCAGTCGGGCTCGTTTTTCAATACAGGGACAGAAACCGTCAATGTGCTGGGCTCTTATCTGGATGTACTGGACGAGGGAACGGCCACTGCCGACGATCTGCTGAAACACGCGAACCTTGTCGGCAGGAATTTGAAGGATCTTCTCAGCATTTCCCAAAGCATCATCGACAATATTACGACCCTGAACAGTACCATGAATCAATATAAGGACGACACGGTCGGCGCGCTGAAGGACACGGAAAATCTGGTGGGCAGTCTGGCCAGCGCACTCACCAGTTCTCAGGCCTTTCTGACCTCTCTGGAGACCGTTGCGAAAACCAGCGGGAACAAACTTGACAGCGGCACCCGGCAAACTTTAAACGGCCTGATTGCGGTACTGCAGAAGGCCCTGAGTCAGGTTGACAGGACCTCCACGATTAAAAATGCGAATAATACAATTAAAAATGCGGTTGACAAAGAGCTAGACAAATTTGAAAATGAAAACAATCTGCTGAATCTGGACGCAAAGGCGACGCCCATCTCATTTACCTCTTTGAAAAATGCGCCCCCGTCCAGTATCCAAATTGTTCTGCGCACAGAAGAAATCAGCAAGGACAAGGATAATCAGAATCAGAAGGATCTGGAGAACTTGGAAGACAACTCCAGCGTTCTTGACAGGATACGCAGTGTGTTCACCAAGCTTTGGAAGGCAGTCACTTCAATATTTTCATGAAAAATTTTATATTCCCTTTAAATTTTGAGCTTTTCCAATATTTATCAAAATTTTTTCACAAAAATATCACATAGCTGTGGTATAATAAGCGCAAGATTTATTTGGAAGGGAATGGAACTATGAACTTTATTAATCACAGCCGCATCAATTCAATTCTTGCAGGCTTTCTGGCGGCGGCAATTATGGCGCTGCCCCTTGCCGGGTGTGCGCAAACGGCCGCCATTCATAAACCATCTTCGCAAACGGTGTCTTCATCGGTACGGAACAGCAGCGCTGCCTCCCAGATAAATCCGTCGGCCGGAGAAACGGGTTCGGCTCAACAGAGTTCCAAAAGCACGGATGCCGCTTCAAAGGCGGAGGCTTCTTCGCCGTCCGCGCAGAGCCTGAAAAAGGCGGAGGTTTATCCGCAGACCTCGTCTAAGGCACGGACGCCCGGCCAGACGCTTAAAAAGATTTCCTACGACGCGCTGGCAGACAACGGCGCGCAGTTCAGTATCACCCAGAGCATGGCTTCTGCGGTCAAGCCGCGCTACACATATGTTGACCAGCGGGATGGGTACAATTACCTGCCCGATCTGGTTAGCCGCAACGTGTATAAGCAGATTTTCCAAAGCGTAAACAAGATATCCGCAACGCCTACTTCCGAAGGTTATTACCCGGTCCAGAAAATCACAGTGTCCGGTACACGGCTTTCCGAAGCGCAGCTGCGCGTGATTCTGCTGGCGTTTCTGAACGACAACCCTCAGATTTTCTGGCTTGCAAACGCGTATTCCTATGCTTATTACGGCGACAGCACCTATGTCCAGCTTTATGCCGTTTCAACGCAGGCCAACTGCAGCGCCATGATTCAGAAGATGAACCAGAAGGTGAGCGCGGTGATCAGCGCGATGCCGGCCGGGATGAGCGAATTTGATCGTGAACTCTATCTTTTTGATTATATAGTGAAAAACTGCACCTATAACGATGCGGCTGTCACCAATAACAGCATCTGGCAGGCGTTTTCCGCCTATGGCATGCTGATCGACGGAACCGCGGTCTGCGAGGGCTATTCCAGAGCCATGCAGCTTTTTTCCAGCTATGCCGGCCTGCAGTGCATGCTGCTGAGCGGACAGAGCAGCGGGGTGAACCATATGTGGAACGTCATCAAAATCGACGGCAGCTGGTATCATCTTGATACGACGTGGGGCGACAGCGATACGGCGATATATAATTACTTCAATCTGAATGACGTTGCTATTGCCCAGACCCGCACTGTTTTCCCAAGTGCTTCTACCCTTACCGATGACGAGATAGACGGCACGGCGGACGGTGAAGCCGCGAAATGCAATCTGACGGTTCCAACCTGTACGGAGACCGCGGCCAACTATTTTAAAGTCAAGGGCGTTAAAGTAACCAGCAGCTCGGACAATGATGCCGTTGTATCGGCTCTTGTCGCCGCAGCCAAGTCAAAGAGCGCATCCGTTTCCTTCTATATAGATGACAGCGCCGATTTCGACACAGTGATTGCAGGGATGACTACCGGAGCGCCGTATCAGATTTTGAACTGCGTCACCTCGGCGAACAGCAAGCAGGGGACTGGAAGCAGGATTGACACAGGCAACCTGAAGTATCTCAGCGACAAGGTTGACCGGGGAATTACTATTTATCTAAGTTATAAATAAAAACACTGGGCCCGCAAGACAAACTTGCGGGTCTTTTTTATCGATTGATTTTATTGTTTTGCGTGGTATAATAAGCATACTGTAGCGGGAATATTCTTTTGTTAAAAGGGGAAAGAGTAAAGAATAAGGCAGCGAAAAATGCGGTGCGCAGGCACGGAGGAGGAAATTACGGGATGGATCAGTTTTATGCCGGAAAATATCATTTTTCTCTTGGAGAAAAAGCTTATGCAATTGGAATACTGAATATTACCACGGATTCCGGCGGCCGTTTCCTCACGCCTGAAAAAGCGGCAGGCAGGGCGCTGGAAATGCAGGAGCAGGGCGCGGATATGATTGATGTCGGGGTGCAGTCCGCCCGGGCGGGCAGCACCCCGCTTTCTCCCGGTGAGGAGCTGGAAAGGCTTCTGCCGGTGCTGATGCAGCTGCACGGACGGCTAGCCATTCCCCTTTCTGTGGATACATTTTATCCGCAGGTCGCTGCGGAAGCACTGAAGTACGGCGTTTCGGTCCTCAATGATCTGAACGGCTTCGAGAGTGCGGAAATGGTTGCGGCGGCGGCCCGTTCGGACTGCGGCTGCATTGTCATGCATCACCGCGAAACAAAAAATGATATTATTACGGATGTGAATCAATATTTTATAGAAAAAATGGATATCCTAAAATGTGCCGGAATTCAAAAAGAGCGCATCTGCTTTGACCCCGGCATCGGATTTTGCAAGACGCAGGAGCAGGACCTCCGGCTTTTAGGAAATGTGGGAAGACTTCGCGTCCCCGGCTGCGCCCTGCTGGTCGCGGCGTCGCGCAAGCGGGTAATCGGCGCCGAATGCGGCAACCCTCCCTATGAACAGCGCCTTGCCGGTACGGTGGCCGCCCACAGCATCGCTGTGGCGGACGGCGCGGATATGGTTCGCGCGCATGATATACCGGAGGCGGTGCAGGCCGCAAAAATCGCTTTTGCAATCAGAATGGCGCGCACTGAACAAGGCCGAGAAACAGCTTTTTGAAAAAAGTTTGAAAAAACTTCAAAAAAGGGGT
>DENA01000018.1:0-23154 GCA_002359465.1 Ruminococcaceae bacterium UBA2656
AAATATTTTAAATTTATGAGAACGTCACTTTTTGCACGAACTAAATGGAGGAAAAACTGAGTATTCCTACAGTCAATGCTAAAAAACTAAAAGATGGTTCCATCTCCATGTCAGACAAGTTTCAAATAACCGCTTATCTTCAAAAAGAAAAAATAATAAAGGTAGATTCATTGATTTCTTTAATTCCTGACACTAAAAGCAGAAGCAATGTGATTGAAAAAGCGATTGACTTCTTTTTCGCGTACACCACTTCGCAAATGAGTCAGGATTATTTGTGCGGTGTATTCGGTGCAAAAATGGAAGGGCTTGTTGGAAATCTGACATCCAGAATTTCAAAGAGTAATTTTCGTAATGCAGTTGAGAGCGATATGACCAACCGTATGCTGTCAACCGTTTTTGAAATTGATCGAAATAAATACGATAAACTTCGCGCAAAAGCAATTCAAGATGTGAAACGCACCAACGGTTCAATTGATATTTTGGAAGCGATAAATGAAATGGAAGAAGATTAATGGGGAGAAAAGAGTTATTTTAAAAATCTTGAACTGGTTCCGATTTCACCTTAGTAAGTTATACAAATATCTTGTAGCCTACACAAAAAGTCTCACCCGTTATGCGGGTGAGACTTGAAAAGCATATCTTTCTGATATATTAGCCTGTGTTCAAGCCACTAAATAATAAGAAAGGCGACCCTGCGCTTCCTTTACATATCCATACTCGACGATTTTCAGCGCAATCCACCACGTTGTCAAAACAATATTCTTTTTAGCTCTATCGAATGTCTTTGGCTTTCAACATTTACTAGTATTGTTTGTGGCACTGGCCTAGCCTTGATCTGAATGGAGACTCTAATTCTATAATTGCGCTAATATTTATTAATCTCGACTTCGAACAGATTTCTTTCACCGACATATAAAGAATACGAATATTCTACTATCTCGTTATATTGATCATAGTCAAGACTTTCCACAAATTGCACGGCGCTGTTTTTGCGTACCTGAAGGATATCTGCGTATTTATTGTCGATAACCTTTGCCTCGAACGTACGATTGACCTTAAGAACATGTATATTGAAATCACTATTAAGAACTTTGTAAAGAGAATTGTCTTCAAGATCATAATTTAAAAGTTTCTCATATTTGGGAAACGGCATAAAGTTGACGACATAAACAACAGGAATATTGTTTCTATAACGAAGTCGCGTAATTGTAAGGCAACTGTCTCCTTCGTTAATATTCAATTTCTTAGCCACATTGAAATTGCTTGCAATCACTTTCTTCTCAAGCACTTTTGTTTTTGGAATGTATCCGCTACGCTGAGCTTCCTCATTAAAGCTGAGAATTTCCCTGAAAAAACCGGTATGCAATTCTTTTCCTTTTATATAAGTACCTTTGCTTTTGTTTCGGGAAAGATAGCCATCAGCAGCGAGTTCTCCGAGCGCCTGACGGGTTACTGTTCTCGAAAGAGAGAATTTATCACAAATTTCCTGCTCGGTAGGTAGCTTGTCGCCGCTTTGCAGAATACCAGATAGAATAGCCCCTTTTATCGAATCCCTCAGCTGAACATAGAGCGGAATCGACGAATATTTATTAATTTTAATATAATCCATATCTTCTCCTTGCACCTGGAACAGCATCATCAAATGAAATTCTACTAATGTTTAGAATCAAAACAAATTTTATATTATTACATATTAAAAATTATATCACATTTTTAGTGCAGTTTGCAATATAAGAGACAAAATAATATCACATTATAATATATTGACAATATAACTTTATAATATTATAATTATGTAATTACAAAGTACATTAGGAGGTAATAAAGTGAGTATCGAAAATTCAATCATGTGGGCAGAAATTCATCAGGAACCGGAGGTGGTAAAAAATGCCTATTTTAAAAACAAGGAGATGTTAGAGAAAATAAGTTCTGTCGTAAATCAACGCAAGATTACTAAAGTAGTATTGGTTGGTCGAGGATCCAGCGAACATGCACTTCAAGTTGCAAAATATCTTTTTGAAATCAAATGCGGTTTTACGGTTTCTATTTGTGCGCCATCTGTTGTAACTCTCTATGAAGGGAAAATGGATTTGTCTGATGTGTTGACTGTCGGCGTCTCACAGTGCGGAGAAGCGCAGGATGTTTTCGAAGTGCTGAAGCTCTGTAAGGAAAGTGGCGGTGTATGTGTCAGTATAACTAATCAGCGAAATTCCCTCATGGCGACATTAAACGAATATTATATGAACTGTGAGTGTGGTCCAGAAAAAAGTATTACGGCAGCAAAATCCTATCTTTCACAACTAACAATTGTCACCGCTCTTGTTTATACTATTTGTGGTGCCAAATCCTTTTCAGATAGAATAAATAGACTGTCGGACATTGTTGAAAAAACAATTGCGCTTAGGACTCAAATCGAAGAAGTTCTGCCGGTCTTCCGCAATGTGGATGATATTATGATTTTTGGTCGGGGTTTGTCTTATGCAATGGCTCTGGAGTCGGAACTGAAAATTCAGGAAACATGCTATATGAGCGCAAGAGCGTATGCTTCCAGCGATTACCGTCACGGGCCTATTGCAACAACAAAGCGGTTTGTTCCTGCCATCTTTTTCATGGTCGACCAAAAGACAAATCAAGATTCTGTAGATTTGTTTAATCGTTTGAAAGAGGAATATAAAGTTAATAGCTTGATTGTCACCAACAATGAGGAACTGGCAAAGCTCGGCGATATGTCCATTTTACTCCCCAAAGAAGCCGAAGGTCTGGAAGGGATCTTTTCGCTTACAATTTTTTCACAAATGTTTGCTTGCCTGCTATCCATAAAGCGCGGATATAATCCCGATTCGCCTATCGGAGTTTCAAAAACAACCGTTACAATTTAAAGAAAAGGAAGGGTAGAGATGGAAATAACATTGTTGCAGGGTCTGCTGATTACATTGGTCGTGTTTTTAGTGGCGTGGGATGCGAGATGGGAGTGCTTTTTTGTATTCCGACCAATTGTTATCTCGTTTTTCATCGGCATTATTTTAGGTGACGTGAAGTTAGGCCTTTCGACTGGTGCTCTGACCGAACTCGCGTATTTAGGACTGACAACAGTGGGAGGCACTGTCCCACCAAACCCACTAATGGCCGGTTTAATGACAACGGTACTGGCCTACATAAATGGTATCAGTGCAAAGGAAGCGCTGGGATTATCTCTTCCGTTCGCATTGCTCATGCAGTTAATACTTATCATTACGCAGTCTCTCTTCTCTTTACTTAACGTAAAACTTGAAAAAGCCGCCCAAGAAAGAAATTTCAAAAAGTTTTCGAGAATTATTTTCACTCCTGTGGTGATTGAAAGCTTGCTTTATGCGATTGTAACATTCTTGTCCGTGTTCGCCCTTCAAGGAGTAATCGCAAAATTTGTCAATTCCCTGCCTTGGTTTATCAACGGCGGATTTGAAATTGCTGGCGGGCTGCTGCCAGGCGTTGGTCTTGCCCTTTTGCTCAAGGTTATGGTAAGAAAAGATAATGTCGCGTTCCTTGCAATTGGGTTTATTATGATGAGCGTTCTTTCGCTCAAAAATATTCTGCCAATTGCAATCTGCGGAGCCGCAGTTGCATATCTGATATTTATGAACGATAAAAAGGTTGAAAAACTGAAATTGGCAAATGAGGGAGGAAAGCAAGATGAAGACGGAATCTAATAAACTGACAAAATCAGATTTAAATAAAGTCGGATTGCGGTCAATGTTCTATCAGATGTGTTTCAATTATGAAAGAATGCAGGCAGGCAGTTTTGCATGGTGCTTGCTACCCGGACTGAAAAAAATTTATAAAGACAATGATAATGAGGTGGGGGATGCTCTGGAAAATAACCTCGATTTTATTAATACTGAGCAGCATGCTGCTTCATTTTTAATGGGTCTTATCCTTGCTATGGAAGAAAATCATGAAGACAGGGGCCTTATCAAAAACCTTAAAACCGGTTTGTTTG
Source organism: Ruminococcaceae bacterium UBA2656 (assembly GCA_002359465.1). GTDB lineage: Bacteria > Bacillota > Clostridia > Oscillospirales > Acutalibacteraceae > Caproiciproducens. The sequence continues at coordinate 3,977 of DENA01000018.1, forward strand.
GACCACTGGCCGGTATCGGTGATGCTGTATTCTGGTTCACCTTGCTGCCAGTTACCGCTGCCATCTGTACTTCACTCAATTCCCAGGGGTCTGTTCTAGGTCCAATCCTCTATATTGCAACATGGATCTTTCTTGCACTTACTCGCGTGTGGTTTCTGAGAGCCGGATATAACCTGGGTACAAATGCTATCACAATGATTACCAAAAATGCCAAACAAATTACGAAAGCCGCAGGTATTTTGGGCGTCATGGTTATCGGTGGCATGGTACCACTTTATGTATCTTTTAGCTTTGCAAAAGATTTGAAACTATTCAATGCGGTTCAAGTTCAGGCAATTTTCGATGATATAATCCCGAATTTGTTGCCTGCAATTTTTGTCGGATTGGTATACTTCCTGCTCAAGAAAAAAAATGTCAACATTCTTGTTTTGATTCTGGGAATTATCATTTTTTCCATTCTTATGTCCCTGCTTGGGCTAATGTAAATTTTCTTAGGAGGATCTATAATGAATCAGCCGAATATCATTTACACCAGAGTGGATAATCGCCTGGTGCATGGGCAGGTAGGCAATATCTGGGCGACCTTTGTGAATACAAATCTTTTGGTGGTTGTTGACGACGAAGCGGCAAACGATCCGATTCAACAACAATTGATGAAAATGACAGCCGATGCAGTCGGTGTTGAAATCAGATTCTTTTCAGTGGAAAAAACCATAAAAGTTATTCATAACGCGTCTGCATCCCAAAAAATTTTTCTCGTTGCAAAGACACCGAGGATTATACGCAGACTCGTCGACGGCGATGTTCCTATCAGGGAATGCAATATTGGAAATATGCATTTTAGTGAAGGGAAAAAAGTTTTCCACGAACAGCACGTTTATGTCGATCAGGAAGATATTGATGATATTGAGTACCTCAAATCCAAGGGTTTACACGTTTTTATCCAAATGACTCCAAATAGCGCCAGTATTAATGTCTGACAAAGGCACACTTATTGTACGGTAGAAAGTCATTCAGAAAGAGCGGCATTATATTCGAAATGTAATGTCGCTCCCTTTAATTAAGAATTAGAAAGTGAGGGCATACATCATGACAGGGCTTCTTGTTACAGGCCATGGTGGATTCGCATCGGGGATGTCGAGCTCTTTGCGTATGATTTCCGGGGACCAGGGAAACTATCAGTCAGTTGACTTTACAGACGGAATGACTCCGCAGGAGTTGGAACGAAATTTACGCAAAGCCTTGGAGCAGTTGTATCAGAAACAAGGCATTATCATTCTCACAGATATTATCGGCGGATCGCCGTTTCAAGTGTCTGTTAAAATAGCGCAGGAATTTTCTAATTTTCGAGTTGTCGGTGGTATCAATCTGCCATTGCTCTGCGATATATCTTTAGAACGGATGGGCGAATCATCGAAAATGGAGCAATTAATTTTATCGGCAATGGAAACGGGCAAAAAGCAGATGGGATTCTTTAGCAGTGATTATTCCCTTGATGAAATGACCGAAAAAGGCGGAATTTAAAATAAATAAAATTGGAGATTAAAATGGACAGTAAAACAATTACAAAAACTGAGCTTGCTGGAATGATTGATCACACACTTTTAAGAGCAGATGCGTCACAGGAAGAATTCCGAAAGATCTGTGAAGAAGCAAACGATAACCACTTTGCCATGGTAGCTATTAACTCTGCCTCTGTTCAATTATGCAAGAAATTACTGGAGAACAGTTCCGTTCATGTTGGGGCGGCTATATCCTTTCCTTTGGGTCAGACTACCATAGAGACAAAAGTATTTGAAACAAAAAAGGCAATTGAAGATGGGTGCGATGAAATCGACTATGTCATCAATATTGCTGAGCTCAAACAGGGAAATATTAGTTTCATTGAGCATGAGATGGATGCAATTGTAAGCGTCTGCAGAGAGGGTAATATTATTTCCAAAGCGATATTCGAAAACTGTTATCTTTCGAAGGAGGAAATTGAAACAGTGGCGAAAATTGCAAAAAAAATAAAGCCTCATTATATTAAGACAAGCACTGGATTTGGAACAGGCGGAGCGGAGATAGAAGATGTGCAGCGCATGAAAAGCATTGTCGGGGAAGAAGTTCTTGTGAAAGCGGCTGGAGGAATCAGATCATGGGCAGATGCTGCAATGTTTATTGATGCGGGAGCGTCGCGTATCGGGACGAGTAGTTCACTGAAAATCATGAGACAGTTTTCCGAGCGCAGTCTGTAAGGAATATAATCTAGTGGTCAGTGTTGTTGCTTTGTTATGGACGATCTTATGATTGATGCTAAAATATATATTTATATAACGTTTAGACAATTTATATATAATTCCAGAAATACTGAAATATATTAATGAACAAGGAGTTTACAAAGAAGAAAATGAAATCATTTGAATACGTAATTCGCGATGAAATTGGCATTCATGCAAGACCTGCAGGTCAGATTGTAAAAGAGGCGAAAAAATATCAGTCTATAATAACGATCCGATGTAATGGCAAAGAAGCGGGAGCGACAAAACTGATGGCCCTGCTCGGGCTTGCTGTCAAAAATGGAATGAAGGTTAAGGTTAGTGCTGAAGGCGAAGATGAAGATATCGCCGCCGCAGGACTGCAGAAATTCTTTGAGCAGAATGTTTAGAAATTATTTGTAAAACAGCAATAGCAATACATGAGAATTCATTAAATCCCCCACAAACCAGTCGGAAATTGAAAAAGTGTTTTGTCATTCCGGCTCTAGAAAAAAGGAAGGGCGTAAAAATGGAAAAAAAGATTGCACCCTCTATGATGTGTGTTGATCTGATGAATGTAGAACGTGACGTACATATATTGGAAGAAGCTGGCGTGGATTATTTGCATGTTGACGTGATGGACAACCATTTCGTTCCTAATATCACGCTAAGCTTGGATTTTATTAAATCCTTGAAGAAAATTACTGATATTCCGCTTGATATTCATCTAATGATTGAAAAACCAGGAATTTGCCTTAATCGATTTGATTTCTGCGGAAAAGATGATGTCATCTGCGTTCATTATGAGTCAGAGGTACACATTCAAAGAACACTGAGTACAATTCGGTCTCTCGGTGTGCAATCGAGCATTGCATTGAATCCGGGGACACCTGTTTGTATGTTGGAAGATTTGCTTGATGATATCGACATAGTCTTAATCATGACGGTTAATCCGGGTTATGCTGGGCAAAAACTTGTTCGTTCGACGTTAAACAAAATCAAAAAGGCGAAAGAAATGTTATCCGCAAGACATTTCAACCGTGTAAGAATTGAAGTTGATGGCAACGTAAGTTTTGAGAATGCAGCAGTAATGCGGAAATTGGGAGCCGACATTTATGTAGGAGGAACTTCCAGTATTTTTGAAAAAGGATCTTCAATTAAAACCAATACTGAACGACTTCGAAGCATCATTCAAAGTTAGAATTCACACGGAGATTATTTTTGCGAAAAAAATAGCTGCATTTTATTTCGGAGTGCAAATGAGAAATCATTTGTGCTCCTTTCTACTAAGGAGGGATTATTTTGCCCGGAGCAAGAATCGTCTTAAATTCCCGCTACTTTCATATTGCCCGTGCCGGCGAGAAAGCGGACGGAAAACATGTCATGACAAAGGATGCCGCTATGGGTCTTGTCAATTACGTCGGGACGCGGGAAAGTGTGGAACTGAATGTAAATCAGACTTCCATGAACGGCGAAGAAATTACCGCCTTAAACCTTGACCCGCTGAAGCTCAGTGCCGAGGTTGCCGCGCGGCCCGCCACCAGCAAACAGATGAAAACCATTGCAGATCTCTTGTGGGAAATACCGGAAGNNGGAATATCAGGACTTTAAAGCAAACCCGACGATCGGAAACGCGTCGGAACTTATTTCATACGCTGCGGAAATGGGTTTGGGGTTTGCTGTTGATCTTGGGAAAGCAAAAAATCTGATTGAATATGTCGGGAAGCGTCCCGGAGTTGACCGTGTTGGAGAACACGGCCTTTTTTCTTCTGAACCGAATGTGGATATCCGGAAAGCGCAGGAGGAAGTTGCGAGTTGTAAAGGAAACATCTGGACGCACGTTATCTCCCTGCGGCGGGAAGATGCCGACGCGTTGGGATACGACCATCAAAAGCCGTGGCGCGATCTGGTACTGCAGAAAATTGATGTCATTGCGAAAGCGCCCAATATTCTCGTATCTGAGCTTCACTGGTACGCCGGGATGCATAACACAACCCATCATCCCCACATCCACCTGTTTGTATTTACCGATAATCCGAAAGTCGGCCACCTGAACGTGTCCGGCATTAACAAGATGAATGCCGCTTTTTCAGAGGTTATTTTCGCCGATGAAAGGCGGCATATTTATGAGCATAAGACGGAGATCCGCGACAGTCTGAAACAAAAAATTGATAACATTTTATCGGATATCCGGAACGGCTCCGCCGATCAGCTGAACAGGAAGCAAATAGATTCTCTTTCCGAAAGACTTCTTCATCTGGGGGAGCAGCTGAAGGACAGGCCCGGAAAGCCGCAATACGGCTGGATTAAAGACCTTGATATCCGGAGAGAAGTGAATGCCATCATGTCCGGGCTTGCGGATGCTCCGGCCATCCGGCAGCTCTATAAACTTTATTGCGAAGATCATAAAGATCTGCAAAGAATGTACCGGAACGACCCGAAAGATATCGGCCCGATTATCGAGAACCGCGAGTTTGACAGCATTAAAAATAAGATTATCCGGGCGGCGGTCACAATAAGCAAAAACACTCCTGAACTGAACGGCACTTTGATTACTATAACAGATCCAAACGATCTGCAGGTTACCGGTGAGAATCGGCAAAAATCCATGCCGAGTGAGGAAGATTCCCTTTCCGACGAAGAATCCCTTTTCCTGTCTGCTCCGGATGAGCGACTTGATTGGATGCCACCCCAGAATGAAGAAAATCCTTTTGAACCAAATTCCGTACCGGCTCCCCGGATTTTCGATGACGGTGATGACAAAGATTGGGAAAGAAAAAAATCCTCCAACAGAAAGGCGGATAGTTTTGAAGACTGTTTCGACAAAGCGATGAATGGTGATATAGATGCAAAATATCAGAATGCAAAGAAATACTTCTACGGGAATGGTGTAGAGAGGGATTACGACCAGGCGCAAATGTGGTATGGCCTTGCAGCTGCGGCAGGACACTCCTTTGCTAAATACGAGCTGGGGAAAATGTATCTCTACGGTATCGGTATTGAAAAGAATCAGAAATTAGGGATGGAATACTGTCTGGACGCATACTGGGATTTCTGTGCCTCGGTTGAAAAAAGCTATGGTTTTGATGTGGGACGTTCTGTGGATAACGGTACGGCAGAAAAGGAAGGATTCACAGGAATAAAGGACTCCGCTTATCTGATGTGCCTGCTATGAGGGAACCGGCACGGAGCAGAGCTATCCAGACGCCGTAAAGTGGTATCAAACGGCGAATGCTGGCCGTCTAAAAAGACGATTGCGGAGGCCTGTAAGATCAGCGTAGCGACGGTAACGCGGGCTTTGCGGGAATTGGAAAAGGTGGGCATGATTATTTCCGAGCCGCGTCACCGCCTGAATAACGGGCAGACTTCAAACCGGTACACAGTATTCACCGAGCCGCAGATTGTGGAGCCGTTAGGCCAACCGGGAGGCATGGAGGAAATGGAAGATACAAAACAGGATGTAATAGATCTCCCATATGTGGAGAAAGCTTGTGAACAGCTTGAAATTCCTGAATACATATCCGATCTGCCGGTTGGTGAGAATCTTACTGAAAACACGGCACCCGGCAGACAGACGAAAAGCTGCCGTCGTGAAATCCCGCACCGGCAGAAAAGTATCCCGGCAAAACCGTTATCCGTATCCCGTCTGCTAAAGTTGCGACTGTTTTGCCGCCTCATTTTAAGGCAATTTGATATGGCCCCCCATATCAATATGACACCCCAAGGAACTAATTCCACAACGAAGGTCACGTTAAAGCAGAGAAAAAAAGACTTTAGCTCTAAGATAGCTAAGTGGAAGCTTCTGCACAAGAGAGAATATAGCGGTGATAAATCCGGTGATGGGTGAAACGCGCAATGAGCAATTCTTTCATCAGCAATGCCCGTCCTCTTTTTTTCCCTGCTTTGGAAACATGGGGAACCAAACCGAAAAAGTAAGAGCAGATCAGGAAAAATCCCGGTCTGCTCATTTTTATGAATGGAGAATAAAAATGAAATATATAAAAATCATTGGCCTACCGGCAATCGTTTCAGCAAGGCACCGCATTGTGATTGACAAAAGCATACGTCTGCTTTACCGCATGAGCGAAAACGCGAGGGTTTACATGCGGCGCAAGAAAAATTTATTGTTTCTTACCCGTTCCAACTATTCCCGCAGCCTGGACATCCAGCAAAAGGAACTCAGTATCGGCCGGTTTAATCTTCCGGTTGAATGGGCGCGGTCAAACCACATCCAGATCGGGGACTGTGTTTACCTTGTGGCCACAACCGAAGGGAATAATCATCTTCCCGGCCGGAGTGAAATTTCTATGTGTGAAAGGGGAGAAAAGCCGTTGAATATTTTAGGGTGTCCTCTCAAAATATCCGCTATGAAGGAAATTTATTTCCCAAGGCTCTATATCCAGCATTTTGGAATATCGCCAGACGCGTCGGTCACAGTCATTCGGGAAAATCACGGCGATTATTATATTTATAGCAATGACAGTGGTCGGGATCTGCTTGAAAATGAAATCCGTGTGACTGTTCGGAAAGGATTCACTTCCATTCCTGCGGAATTCCTCAGAAGAAATGGATTGAAGCCTGGGGTAGACAGCATGTATCTGTTGGGCGTCGAAGATGGGCTGAAGGTCAGCGTAAAGAAAGATATGCTGTAAAAAGCGGAAGTGCTTCCGCTTTTCGCCAAACAGCAAAAAGGAAGGCCTCCGTAAAAAGTTGATTAAAATATTTAAAGACTTGCTATTTGCTAAAATATAGTATATAATTCTTTCTGTGGAAATCAAAAAAGCATCCACAGGCGAAAAACTGTCTAGGAAACAGTTTTTCGCCTTGCGCCATAAGGGTAGTTAGACCCATTATGACTTGTGAATGCCGTTTATGCGTTGCTATTTTAGCACGTATTTCGGATACATGTCAAGGTCTGTACCCTTATGTCGTAGTGAGGGTGCAGACTTTTGTTTTTCCACTTCAACCATCCACAATGACGAGCATTGTGTACCTCATCATGACCGATACAGTCACAGCGCGAGGTTGGCGCTCCTTGATAAATATTTCAATCAATCGTTGCTCCGATTGAAGAAATCATAGTGTAACACAAAAACTTTCCTTATTTGTGCGGACACATTGGAAACCGCAAAGCCGGTATGAAAAACTTACATACTGTTTATTCAATCCTATTAAGAAAGGCAGATTGAATAGCGAAGATCCAAATAAGGGACAATGATACTTCTGTCCGGCCAACGTCACTGTATTGGGGACAGGCTCATAAAGAGCTGGGTAATAGATGATTACACCAATGTGATTGATGCCAACAATCCTTTGTGAAAGACAAATTATTTGATAACAAGGGTAAAAGCAAGCTGCTTTTACCCTAATATCATCAAGCTGGTCGAGGTGACTGGATTCGAACCAGCGGCCTCTACGTCCCGAACGTAGCGCTCTACCAAGCTGAGCCACACCTCGAAAAATGCGGCCCCGATATCGGGGCCATGGCTGCGGAAGAAGGATTCGAACCCTCACAAACAGAGTCAGAGTCTGTCGTGCTACCTTTACACAATTCCGCATCAAAATATTTCAAACAGCAAGAATTATTATACCAAAAACCAGAAATTTGTCAATCCCTTTTTTGAATTAATCCAGATATTTTTAAATTGTATTTAACACAAATGGATTGATAATTCAAGGAAGGTGAGATATAATTGAAACAATTTCTATTAAAAAGAGCGCATCTGGCGCACGAATCAAGGAGGAGTTTATAGTGAGTTTAAACCATACGATGGAGGCGCTGCTCAGCCGGCGCACCATTCGGGCATATCGTCCGGAACAGATATCCGAGGAAGAATTGGCAGAGATTCTCCATGCGGCAAAATATGCGCCGTCCTCACACGGGCTGCAGGCAAGACACTTTACCGTGGTTCAGAATAAACAGCTGATGAATGATATGCTTTCCGCAGCGCTTAAAAACGGGGCAAAATTTACACCGACGCATGTGCCGTTCTACGATGCACCTACGGTTATTATCCTTTCCGCTCCGCAGGCGTCTCTATACGGCCGTGAAGACTGCGCCTGCGCCATCATGAATATTATGCTTGCCGCCCATGAGTATGGGGTCGGCACCTGCTATATCTGTTCGGCGCTTGCCGGGCTGCGCGACGAAGAAATCATGAAACGCCTGAAGCTGCCCGACCATTACTTACCGTACGGCTGTGTCACCGTCGGCTATCCGAACGAGAATGCTCCGGACCCGAAGGAACGCCGTACAGATGATATCAACTTTATAAGATAAAACATAAAAGAAGCTCCGCTTTAAACGGAGCTTCTTTTATTTGCGTATCAACTGAATCAAAAGTTTTTCCGCTTCAACCGCATCGGCACGACCGCGTGTTGCTTTCATAACAGCACCTAAAATCGCCTTGAGCGCCTTTTCCTTGCCGGAAAGGTAATCCGACACCGCGCTTTGACTGGAGGCGATAGCCTGCTCACAGACGGATTTAAGGGCATCCGCATCCACACCGCCCATATCCGCTTCGCTGATCAGTTCCCCGGGTGCCTTGCCAGTGTCAAGCATTTTCTCAAGCGTTGCCTTTAAAAGGTTCATCTTGATTTTCCTCTCATCCAGCAGTTGCACCAGCGCGCCCAGATTTTCGGGTGTCACGTTGATCTGGAAGTTTTCCTTTGCGCTGTCTCCCTCCAGACGGCTGAAAATCTGGCCGATCATGCAGTTTGCTACAACTTTCGGATTCTTAACGCCTTTGATGGCCTTCTCAAAATATTCGGCGATTCTACGGTATTTAATCAGTTGCTGCGCGTCGGCTTCGGGAATATCAAACTCCGTTATATACCGGTTCAGCTTCTTATGGGGAGGTTCCGGCAGTCTTTCCTTTAAACGGGAGATCATTTCGTCGGTAACCTGAATGGTCACAAGGTCCGGTTCCCTGAAATAGCGGTAATCGTGGGCGTCTTCCTTGCCGCGCATGCTCTCCGTACAATCGTCGTCTTCATTATAGCGGCGGGTTTCCTGAACAACCTTTTCACCGCATTGCAGCAGGTCGATCTGGCGGTTAATTTCATAATCCATCGCCTTTGTCATGTGGGCGAATGAGTTCATGTTTTTTATTTCGGTTCTGGTACCGAGTTTTTCCGTACCCTGGGGCCGTACGGAAATATTGACGTCGCAGCGCATGGAGCCTTCCTGCATTTTGCAGTCGGAAATACCGATAAAGCGCATGATGAGCTGCAGCTTTTCCAGATATTCCTTGGCTTCGTCAATGCTGCGGATGTCGGGTTCCGAGACGATTTCAATCAGGGGTACGCCGCCGCGGTTGTAATCCACATAGGTGTTGCCGCGCTGATGAACCAGCTTGCCGGCGTCTTCCTCAATATGGATGCGCAAAATGCGGATTTTTCTGCCGTTGCTCAGCTCCACATATCCGTTTTTGCATAGCGGCATATCATACTGTGAAATCTGGTACGCCTTCGGCAAATCGGGGTAGACGTAGTTTTTACGGTCCATTTTGGAAACGGAGCTGATTTCGCAGTTTGTGGAAAGACCGGCCATAATCGCGTATTCCACTACTTTTTTGTTCAGCTTGGGAAGAGTGCCCGGCAGCCCGATGCAGATGGGGCAGCAGTGCGTGTTGGGGTCTCCGCCGAACTCCGTTGAGCACGAGCAGAAGATCTTTGTTTTTGTGGATAATTCGATATGCGTTTCCAACCCGCAGACCAGTTCGTAGCTGCTCATAGCTTCACCCCCATATCCGCAGAACGGAAGACCGTATTTCCAGCGGCAGACTCGTACTGGTGCGCCGCGTTTAAAATGACCGCCTCACTGAAGCTGCTGCCGATCAGCTGCATACCGATGGGCAGGCCCGCGGCGTCAAAGCCGCAGGGGATGGAGACGGCGGGCAGACCGGCGATATTTACCGGTACGGTGCAGATGTCCGTCTGATACGTTTCCACCGCGTCCTGTGCGGTGAAATTCAACGGAAAGGCCGTCATGGGGACGGTAGGAGCGAGAATCACGTCGCACTTTTCAAACGCGTCCTGAAACGCTTTAACCAGTGCGCCGCGCAGATTCTGCGCTTTTTTGTAGTACGCGTCGTAATAGCCCGCGCTGAGCACATAGGTGCCGAGCAGAATTCTGCGCTTGACTTCCTTGCCGAAGCCTTCGCTGCGCGTTTTGCAGACCATTTCATTGCGGTCACTGTAATGCGGGGTGCGGTAACCGTAGCGGATACCGTCGTACCGGCCGAGATTGGAGGACGCTTCCGCGCACGCCAGAATGTAATAGACCGACAGGCTGTATTTTAAGGAAGGCATATCAAAATAGACGATTTCCGCGCCGAGTGATTCGTATATCTTCAGCGCATTTTGAATCGCGCCGTTCACGTCACTGCGGATACCGTCAAAATATTCCTTTGCAATACCGATTTTCATGCCTTTGATGCTGTTGTTCAGGCTTTCGCCGGCCGGCTTCCCGGTGTTGCCGCGGCAGGTCGAGTCTTTTTCGTCATACCGGGAAATCGAGTCGTAAACCAGCGCGGCATCCTCCACCGTCGCGGTGATCGGCCCGATCTGGTCAAAGCTCGACGCGTAGGCAATCAGCCCGTAGCGCGAAACGGCGCCGTAGGTCGGCTTTAAACCGACCAGGCCGCAGAAGCTTGCCGGCTGGCGGATGGAACCGCCCGTGTCGGAACCAAGGCCGTAAACGGCAAGGTTGCCGCCTACTGCCGAGGCAACCCCGCCGGAGCTGCCGCCCGCCACGCGCGAAACGTCGTGGGGATTCAGCGCGCCGCCGAAGCACGAGGTCTCGCAGGAGGAGCCCATTGCGAACTCGTCCATATTTGTTTTCCCGAGCAGTACGGCGTTCTGCCTTTGTAAAAGCTCCCATACAGTCGCGTCATAGATCGGATAGTATCCTCTCAGAATGTTGGAGCAGCAGGTGGTTTCGATTCCTTTTGTGGAAATGTTGTCCTTTAGGGTCATCGGGATGCCTTCCAGCGGAGCAAGCGTTTCGCCGGAGGCGATTTTCTTGTCCACTGTCTTTGCCGTTTCCATTGCCAGCTCCAGAGTGGGGTTGACATAGGCGTTAATTTTTTGATTTTCGGCTTTCACCGCGTCAATATATTTTTGTGTTAGCTCCTGACAGCTGATCTGCCGGGACTGCATCAGTCCGCTCAGCTTTTTAATCTGACTTTCCATCCGTACCTCCTACATGCGTTTTTTGACCAGAAAATATCCGTCGTCCCGGTTTTTCGCATTTTTCAAAATTTCCTCACGGTCGCAGGAGGGAACAACGACATCCTCCCGGAATACGTTGGAGAGATTGTTGATATTGTCAAAATCGGAGGCGTCGGCGCTGGCGGCGTTGATTGTATCGGCAAAACCGATGATTTCGCTCATGTCCTTGGTCAGTTCATCCAGTTCCTCGGAACTGACGGAAAGCTTTGCAAGGTTGGCGATATTTAATATTTCCTCATGCGTAATCACAGGGAGACCTCCTTTTTAGGTCAGGTTTTATTTTCTCAGCCTGATGTGTACCTCGCGCAGCTGTTGTTCGGTGACTTCGCTGGGGGAGCCCATCAGCACGTCCTGCGCGTTGGAGTTCATCGGGAACGCAATCACTTCGCGGATGTTTTCTTCTCCGGTCAAAAGCATCAGCATGCGGTCCACACCCGGAGCCATGCCGGCGTGCGGCGGAGCACCGTACTGGAATGCATTGTAGAGCGAGGTGAATTTGGTCTTGATATCTTCCTCGGTGTAGCCCGCGATTTCAAATGCCTTGACCATCACGGCGATATCGTGGTTGCGCACCGCGCCGGAGGAAAGCTCCACGCCGTTGCAGACGATATCGTACTGGTAAGCCAGAACATCCTCCGGCTTTTTCGTCGTCAGCGCTTTCATTTCGCCCTGCGGCATGGAGAACGGGTTGTGAGTGAAGACGTAATTACCGGTGTCCTCGTCAATTTCAAACATGGGGAAGTCTACAATAAAGCACATTTCAAATGCGTCTCTGTCAATCAGATTCAGCCTTTCGCCAAGCTCCGTACGGATTTGCCCGGCGAGCTTCGGCGTGATGTCGCTGTCGTCCGCGATAAAGAAAATCACGCAGCCGGGTTTCAGTCCCGAACGGCGGACGAGTTCTTCGCGTTTATCGTCGGACAGATACTTGTTGATCGGACCCTTGTATTCATTATCCGCGGTCACGCTGATATAGCCGAGACCCTTCATGCCGATTTCACCTGAAAATTTAAGCATGTTTTCAAAAAAGCTTTTCGGCTGGGAAGCACAGTCCGGCACATTGATTGCCCGGACCATTTTGCCCTTGAACGGGGCAAAGGTGGTATTTTCAAAAATATCGGTAATGTCGATAATTTCAAGCGGGTTGCGCAGGTCGGGCTTATCTGTGCCGTATTTCAGCATGGACTGTGCATAGGGGATGCGTACAAACGGCGCTTTGGAAACTTTTTTATTCGAAAATTTCGCAAAGGTTTCTCCCAGCACTTCCTCCGCAACGGAGAAAACGTCCTCCTGTGTGGCGAATGCCATTTCAAAGTCCAGCTGATAGAACTCGCCGGGCGAACGGTCGGCTCTTGCGTCCTCGTCCCGGAAGCACGGCGCAATCTGAAAATAGCGGTCAAAACCCGATACCATCAGAAGCTGTTTGAAAATCTGCGGCGCCTGCGGCAGGGCGTAAAATTTTCCCGCGTGCCGGCGGCTGGGAATCAGGTAGTCGCGCGCGCCCTCCGGGGAAGAAGCGGAGAGAATCGGCGTCTGGATTTCCAGAAAACCCATTTCTGTCATTTTGCTGCGCAGAGAAGAAATTAACTGAGAGCGCAGGACGATATTCTGATGTACCTTCGGATTGCGCAAATCCAGAAAGCGGTATTTCAGACGGACATCCTCTTTGGTTTCCTTTGACAAATCCACTTCGAACGGCAGTCCGGTCAGTGTTTTGCCAAGCACGGTGAGGGCGGAGACCTTTACCTCCACCGTGCCGGTATTGATTTTGGGATTAACAGTGTCTTCGTCGCGCAGCAAGACGGTGCCGGCGGCAGTAATGGTGCATTCTTTTGTGACATTGTCCAGCAGATTATTGTCGTAGACCACAATCTGAACCACGCCGTAATGATCGCGCAGATCCAGAAATTTTACGCCGCCGTGGTCGCGGATGTTTTCTACCCAGCCGGCCACGCGCACTTCGCTGCCAATGTCCTGTTCGCTGACTTCGCCGCACAGATGGGTGCGGTATTGGTTGACACAAATCATATTCCGTTAATCCCCTTTAATGCTTTAGTTAATTTAAAGTATAATTATACCATAAAATGCATCGCCCGGCAACGGAAACTCTTCCTGATTTCCGACCAAATCACAATGCACTTTATCACTTTACTATACCATATTTTTCCGCGAATTGCGATACAAAATTCACTGTGCTTTTACGATATTAATTAGCACTTCTACCATGCTGTCCATGGACTGCACCGGAATATACTCAAACCTGCCGTGAAAATTGTGTCCGCCTGTGGAAAGGTTAGGGCAGGGAAGGCCCATAAAAGAGAGTCTTGCACCGTCGGTGCCGCCGCGGATCGCCACGATTTCGGGTTCCACGCCTGCTTCTTTCATCGCTTTCTGCGCCTTTTCAATGATGAACATATGCGGCTCTATTTTTTCTTTCATATTGTAGTAGGAATCGCGCAGGGTAAGCTCAATGGTGTTTTCTCCGTATTTTTCATTGAGGTAGCGGGCAATGTTTTCAAAACGGGCCTTTTTCTCCGTAAATTGCTTTCTGTCATGGTCGCGGATAATATAGCGGAGAACGGTTTTTTCCTCGTCGCCTTCCATATGGCTCAGATGGTGAAAGCCCTCGTAGCCCTCGGTGCAGGCGGGGATTTCGTTCGGGGGTAGCATGGAGTTGAACTCTATGCCCATGAGCATTGCGTTTTTCATTTTGTTTTTCGCGTCCCCCGGATGGATGTTGACTCCGTTTACCGTGACAATTGCTGCCGCGGCGTTAAAATTTTCGTATTCGATTTCTCCGAGTTTTCCGCCGTCCACCGTGTAGGCGTAATCCGCCCCGAAATGTGCCACGTCGAATTTATCCGCGCCGCGCCCGATTTCGGTATCGGGGGTAAACGCGACCGCTATTTTTCCGTGCCTGACGCCGTCGTCATTCAGCCTTTGCACAGCGGTCAGTATTTCCGCCACACCGGCCTTGTCGTCGCTGCCCAGAAGGGTGGTGCCGTCGGTGACGATCAGGTCCTTGCCCCTGTAATCGCGCAGGCTTTCAAATTTTTCGGGGCTCATGACGATATTCTTCTCCTGATTCAGAACAATGTCCCCGCCGTCGTAATTTTCCACTATTCTCGGCTTCACATTGGCGCCGCTCGCGGACGGGCTTGTGTCCATGTGGGAAATCAGCCCGATAACCGGCAGTTTTTCCGCACAGTTTGCGGGCAGCGTTCCGTAAACATAGCCGCTGTCATCCATATGGGCATCCTCCATGCCCAGACCCTTCATTTCCTCCGCCAGCGCCCGCGCGAGCACCTTTTGCTTTTCCGTGCTGGGACAGACGTTTTCCGGGGCGTTTTCGTCGGAGGTGGTGTCAAAGCTGACATATTTCAGTAATCTCTCATACGTTCTCATCTCGTGTTACTCCTTTTTATATGATGGCAATCCGCCGCATCAACAGGATGCCGGCTGATTCCATTATTTGTTAATGTACCTTATTTTACTACGACGAGCCGGAAAAAACAATCAGGCAAGCCATGCACTTTTCAGACACTCGACCGCCGCGCCGATTTCTTTGATGGGAATTCCCGCAAAGCCGAGCATAACCTGTGAAGTGTCCTCCTGCGGCGGCATGGTCCTTACCCCTTTTTCCGCCGCCAGAGAACAAAGCTCCTGTGACGGCCTGCCGGTTTTCACATCTAGGATCAGGTACAGCAGCGTTTCCTCCAGCAGGATTTCCACGGTATCCCCGAAGGCGTTTTTCAGCGCTTTGATCAGCGCGGTGCTTTTGGCGGCGTACAGTTTCCTCAGCCGGCGCAAATGGCGTTCCAGCTGGCCGCTTTTTACATAGTTGCTTAAAGCGAGCTGCTCTATCTTGGACGCGGTCTGGTTGTAGCGGTTCGCCCGCGCTCTGTAGCGTTCCAGCAGGTTTTCCGGCAGCACCATATAACCGACGCGCACCGAAGGGAGAAGAAGCTTTGAAAAGGAACCGAGATAAACGATGTTTTCTCCTCCGGCCATACTTTGCATGGCCGGAATCGGGCGCGCGTTGTAGCGCAGCTCGCCGTTGTAGTCGTCCTCAATGATGATCGCGCCGGCCTCCTGTGCCCAGTTCAGCAGTTCAAAGCGCCTGCCCATGGGCAGGCTCGCGCCCGTCTGTATCCGGTTGGAGGGGCTGATAAACAGCAGTTTTGCGCCGCTCTCTGTCAGCGCGTCCATCCGGATTCCGCTCTCGTCCGCTGGTAAATGCAGAACGGAAAGGCCGCAGTCGGAAAAAACCTGCTCGGCCTGTAAAAAGCCCGGTTCTTCCATGGCTACGCGTTTGTCGTGCCCATTTAACAAACCGCATAATATGGTTAACAGCGGCTGTGTTCCCGCGCCGATGACAATCTGTTCCGGAGAGGCGACCACGCCCCTTACGCTGTAGCTGTAGGCGGAAAGCGCCTCACGCAGCGCGCGTTCGCCCTGATGCTCGCCGTACCCGGCAATCACCTCCTGCCGGTTCAGCACATCGCGGATATGCCGCCGCCAGATCTTGATATCGATGTTGTCGCTGTCCACACAGTCGCTTCCGAAATTGTAGCGGATTGCCGGGCGGCTCGGCGGCAGTGTGCCGACGCGCCGCGGCTTCTGACGTCCGGCGTCGTCATGCACCGCGGCCAGCACAAAATACCCGCGCTGCGGTCGGGATTGAATATAGCCTTCCACACAAAGCTGCTGATACGCATTTTCCACCGTGGTGCAGCTCAGCTTTAAATCCTCCGCCAGTTTGCGGATGGACGGGAGCCGTTCTCCCTTTGCAAGGTGTCCGGCCTCAATCGCCGACTGGATGGTCAGGTAAAGCTGCTGGTACAGCGGTGTGTCGGAGCTTGCGTCCAATATCAGATAATCGTAGGTCATAATTTCCTCCGTTAAAACTGTACTGATTATTTTTTTATAAACTGTATATTTTAATGCAAACAGTTTTCCGCTAATATTATAGCACAGCTTTAAAGCAAATCAATTGTTGGAGTGTAAAAATATGAAAACAGGCAAATATCAATCGACAGGTACCTACGTCATGACGGCTCTGTTTGCCGCGATGATTTTTGTTGTCACAGCCTATGTTCTGCACATTCCCACACCCGCTACGGGCGGGTATATCCATCTGGGGGATTCCATTCTTTATCTGGCTGCCAGTATCCTGCCGGCGCCGTTTGCCGTTGCGGCCGGGGGAATCGGCGAGGCGATGTCCGACGCGCTGACGGGAAGCGTAGCGTATGCGCTGCCGACGTTCCTGATCAAATCGGCTATGGTTCTGTGCTTTTCTTCGGCGGGCAAAACGATTCTTCATAAGCGCAACGCCGCTGCGGCGGTTGTCGCCGGGGTGATCTGCATTGCCGGATATTATTTGACGGAAGTCGTTTTCCTGCACAGCTTTCTTTCACCGCTGGCGGAGGTGCCGGCCAACCTGGTGCAGGCGGGCGCGAGCGCAGCGGCCTATTTCCTGTTAGGCAACGCGCTGGATAGATTAAATGTCAAAAACCGCATCGGCGCGATTTATAATTAATCATTGCAGTCGTTTGGGGGTATTATAATGAAATTCAATACGAATCAGCGGAAAACAACGGTAAACATCGCGCTGACCGGATTAATGGGCGCGCTGGTATTGGTGGGAACCTACCTGAATGTTCCGATTCCCGTTCTTGGCGACAAAACGATGATCGGCCTTGGCAATGTGTTCTGCATTCTGTCCGGACTGCTTTTGGGGCCGGTTTACGGCGGCCGGAATCGGCTCGTTCATTTTTGATCTGGTCGGTGGCTGGGCTTCCAGCGNNGATCCAGCGCGCCGTTTACGCTGGTCTTTAAATTTTTGATGGCGTTTGTCTGCGGGATCATTGCCCGGGGCGGGGACAAATCCGCGAAAAAACTTTCCCGTCTGATTCTTGCGGCCGTGGCGGGCTCTTTAAGTTACTGCGCGCTGTACCTTGGTTACTCCTACGTAAAAGAACTGCTCATTGGCTCCGCTGTGCAGGTCGTCAACCTTAAAATAGCAACCAAGGCTGCCGCTACCCTGACAAACGCGGTCATTGCCGATGTGGTTGCCGTTCCGCTTTTCATTGCCGTCCGGAAGGCGCTGGCAAAGAATCATCTCGGTGGCAAACTTCGTGAATAATTCCCGAAATATTGTTAAATTTTCGTGATCATGATATAATATACTCCTTGTTACAAAATGCAGCGGCAGGTATTGGAGTATAGGATAGATGAAAGAAAAAAAAGACCGTAAGATCAGAAGTTCCATCGTGCGCGACGCGCTCAGCACTTTTGGCACGACCGCGTTCGGAGCGGTCATGGGGTTTATTTCCTCCCTCGTTATCACGGGCGTCCTGGACCCGGCTTCCAAGGGGTATATTACACAGCTTCAGTATGTGGGAACGTTGCTTGTCACGTTCCTTTCCCTGAGCGTCAGCTCCGCGGTGATCTATTACACATCGCGCTATGGGCTGAAGAATGTGAAAAAGGCGCTTACGAAAATCTGCGTCGGGATCGTGGCTTTAATCATCGTGGTGGGCCTTGCCAGCGTCTTTGTGCTGCGCGGCAGCTATTTTGCCGACACTCCGATGCTGTACAGTGTGCTTGCGGTGGTATATGGCGTGTTTTCCTTTTTATCCACCGTCTATACCTGCATTCTCCGCGGGGAGAATAAATTCAGCGCGTATAACATCATTACGCTGATCCAACGCATACTGACCACGCTGTTTGCGTTCAGCGTATTTTTCTGGAAAACGCCGCTGGTGATTATTCTCTCCAGTATTCTGATTATGGTCGCGATGATCGGCATGTGCATTTCTGTGCTCCACAGGTGGCCGGAGCAGGCGGTGAGCGAGGAGGACGATGTGCTGGTCAGCGCGGGCACTATGGTGAAGTACAGCCTGAAATCCCACGTTTCCAACATCCTGACCTACGTAAATACCTACGCCGCCAATTTTATTGTGAAGGGCTATTACAAGGTCGCAGCGCTCGGTGTTTACTCCTTTGCGTCCACGCTGATGGAACAGGTCTGGCTTTTGCCCAACGCGGTCAGCATGGTCATTATGTCCAGAATCGCCGGAATGAAGGTGCAGGAGGACAAAGTGAAGCTGACGCTGATGTCCTGTAAAATCGTGACGTATATCACTTTTCTGTGCGCTTTTCTGCTGACCTGGATGGCGCAGGTCTTTGTCCCGATTGTGTTTCCCAAATATATTGAAGCCATTCCGGCGCTGCGCATCCTGATTATCGGTTCTATTTTTATCACCTATGCGAAGGTGCTTGCAAATTCTATCGCGGCATACGGAAAGCCCGAACTGAACATCATCTCCACGGTAATCGGTGTTGCGTTCAATATTGCGCTCAGCTNNCGGGATCAACGGTGCGGCGGTTTCCACTTCCATTTCGCTGACGGCACAGGGGCTAACCTCTATTATTATCTTCTGCCGTTTTACCAAAACACCGTTCTACAGGCTGCTGATTCCCAGCGGAGAAGAAATTTCGGTCGTAAAAAGCATTATCAAAAAATAATAATATATGTAGCGAAAGGAACCCACAGGCTTGACCTGCGGGTTCCTTTTTTACGGTATGAAAACACCCCGTATCATTATGATACGGGGTGTTAATTTTGTAAATCGTTATTGTCTGCGGAAGCGGGACAAAAACTCCTTTGTGCTTTCCTGCTGAGGATTGGAAAAGAGTTCCGAC
>DENA01000018.1:23257-51136 GCA_002359465.1 Ruminococcaceae bacterium UBA2656
CAAGCGCGCGGGCAATGGCGACACGCTGCTGCTGCCCACCGGAAAGCTGGTGGGGTTTCGCGTTGATGTATTCGCCCATACCGACCTTTGTCAGGTATTTCATCGCGGTTTCCTCCGCTGTTTTTTTGTCCTTCTTCAGTACCTTGGTGGTGCCGGCCATGCAGTTCTGCAGCACGGTCATATTGTGGAACAGGTTAAAGGACTGGAAGACCATGCCGACCTTGGAACGGTAGGCATTGATGTTTGTCCCCTTTGAAGTAATGTCTTTGCCATGGAAAAAAATCTGACCGGAGGTCGGGGTTTCGAGCAGATTGATGCAGCGGAGAAGCGTGGATTTGCCGGAGCCGGAAGCACCGATAATGCAGATGACATTTCCGTGGTAGGTTTCAAAATCAATGTCTTTCAGCACCTGATGGTCGCCGAAGCTTTTGCTCAGATGGCTTACCTGCAGGATTGGGGATTTTACTTCGTCCATGTTTTATTGCCTCCGTGATTCTTAACGGGATTGTGACCGCAGGGGTCGGCCATCATATCGCTTTTTACCAGCGAATAATAGCTGGAGCCGTCGATCTTGTGCTCCATCCAGCGCAGCAGGCGAGAGCAGGTAAAGGTCATGATAAAGTAAATCACGCAGATGATAAAGAATACTTCAAAATACCGGAAGAAGGCGCCGGCGGCGGAATTTCCGGAGAAGAAAAGCTCTGTGACCGATATAATGTTCAGTACGGAGGTATCCTTGATGTTAATAATCAGATTGTTGCCGATCTGCGGAAGAATATTGCGCAGGGTCTGCGGCATAATCACGCTCACCATGGTCTGCCAGTGCGTCATGCCGATTGCCTTGGCGGCCTCCGTCTGGCCCACGTCAATGGAATCGATACCGCCGCGCACGGTTTCCGCCATGTAGGCGCCGGTGTTGATGGATACGATGAAAAACCCGGCGAACATCGCGCTCATATCCACGCCGAACATCTGCTTCGACCCGTAATAGAGGACCATGGCCTGAACAATCATCGGGGTGCCGCGAAACACTTCTATGTATGCAGCTAAAATAAACTGTAGAACTTTATACAGAATTTTGACGATCGGATTGGCTTTTTTATTGTAGGGCAGGGTCCTTAAAACGCCTACCAGCAGGCCGATGACGCAGCCGATCAGGGTGCCCACCAGCGCAAGCATCAGCGTTACGCCCGCCCCGCGCAGAAAAATCATTCCGTATTTATCGAGCAGATAGAATACCCAGCCGAAAAAATCGGAATCGTTGGGAAGATTCATAGATTACACTCACTTCCTGCTTTGACGCAGTAAATCATTATTGAGCCATTGGCTGCTTTGAAATAGCATCCTGCATAATTTTGTCGCGGTCAGCTTCATTGATGCCCGCAAGCGCTTTATTGATCGCTGCTTTTAAATCCGTAGCGGATTTTGAAACCGCGATGCCAAGGTTCACTTGTTCATCGGAGGCCTTAAAATCGTCCCCACTTTTGGAAAAGTCAAGCATGACCAAATTCTTGTTTGTGGAAGAAGCGGCCATTGCCGTCGGTTTGTCGGTTACGAACACTTCGGTCTTGCCGGAGGTCAGGGCGACGATCAGCGCAGGTACATTTTTCATGGCCGGCTGGATTTTCGCGTCCGGAATCTGTTTGAGCATATCGTACCAAATTGTATTCTGCTGCGAAGTGCAGGAGGCGCCCTTCAGATCTGACACGCTTTTCGCAGAAGCATATTTACTGTCGGACTTTACAAGCGCGTAGATGGAAGCTTTGTAATAGACATCCGTAAAATCGACTGTCTGAAGGCGGTCCTTTGTGATGCTCATACCGGCGATGGCGGCGTCCAGCTTGCCGGAGGATACGCCCGGAGCAAGGCCGTCCCATTCGGTTTTCACGATTTGAAGGTCGTACCCGATTGCATCGGCAATCTTCTTGGCCATCATCACATCGTAGCCGTTGGCGTATTCGCCGCTGCTGTTGGAAATAGCTACCGCGCCGTTGGAATCATCCGCCTGCGTCCAGTTGTACGGGGCGAAAGAGCATTCCATACCGACCTTTAATACTTTTTTCGCGGCGGTGCTGCCCGTAGCGGGAGCGGCGGACTGTGCTTCGCTTTTGGAACAGCCCGCGAGAGAAAACATACTGAATGCCATGGCTGCGCAGAGCATGGCGGATAGAACCCTCTTTTTCATAATGATACCCCTTCCATTTAAAAAACAATGCCGGCTTAAGCCGATGAGAACCGAATGTAAAAAAATATACAGGAAAAATGAATGAATGCTGCAAAAAAATTGCCAATATAACTGTTGAACCTGCTGAATTTATTGCAAATTATAATATGATTACATACAAATGTCAATGGCTGTTTTTTGAAAAATCATGCAATCAGTCCGGCTGTTTTATGCATTTTGCACCCTGATAGCACGCTAAAGCAGTTCAGAGTAAAAATATTTTTTTATCTTGACATTCCGGCTTGCATGCATTACACTGAATAAATACTTAACCGATTAACTTTTAACCGGTTAAGTATTTGTCGTGAAAGGAGGTATAAGAATGAATACGGATATACGTTCCATTGTCGCGCGTATAAGCCAGTTGAATATTCTGCACCGCATCTATATTCACCGGGCAGCGGCGGAAAACCATATTTACTTCGGCCAGCTGCCGATTCTGGAGTATGTTGAGGAACATGACCGGTGCACACAGCGGGAACTCGCGGGGCAGATGCAGGTTTCCGCGCCTTCCATCGCTACATCTGTAAAACGCATGCAGAAGACCGGTCTGCTGCAGAAAACGGTGGATGAAAATGATCTTCGGTGCACCCGCCTTACCGTAACGGAAAAAGGAAAAAAACTGGCGCAGCAGTGCCGCAAGGCGTTTAATGCCATAGACGAGCGCATGTTCACGGGCTTTACCGAGGAGGAATGTGAACAGTTTTGCGGCTATCTGAACCGTCTGATTGCCAATGTTGTGACGGATGAATTTAAGGGCAGAAATATGTTCTCACTGATTGTAACGATGACCAATGAAAAGAAACTGCATGCTGCAAAGGAAGGGGAGGATGACCTGTGATTAAACAATTGGCGCCCTATCCCCGCAAATACTGGGGTGCCATGGTGATCGCCCCCGCCACCATCANNGTGGCGCCCTATACGCGCAAATACTGGTGGGCCATGGTGATCGCACCCGCCACCATCATCTGTGAGGTGCTGGTGGAAATACGTATCCCCATTCTGATGGCTGAAATCGTGGATAAGGGGATACCGGGCAGGGATATCGGCTATGTGATGAGGACGGGCGCGCTGATGGTGCTGATGGCTCTTCTTTCGCTTCTGCTTGGCACGGTGTCTTCCCGCTTCGCGTCCATCGCGGGCATGGGGTTCGGCAGCGAAATCCGCGGAGGACTCTTCAACAAGGTGCAGGAATATGCTTTTTCCAATATCGATAAATTCAGCACCGCTTCTCTGGTTACCCGGCTCACGACGGATGTCAATAATGTGCAGATGGCGTTTATGATGGTGATACGCATCATGGTCCGCGCGCCGGTCATGCTGGTAAGCGCCACCGTTATGGCGTATTATATCAATTCCAGCCTTGTAGCCGTTTTCCTTCTGGCAATACCGTTCCTTGCCATTATGCTGGCCATTATTGCGGTTTCAACTTTTCCAAAATTTCAGGCGATGCTGAAAAAGTATGACGCCATGAACGGCTCGGTTCAGGAAAACCTGATCGCCATTCGGGTGGTAAAGGCTTTTGTACGCTCAGCATATGAAAAAAAGAAATTTAAGGANNCCAATGACGGCCTGATGAATGCTTCCATTAAAGCGGAACGCATTTTGCAGTGCAATATGCCGGTGATGCAGCTTACCATGTATGCGTGCATTGTCGCAATCATGTGGTACGGAGGCGGAATGATCGCAGCCGGCGGAATGAAAACGGGCGAGCTCATCAGCTTTATCAGTTATGTCACACAGATTTTGATGCAGCTGATGATGCTTTCCATGGTGTTTGTCAGCGTAATCATGTCCAGAGCTTCGGCGGCCCGTATTGCGGAAGTCCTGGGCGAAAAGCCGGATATTACGGACCCTTCCGGGGAAGACCGGCCGGTAAAAGACGGGTCGGTCCGGTTTGAGGATGTTTCGTTCCAGTACAATCCGGATGCGAAGGACAGCATCCTAAGCCATATTAATCTGGATATCCGGTCCGGCGAAACCATCGGAATCATCGGTTCCACGGGCAGTGCGAAAAGCACCCTGGTCCAACTGATTCCGCGTCTGTACGATGTGACCGGCGGTCGCGTTCTGGTCGGCGGAAAGGACGTCAGAAGCTATCATATAAAGGACCTGCGCGACGCGGTCAGCATGGTTCTGCAGAAAAATGTGCTTTTTTCCGGCACGATCAGGGATAACCTGAAATGGGGCAACGAAAACGCGACGGATGAGCAGATAATGGAGGCCTGCAAGGCCGCGCAGGCACACGATTTTGTCATGAGCTTTCCGGACGGCTACGATACAGACTTGGGGCAGGGCGGAGTGAATGTTTCGGGCGGACAGAAGCAGCGTCTGTGCATTGCGCNNTCCGAAAATTCTGATTCTGGACGACAGCACCAGCGCGGTGGACACCGCTACGGAAGCGAAAATCCGCACCTGCCTGCAGCAGGACCTAAAGGATACCACAACCATTATTATTGCGCAGCGCATTACCTCCGTGTGCGACGCGGACAGAATTATTGTTATGAATGAAGGAAAAATCAACGCGGTTGGCACACATGACGAACTGATGCGGACCAATGAAATTTACCGCGAGGTTTATGATTCCCAGCAGAAAGGAGTTGCTGACTGATGCCGGGACCAAGAATGGCGACGGGCGCAAAGCCCAAGAGCATACGGAAAACGCTGCTTCGGATCGGAGGCTATATCGTCGGCCAGAAGGCCAGGTTTATTCTGGTCGTTCTGTTTGTGCTGGTCAGCGCGCTGGCGAATGTGGCGGGAACCTATTTTATCAAGCCGCTTTTAAACGACTGCATTGTTCCGATGATCGGAAAGCCGGTCACAGCGGAGAGTCTGCGGCCGTTCGTGCGGATGATCGCGCTGATGGGCGGAATTTACGCTGTCGGCGTGCTGGCGACCGTGGCCTATACGCAGATCATGGTGCGCGTTTCAAATGGTACCCTGAACGCGGTGCGCACCGACCTGTTCAATAAAATGCAGGATTTGCCCATCCGTTATTTTGACACGCATACCCACGGCGAACTGATGAGCCGGTTTACCAGCGATGTGGATACGCTGCGCGAGGCTATCACCATGGGCGTAACACAGCTTCTGGCCTCAGCGGTCACGGTCGCGGGGACGTTTATCATGATGCTGATTCTCAGCCCGGTTCTGACCCTGCTGATTGTGGGGATGCTGGTGGTTATGACGCGGATTATTAAAACAATCGGCGGAAGGTCGGCCGGAAACTATAAAAAACAGCAAAAGGCAATCGGCGCGGTGAACGGATATATTGAGGAAATCATAGAGGGGCAGAAGGTAGTAAAGGTTTTCTGCCATGAAGACAAGGTCAGGGAAGAATTCCGCGGCCTGAATGAAAACCTTCGCCAATGCGCCACCGACGCGAATTTTTATGCCAATGTCATCATGCCGATTATGGGCAACCTGACCTATGTGAATTACGCGCTGACGGCCGCCGCCGGAGCCGCGCTGGTCATCGGCGGAAAGATGGACATCGGCTCCATCGCCTCTTTCCTGCAGTATACCAGAACGTTCTCACAGCCGATCACGCAGATTTCCCAGCAGTTCAACGTGGTCTTGGCGGCGCTTGCGGGCGCGGAGCGCATTTTTGAGGTCATTGACGCCGAACCCGAAAAGGACGACGGCACCGTTTCACTGGTCAACGCGACAAAAAATGAGGACGGTTCTCTGACGGAGACACAGGAGCGCACGGGTGTGTGGGCGTGGAAATACCCCCACGGCGACGGGTCGGTTACCTACACGCAGCTGAACGGCGACGTCCGTTTTAATGACGTTACCTTTGGCTACGACGAGAAAAAAACCGTGCTGCACGATGTTTCGCTCTATGCCAAGCCGGGACAGAAAATCGCTTTTGTCGGCTCGACCGGGGCCGGAAAAACAACGATTACCAATCTGATCAACCGATTTTACGAGGTTCCGGAAGGGAAAATCCTGTATGACGGGATTAACATCAGAAAGATTAAAAAGGATGACCTGCGCCGGTCTCTCGCCATGGTTCTGCAGGATACCCATCTGTTTACCGGCACGGTCCGGGACAATATCCGTTACGGAAAGCTCGACGCTGACGATGAGGAAATCATCGCGGCGGCAAAGCTTGCGAACGCGGATTATTTTATCCGTCACCTGCCGCAGGGTTACGATACCATGCTGACCGGGGACGGGGCAAACCTGAGTCAGGGGCAGCGCCAGCTGCTGGCAATTGCCAGAGCCGCCGTGGCCAATCCGCCGGTGCTGATTCTGGACGAGGCCACCAGCTCCATCGATACCCGCACGGAGGCGCTGATTGAAAAGGGCATGGACAAGCTGATGTTTGGACGCACGGTGTTTGTCATTGCGCACAGGCTGTCCACCGTTCGAAATTCCAACGCCATCATGGTGCTGGAAAACGGGGAGATTATTGAGCGCGGCAGCCACGATGACCTGATACGGGGCCGGGGAAAATATTATCAGCTCTATACCGGGCAATTTGAATTATCGTAATATACAAAGAGGACGTTCCTGTGGAAACGTCCTCTTCAATTTTGTATTTCTCCCCCGCCGCAGGCGGGGGAGAAATACATTAGAATATGGAAATTAAAATAAAATTTTCGAAGTTATGTAAAGTGTTCAGAAAAGTATTTGCGCCAGAGCGCAGAAGAAGGGCATTGTCACCACGGAAAACAGGGTGGTGAGCGCCACGGATTTCGAAGCGAGCTTTGCGTCGCCGCCAAACTGGACCGCAAACATTGCCGTGGCGGTTGCCGCAGGGGCGGAACAGAGCAGCAGAACGGTCGAAGCGATTGTTTTGTCAATGCTGAAAGGGAGCATCAGCGCAAAGGTCAGGCCCGGAATCAGCACCAGTCTTAAAACGGAAAGCAGATAGAGGTCCCGGTCTGTGAACAGCTCTTTCAGATTGATGCCTGAGATGTAATCTCCCACCACAATCATGGCAAGCGGCGTGTTGATGGAAGCAAGGGAATCAATCGGAAATTCCAGAATTTCCGGTAATTTGACGGAAAAGGCAAAGAGCGGGAAAGCAACTGCAAGCCCGATGATTCCAGGATTGGTGGCAATCTGTTTAAAGCTGGGGGTCCGCTTGCTGCTGACGCTTGCATAACCGTGCGTCCACATCAGAAAATTGAATACGGAGTTGTACATGGAGGCGTAAGCGACGCCCATGCTCCCAAAGACAGCCTGTACAAGGGGGAGCCCCATAAACCCGCTGTTGGAATAGGCGGCGGCGAAGCGGAGGATTTTCCTTTGATAATCGGGACTCCTGCGAAAAAACAGCATACTGACCAGAATTGCCAGCCCCATGGCGAAAGCCGACCACAGAACCGCGGAGGCCAGATCCTTGACACCGATCTGGCCGATAATGCTCTGAAGGGAGGAAACAATCAGGCAGGGGGTTACCACATACAGCAGGATGGCGGTGATCTGCTTGGCGCCTCGTTTTGTGATCATGCCGGTCTTCCCGCAGACATAGCCGATGAAAATCATGATAAACAGGATAATCACTTTTTCAAAAATTGTAAAAAAGGATGACAGCATCAGAGCTTCTCCCCGATCATTGTGGATTTTGTCTTTCCAGTTTTCTGGAATGATACAGCTTTTCAATCGTCTTGACTACGGCGTCGCTGTCCTGACTGCCGATGATATGAGGTGCGGTTTCTTTCAGACGGTTCGCCGCGTTTGCAACCGCGTAGCCGTAATCCGCCTGGTCAATCATCGCGGCGTCGCTCTCGTCGTCGCCGAAAGCGGCGACCCGCTCCAGCGCGTACCGCTTTTTCAGTTCCAGAACGGCGTTTTCCTTTGACGCCTCCACGCTGTAAATCTCCAGAAAATAGTATCCCTCGTTGTATTGATCCGCGTAATAGACCGCGTTGACCCGGTCCGCGCAGCCCAGATTCAGGATGTCCTTGTACAGCCGCTGAATCATTTCCAGCCTGTCGACCGCCATGATATACACGACGTCCCTCTCTTTTGGCAGCGGGCTGTAGATGTAATTTTTCAGGGGGCGCAGCTTATGGGCGTGATAAAATTTTTCTTCCGCCGCGTTTGTAAAATCACCGTAATAAATATGAAGGACGTCGTTGATAATCGTATGCACAAAGCAGTTCAGACCGTATTTTTCAAATATCCCCAGCACCTCCGTTGCCACGGAGTAGGGGATGTTTTTGCTGTACAGATATGTTTTCTTTTTCAAATCGTAAAGCGCCGCGCCGTTCATGGTGATAATCGGCAGGGAAAAAGAAATTCCGCTCAGAATCGGTTCAATCGAAGAGGAGGAACGCGCGCTTGCAACCGTGATCATAGCGCCCTTCTGCAAAAGCTGGTTCAGCTTGAACCTGGTGTAGCTGCTGATTTTGCCATTGGAGTCCGTCAGCGTGCCGTCAAGATCGCTTACAAACAGCAGTTGTGCGTTTTTTCTCCGGGGGAGATGGAAGGCGTTGACACCGAGCGACACAAAGATACCGATCAGTGTGTCGATGATTCTGTTCAGCGCAAAAAAATAAGGATTCGCGTCCAGACCGTGTGAAACGGTAATGCTCATGAAAACAACGCAGGTAATATAGGACGCGGAGGTCTTTTTTGCCAGCACGGTAATGTAGATCAGCGGGATAATTGTGGCTGAAATCAGCAAATATTTTAAAATCGGCGCTTGAGGCGGGATAAAGCTTTTCTCAGCCATCATGATCAGCATGCCGGCAATGCCCCCGATAAAGGTGCCGATGATGCGGTTGAAAGCAACCTTCCTGCTGTTGGAGACGTACGGCTGCATGCACAGAACAGCCGCGATCGCGGAATAAAACGGAATCCCGTCGCCGCGGATAAGGTATATTACAAAGCAGAGGAAAACCGCCGCGGAGGATTTGATGATTCGCAATCCAATTTTGGGCATTTGCAGTACTCCTAAAATGATGTTTATTTTTATTAGTTTACCACAATGCAATAAATTTGCAACTTTCAATTTCCCCGGAGTTCATCTTTACAGAGTATTCATACCATATACGCCATCTTAACACTATCTTTATATTAATAATGATAGGCTGTTTGATGGGCTGATGTCGGCGGCGTGTGCCGCCAGCGGATTTTTAGCAATGAGGTGGTTGAAAACATGTACATAATCGTAATCGGATGCGGAAGACTGGGGAGCAGGCTTGCAACGGAACTGTCTGATTTTGGGCATGATGTCTGTATCATTGACCGAAGCGGAAGCAGGCTGGACGTTTTGGGAAGCGGGTTCAACGGGCAGAGAATACAGGGCATTGAATTTGACAGCGAAAATCTGTTAAATGGGGGAATCCGGCAGGCGGACGCGCTACTGGCTGTTGCTTCCGACGATAATATCAATATTACCGTGTCGCTGATCGCGGCAAAGATTTATCACGTGCCGGAAATTATCGCGCGTATTAATGATCCCGCACGGCAGTACATCTATGATAAGCTGAATATTAACACGATCAATCCGGTGGAGCTTGGCGTTGAAATGTTGAAGAACAGGCTGGCTGTTAAGGATATTGACACGGTAGCGGAGTTCAACGGCGGCTATGAGATTCTTCAGCTTGTAGTCAGCAAAAAAAGCCAGTACCGGATAAAAGAAATACAAAAACAGTATTCCTGCATCATATCGTTGCTGATCAGGGACGAGGAAATCATTCTTCCTGCGGAAGACGAGCAGATCCGCTGCGGGGACAGAATTGTTTGCACCATACAGAAAAAAGACATAGAAGCGCTGACAAAAGTATTCAACAAGGAGGTGCCGATATGGAATCAATAATTATCGTAGGGGGAAAAGTTGGGTATAATCTGCTGAAGACACTCAGGGAAAGAGGCTATCAGGTTACTTTGGTCGAACGGGACAGGGACATCTGTGCGAAAATAGCCGATGAGCTCGACGCGGATGTTATTTGCGGAGATGGCACCGACCTGAATGTATTAAGCGACGCCGGAATTGCAGACGCGGAAATAATTGCCGCAGTGACGGGTACGGATGAAGAAAATCTGGTGATCTGTCAGATCGCTAAAATCAGTTTTAATATTCAAAAAACAATTGCGCGCGTCAATAATCCAAAAAATATTGATATGTTTAAATTCCTGGGAGTCAATCGAATTGTATGTAGCACCGAGGTCATTGCCAATTTGATCGAATCGGAGCTCGACAGGGAGGAATACCGGATTATTCAGACCTTTGAACGCGGTTCGATGCTGCTGGCCGAGCTGGATATCAGATGTAAAAATCCGTGGTGCGGTCTGGCTATTAAAGATCTTAAGCTGCCGGAAGAGTGTGTGATTACCTCCGTTGTACGGGATGAAAAAGTGATTTATCCGAGGGGAGACACACAGATCTGTGAGGGGGACAAGGTGCTGTTTATCACCAATCATCCGGCCCTGACCGGCCTTATGAATACTTTACATGACAGGAGAATATAAAAGCATGCAGCGCAAAAAAAATGAAATGCTGGGTCTGGCGACCGAACTGCTGGGAACGCTGGCTTATGCGGCTGTGATTTTTATCCTCACCGCGGTTATCATGAGGTGAGGAAATGAAAATATTTCGAAATACGGTCGGCAGTGTGGAGATCATCAGTTATTACACAGGGTACGTTGTGCTCTGTATGGCGGTGCTGATGCTGATTCCGATTGCCACGTCGCTTATTTTTGCGGAATGGAATCCGCTGCTTGACTTCTTAATCAGCATGGCAATTACTGTTCTGGTGGGTCTGGGCATGGTTCTGTTCGGGTGGCGTACACGGCTTCAGAAGGCGCATATACAGTGGAAGCATGGATTTGTAGTCGCGGCCCTTTCGTGGTTAATTCTGATGGTGCTGTGCGCCATACCGACCATGCTCAGCGGGAACGTGGGTTCCATGCTGGACGCCTGCTTTGACGTTATGAGCGGGTTCACTACAACCGGACTGGTGCTGACTCAGAACCTTGACCATCTTTCCAGCGGCCTGAACATGTGGAGGCACATGCTTACCTTTATAGGCGGACAGGGAATGGTGGTCCTTGCCCTTACGGTAATGGTCAAAGGAACGAACGGAGCCTATAAACTCTATGTGGGCGAAGCGAAAGATATCGAACTGGTGCCGAATGTAAAAGGCACCACGCGGATTATCTGGAAGATCAGCATGGTTTATCTGTTGATTGGAACTGCGGCGCTTTGGGTTGACGGGATGCTGATCGGGCTGAGCCCGGTTCCAGCTTTTCTGCACGCGCTTTACATATTTGAATCCGCGTGGAGCACCGGCGGATTTGCACCCATGACGCAGAACATTATGTATTATCACAGCGTGTCCTATGAAACCATCGCCATGGTAATCTTTATCATCGGATCCTTTAACTTTGGACTGCATTACGCTATCTGGCAGGGAAAGAGGAAAGAGCTCATAAAGAATATCGAAACACAGAGCTTTTTTATCACCTCGTTTCTTGCCTGTATGCTCGCGGTTTACGGACTTGAAAAGCTTCATGTTTATCCCGATGCGGTTTCTTTTTTCAGGAGAGTGGTGTTTAACGTGCTTTCCGCACACACTACAACCGGTTTCGGCAATATTTACGCAAGACAGTTTGCTCTGGAATGGGGCGATTTCGGCATCCTGATTATGGTGTTTGCCATGCTCATCGGCGGGTCGGCGTGTTCAACCGCCGGCGGCTTCAAGGGGCTTAGAATGGGCATCGTTTTTAAGGGGCTGATGATGGATGTTAAAAAGCTGCTTTGCTCCGAGAGAAATATGAAGGTATACAAATTCCACTACATGAAAGACCATATTCTGGATGACAGTCTGGTACGTTCTTCATCCGTTATTATTATCTGCTACATGGCCCTGTTCGGTCTGGGCACCCTTTTGGGTACCTTTTACGGCTACCCCTTGGCAAGTTCCGCTTTTGAGGCCGCGTCTGCAACAGGAAACGTGGGCCTTTCGATCGGCGTCACCGCACCGGGAACACCGGCCGGGTTAAAGATTTACTATATTGTTGCCATGTACATGGGCAGGCTGGAATTCCTTTCCGTTTTTGCTTTGTTTGGCTATGTGGCCGGAGGTGTTAAAAAATTATGCGTAAAATCCTTCAGACACTGATTCTGTGCGTTGTCCTGGTTATCCCTTTTTCCCTTAATGCCCGGGCTGCGGCTACCGTCAGCATCAATTCGCTGATTGAAAATGCCAAAGCGATGGACGGAAAGGAAATTTCCGTTCAGGGGGAAGCAATCGGTGAAATGCTGGAAAGAGGCGATTACTGCTGGGTCAATATCAACGACGGTACCAGTGCGATTGGCATATGGATGAAAACGGCGGACGCCCGTTCCATTACCCGCTATGGCGATTATAAGAATCAGGGCGATACCGTCAGAATTACCGGAACGTTCCGCAGGGCCTGCGCGGAGCACGGCGGCGAAGCGGATATCCACAGTGCGTCGTTTCAAATTGTACGCCGGGGATATCCCGTTGTTCGGCCGGTTTCCACAGGAAGAGTAACGGCAGCCCTGCTGCTTGTCGTGCTTGCGGGTTGCCTTACCGCTTTCTACTTGAAAATCAGCCGGAGACCGGCGGAGATACGGTAATCTGTCCCTTTAGCATAAGCAGCGGCCCCTGCAGCACAAAAGCTGCAGGGGCCGCTTGTCATAAAAAATCTTTTGGTTTATTTTTTCTTTTTACCGGACAGAATCGCCGTCACCTCGTCCGCCGACTCCGCCGAGGAGAGTACAACGGCATGGTCGCCCGCTTTCAGCTGAGTGTTTCCCTGTGGAATCATGGTCTGTCCGTTCCGGATGATGCAGCCGATAATGCTTTGAGGAGGAAGTGCAATCTCCCATAGCTTACTGTTCAGGACGGCAGATTCGCTGTTGATGGGAACCTCGCACACGGCCACTCTTCCGTCCGCGACGGGCAAGTATTTGCAGATATTGTCCGCAATTGCCTCCTGCTCAATCATGTCCGCTAAAAACCGGGTGACGCTTACGCATTTGTCCACGCCAAGATCTTCAAAAAACGCCTCGTTTTTGGGGTCGTTTACAATTGCAAACGTTTTTTTGGAATGAAACTGTTTTTTTGCAATTTCACATACCAAAAGATTGAATGCATCCCTGTCGTCAAGGGCAGCGACCATATCCATCTTATCTGCGGCGGCTTCTTTCAGCAGGGACGGGTCGGTGCCGTCCCCGCAGACCGTTTCCACTTCATATTCGTCTGCAAGCGTTTTACACCAGTCAAAATCCTCGTTGATCACTCTTACATGATAATCGCGCGCTTTCAGTGCCTTTGTTAAAAGACGGGTTCTCTGACGCCCGCCCACTAATAATATATTCATACGGCTTTCTCTTCTTTGGCATGAAATAAGACTCTCTGGGCTTCGTTGACGGAAAGAACGGTGGGGCAGACTGTTATAATGTTCATTCCCTGACAGGAAACGGTTTTAGACATATCGTCGATATATGCCAGAACGTTTTTTATTTGATAGTGCCGGCTGGCGATTTGCGCAACCATGATATTGGCGGCTTCATCGCCGGTTGCCGCAATAAGAGAGCCGGCGTTCCGTATTCCCGCAAGCTCAAGAATGTCGGTGTCCGTGCCGTCCCCGGCAATGACGGAGCCGCAGTATGACGAGGGCAGCTTTTTTAATGCGTTTTCATCCCGGTCTATAACGGTAACGTCCTGACCCTGACCGGATATTGCATAGGCCAGATTCCTGCCCAAACGGCCGCAGCCGATAATGATTACGCTCTCGTCCTTTTCTCTGCCGAAGAACCTCATGGCTATCCCTTCTTTCCGTTTTTTATCTTAACACAGCGGGCATAATTGCGGTATTAAGAATGGGGGAAAGATATAAAGATTTCATAAATATGATGAGATTATTCGTCGGCGAAACGGTAGCCGATGCCGACTTCCGTAATAATATAGCGCGGCTTTGCCGGGTCCTTTTCAAGCTTGCGGCGGATATTCGCCATAAATACGCGCAGCGACTGCATGTCGCTGTCCAGATAGGAACCCCATACCTCCTTCAAAATGTAGCTGTGGGTCAGCACCTTGCCGGAATTGCGGATGAGAAGGGAAAGTACGTTGAACTCCATCGGAGTAAAATGGATTTCATTGTCGGACAGGGTGACCAGACGTTTTTCAAAATTCACCTCAAGCTCGCCGACCCGGTAAATTTCAGAAACCGGAATATCTTCCTTTTTAACATGCCTTAAAATCACCCGCAGCCTAGCCAGCAGTTCATTGATGCTGAACGGCTTTGTCAGATAATCGTCCGCACCGGCGTCAAGAGCTTCGATTTTCTCCCGGTCCTGATCCCGCGCGGATACAACGATGATCGGCATATCGGAAAAGGCACGCACCTGCCGGATGATATCAAGGCCGTCCATATCCGGCAGGCCTAAATCCAGTATGATAACATCGGGATGCGCGTTTACAATTGCTTTCATTGCTTCTTTTCCCGTTGTCGCCTCAATCGAGCGGTATTCCTGTGTTTTTAGGGAAAAGCTGATAAAAGAGCGGATTTGCTTATCATCTTCAACAATCAAAAACAATTCATTGTTGTTCAATTCTTTTTACCTCCTTCACACGGCAGGTAAAAGCGTATGGTTGCCCCACCGTCTTTGTTGTTTTCAGCAATGATTTGTCCCCCGTGCGCGCTGACAATTGCTTTGCAGATGGAAAGACCAAGACCGATTCCGCGCTTTGAATCGGCCCGCGGGCTTTCTTCCGTATAGAACAAATCAAAGACTTTTGATAAGTCACGCGGGTTCATGCCTGTTCCATTGTCCATAACACTGAACCAGACTTTGTCTTTTGCCTGCTTTACCACGATGTTGATTTCATCTGAGGGAGAGGTGTGCTTTACCGAGTTGTTGATCAGATTGATCAGCACCTGCTCGATGAGTTTGCCGTCCATGGAAATAAAAACAACGTCGTCGGGCATTTCTATTTCAATGCTGCGCCCGCCGGTATATTTTGAAGCGTGGCTGACCGCTTCCCCCACGATTTCTTCCACCGCTTCCATCTGTTTGTGAACCGTCAGCCTTCCTTCCTGAATTTTCGTCAGGCTCAGAATATTCTCAACCATCTGGGTCAGCCAGCAGGAATCGTCGTAAATCCCCTGAACCAGTCTGATGTTGTTTTCATCCTTCAGGCTGTAAAGAAGCATTTCCGTAACGCCCGTAATTCCCGCGAGCGGTGTTCTGAGGTCGTGCGAAATAGAGCGGAGCAGGCTGCTTTTAAATTTTTCACGCTCCGCGTCATTTTTTGCCTTCTCCCTTTCTTCCGCAAGGCGTTCCCGTTCCATTGCCACGAAGATCTGCACGGAAATGGAAGAGATCAGCTTTTTTTCCTCTGATTCCTCTGAAATCCGTCCGCCGGGCAGACAAATCAGGCCGTACTGGTAACGTCCGTCCGCGATTGGCAGGACAAACCGGCCGGCCGTCTCGGATTCCACTTCAGCGGCGGCCAGTCCCCGGGTGTCCACCATGCGGTCGCCTTTTTTGATACTGTATTCTTCATAAAGCTCCTGTTCCCTGTCTGTTGTAATGCAGGAAACGTCGCAGTCCAGAAGATTGGAAAGACTTCTGACCGACACGGTTGCTACATCCGAGATGCTGCCTGCCTTTGCCAGGGAACTCGTGATCTGAAAAAGAATGTTGGACTGTTTTTCACGCTGTCTGGCGGCATTTTGGGAATGCATGATTTTGCTGGTCAGCGTGCTGATGAGAATGGAGGCGATCAGCATGACGACAAAAGTGACAAGATAGTTTTCATTATATACGTTAAAGGTGTGGTATGGCTCCGTAAAGAAAAAATTGAAACAGAACATCCCGAGGACCGAAGCGGTGATCCCGTAAATATAGCCGACCGTCATCCGCGATATGATCAATACCGACAGAATGTAAATCACCACAATGTTGGTCCCGGAAAACCCTGTGTTCTTAAATAGCATTGAAAGAAGGGTAGCCCCGGCTAAAACCAGAAGGGTGACCGTAATCTGGACGGGCGGTTTTTGAAACAGCTTGCTGTTGTGACTGATATTCATATTTTCACATCCTGTTGTTCTGTATTTTTTTATTATATCATATTGTGGCTATGTTTGGTTATTTTTTACCTGTTGACAAAAACTAAAAATATGTTTATATTATATATACCCCACAGGGGTGTAGTGAGGTGAAACGATGAGTAAAAAATACAATGTAACGGGCATGACCTGTTCGGCATGCTCGGCCAATGTGGAAAAAAGTGTTCGAAAACTGAACGGCGTGCGCACCGTCAACGTCAACCTGCTGTCAAACAATATGATGGTGGACTACGATGATTCGGTGACAAACGACGCAGAGATAATCCGGGCGGTAGAAAACGCGGGGTACGGCGCTTCCGTATTCTCCCGCAAAGCGGATACAAACACCAAAAGTCAACCCACGGAAAATCCGGTACAAAAAGAATTAAAATCAATGAAAATGCGTTTGATTGTCTCTTTTACTTTTTTAATTCCGCTTTTATATCTTGCCATGCATCATATGCTCAAGGAGGCTATCGGCCTGCCGGTTCCGGAATTTATCAATGCAGCCTTCCATGGTCCGGAAAACGGTGTGGTGTATGCCTTTGCGCAGTTTTTGCTGCTTTTGCCGATCGCTTATGTCAACCGGAAATATTTTCAGGTCGGCTTTAAAACCCTTGCGAAGCGGGCGCCCAATATGGATTCCCTGATCGCAATCGGCTCGGCAGCCGCGATGGTCTACGGTGTTTATGCTATTTTCAGAATCGGTTATGGGCTGGGCCACGGCGATATGGAAACAGCGGATCACTTCCTGATGGATCTTTATTTTGAATCGGCGGGTACCATTTTAACGCTGATTACGCTCGGAAAGTATCTGGAGGCAAGGTCAAAAGGGAAAACCTCGGAAGCCATTACCAAGCTGATGGATCTGGCCCCAAAAACGGCGGTGGTGATCCGCGGCGGTGCCGAGGTTGAGATTCCGGTGGAAGAGGTCGTTGTCGGCGATATCCTGCCGGTGCGTCCCGGCCAGAGCATTCCGGTGGACGGAATGCTCGTTGAGGGCAGTTCCTCCGTTGACCAGTCCGCACTGACCGGCGAAAGCATTCCGATCGAAAAGCACGTTGGGGACAAGGTGATTGCCGCAACCATCAATAAAACAGGATTTTTTAAATTTGAGGCGCAAAAGGTCGGGGACGACACGACGCTGGCACAGATTATCGAGCTGGTGGAGGATGCGAGCTCCTCTAAGGCGCCGATTGCAAAGCTCGCGGATAAAATCAGCGGTATTTTTGTTCCGGTTGTCATCGGCATCGCGATTCTTTCCGCCGCGGCATGGCTGATCGCGGGGCAGTCGTTCGAATTTGCCCTTTCCATCGGCATCGCGGTGTTGGTGATATCCTGCCCCTGCGCGCTGGGACTTGCCACGCCGGTCGCCATTATGGTCGGTACGGGCAAAGGCGCTTCCAACGGAATTCTGATTAAATCTGCGGAGTCGCTGGAGACAGCCCACACCGTCAATACGGTGGTCCTTGACAAAACCGGCACCATCACCGAAGGAAAGCCGAAGGTGACGGATATGCTTGCAACCAGGCTGGTTGCGGAACAGGAGCTGCTTACCCTGGCAGCCTCCATAGAAAAACCGTCGGAGCATCCGCTTGCGGACGCAATTGTGGAAAAGGCAGCCGAATCGGGAATCGAGCTCAGGCAGGTCGAACAGTTTGATTCCGTTTCCGGTCAGGGCGTTGCCGCGGTGGTGGATGGCAAGCAGTATTATGCCGGGAACCGCGCGATGATGGACAGCCGGCAGGTGGATATTTCGGCGCTGCAAAGCGCCTGTGACGCGCTCGCCGAAGACGGAAAAACGCCGCTGTATTTTGCACAGGGCCAAAACCTGATAGGGGTCATCGCGGTGGCGGATGTTGTGAAACCGACCAGCCGGCAGGCAATTGAAGAATTTAAGGCAATGGGTATTGACGTTGTCATGCTGACGGGCGATAATAAAAGAACAGCCGAGGCCATCCGCCGGCAGCTTCATATCGACCGCGTGGTGGCGGACGTAATGCCTCAGGACAAGGAAAGCGAAATCCGCAGGATACAGGAAAGCGGCAAAAAGGTTGCCATGGTCGGCGACGGAATCAACGATGCGCCCGCGCTTGCCAGAGCGGATGTGGGAATTGCCATCGGTGCGGGAACGGATATTGCCATTGAATCGGCGGATATTGTGCTGATGAAGAGCGACCTGCTGGACGCCGTTACCGCGGTGCAGCTGAGCAAGGCCGTTATCAGAAATATTAAGGAAAATCTTTTCTGGGCGTTCTTTTACAACAGCATCGGCATCCCGCTTGCGGCCGGCGTGTTCTTTTCCATGCTGGGCTGGAAGCTGAACCCGATGTTCGCCGCAGCGGCCATGAGCCTGAGCTCCGTGTGCGTTGTTTCCAACGCGCTGCGTCTCAAGTTGTTTAAGCCGCGCAGGATATCCACAGATCAAAACAATCAGAAACAAAATACAATC
Source organism: Ruminococcaceae bacterium UBA2656 (assembly GCA_002359465.1). Taxonomy (GTDB): domain Bacteria; phylum Bacillota; class Clostridia; order Oscillospirales; family Acutalibacteraceae; genus Caproiciproducens. Next base: position 41,980 of record DENA01000018.1, read on the forward strand.
GAAATGAAAACAGAAACAGAAGGAGATCAGTCTGAAATGAAAAAAGTCATTACAATCAACGGCATGAGCTGCGAGCACTGCAAGGCAAGGGTGGAAAAGGCGCTGAACGCCATTGACGGCGTTGAAGCAAAGGTCGACTTGAAAAAGAATAACGCCACCGTTTCGCTGACAACCGAGGTTTCCGATGAGGTGCTGAAAAACGCGGTGGACGAGGCTGGCTATGAGGCTGTTTCCGTCGAAGAGAAAAAGGGCCTGTTCGGTAAATAATTGACACGGGAGGACTGGAATGGTAGCAGATAAAGAAAAGGTAACCCGGCTGCTGAAGACCGCGCGGGGCCAACTTGACGGACTTTTAAAAATGGTGGAAGAGGACCGTTACTGCATAGACATCTCCAATCAGCTGATGGCCACACAGGCAATCCTGAAAAAAGCCAACAGCGAGATTATCCATGCGCATCTTGGCTGCTGTGTGAAGGAAGCGTTTGAAAACGGGAACGCGGAAGAAAAAATAGATGAAATACTGGCCGTAATGGATAAGCTTTCCAAATAGCGGCCGTCAGAAACAGGCAAAGCCCCCATGAAAATGGGGGCTTTGCTATATTCCGGGTGTAATTTGAAAAAAGAAGATTTTTTTGTGTTTATGGATAATATTGACAAATTATGCGATTTGAAATATAATGATTGTGTATAAAAGCAACATGGAAAATTTAAGTAAAGAAGTAAAATTTTAATCAGTTTTGAACTGATATTTTTTAATTGCTGAGGCGGTAGAAAAATGAATTTTACATCGAAAAAATCGGTTCTCCTTTCTGCAGTCGCAATTCTTCTTCTTCAGGCGGTCGGATTCCTGTTTCATTTCCAAGGGCTGGGCGGCTTTCTTTATTCAGCAATCGGGAGCGTTGTCATTGTTTTGGCTGCCGATATGCTGTTTGGGAAAACCCGCGGGAATTCGCAGCCGGCCGCTCAACAAACCTATGGAAAGGAAGAACTGGGCGAGCAGCTTTTTCAGGTCGCTGAAACCATGGGCTTTGATTCCCAGCAGCTGATCTGGCTTTCGAAGGATAATATGAAAACTTTTGAAAAAGTTGCCAGAATTTCCTATGAAATTGAAAAACTCAGCGAGCAGAACGCGGCCAGCTCGGAAGAGATCAATGCAAGCATTAACGAACTTGTCGGCGCCTGCACCAGCTTGAATTCCGGGGTTATAAAAATTGAGGATCATTCAAAGACCTCAATCGAAATGCTGGAGAAAAACGAGCAGACCATCCGGAGCATTGGAAGTTTCATCCTTGACCTCACGTCGGTGATCAAGGTTGCTTCCGACAGCAATCTGGAGCTCCAGCAGTCTTCCAGAAAGATTAATGAAATCGTGGATTATATTCGGAAAATTTCAAGTCAGACCAACCTTCTCGCGCTGAATGCCGCCATAGAAGCCGCCCGCGCGGGGGAGGCCGGAAAGGGCTTTTCCGTTGTCGCCGGAGAAATCAGGAGGCTTGCCGTGCAGACGGATGATGCAATTTCCGTCATTGAAGGCGTGGTCAAGAATATTGTCGATAAGATAGGAACATCCAATATGGCAATGACCGAGATCGGCGGCAAGATGAAAAATGTCGACGGAATCGTCAGCGAGTCTTCACAGATTATTCAGGAAATCAGTTCCATTCTGAAGGATGTTCAAAACGAGATTTCCGGTCTTACCGGGGAATCGCTGATGCAGAAGAATACGGCTGCGGAAATTGAAAAGGCTGTTGAAAATGTCGCCGCGGCCGTACAGGAAACCCATGATGTATCCTGCTCCGCCATACAGATGGTAAATGTGCAGCAGAAGAAAAATGAAACAATTCTTTCCTTCTGTAACAAAATCGGAGAAACGGCAGAAATGCTGCAAAAGGACGCAATGTACTTTAAAAAGGAAGACGAAATCATATTCGGCGTCAATCCCTTTGTCGAGCCTGAACGCATCCGGAAAACCTATGTTCCGATTTTGGAACGGGTGTGCGCCAGCGTGGGGCTGAAATGCCGCACCCTGATTGTCAGAAGCTATGACGCACTGAGTGAAAGCGTGGACAAGGGAATTATCGATATCGGGTGGTTTTCACCTTTTGCCTATGTCAACGCACATGAAAAGTGCGGGGCGAATGTGCTGGTTACGCCGAAGGTGCAGGGCCGCTGTTCCTACAACGGGTATATTGTCGCCCGCAAGGACGGCAGGGTCCATTCCATCAATGATTTGCAGGGAAAGTCATTTGCCTATGTGGATGAGAAAAGCGCCTCCGGCTATCTGTATGCCCGGGACATGATCAAACAGAATCATATGGACCCCGATTCCATTTTTGAGAAGGTCATGTTTTTAGGCAACCATAATAATGTGGTAAATGCCGTTCTGGCCGGAGAGGTGGACGCGGGCGCAACTTATGACGAGGTCTACAATCAGGCGCACGCAGACGGACTGTTTACAGATCAGCTGATTATCGTCGCCCGCACGGAGGAAATACCCAAAGACGCGCTGGCTGCCAGAAAGGATATGCCCGCAGCGCTTATGGATAAGCTCAGTACGGCCTTCGTGGAGTTCAATGATTACAGCGGAATTGACACCACGGTCCAGGGGTTTGTTAAAAATGAGGACAAGGCCTACGATATTATCAGAAGGCTGAATCATTAATCTTCGGATTTTACAATATAAAGCAGTGTTTCTCCCCCGCCTGTGGCGGGGGAGAAACACATTTAACCTCCAATCGTAGACGATTGCTGTAATTTTTCCATTTTCTTGATTAGTTTACATAATTTTCAGTATTGTCATCTTCCTGCATTGGTGTTACGATAAATGCAAGAAAAGTTACAAATCTGTAACATTTCAAAATCGAGAAGCATGAAAAGGAGATAATACATGAAAACGAAAATACTTGCATTAATCGCATGTGTGCTTATGTCAGGTACGGCCGGCGCAATTGTCAACAGCGGCAATACAGCGTCTGCACCAAGCAAAAGCACCGCTACAAGTACCGTTTCTGTCGATTCTCAGACAGCGTCCGGTCAGGCGGAAGAAGTAAAAAGTGCGGCACCGGCGGCAAACACACAGGAAACAGGCAGTAATACTGTTGCCGATATTGTTAAATCCGGCACTTCAAGCGTTTGCCCGAAGACATCCGCTTCAAATGGAACAGTTGCAGGCACAAACTCTACAAACTGCAAGGTTGGCAACAGCTGCAGCAGCAACCCGGTTTGCAGCGTTGGAAATGGCTGTGTGAACAATTCCAATTGCAAGGCCGGCACAACCTGTACAGTAAAAACCAATTGCCTTACTTCCGTAAACTCTGCGAACGGAACCAAATATCAGATCACCATCGGCGGCAAGACGTATAATTACTGCCCCAAAACCAATTCAGGTTCCAGCTCCAAACCAAGCTCAAGTTCCAAGCCGAGCTCTGCCCCTGGCACAGGCTCTCAGGGGAACACCTCAAGCACACCGTCTTCTACAGGCGGCAGCTATGCTTCCTTCCAGAATCAGGTTGTTCAGCTGGTTAATCAGGAGAGAGCCGCAAACGGGCTCAAGCCGCTTACAGTAAATTCGCTCCTGACCAAAACAGCGACTCTGAAGTCGGAGGATATGGCCAAACTGAACTATTTTGACCATCAGTCTCCCACGTACGGTTCTCCGTTTGATATGATGAAGCAATACGGAATCAGCTACAGAACCGCAGGAGAAAATATTGCAATGGGCCAGACAACCCCGCAGCAGGTCATGCAGGGCTGGATGAATTCCCCGGGCCACAGAGCGAACATTCTGAATTCCTCCTTTACGCAAATTGGTGTGGGTATTGCCAAAAACGCGCAGGGCCGCTACATTTGGACCCAGCAGTTTATTGGCTGACAGATTGATTCATTCTATCACTTTATCATGATAAGAAGGCTGCCTGAAACCGGCAGCCTTCTTTTTGTGCTGCCGTGGAACTTGTCCGCAAAACGTTGGAACAAGAGAGGAGGTATCGTCATACAGTGATTACTGGAGGCCTGGACAACGATCTGAGAGGGAAAGTTGAAAAGGTTTTCCACAGGAGGAGTGAATATGGATAATTTTTTCACTTGGGAAACGCTGGCCACTTTTGCAGGATGTGCAGCGGCGACAGCGCTCATTACCCAGTTCGTTAAAAGTGCATCGTTTTTAAAAAATATTGCCACACAGTGGGTGTCCTATTTCATTGCCATTATCCTTTTGCTGGGGGCAACGTATTTTACCGGCGCGCTGACTTGGTCTACAGGCACATTGATTCCCTTTAACGCAGTGGTTGTTGCCCTGAGTGCCAATGGGGCGTATTCCGCCGTGTTAAGGGCAACCGGAAACAAAGAAAACAAATAGACTGATCATATTTTATTTAGGAAAGGGATGCTCTCTCAGCCGTTTGTTCAGCTGGGAGAGCATCCTGTTTTGGCTTTCAGTCATTTAAACCTTGTTGAAAACCAAATATTATCGCCACGCCGGGAGGGGGCGGTAATTAATCAAAATTCATTATATTGCTAAGTGAAAACAGCTTTTAAACAGTTGTAAACACCTACGCAACAGCATATATAAAAATGAAGACAAAACAGGAATGTCAGTCGAGTTTTGCGCAGAAAAACGGGTACGGACAGGAAGGCGGTCAATTCTTTGCGGGGAAAAGGAACGCGTCAATATGCTTTTGGAAACGGGGGAAGACGCCATGGAAGAAATGGCAATCGATTTAAAAAAAATGTTCGGGGGTTTTTACCGCGGCAGGAATATACTGGTGACAGGTCATACAGGATTTAAGGGTTCCTGGCTTTGCCTGTGGATCTATCTGATGGGAGCGAGAGTCACCGGCTACGCGCTTGACCCCGCGACGGACCGGGACAATTTTGTTTTGTGCGGTTTACGGCACAGAATGGTTGACATCCGCGGCGACATCCGCGACGAAGCAAGGCTGAAACAGGTATTCGATCTGTATGAGCCTGAGATTGTGTTTCATCTTGCCGCCCAGCCCATTGTCCGCCGCTCCTATGAAATTCCGGAGGAGACCTTTGAAACCAATGTGCTGGGAACTGTCCGGGTGCTGGAGAATATCTGCCTTTCGCACACGGTAAAGACGGGGGTAATGGTCACATCGGACAAATGCTACGAAAACAGGGAACAGCTTTGGGGATACCGCGAAGGGGATATGCTGGGCGGATACGACCCGTACAGCGCCAGCAAGGGCTGTGCGGAGCTTGTTACGGCTTCTTACCGGAACTCCTTTTTCAATGCCCGATCGGGGAAATATTCCGGGAAATACATTTCATCCGTCCGTGCAGGTAATGTGATCGGCGGCGGGGACTGGTCGCAAGACAGGCTTATTCCAGACTGCATCCGCGCCCTGCAGCTGCACCGTCCGATAGAAATCCGGAATCCGGAATCCGTACGCCCGTGGCAGCATGTTTTAGAGCCACTTTACGGTTATCTTCTGTTGGCCTATAAAATGACGGAGCAAGGCACACGATACACAGGCTCATGGAATTTCGGCCCCGATTTTGAATCGACCGTTCCGGTGGGCAGGGTGGCCGATATGCTGGTATCTCTATGGGGAGGAGGGGAATGGGAGGATTGCTCCGAACATATAGCGCTCCATGAAGCTTCATTACTGAGCCTTGACTGCACAAAGGCGAAAACCTTTCTGGGCTGGAAGCCTCGCATGGATCTGCGGCAGGCGCTGGAATACACTGTGGAGTGGTACCGGACTTTCCGCAGGGAGGACGTTTATCCCCTTTGCAGAAGACAGATTGCCGCGTACTGTGCGGCGTGCATGTCCGCCGGGGAAAATTCAGAGCCACAGGGCTTATAATATAAAAAAGCAGAGGTCTGAAAAGCAATTCGCTTTTCAGACCTCTTTCATAAATTTTCGGGAATTACTCCACGCTACATGACTCTAACGGGAAAGACCGCATCGACAATGCCGATGACCAGAGCACCCAGAATGGCGCCGATAATGGAAACGCTCATACCGGGAACCAAAAACTGCGCGACATAGATAATGATTGCGGATATAATAAATCCTTTCAATCCTTTCCCAAAGGGAGCCGCGTCAACCTTCATCATCTTTTCCACCAGATAGTCAATAACGCTGATCACCACTGCAGCAAGCAGGAATGACCATAAACCGCGGATGGAAAAGCCCGGGGTCAAAAACGATACAATTGCAAGAACGACCGCTGTAATGATCATTCTGCCAAACCAGCGGAGAAATTCCGAACCGGTTGAATGCTCAGTTTCCATATGCCCTTCGTGTGTCATTTATTTATCCCTCCTGTGCCGCACACAAAATAGATTTGGTACGGACAGATATAGTTTTAGCTGAATATGGCCGTGCTATCCTTTTTAGCGGCTGACAGTTATTGTTAAACATTGAAATTTGCTATTGAAAAATTGCAGGTGCGTTAATCACACAATTCTGCCGCCAACATAATTATGGTATAAATAATTCTTTGGTGGGTGATTGAATTTGTACCTGATATCTGTATTATTATTCGCGCTGTCGGCCAACCTTGACAATTTTACAGTGGCAATTACCTTTGGAATGAGAAAAATCAAGCTGAATTTTTTCATTAATTTTCTGATTGCCGTTATTACGGGGGTCGGTACTTTCCTTTCCATGTCAATTGGCCGGGTTATCGGTCAATTTTTTTCTGCATCGGTATCCAATACGCTTGGCAGTGTCATACTGATTCTGATCGGCGTCTGGTTTCTGAAGGATTTTTTTAAAAAACCGCGGGAGAATAAGGAATGTCAGACAAAAGAAAAAGTAAATCTTAATACGATGCTGGAAGATCCTGAAACAGCGGATCTGGACAGATCCGGAACCATTGATGCGGGGGAATCCGCTATTCTAGCCCTTGCGCTGACCATTAATAATTTCGGCATGGGCGTCGGCGCAAGCATATCGGGGCTGAACATAGGCGCTACGACGATTTTCACATTTTTAATCAGTATGGTTTCGATCACCGTAGGATACCGCGTGGGGAAAAGCTGCATCCCAAAATCGCTTTGCAGGTTTGTTCCTCTGATATCCGGGGGCATTGTTATCGCGCTTGGAATCTTTGAAATGCTGATCTGATCGGCGCGCTGTTTCTTTTTCAGTGAGGTTTCCGTTACTGAAAAACAGAGAATGGCAGTTTCAGATTACTGATTAACCGCCAAGGGTCACATCCTGTTCCTGATACCATTCCAGAGCCTGATAAAACTGTTCGGGGCAGAAATCCGGCCACAGATCGTCAAGCACATAAATGTCTGCATAAATCGACTGTACGGGCAAAAATCCGCTCAGCCGGCGCCTTCCGCCCCAGCGTATAATCAGGTCTATTCTTGAAATGTCGGAGGAGGCAATCGTATTTGCCATATTGCCGGTGAAAGCGGCGCCGTTGTTTTTCAGGGAGCAGTTTAGATCCCAGTTCCATCCGTAGTTTACCAGAAAATTGATTTTCATAAGACCGCGCCCAAACTGCACCCTTTTTGAGTAAGGCAGAAGCTCTTTCGGGAATAACGGGGAATCCGTATTTCCCACAATCAGAAGATTGGCGTCCTGGTTCGCAAGCTTCAGAACCGCGTCCACGCAGGCGCTCTGAAACGCTTTTGTCTGAACGGACGGCCGTTTTGTATTATCGATGGTAAATCCGTAAAAGGTCATCTCCTGAATCCCGAGCGCAAGGCAGATTTTGTAAAGCTCGAAACCCGGGTCGATGCCAAACTTGTATATATCCTGTTTCTCGTATCCGTTCTTTTCAGCCCATCGTCTGTTTCCGTCAGGAATAATTCCAATGTGCCGGGGCAGTCTGCTGAAAGATAAATTGTTCATTTTCTTCTCCGATTCAAAAAATAATGAATTGCATTTTTAAGAATAGTCTGCATAAATCCGGGATGATTATACGGTCAATACTACCCGTTTTACGGGTGGTATTGACTCGGAAGGTTTATAAACCCTGTATTTTACATATTTTGTTAAAGGTTATGCATAATAAAAGCAAGTGTTTAATACGGAGGGTCAAATATGTTCCATTTTCCGGGAAGACGTAAAAAAGAAATCGTAAACGAGCAGGTTGAACATTTGAATAAGGAACTGGATGAAAACAGTTTAAGCCGTTCCATGAAAAACAATGTGGAAACAATAAAAAAACTTTTTTCAGATGTGGATACTTTGATCATAAGGTATATTCAGAATAACCATAATCATGACCTGAAATTTTGTATTGCCTACTGTGACGGGGTGGTTAGTTCAGCGATCATTAACGAAAATATCATCAAGCCGCTGATGCTTTCCGACGCGGTTCAGTCCGACGAGCTTCTAATTGACCACCTGATAGAAAATGTTGTTTTAATCAGTGAAACCCAAAAAACGAATCATTTAAAAGATATTGTGGAATCCATTACCTACGGCGATACAATTCTGTTTGTGGAAGGCGCGGGTGAAGCTGTCATCCTGAATTCCAAAGGCTTTCAGACCCGTTCTATGGATGAACCGGAGAATGAAAAGATCCTTTCCGGCCCGCGGGAGGGCTTTAATGAATCTCTGCTTCAAAATCTTTCTCTGATTCGCCGCAGAGTACGCACCAATGAACTGAAAATGAAATTCACCACTTTGGGAAAAATGACAAGGACAAAAGCCTGCATTTGCTATATTGACAAAATTGTAAATAAGAGGCTCCTCAACGAACTTTACCGCCGTTTGGATTTAATAGACATTGACGCGGTGCTGGATACCAATTACATTACGGAGCTTACCAGAGATTCCGTGTGGTCCCCTTTCCGAACGACGGGGTACACGGAACGGCCCGATGTGGTAATAGGGAAGCTTCTGGAAGGAAGAATCGCCATTTTTTTGGACGGTACACCGGTTGTCCTTACTGTTCCTTATCTGTTTATTGAAAATTTTCAAAGCAACGAAGATTATTATCTAAGTTTTTACTATACCTCGCTGTCACGGCTTCTGCGTATTGCAGGCTTTTTCTTAACGATAACCGTCCCCGCGCTCTATGTTGCGATTGTTGCGTTCCAGCAGCAAATGCTTCCCACGCAGCTTTTGATCAGCATTGCGGGCGCGAGAAGGAGCGTGCCCCTGCCCGCTGCCGCGGAAGCGTTTATCATGCTTGCAGTCTTTGATATTCTGCGTGAAACCGG
>DENA01000018.1:51207-51357 GCA_002359465.1 Ruminococcaceae bacterium UBA2656
TCAAATATCGGCCAGCCGCTCAGCATAGTCGGCGCCCTTGTAATCGGACAGGCTGCGGTGGACGCGAAACTTGTGGCCGCTCCTATGATCATTGTGGTCGCTATCACGGGTATTACCAGCCTGCTGGTTCCAAAAATGAATGCGCCGGTG
>DENA01000029.1 GCA_002359465.1 Ruminococcaceae bacterium UBA2656
CAAAGCCGCTTCTTCGATTTTCATGCTCGCGCTTTCCATCATACGGCAGTCTGCCGGAACAGAATCGCCGGCTTCCAGCAAAACAACGTCGCCAACCACAAGATCTTCACTCTTCATGGTCACAATGCTGCCGCCGCGCAAAACCTTTGAGGTCGCGGCAGACATCTCCTGCAGCGCTTCAATGGCTTTTTCCGCCTTGTTTTCCTGATAAACACCGAGTACCGCATTGATCATGACCACAATCATGATGATAAATACATCCGCGTAGGATTCGTGCGCGTAAGATGCGGTGATACCTGAAATGATTGCGGCAACAATCAGAATAATGGTCATCGGGTCGCCGAGCTGCTGCACAAACCGCAGGAAAACAGAGACTTTTTTGCCTTCGGCGAGCTTGTTTTTTCCGTTGCGCTGCAAGCGGGATTCCGCTTCTGCCTGCGTCAGACCCTGCCGGCTGCTGTCAACCTGCTGAAAAACCTGATCCAAATCTGCTAAATAATACTTCATTGCGTAATTTTTCTTCCTCTCATCCATTCAACTGATCATTATGGTATGTATTATAATAAAAAAAACTCATGTGCAGCTTAAAAAGCTGTACATGAGTCTTGTTCTTTAAGACAAGCCAGACCGAAACGGCCATGCTGTTGACTTGACACATGCGGTGAACCGCACGCAAACTACTCCCTCAAGAGATATTCATTTCAGTGTTTTTATATCATATCATCTCAAAGAATTCCTGTCAACAGAATTTCATGATAAATCTGCCATCCTCCGCCAAAAGAAAAAGGGAATTGACAGATTCCACCGAAATAGTATAATTTGAATACTGGAAGAATTCAAGAAATAAAACCATCGCAAAAACAATGGAATACGGGAATGGAGAAGCAAAAAGTGGAGATAAAAAATGCTGCATTAATCGGGATTGGCGCGATCGGAACAGTTTATGGAAAGTTGCTGTACGAAAAATACGGCCCTGATTTTGCCGTAATCGCCGGAGGCGCCCGCGGAAAACGGCTGAAATCAAACGGAATCAGATTTAATCAAAAGATATTTCACCCGCGCGTAGTTTCACCGGAGGAACAAAATTTTAAGGCCGATTTAGTGATTGTGTGCGTAAAAAACGATCAGCTCAGCGAAGCGCTCGAAGATCTGCGCGGCTTTGTTACAGACGATACCGTGATTCTTCCCCTTTTGAACGGAGTAACCGTCCGGGACAGAATTTTATCGATATTCCCGGACAATCCTGTGCTCTATGGGCTTTCCATTTATATAGACGCGGTCAGGACGGCAGACGGAGTAACGAACACGGTGGACGGAGTGATTTGCTTTGGAAATGCGGACAACACCGTCCCGGCGCCGGAAGTAACCGCTGTCAAAGACTTTCTGACTGCCGCCGGGATTGAAGCTTCCGTCTGTCCGGACATGATTCGTACCGTATGGAAAAAATGGATGCTGAATGTCGGCTGCAACCAGGTTTCTGCAATCACCGGCGCGCCCTACGGCAAGATGACCAGCGTGGAAACCAACGGAATTCTTTTTCACGAAGCCATGATGGAAGTCGTCGCGCTGGCGCAGGCCGCCCATATTGATCTAACGGAGCAGGATGCGCTGGAATACGAAAACCTGATGTCTACATTTTCACCGCTTGGCAAGACATCCATGCTGCAGGACGTGGAGGCCAGGCGGCATACCGAGGTGGACCATTTTGCCGGCACCGTGGTGGAGCTGGGGGGAAAATTCCACGTACCCACCCCGGTGAACCATGTCCTTTACTGCATCATTAAATCCATGGAACAGCTTTACTGAACATTTTATGCATCGGTATACCTGGCGGAAAAGTACATAAAAAACCAAAAGTTCAATGCGGAATCTTAAATTGACAGGAAAGTGAGTCATGCTATGGAGTATCGAAAAGCAACCATTCAAGATGTGGACCAGCTGGCCAGAGTCAGGCTGGAAATGCGCACCGAGAGGGACAACCCTCAGAATTCCAACCCGGNNTTTTACTCAAACACCTATCAGTATTTTAAACGGCATATTGCGGACGAAAGCTTTGTTTCCTGGATTGCCGTTGAGAATGAAGAAATTATTGCGACAAGCGGGATTTATTTTTACTCGGTTCCGCCCGTATACTCGAATATAACGGGGTCGGTGGCATATATCATGAATATGTACACAAAACCGGAATATCGAAAAATGGGGATCGCCTCCGACCTTTTAAGTCGGCTGATAGAGGAAACCCGGGCGAGAAACTGTACGAAAATCACCTTAAAGGCTTCTGAGATGGGAAAGCCGCTGTACGAAAAATATGGTTTTCAGGAAGCGAAAGACAGCATGGAGTATTCTCTGGAGACCTAACGGGATTGGGGGAAACAGTCTCTCAGCATCCTTTCCGCATCTTTATTCTGTTTCTCCGCCCCGGCCGGCAGCATTACCGCCGCCCTTTTGCCAGGATGCCGCCATTCTGTTTCTCCCCTGATTTTTCGCCTTATAAAGCGCGTTGTCCGCCGCAGTCAGAATAGCGTCTTTATCCGGATTTCCTATTTTATCCTGTATATGTATGCCGCTACTGATCGTCACCCTCCCGCAGCCCTCTGCGGTGGAAAATTCGATATTCAGTTCCCTGATCATTTCAATCAGTTCATTGGCGGCGGCAGTAACCGCCTCTTCATCCATGTCCGCGAACAGGATTAAAAATTCCTCGCCGCCGTATCGTCCGACCCGTCCGCCATGCCGCCCTGCAAACCGGTCAAAGGCCGCCGACATCTTTATCAGACATTTGTCCCCCATAATGTGCCCGTATGTATCATTGTATAATTTAAAACGGTCGATATCAATCATCATGCAGATAATACTATGATCGCATTTTTCCATGATGTCATCCATATATTCAATAATGCTTTTGCGGTTTGAAATTTTCGTCAAAAAATCGTTGTTCGCATAGAATTCAAGCTTTTTATGCTGCTCATCAATTAATTTTTGGTTAATGTAATCCTGATATTTTGTCCGGCTTCTAAAAATAATCATTACTTCCGCCGTAACCAACATGAAAAATGGATTGACTACTTCGGCAAAAGTAATCGTAACAGTTAAACGCGCCCATAAAATCAGAGCCGTGTAAACCAGAAAGCTTACAGCGTTAATCAAGCAGTGCTTAATGGGATTCACTTTAAAGAGCAGTGAATTAATGATGAGTAACTGTATAAAAAGATAAGAAGAAAATCCGTTTATAACATCACAGGCGGAAAAAATTGCGCTCCATACTCCGACGGTCAGCAGCATTGTTATTTCCACCATCATCAGGTTGTCAGGCACGTTCTCAAATATTTTTATCAGGATAATAAAACACAGTGAAAAAATCATCATGGAAACATAAAGATAAATATACTGAGGAAAAAAACGCCCTTTCTTTACAAAAAACAGGTTCAGACAGTAGATGATGACCATCATGCTTTCCATGGCCAAAATCATTGTCAAAATGACCAGCGCGGGGATTTCGTTGTCGAAAGCACACTTATCCATGTACGCCCTGCGCATATCGGACGGTATTTTCTCCGTTTGAAACCATTGTGGCAGCAGTATCATTTTTTTATTCATAATATCAGCCTCCGCTTAGAAGATGCCCATCCCTTACAGCGACAGCAAAGCGGCATGTTCCGGTATATTATTTAAATTTTAGCACATTTAAAGGATTTATGATACAAAAAATTAAATTTTGCATGGGAGCAACACGAAACGACCCTGTAATAAATAAAAAATGCCATGACCCTGCTTAACAAACCAAAAACGCCCTTACCCAAGCAAAGGCGTTTTTGAAAGCAGGTTAACGGTATTCTTTGATCAACTTGTAAAGGCTTTGAATTTTCTCTTCCGGACATGCGTCATAGTCGCGCAGCGGAAACGGAATATTCATCTGCTCATATTTTGAAATGCAAATTTTTCGGAACGGCAACAGCTCCAACTTTTGCAAATTGGAATATTGCCGGGCAATGGAAGCGATTTTTAAAATGTGGTCCCGACCGTCCGTCAGCTCCGGTACAACGACATGCCTGATCCAGAGTGGAATCCGCATGGTTTCCGTCAGCTTTAAAAATTCAGTGACTTTGTTCATGTCTCCCCCGCTGTAACGCAGATAGTCCTGCTCGCCGGAAAATTTCAAATCGCACAGCACCAGATCCGTGGAGAGCAGCACTGCGTGGGCCCCGCCGATATCCCCGATCCCGGCGGTGTCCAGCGCGGTGTGGACGCCCGCCCCCTTCAGCCGGCGGAAGAGTTCCGCCACGAACTCCCACTGCATCAGCGGTTCCCCGCCGGAAACGGTCACGCCGCCTGTTTTTCCGAAATACGGCCGGAACCGCATAACCTTATCAGAAATCTCTTCCACACGGTATTCCCGCCCGGAGGTACTCCACGTATCCGGATTGTGGCAATACGCGCAACGAAGGGAGCAGCCCTGCATGAATACAACGCAGCGCAGCCCCGGGCCGTCAACGGCCCCCAGACTCTGAAAAGAATGAACAACCCCTTTCATTACATCACCTCGTGAAAGGTTCTTGAAATCACTTCAAGCTGCTGCTGTTTGGAAAGCTTGTGAAAATTCACGGCGTAGCCCGACACGCGGATGGTAAGGTTGGGATAGCATTCCGGATTTTCATAGGCTTTGACCAGCGTTTCCCTGTTCAGCACATTTACATTGATGTGGTGTGCCTTCTGCACGAAATAGCCGTCCAGAATAGCGACCAGATTGCCGTAGCGTTCCTCCTCTTCGTGCCCAAGCGCCTGCGGGACAATGGAAAAAGTGTTGGAAATTCCGTCCCTGCAGACATCATAGGAAAGCTTTGCAACAGAATTCAGCGCGGCAAGGGCGCCGTTTTTCTCCCTGTTATGCATAGGATTGGCGCCCGGGGCAAAGGGCGCCCCCGCCTTTCTGCCGTCGGGGGTCGCGCCGGTTTTCTTGCCGTAGACAACATTGGAGGTTATGGTCAGGATGGACAGCGTGTGCTCGGCATTGCGGTAAGCCGGATTCCTTTTCAGCGCTTCATAGAACAGCTTCACCTGCTCCTGCGCGATGGAATCCACACGGTCGTCGTCGTTTCCAAAGGCGGGATACTCCCCGGCGGTTTCAAAATTCGTAATAAGCCCCGTTTCATCCCGGATGCATTTTACTTTCGCATATTTGATTGCGGAAAGCGAATCCGCCAACACGGACATTCCTGCAACGCCGAACGCCATAAAACGGTGGACATCGGTGTCGTGCAGAGCCATCTGTGTTTTTTCGTAGGCGTATTTGTCATGCATATAATGGATGATGTTCATCGCGCCGACATAAGTTTTCGCAAGCCATTCCCGGTAGACGTCCATCAGTTCCAGTACCTTGTCATATTCGAGATATTCACCCTCATAGGGGGTATGCGCGGGGGCGACCTGAACGCCGCTTTTCTCGTCCCTGCCGCCGTTCAGGCTCATCAGCAGCAGCTTTGCGAGATTGGCCCGCGCCCCGAAGAACTGCATGTCCTTTCCGACCCGCATGGCGGAAACACAGCAGGCGATGGCGTAGTCGTCGCCGAACACAGGACGCATCACATCGTCGTTTTCATACTGGATCGCGTCCGTGTCGCAGGAAACCTTTGCCGCATACCGCTTAAAGGCTTCCGGCAGACCCGCCGACCACAGTACGGTCAGGTTCGGCTCCGCCGAAGAGCCCAGATTGTAAAGCGTGTGCAGAATCCGGTAGGAGCTTTTTGTGACAAGGGTTCTGCCGTCCTCCCCCATTCCGCCTACCGCTTCCGTAATCCACATGGGGTCTCCCGCGAAAAGCTCGTTGTACTCCGGCGTGCGCAGATGCCGCGCCATACGCAGTTTCATGACGAAATCATCGAAAATTTCCTGCGCCTGCGTCTCCGTCAGCAGGCCGCTCTGAAGATCTCTTTCAAAGTAAATGTCGAGGAACGTGCTGACACGCCCAAGGCTCATGGCGGCGCCGTTCTGCTCCTTGATCGCGCCGAGATAGGCAAAGTACAGCCACTGTACCGCCTCTTTCGCATTTTCGGCCGGCCGGGAAATGTCAAAGCCGTACATGGACGCCATATCCCTTAGATACCCCAGAAAGGTGATCTGCTGATACAGCTCTTCCAGCAGACGGACATTATCCGCATCCATTCTCTGCGCGGCGGCGCGTTGCTTGTCCTTTTTCTTTTCCTCAACCAGCCGGTCAATACCGTAGAGAGCGACTCTGCGGTAGTCCCCGATAATTCTGCCCCTGCCGTAGGCGTCGGGCAGCCCCGTGATAATGCCGCAGTGGCGGGCGGCCTTGATTTCATCGCTGTACGCGCGGAAAACGCCTTCATTGTGGGTGGTCCGGTACTGAAATTCATTTTCCACCTTCTCCGACAGACGATAGCCGTATGCCTCGCACGCCTTGCGCGTCATATTCAGCCCTCCGAAGGGGTTCACCCCCCTTTTCAGAGGTCGGTCGGTCTGGAGACCCACGATGATTTCCTTTTCTTTGTCCAGATAGCCGGGCCGATAGCTCGTAAGCGAACTAACTGTCTGCGTGTCAATATCCAGCACACCGCCAAACTCCCGTTCCAGTTCCAGCAGATGGCCGAGCTTTTTCATCAGCCCGCGGGTGCGCTCCGTAACGGGCGCAAGAAACGCTTCATCACCGGAATATGGTTTGTAATTGGTCTGGATAAAGCTTCTGACGTCAATTTTGTCCTGCCAGCTTCCGCCGTTGAAATTCTTCCATGCCTGTTGGTTCATAAATGGCTCCTTCCGATTAAACAAAGCATTTGGCCGCTCTTTTCAATAAAAAAAGAGCAACACTCGGTAAAACCAAATGCTGCCCAGACGGTCGGCTGAAAGAAGGCCCTTATTCCACTGTGGTTGATCCACAATTATCCGTCAGTAATAAAAGCCTTTATGTTTTTGTAACTTGATTATAATATACATCCGCAAAGCGTGTCAACTGATTTTATGGATTTGCAGACAGATAATTGATAAATGTTAAAAAAATATAAAATATTCATCAACCCTCTTTGATGTTTATAAAAATATGCTATAATATAAACAAGGTTTCTGGAAGATGTTTACAGAGAACAATAAAATCAAGCCGTTGTTCCTGTGTCAGACACGGACAGGCCTTATTTTAAACAGAACTTGGTCAAAAGCCCACGAACGGCACATGATTTCCTGTGCTGTTTCATCAATAAAATAACAGAAAAGAGGTTGTTAAAATGTCTAAAGTTGTTTTTTACCGCTGTGAGGTTTGCGGAAACATGGTCGCGCTGATTATGAGCGGAGGCGGCACGCTCACCTGCTGCGGGCAGAACATGACAAAGCTTGAGCCGAACACAACCGATGCCGCAACAGAAAAACATGTTCCGGCAATCACCAGGGAAAACGGAAAAATCAAAGTACAGATCGGCTCGACCATTCATCCCATGCTTCCGGAGCACCACATTGAGTGGATTGCGCTGGATACCGGCGATAGGGTTGAAATCGTTTATTTGAAACCCGGCATGGAACCAAAAGCGGAGCTTAACGAGGTCGAGTCGGGTACGGTTTACGAATATTGCAATCTTCACGGTCTGTGGAAGGCTGAATTCTGAACTTAGTTTTATTGCGCAAAAGGCTTTGCAGAAAATCTGCAAAGCCTTTTTTGGTTTCAGAAATGATGGAAACTAAGCATTGCCTTTGCTTTGCTTTTCTTCCACAGACTTAAAAAGCCCTGTGAAATCAAGGGTGGCAAAATAGTCTGCCGGAGTTTCCGCGCGGCGGATAAGCTCCGCCGACCCGTCCTCCCTAAACAGTACTTCCGAGGAGCGCAGCCTGCCGTTGTAATTGTACCCCATGGCATGGCCATGAGCTCCGGCATCATGAATCACAAGCAGGTCGCCCATGTCTATTTCCGGGAGCATGCGGTCTATAGCGAACTTATCATTATTTTCACACAGGCTGCCGACAATGTCGTATTTGTGGTCGCGGGAGGCGTTTTCCTTTCCCATGACCGTAATGTGGTGGTAAGCGCCGTACATGGCAGGACGCAGGAGATTGGCCGCACAGGCGTCCACACCAATATATTCCTTGTAAATGTGCTTCTCATGGATTGCCGTCGTCACAAGACAGCCGTACGGCCCCAGGATGAAACGGCCCAGTTCGGTAAAGATAGCGACGTCTCCCAATCCCGCGGGTACCAGAATTTCTTCATAAGCCCTGCGGACGCCCTCCCCGATTTTCGCGATATCGGCCGGCTTCTGTTCCGGCCGGTAGGGAATTCCCACTCCGCCGGAAAGATTGATGAAGGAAACCCCGATACCTGTTTCACGGTAAAGATCTACCGCCGTGCGGAACAAAATGCCCGCAAGCGTCGGGTAGTAACCGTCATCCGTGGTATTGCTTGCAAGAAACGCGTGCAGCCCGAACCGTTTTGCGCCGAGTTCCCGCAGCTTCAGAAACCCCGCTTCAAGCTGTTCACGGGTAAAGCCGTATTTTGCGTCGCCGGGGTTGTCCATGATGGCGTTGCTGATCTGGAAGGTTCCGCCCGGATTGTAGCGACAGCAGATGGTTTCAGGGATACCCGCCGCCGACTTCAAAAAATCTATATGCGTAAAATCGTCAAGATTGATCAGTCCCCCGAGTTTCTTTGCCAGAACAAATTCTTCCGCCGGCGTATCGTTTGATGAAAACATGATATCATGCGCACGAAAACCAACCGCGTCGGAAAGCATCAGCTCCGTCAGTGAAGAGCAATCGACCCCGCAGCCCTCTTCCTGCAAGATACGCAGAATAGCGGGATTCGGCGTCGCCTTTACGGCAAAATACTCCCGGTAACCGCTGTTCCATGAAAAAGCCTTTTTCAGCCTGCGCACGTTTTCCCGGATTCCCTTTTCATCATAAAGATAAAACGGCGTTGGAAATTGAGCCGTGATTTTTTTTAATTGCTCCAAATTTACAAAGGTATTTTTCAAAACAGTCAGCTTCCTTTCGTGACGGCAATCAGTGTTATTTCATTTTTCAGAGCTTCCTTAAAAAGCTCAATCAGATTGCGGTTTTGGGAATATAGGCAGGTGGATTCGGAACCTGCGGCGATATCACCGGTCAGAACATTTTTCGAGTCGGCAATCAGGCGAATCTGATGCTGCCCGGTTTTCGTGTGGTACACCAGAGCCCCTTCCAGTTCAAACAAAGGATCTGTGATCAAAACCACTTTCAGCCCGCGCTGCAGCGCCGAACGCAGCTGCGGCAGCAGCAGGGAAATCGTGTGTTCAGACACGGCAAGATAGATGCGCTCTTTCGCCGCGTCAATCATATTTTTCATCTTATCTATGATGTTTGACTCGCCCTTGATGGTAATGTACCCTTCGCTTGCCTCCCTGCGCCGGGGAGCCGCCTTCAAAAGCAGTTCGCGGTACTCCTGCATACGCCGTATGCGGTTATCGCAAAACTCTTCCACCGGCACCGGAATATAATGCGTTGCAGTATCTTCTTCCATACGGGCCGCGCCCTTTTCCACAAGGCCCGCCAATGCCGTATAGATATTGGAACGGGATATGCCGGACGCTTTCGCGGCCTCATATCCCGTCAATTTGCCTTCGGAGCAAAGCAGCAGATAAAGGGCCGACTCCTGCCGTGTAAGGTTATAATATCCCAGCAGTTCAATCAGGTCCATTTTTCCGCCTCCCTCAATAGTGTTTCTCTACAGGAACACTATACTGTATTCCAATGAATCTGTCAACAAAAATCTGCCAGCTGTTCCTTATTTCTATTAAATACAANNCATTGCTCCCCGCCTTCGGCGGGGAGCAATGTCACAAGCAGCAGACAAACTGCCGTGATTCTATTTAATATTTTTGAGCTGCGGGCATACCCTGTATATTGCCCGCATCAATGTCATCCGCGCGGCTGTTTCCCCTTACTGTGTCAGAGGCGGCAAAGCCTTTGTTTTTCAATTTAAAATTACTTACCAGTTTGCGCAGCATTTCCGCCTGAGCCGACAGTTCCTCGCTGGCCGCCGCGCTTTCCTCCGCTGTGGCGGAATTGGTCTGCACGACGGAAGAAACCTGGTCCACGCCGTCCGTTATCTGCTGAATTGCGGTTGCCTGATCGGAAGAAGCAATATCAATTTTAACAATGGTCCCCCCTACCTGTTCCACCTTGGCAGCAATTTCATTCAGCCCTTTTGCGGTAAGATCGGCGATGGCGGTCCCGTTTTTCACGCTTTGCATGGAGCCCTCTATCAGGTCTGTGGTCTGTTTGGCCGCATTGGCGGACTTGCTTGCAAGGTTGCGGACCTCATCAGCCACTACGGCAAAGCCTTTTCCGGCGNNAGAATATTGGTCTGGAACGCGATATCGTCGATTACCTTGATAATCTTCCCAATCTCGCTTGACGAGGTGCTGATCTCCTCCATAGATGACAGCATCTGCCGCATTTGCTCGTTTCCATGCTCCACCTGTGTGACCGTTTCCTTCACATAACCCGCCATGACCTTGACATTGTCAGCCGTTTCCTTGACTTTACCGGAAACCTCGGTGACCGACGCGGCAAGTTCTTCCACGGAGCTCGCCTGTTCGGTTGCGCCCTGCGCCAGCTCCTGCGCGCCGTCTGAAACCTGTCCCGCACCGCTGTTGACCTGCTCTGCGGAAGTGTTGATCGCCGCAAGCGTTTCGTTTAATCCATCCGATATTTTAACCAGCGCCTGCTTGATCGGAACAAAATCCCCCACATATTCCTGTGTAAAATCCGCGGTGATATCCCCCTGTGACATACGTCCCAACTGCTCTGAAATATCCGCGACGTACAGCTTGAAAGTCTCGGAGGCCGACTGAAGTGACCGGGCAAGAGAGCCGATTTCGTCCTTGGACGAATATGTAATGTCAACATCCAGTTTTCCTTCCGCGATTCTTTCCGCGGCGTCGGCCATCTCATTGATCGGCTTGCTCAGCGCTCTTGACAGCCAGACACCCCATACAATGGAAACACAGACACCAAAAGCAATAATGGCGATCAGCGCAATCATCATGGTGCTGGCAAGTTGATTGTTGGAGTCATTGTTCGCCTTCGCATTGTTCACACGGTTTTGCATGCATTGGGTATAATTGTCGGTTACCTTTGTATTGACTTCAATCAATTTCTTGAGATTCGTCATAGCCTCATTGATATTTTTATCCTGCGTGTTTTTTACAATCGCTTCGAATGTCGGCATAAAGGATTCATCAAACATCTTATTGGTCTCATCAAACAAGGTTTTGGTTGCCGCCGTCGATATGGTAGGTTCATACTGCTTAACCGCATCCTGATACAGTTTCTCATATTTCTCCGTATTTGCAACCACTGTTTTCAGTTCTTCCGGCTGATCATAGTACAGGATATAATCTCTGGACAGCCCTCTTAAGCGATCCAAATTCAGAAGAATATCGGACATGACCGGCAGCGGCGCTGTTTGTTTCTCATAAAGCTTTGTGCTGGAATCCTTCATTTGCAGCATACTGTAAATTCCGGCAGCTCCAATGATCGCAGTAACCAAAGAAAGCGCCAGAAAAGAAAATATTAACTTCTTGGCGATTTTTAAATTTTTCATATTATCCTTCTTTCCAAAACATATAGGCTTTACTCGGAGCCAAATGCTCAGAGCCTGATATTCATTTTTCCGCTATTCCACACCCGTCACATTCCAACACACTGCACAGAATTTTCCCAAATACCCCTTATGGCAAAACCTTTCCTTTCTGTTGTCATTTTGTTACTTTGTTATTACAAGAATTAAACCGTTGTCAAGGTCACAATTATTTTATGCGGTTCAATATCTTGCTCCTTTTTATATCTATCGACACGTTTATCAATTTTATTAATATTTTTTGTGACTATTTTTTTATTTTTAAACTATATATTTGTTTTACTTATATTTTATTTACCTTTACCTGCATGACAACTAAAATTTAGAATGAAAGGGGTTGAAATGTTTGAACCGAATCAGAATGCTGAGAATGAAAAATAATTTAAAACAGGAAGAACTCGCTAAAATCATTAATGTAAGTCAAGCTTCGCTGTCCGGATACGAAAATGGTAAATATGAACCGGACAATAAAACTTTGCTCCATTTAGCGAATTTGTTTCATGTTACCACCGACTATCTATTGGGAAATAATATACTGTCAGAACCTTTTAACCAAACTACTAAAAAAATACCTGTGCTGGTAAATCTTCGATCCGAGGTATCGTTTGAATCCCCGGAAAACATAATAGGATATGAGGAAATTAACGAGGAAATGGCTAAGCAGGGTGATTTTTTTGCAATAAAAATGCACGGCGACAGCATGGAACCGCGCATACAGGACGGCGATACGGTCATCGTGCAGAATCAGGCTCCGGTGAAGGATGGGGACGTCGCAGTGGTGTCTATTCAGGGCAGGGAAGCGACCGTTACAAGAATTGCCAGACACGGAAACGGCATTACCCTGATACCATACAATCCAAAATATGATCTGAAGTCATTTACAAAAGAAGAACTAATCCGTTTGCCTGTCGTCATCATCGGCAGGGCTGTCCAATTAAGAGGAAAGTGTTAGGCTATGAAAAAATATAAAGCGATACGAACGCCGCATTGTCATGAAGGCAATGCGGCGTTCCATAGTAAGATGCCTGGTAAAAAACATATTAAGACATCAGACATCATGCTTGAAGTACAATGTCTGATATGTTATAATATATTATAATGCAATACACGGAGGAATCGGAAATGAAAGCAAAAGGAAAAAGCCTAGCTGAAAACATTGCGGACGATCTTCTGGCAAGGATCACCATTGATAAAGAGTATGCGCTTGGCGACAAGCTCCCCAATGAAAACAAGCTGTCCGCCGATTTACAGGTCAGCCGCACCACGCTGCGGGAGGCCATCCGCATTTTGGTAATGCACAATGTACTGGAAATCAGACGCGGAAAAGGCACTTATGTTAAAAATAATCAGGAACCGAATAAGGGAATTGATTTGAATGGTCTTTCCGATCTCCCGCTGGACGTAAAGGACTTGTATGAAATGCGTCTGATTTTTGAACCACAGTCCGCCTACTATGCCGCAAAACGCGCTTCGGACAAGGAGCTGGAACGTATTTTGTATTACGGCAGACTGGAGGAAGAAATGATTTTAAAAAAGGAAGACCGCACGGAGGCGGAGCAGGCCTTCCATAAATCCATAGCGAAGGCGACGCACAACGAGTTTATGAACCGGCTGATGCCAATCCTGTATCAGGCCATTGACAAAGGGGTCATTTTATCCAATACCAGGGAGAAAATTGTTCAGAATACGCTCAACGATCACCGGATGATTATGGAATTCCTATCCGTCCGGGACGCGCTGGGAGCCAAGACCGCCATGGAGCTGCACATTATCCATGCCATGCGCGGTTTTGGTATCACGGAAGAATAACAACATATTTTTAATTGACATTAGACATCATACAATATATAATAATTTATACAACGTAAGCAATAATAACATACTTACAGCAATTTCAAATGCGAACTGGAAAAGCGGATGTCATTCCGCTGCATTTTTGTAATTGCTATAAGAAGCTTTCCGTTAATTGCTATCAATAATAGAGAGGTGCTTGTAAAATGAACAGTGATGCAGTAACAAAAAGTGTGCCGCAGCGCGCGCTGTTTCACGCGCTGGGTCTGACCAATGAAGAGCTGGAACGCCCGATCGTCGGCATAGTCAGCTCCAAAAATGAAATTGTTCCGGGCCATATGAATCTGGACAAAATTGTGGACGCCGTAAAGATGGGCGTCGCCATGGCGGGCGGCACCCCCATTGTTTTCCCCGCCATCGCGGTATGCGACGGCCTTGCCATGGGGCACAGCGGAATGAAGTACTCGCTGATTACAAGGGAACTGATCGCCGACTCGACCGAAGCGATGGCACTTGCCCACGCCTTTGACGCGTTGGTGATGGTGCCGAACTGCGATAAAAACGTGCCGGGGTTATTGATGGCGGCGGCGCGGGTCAACGTGCCCACCATTTTTGTCAGCGGCGGGCCAATGCTTGCCGGTCTGGTGGACGGCCAGAAGACCAGCTTTTCCAGCGTCTCGGAAGCCTCCGGCGCATACCATGCCGGAAAAATCACAAAGGAAAAGCTGCTGGAATTTGAAAACAAGGTCTGCCCGACCTGCGGTTCCTGTTCCGGCATGTATACGGCGAACAGCATGAACTGCCTGACAGAGGCGCTCGGCATGGGGCTGAAGGGCAACGGAACCGTTCCCGCGGTTTATTCCGAACGCATTCAGCTCGCCAAGCATGCGGGCATGCAGATTATGGAGCTGCTGAAAAGGAACATCCGCCCCCGGGACATCATGACTCAGGACGCATTTAGAAACGCGCTGACCATCGACATGGCGCTGGGCTGCAGCACCAACAGCATGCTGCACCTTCCGGCCATCGCCCACGAATGCGGTATCTCCATTGACCTGAACATAGCCAACGAGATCAGCGACAAAACGCCGAACCTGTGCCACCTTGCCCCCGCCGGGCATACCTATATGGAAGATTTAAATGTTGCGGGAGGCGTTTACGCGGTCATGAATGAGATCAGCAAGCTGGACCTTCTCAAAACCGACCTGATTACCTGCACGGGCAAGACGGTCGGGGAGAACATTGCGGACAGCCCGGTCAAGGATTACAATGTCATCCGTCCGGTTGAAAACCCATACAGCAAAACAGGCGGAATCGCGGTGCTGAAAGGAAATCTGGCCCCCGACACCTGCGTTGTCAAGCGCTCCGCGGTCAGCCCTGAAATGCTGAAGCATGAAGGCCCTGCAAGGGTATTCGACTGCGAGGAGGATGCCATTGAGGCAATTACCTCCGGTAAAATTGTGGCCGGCGACGTGGTCGTCATCCGGTATGAAGGCCCTAAAGGTGGGCCGGGCATGCGGGAAATGCTGAATCCGACCTCCGCCATTATGGGAAGCGGTCTGGGCGGGAGCGTTGCGCTGATTACAGACGGCCGTTTCAGCGGCGCCACCAGAGGCGCGGCAATCGGCCACGTTTCTCCGGAAGCCGCCGTGGGCGGAAATATTGCGCTGGTAGAGGAAGGCGACATCATCCAGATCGATATTATGGCGAACACCATTCATTTCGCGGTAAGCGACGAGGAGCTGAAAAAACGCAGGGCAAACTGGAAGCCGAGAAAGCCCCGCATTACGGAGGGATGCCTTTCCAGATACGCGGCTCTGGTTACCTCCGCGAATAAAGGCGCCGTCCTTGAATTAAATTAAACAATTCAACGACAAAGCGGCGGCCTGTCGATGCCATTAAGCCGGGAAGCCGCCATTATCATAATATGCAGCCATGCGTGTACCTGTTCCATAATCTTACGGCATTTTATAAGATTCAAAATGCAGTGGAATATATCGTCATCTCCCACGCCTTCGCGGGGGAGATAATATCCGTTTTTTCAGCTCTTCGGCACTGCAATCTTAACCGGAATTGCTTTCATTATCAAATCAGGTTGAGCGTTCCGATATTCATTTGATAGGTAACGTCCTTGCGCTCCACAATTACTGTAAATTTCTCTTTCAGCTGACTGTCGTTCCGGATATGGGAAAGCAGTTCGCGCGTCGGATTAATCGCAAACGGGTTCCCAACCAGCTGCAGCATGGAGTAATCGCCGTTGGTATCCCCATAGGCGTAGCTTTGGGATAAATCGATATCATGCTTTCCGGCCATCTCCAATACCGCTTTGCGCTTGCTTTGGGAGTCCCACATGGGAATGATCTCCCCATTGTAAATGCCGTTGCTTCCCACCTGATAAACGGTGCCTCTGTAATCATCCATTCCGTACATTTTGGAGACCTCGCTGACCAGTTCAATCGGAGAACCGGAAATGGCGATGACAACATGGCCCTGTTCTTTGTGCCATTTAATCCGTTCGCGCGAATACGTATAAACGCGTTCCCCCTTTTGTTCGATCACTTTTTTCGCAATATAGGCGATATGAAACGCATTGGTGTTCTTCACCGTCTCCGTATAAATATCCACCATTTTCTGCAGATAGATATCGTAATCGCCGACCCGCTTATCCCATCTTGTAAAAGCAGGTTCCACCTCGTTGTACCACTTGCTGTTGTCAATCAGTTCATATTTAATCATCTTTTTAAACATCTCACTGATCAGTCCCTCGCGGGAAATCGTGCCGTCGATATCAAAAAAAGCCGCAACTTTTTTCATGATTAATCCTCCTGTTCTGCAGACTCGGCGCGTCTATGGCTGATTCTGATTTTTGGCTGTGTTTTTGCCCTGTTTTACTTTTTTCGCGGACATGTCTTTGAATTCATTGGAAAGCACGCTGATGTTTCCGTCCACCTCAAGCACAGCCAGATCCACTTCCTCTATTTTAGAAACGCCGTGTTCCCTGATTGCCTCCATAATCTCATTCATGGTAAGCTTTGCTTTCACAACATTTTTCCGGATGAGCTTTCCCTTATAAATCAGTAGCATGGTTTCACCCTGAATCAGCCGGCCAAATTTCGGAAAATGATACAGAAACAGCTTAAACACATAATTGGTGATAAAGAGGGCGGCTGCGGCTACCAGTCCGCCCGTCAGTGTGGAATTGGAGCCGACCATCGCGTTTTGTACGGAGTTGCTGATCAGCAGAATAAAAACCAAATCCACCACCGAAAGCTGTGAAAGCTCTTTTTTGCCAAATAGCCGGATGGCGACAATGATAAACAAATAAACCGTAACCGTGCTGATAATGATCTGGACATACCCGTTTTCAAAAAATTTCACAACAAGACTCCTTACTGTCAATCCCCTTCTTTCCTGATAAGATTCATCGTTTTTCCGGGGACGCCTGCGCCCGCAGCGAAGAAAAATCAACATGGCAGTAGCCGCCGGGATTCTTTTCCAGATAGTCCTGATGGTATTCCTCCGCCGGATAGTAATTTTCTAGGCGGCGCACTTCGGTTACAATGGGAGCATCGTATTTTTTCTGCTCCGCTTCCACATATCTCTGAATCGCCGCGCGGTCCGCCTCATCACGGTAATAGATGCCCGTGCGGTACTGTGTGCCGATATCGTTTCCCTGACGGTTTACACTGACAGGGTCAATGATTTTAAAATAGTAGTCCAGCAGCGTCTGCAGGCTGACCTTTTCCGGGTCATAGAAAATGTGAACCGTTTCCGCGTGCCCTGTTTGATGCAGGTCATGATAGGAGGGATTGGCCGTCCTGCCGTTCGCGTAACCGACATCCGTCCGAGCTACGCCGTAAATGCGGGCAAAATAGGCCTCCACACCCCAGAAGCACCCGCCCGCAAGCCAGATTTCCTTTAAATTGCTTTTACTGTAATCCACTCCGGCATTGGGGTTCTCCGGAAGGCTGGACTGTTTTCCATATTTCTGCATATGACCCTTCCTTTCCTGATCCGTACAGCATTTCCGATTATATAATGGATAGAATGTCGAAAAACTTGTCAGGCGTCGAGAAATCGTGCAAGACAAGCGCAGCCAGCGCAGTAAGCAAAATTGTTTTGCGATTTTGCGGTTGCGCGGCTTTATCGACAGCCTGAGGAAATTGCCGTAGGGATAAATTTCTTCTATTATAAATAGTATACACTGATTTAGCAAGGATTTTATGCCGCGGTAAAATTTTACCACTCAGGTATGGCGGACAAATCCGTGCGAAAAGCAAGGCCCTGCTTTTGATCAGCAGGGCCTTGCTTTCATTTATTGTATGAACTTGAAATACCGCTCAGCCGGAAATTGCGTCAGATCTTGGTAAACCACGTCCGCGCTTGGAAGATTCTTTCGCTCCCCTATACCGATTGCAGCCATTCCGGCCCGCTTTGCGGCCTGAAGCCCGGCTTCGGAATCTTCAAACACCGCACAGTCCTGATATGGAATTTGCAGCCGGTCGGCGCCGAGTGTAAATACCTCCGGGTCGGGCTTTGCGTGGGACACGTCGTTTCCGTCCACAATCACGTCGAACAGGGAGGCAATGCCGACTTTTTGCAGAATCAGCTGGGAATTTTTGCTTGCGGAACCGAGCGCCGTTTTTATTCCCCGCTTTCTTAACTGCCGCAGAAGCGCTTCCGCTCCGCCCAGCAGCTCCGAAGAATCCATTTTGGAAATATACGCCACATAGCGCGCGTTTTTTTCCTGCGCCATTTTTTCTTTTTCCTCTGCGGTAAAGCGTTCCCGCATTCTCCCGACTTCCAGCAGGATATTCAGGGAATCCATGCGCGAAACGCCTTTGAGCCGTTCGTTCTGCTGCGGGGAAAAATCAAAGCCCAATTTTGCGGCCAGTTCCTTCCATGCAAGATAATGATATTTCGCGGTGTCCACCAGCACACCGTCAAGATCAAAGATCGCACAGCGAAGGATCATTGACTCCTCCCCCATTCCTCCAGCGGAAGGCGCAGGCTATCCCGCAGCATATGGCTTTTACCATATACAAATATTTCTTTCTCCGTACCGTCCAGCAGGGTGATTTCACAGCCCCGCCTTTGCACGGAAACCTGAATCAGGCTGTCCCCGTCGTGTACCTTAAAGTCGTATTCCTCCCACTGCCCGGGCAGGGTCGGCGCAAGATGCAGTCCGTCCTCTTTGATGCGCAGGCCGCCGAATCCGTACACCACCGCCATATAGGTACCGCCCATATTCGCGGTGTGGATGCCGTCCTTCGTATTTTTATGCGTGTTGAACAAATCCAACTTGGAAGATTCTCCAAAGTAGGCGTACGCCTTTTCCGGCATGCCCAACCGCGAGGCCATAATGCTGAAAATACAGGTGGACAGCGACGAATCGTGGGTCGTGACCTTCTCGTAATATTCAAAGGAATGCTTCATTGTTCTGAGCGCCTGCGCATCCTCCAGTATGAAATGCGCCAAAACCGTATCCGCCTGCTTGCATACCTGCGAACGGTAGAGGCAGAGCGGATGATAGTGCAGCAAAAGCGGAAAATCCTCCTGCGGCGTATCGTCAAGATTCCAGACTTTCTTGGACAGAAAAGCGTCGTCCTGCGGATTGATGTCCAGCGCCGCGTCATACGGCAGGTACATAGCCTTTGCCGCCCGCTCAAAGCAATTGATCTCTTCTTCGGTCAGCCCAAGCTTTTTTTCGACCGGGGAAAGGAGATTTTCCTCCCCGAGGATTCGGTAAAACCGGGCCGCCCATTTCAAGTTGTACTGCGCGAGCACATTCGTGTAGTAATTATTGTTCACAAGGCAGGTGTATTCGTCCGGGCCGGTCACGCTGTTGATGCAAAACCGCCCTTCGCTGTAATTGCCGGTGTCCATCCAGAGCCGCGCCGTCTCGAAGACGATCTCCGCGCCGCACCGGGCGATCAGCGCAAGGTCCTTTGTCAGAAGATAATAGCTGATGATGGAATACGCGATATCCCCGTCGATGTGGTACTGCGCGCTGCCGGACGGAAAATAGCCGGAACATTCCTTCCCCATGATTGTCCTCCACGGGTAGAGTGCGCCCTTTTTGTGCCCCATAATCCGCGCGTTTTCCCGCGCCGCGGGAAGCGTGGTATAGCGGTACTCAATCAGGTTTTTGGCGATTTCCGGCATGGTCAGCAGGAAAAACGGCTGAATATACATCTCCGTGTCCCAGAAATAGTGCCCCTCGTACCCCTCGCCGGAAAGGCCCTTCGCCGAAATATTGCTGTGGGGATCTTTTCCCACGGACTGAATCAGCTGATACAGATTATAGGTAATGGCGTTGCTCAGCTTGTCGTCGCCCTTGACATGGACGGCGCAGTTTTCCCAGTATTTTTTCAGGTACTCCTCCTGTAAGCGGTACCAGTGCTTCAGCGGAAGCGAGACGGCTTTGTGCATATGCCCCAGTGCGGCGCCGCGGCAGTCCCCGTAGCGCACCGAGTCGCAGAGGACCGTGTATTTGGTCAGCGTGACTTCTTCCCCCTGCGCAAGGGAAACGGTAAACTGGTGAAGCGCGGCGCTGTCACGCACCTTCCGCTTTTCCACGGCCGGTTTGGAAAGCTGATTTTTTACCGCGCTTGCGACCGCCAGACCGGATTTCGACGTATGCGAGACAATTACCGACACGTCGTCCGTGAACGCCGCGGTTCCCGGAAGAATGTGCTGAAAGGTCTCTCCCGCGACACGCGGATCGCCCGGGTCGCAGTAATTCAGCACGCTGCCGATGTGTGTGGAATCAAAGCGGATTTCCCCGCTGAAATTCAGCGTCCTTACCCTGTACTCGATGGTAAAAAGCGGCAGCATGGCAAAGGAGGCCATTCGCACAATGGTGATTTCCGCCTCCCTGCCCTGGGGGGAACGCCACATTACGCGGCGGCGGGTAGTCCCTTTTTCCATATCCAGCGTACGGGAGCTTTCCAGCGTCTCACCCGCAAACATGCTGAATTCCTCGCCGTTCAGAAAAAGCCGGATGCCCTGCGTATCGGCGACATTCAGCATGGTCTGCTTTTCTTCAGTGAGCCCAAAAAGCTTTTCCGCCTGCTTCATCTCGGCAAAATCATAAAATCCGTTGATGTATTCACCCCGGATGGACTGCAGGTTGATGGGATACCCTTCTTCAAAATTGGAGCGGACGCCGAGGTAGCCGTTCGCGTTGTGGAAGAGCGTTTCATTGAGCATCAGCTCGTCGTTTTCAAGATCGAAATCCCGGACTTCATATATAAATTTATTTTGCTCCATCGTTACTCCTTTACCGCCCCTGACACAAGACCCGAAACAATCTTTTTCTGGAAGATCAGGACAATAATCATGGTAGGAACCGTTACGATCACGGTCGCCGCCGCAACCTCTCCCCAGAGAATCTGGAACTGCGTGCGCAGGAAAGAAATCGCCACTGGCACGGTCTGCATATTGATTTCCGTATTGAGGGTGGCCGTCAGCAGATACTCGTTCCACGCGGCGATGAAGGTGATGATCGCGGTCGTAAACACGCCCGGCGCCGCAAGCGGGAACACCACGCTCCACAGGGTGCGCATGGCGGACGCGCCGTCAATTTTCGCCGATTCCTCAATGGAAATCGGTATCTTCCCAAAATGCGCGACCATAATCCAGACCGCCATAGGGATGGTAATGGTGGAATATGGCAGCACGATAAAATAGCTGTTTGTCAGGTGAAGGGAAGTATACAGATTGAAAATCGGCCCGACAATAATCATCTGCGGGAACATGGAAATGACGAGAATCAGCCCCAGCAGCAGATTTTTAAACCGGAAATGGAACCGTGAAATGGCATAGGCTGCCAAAGTCGCCACAACAATCACATACAGCGTTGTGACGGACGAAACAATCAGGCTGTTTTTAATGGAACTCAGAATATTTTTTCCCGTGAGCACCGCGCCGTAATTCTGCATGGAGGGATGGTCGCTGAACACCCGGAAAGCGCCCGCGCCGAAAATTTCGCTGGAGGGTTTGAACGACGTAATCAAAATCCAGAAAAACGGGAACAGGATGATAATCAGAAAAAGGACAGTGACAACATAGAAAACAGTATTTTCGGTTTTTTTCATAGCAGCTTCCCCCTTAATCCGAATTCAGAACATTCGCGCCCAGCACCTTCACAAACAGAGTCGCGATGATCAGCACACAAACGAACATAAACATGACAATGACGGAACCATAGCCGAAATTCGTCTGTGAAAACATAGTCTTGTAGGCATAAATGGACAGCGTTTCTGTGGAGCCGCCGGGGCCGCCGCCGGTCAGTACGGCGATGAGGTCGTAAACACGGAAGGCGTCCAGTGTGCGGAACAGCACCGCCACCAAAATGGACGGCTTTAAAAGCGGCAGCGTGATTCTGAAAAAGGTCTGCAGCTTTCCCGCGCCGTCGATGGAACTGCTTTCGTACAAGCCCTTGTCGATTACCTGTAAGCCCGCCAAAAGCAGAAGCGCCATGTAGGGCGTCGTTTTCCACACGTCTGTCAGAATGGCGGCGGACATGGCGCCCGGCCCGGTCAGCATCATGGTCTGGGGGGATGAGATGAGCCCCATTTCGGCGAAAATGTGGGAGATGATGCCGTTGGAGCCGTCATACAGATAGCTCCAGATCAGCGCGGACACCGCGGTTGGAATCGCCCACGGAATCAGCGCATTCGCGCGGATCAGCCCGATTCCCCGAATGGCGCGGTTCATAATCAGCGCGAGCCCCAGCCCCAGAATGAACTCCGCCGCAACGGAAACAAGGGTGAAGTACAGCGTGTGGCCAAGCGCGGCGAACAGCCGGCTGTCGCTCAGGATTTTTTGGTATCCCCGCAGGCCGATAAAGTTGGAGGGCGCGATCGATTTGTTCAGTTCCTCAAAAATCTTCGGCAGGGATTCCGCGTTGGCGTACTGCGGATTGGGGTGCTTCTGGTAAAGCGCTCTTACTTCCGCTTGAAGTTTCGAGGTCGCATCGGTAAAGTCCCTGCTTTGCTGCGCGGAAATCTCTCCGTCCGGCAGCGCGGAAAACTGTTTCGCATAGGTCTGTGCATGCGCGATGGCCCCGGCAAAATCCTTTGCGGCAGCGCTGTCGTTTGCCGCCACGCCGGCATCGTCATTCAGAAAGATTTGAACGTATTCGCTGTTTTCTTTAAAAGAGGCGGCCGAAAAAGCGGAATGAAAGCTCAATTTGGATTTTTGCGTGTTATTGAGCTGGTAATCAAAGAAAGTATAGGAGAACGAGGTCAGTATCGGCCAGATGGAAAACACGGCGACAATCGCCAGCAGCGGGACAATAAACAGAAACTGCCGGAATGTCATTTTCTTTTTCATAGGTACCCCTCCCATATCAGGAATCCGGAAAATCACGCCCGGCTGCGCCGGGGTTTCCATCGAGAAAGAAGAAGCGTGCATCGGCTTCGGTGCACGCCTCCCATCAGACTTATTTCAACGCGTCCTGTACCGCTTTTTCGGTGGCGGCAATGTCCTGACTGCCGGAAAGATATTTGTGGATATTGATCTGAATGGTGTCACTCGTCTTGGAATATTGTGCGGAAACCGGTCTTGCAATGGTGGTGTTCAGCGCCTTTTGGAAGCCTTCCATGCCGAGCAGCGGATTTGCCTTGGAAACATCCGCGTCCTTCAGCAGGGCGTTGTAGCCCGGAAGATAGGAGCCCTTGGTGGACATAATTTTCTGTCCTTCCGGCCCCGCGAGATATTTGATAAATTCCCATGCGCCGTCCAAATTTTTGGATTTTGCGTTCATGCTGAGCAGCCAGCCGCCAACGCAGCCGCCCTTCGGCAGCGGGGCAATGCCGACCTGGCTGGTTTTTACCGCTACGTCTCCGGCGTTGATCAGGCCGAACTGATACGGCCAGTTGCGGGAGAAAACGCTCTTGCCGTCTTTAAAACTGGCGTCTGTGGAGCCTTCGTTATAGTTCAGAACATCACTCGGTACTACCTTGGAGGAAGTAAATTTCTTCATCGTTTCCAGTCCGCCCTTCACATCCTGGAAATTCGCGGTAAACTCATTTGCGTTGCAGGTCAGGCCCTCGTACTGCTTCGCCTGGAAGGCGTAGCCGTCCGCCGTGCCCTTCTGGCCCTTATATTTTTCCGCCATTTTGTACAGGTCGTCATATGTATAATTGCCGCTTACAAGCTTTGCGCCGTCTTCCTTGGAAACAATGTCGGAACGGTAGTACAGCATTGCCACGTCAGGGAAGAACGGGAGCGTGTACTGCTTGCCCTGATAGTTGCCCGAAGCCATGGAACCCTTGTTGAAATCCGTCTTCTTATAGCCGGCTTCGCTCATTTTGACGTCCAGCGGGGAAAGGTATCCGGCCGCCGCGAATTCTCCGGCCCAGACAACGTCCAGCGACATCACATCATAGTCGGAGGAGCCCGAAGAAAGGGAAGTCAGAAGCTGGTCATGCATCTGCGCGGAATCATTCGTAAACTGTTCCCATTCCACCTTGTACTTCTTCTGGGAAGCGTTAAACGCATCCACTACGGCCTGTGTCGCTGGAGNNTGGAGTCCGCCTGCGCGCCGAATTTCAGCGTGACGGTTTCACCGCCGGCCTCCGACGCTTTGGATTCAGCTGCCGTGCTTTGCGGCTCCGCCGCTTTTGAAGCGGGTGCGGTCTGTGCGGCGCAGGCGGTCATGCCCGCCGCCATTGCAAATGCCAATAATGCCGATAATATCTTTTTCATATACAATCCTCCTGAAAATGATTTATTCTCCCTCAGAGAACAATTTTATCATATACCGGAAACACGAATCCGTATTTTAAAATATTAAGATTTATGATATAATCCTAATAAGATGAAAAAAAATAAATAAAAATAATTTTGTGTGGTGTTGATTATGCTTGAATTTGATTTGTCTGAGCCGATGAATACTTTTTATTACGCGACACAGCTCCCCGTTATGATTTTGAAAAACGGTCGGATTGAGCAGTCGCTTCCCGAAAATGTCGTAACGGCGCGGCAGCTGATTACGGGTGAGCACGACCTGAAAATCAAATACAGCCCACAGGAATATAACACCGCACAGTATCTGTCCAGCGAGTACAAGGAGCTTTTTGTGGTTTATGTCATCGACGACACCTATCTTGCGGCAGCCGGGCCGTTTCTGACGGAGCCGGTGCGCAGCGGGGCGATTGTCAACATGATCCAGGACGAAAAGATCTCCATTAAGCTGAAGCCGCGGCTGGAAGAATATTACCGGAACGTCAAAGAAATCAGTTCACAAACATATTACTACAGCGGGAAATTAATTTCCATGCTTTTCGGAGCAAAAAATACAGCGGCTCTCCCAGAATCCCGCCCCATAGGCCGGGAAGTGGGCTTTATTCAGGAATATTTTCAAAACACCTATAAAAACAGGGAAAAGATGTTTACGCATCCTCCTTTTTTTCTGGAGAAAAAAATTGTCAATCAAATTAAAATCTGCGATATGGACGGCGCGATGAACACGCTCAGGGAGATCAATCTGCTCAACCGCGCCGTTCTGGCAAAGGACCCCCTCCGTTCCCTCAAAAATTCCATCATCTGCTCGTGCGCCTTTTTTACGCGCGCGGTCATTGACGCGGGGGTATTCCCGGATATTGCGTTTACATACAGCGACACCTTTATCCAACAGATTGAAAAAATGAACAGCCAGACGGAAGTGCGCAATTACGAACAGGAAATGCTTCGCCAGCTGATTGAACTGACAAGGGAAAAAAATTCCTCCAAATATTCTCATCCGGTCTTCTCCGCTCTTCAGTATATCAACAACAATCTGACGCAGAACCTGAGTCTGGAGGAAATTGCAAAGCACGCCTACATTCATCCCAATTATCTGAGCAGTATTTTTAAAAAAGAGGTTGGCTGCCCGATGACCGACTTTATCGCCCGGCGGCGGATTGAGGAATCCACCTATTTTGTCGCGTATACGGATTATGAAATCGCCGACATCGCAAGCTTTTACCATTTCTGCAACCAGAGCTACTACTGCACGATTTTCAAACGGTTCCTGTCTGTTTCACCGAACGAGTACCGGAACAGCGCCCGGCCCTCCTGCTGAAAAGGCGGACGCTTCCAAAAAAAGCGTCCGCCTTGTTTCGCTAACCTACCACCGGCAGGCTGCCCGCGCGCCGGGCAATCTCCAGAAAGCGGTCATCCGCGTTTCCGAATCTGCCGATAATATCCTCGTGGTCCATATTCTGCATGGTGCCGATAAAATTCCAGTTCCCGATTTGCGCCGCCCCGCCGTAATCCACGATTTCGTCGGTGGAGTTGAGCTTTGGCCCGTCTTCGGAAATGGTGTTGACCCATCCGTCATTTGGCCACCAGGTACTGTCAATGACGGCGCGCCCCGCTTCACTGCGCCGGAATCTGCCCAATACAAGTGAATTTGCGCTGAACAGCGTGTTCATATACAGCGGATTCGGAACCTGATATCCCGTAATCGGGTCTTCCATGGTTGCGCAGGCCGCGTAGGAAAAATAGTAGACATCCGGAGCGGCCTTCACCCAGCCGTTTTCCACCGCCGCGCCGTCCGTACTGAGATCATAGAAGCTGAAATCCAGATTGCTCTTATCCCACACAGAACTGTTCCAGACCCGGTCCGCGTAGTCAATATAGCATTCTCCGGCGTTGCGTTTCAGCCCCCACTGGTCAAGCTTAAAATCAAAGATGAGGTTGTCGCCAAGACCCGCCGCGGCACCGACCGATGCAATGGCCTGTTTGGCATACTGCTTGAGCTCATCCGTGTTGAAGTCGGATACCGTTGTGCCGTCATGCGGGGAAACCAGCGTTGTTAAACTGGCGACCCACGGCTTTCCTCCGGTGAAAAGCGGGCTTACCCCCGACGGTGACGCGCTTCTTTCTTCCGCGCTGCCCTGCTCCAGCAGCTGAATCAGCACACGGGTCGTCTGCCCTCCCTGACTGTGCCCGACCAGATGGATTTTATTGATTTTTCCGTTCACCACATTGCCCCAGTCCGTGTAAAGCCCGGGATACGTCTTTCCATAACGCGCATGGCCGTATTTTTCAGAATGCGCTTTTCCGTAATCGACCGTACCGCCTTTGATGTACGCATAGAGTTCGCACGCCCTGTCCCAGTTGCTGGAATAAGGCCCGACTGCGGCCGTGTACGTCGTGTACCCGGCGTCGGTCATCTTTTTCTGAAGGTCGTCCGTTCCGCCCCAATACTTGTAGCCGAGCATTTCATCCCTGCCCCAGCCGCCGTTTCCGTGGCACAGTACGATTGGATAGGTATTCTGCCGGGACAAATCAGAGGCAGATGCCGTCAGACCAACCGACAGTGCAAACGCACACGCTAAAACCAGTGCTGCCAATTTCTTGATACCTGACCTTTTTGCCATTTTAAAATCCCCCTTTACAAATTGTTAGATATTTCGGTGATACAGGAGCTTCAAAAAAGATACGCGCGGATGTGACATTTTTCTTTATATTTCTTAATCAGAATAAAACTTCTATAAGAGGATTATAGAAGTTGTCTGCTAAAAGTCAATGAACATTTTGTCGGTTTTGTATAATACATTCATTTCGCTTTTGATGGCAGAACCCGGCGTGTTTTTCCCCGTCGGCGATGGGAACGGCAGCATAAAAAAACAGAGAAACAGTCCGGGTAAAAAAGCCGGAAGATTTCTCTGTTTTTTATTTAAATACGGCAGTTTGAAATAAAAGCGGGAAAGCGCGGGAACAGCAAAACTGCATTTTGAAGTTCAGCTGATAAACCGGAAGATCACCGCGTTGACAAGCACGCCGACAAATCCCCAGAAAGTGCCCAGAATGCCGCCCGCCAGAACATCCCGGGGATAGTGCATCCCCATGTACATGCGCGTGGTGCCCACCAGCGAGGCGAGCACATAAAGCGCGACCGCCACCGCAAGATTAGCTTGAAAATACTGAAGCAGCAGCGTCGCCATGTAAAATGCCTGACTGGTATGTCCGCTGGGAAAGGATTTTCCCCGTGCCCTTATGCCCACAACCCGGACATCTTCAAGATAGACAAACGGTCTTGGCCGCCTGATCAAAGACTTCATCAGCTCCACCACCAGCCACAGGGTAAGCGTGCCTAAAATAAATTCATACGCCAGATGGACATTTACCGCAAAATAGAGGACAAGCGCAATGACCAGCGTTACAATGCCGTTTCCCAGTTCTGTCAGGAGCAGCATAGTACGGTCCAGCCAGCGCGGGCGTTTTCCGTGTCTGTTGAAAAAGGAAAAGACATAGGCGTCGATGCTCTGCCCCGTTGACCACACCAGTGAAAGCAGCAGCAGGCAAAATACAAAAAGCATGCAGAGCAGCGGCGTGTTTCCCCTGATGGTAATCCATACATGCCGCCAAAACGTGTGCGGTACAAAAATGACATAGAGCGCCAGTGCAACGGTAAGGACAGGTACCCAGAAAATCGGCCGGAGATGACGAATCCTCCCGATTATCCGTGCGCACTGTTGTACTCTTTTGTTGTTTTTTAAATGATCAAAGATCTTCACCGGCTGCCAATACCCTTTCTTTTTATGCTCTTGGGGCCTTGCGCTTTCGTCATCACCGCCAGCGCCCGACGCTGCAGTTCAACATGGATTGGCCCTTCGCCCAACGCGACGCCGTCCGCCATAAGCTGCATGGGAGGTGCTGCTTCAACATCGACCCTGTGGACATGAAAGTGTTCCACGCCGGCATCTTCCCCGCTCACATTTGTCCCCTTCAGAGCACGGCCCAACAAATTCAGTTTTGATAAATTGGAAAAGATCAGAACGTCCAGCAGTCCGTCCCTGAAAGCCGCCGTACCCCCTACCTGGTAGTTCCGCCCGATATACGGCATGTTGGAAATAAGCACCAAATGCCCCATCCTGACAATTTCACGCTTTTCGTCAAGCACAAGCTTGATTTTAGACGGCACCAGCGATACAAGGGTAGACAGAAAATCCCCCACCCGTTCCAGATGGCCGTGCTGAATATCATCGCCAGCCGAAAAAATCGCCGACAGCAGGCCCACCGAGCAAATCTCCAAAAAGGATGTCCGTCCCTGCGCACAGTCAACCAAACCGACGTCAATCTTGATGCGCTCCCCGGTGCGGAACAGGGCGATGGCGGACGGAATGTCCCGCGGGATATTCAGGCTGAGTGCCACATTGTTCTGCGTACCGGTCGGAATAATGCCCAAAGTGGCGGGCAGGCCCGCAATTTCTTTGGCCACGGCGGATATGGTGCCGTCTCCCCCGCAGACAATAAACATGTTGATTCCCTGTGATATGGTATCCTTTACCATCTGCGAATAATCGCTGTCCGGCTCTGTCAAATACACCTCCGGTGTGTACTTCCACTGCTGCAGCATGTCGATGACATCCATCAGCTGAACAGGAGAAGCGTTGGAAGAACCGGAGGCCGGGTTAAAAACCAGCTTGACGCGTCTGCGCCGTTTGTCCGTAAAATAAATTTCTTTCTCCATGTGACCTCCGCAAAACCATTTCTTGTTGGTATTGTCATACAGTTATTTCAGCAGTAGACTCGAAACATTCCGGCAGGATTATTATGGATAAAATAATAAAAAATATGTTCCGGTATTTGGATAATTAATGTCTGGGGTGCGCACGGACCGCCAGAATCGCCTGAATGACCGCGGTGACCACCTGCGCGTTGGTTTGCGGGTCGATATCGGGCGTGGGCTGTCCCTCCAGCAAAACCATGTATTTTGGGGGAAGCTTGTTCAGTGCCATTGCGACAATGTCCTTTTTGCACCGGTCGCATTTACAGCACTGGAACCGTGCAAGGGCCGATTCCAGCTTTTCAAGAACGATGTTTTCCATGGCGTTGACGAGGATGGTTGGCTGGGTATCCATAAACGCGACGCCCACTTCACGGCGCATAATGGTTTTGTGCTGGTTCAGCGGTTCCTTCATTGCGGCGCGGACATTTTGCTCGTCGGTCATAGCGGACAGCCGGGAATCTGTGTCCGGCGCAGCTTTTAACGTTCTGGAGCCGGAAGGCATCAGCATTTTGTACATTAAATCCTTATCGATATCTTTTTTTGTTTTCGACATCAGTTATGCTTCCTCCTTTTCCAGCAGCTCATCCGTAAATTTCAGGTAATCTTTTGCAATATTGTTTTTTGGAGAGTAATCAAGAATATTCTGCTGGATGGACTGGGCCTCGCTTACCACAATACTGCTGCGTATGTAGGAATTGAAAAGAGGAATATTCAGATCCTGCGCAATCAGTTCGGCGGTGCCGCGTATTTCCCTGCTCAGAAGCGTGCGGGGATTGAATTTAGTCAGAAGGATTCCTGAGATGGTCAAAGACGGATTACAGTACTTTTTGACGCGCTCCACGGTCTCGTACAGCTTGGCAATGCCCTGCAGGCTGAAAATATCCGAAAGCATCGGAACAACAATGGTGTCCGACGCGGTAAACGCGTTGATGGTAATAATACCGAGCGCAGGCGGCGTATCGAGAATAATATAGTCATAAAGGCCTAAAATCGGTTTCAGCGCCTCTTTAAGCAAATATTCTCTTCCTGTATTCGTAAATTCAAGCTCAATGCCGCTAAGCAGAATACTGGAGATGATAATGTCGGCCGTGTCTGATTTTTGAATGGCAAACTGTGTTTTCACATCGCCCTTCAGAACGTCATAAATGGTGGCACAGGTTTCGGTCTCGGCACCGACGCTGAATCCCAGGTTCCCCTGGGGATCTAAATCAATCATCAGAACACGAAAACCTTTTTTCTTTAATCCCGCCGCCAGACTGCACACGGTGGTCGTTTTTCCAACGCCGCCCTTCTGATTGGAAATTGAAATAACCCTGCTCATTTTTATGTCCCCTTCATATGAATGTCTGCAATGAAACAATTATACATATCATAATATAAATTTACAATATTATCAATTTGCCGGCAGCATTATGTGAAAGTAAAATGATTCAATCTTACAGAAATCGGTCGAACGCCGTCTACATATGCAGCCGGCGCCTCAGCTCCCCGCGCATGTTTTCCCCTTCAAAAAGCAGGAGTGCCGTCAGAGAAAGGACGCTTGTGCCGGTACAGATTAAGGACGGAAGCTGCGTATGCACTACGCCGGTAATCACCAGAACAGCAGGTACAATACCGAACAGACCGTCTACGACAAGATAGATCATATAATCCCGGACGTGAAGATTCGCGATTTTAGCGGCAATCGCCAGGGAAAACATGGCAAAAGTACAGGTGACGGGAATTACATAATCGACCGACCAGCCCCTCCACCCCGTACAAAGATCCCACACAACCGCCAGAGCGGAGATGACAACCACCTGATATAAGATGTTTTTGGGGATATTCCTTCGTTTGGAAACCGCAATCGCCGTGCTGACCCAAAAACAGCCAATCCCGGCAATCACAAAAAACGACCACCAGATTCTTGCAGGGAACGCGGCATTGACCACCGCGCTGGCCACCCCCACGGCAACAGACACCAGAATCAGAATACGGAAGAACAAACTGTACTCGCGAAACACAGTGGGTATTTCCGGAAACACCCCGTCCTCCGCGTCGTTGGAATGCTCCAGTTCGTTTTGGCACAGGGGGCAGTATTTTCTCTGCCCCTTCACCGATAATTTACATTTACTGCAATATTTCATGATCATTCCTTATTCATCATCAATCTGATTAGCCGCAAGTTCTACCGCAATTCCCATTTCCGTCAGTATTCTGAAAAAGTTCTTCTGGATTTCCGTGCTGACAAAAGGAGAGGTAAAGCTGATTGTCAGATGATCGTCAAAAGAGCACATACAGATCTGGGTCTTCTTTGTACTGACAAAGACATCAAACAGGCGAATATACGGGGCGACCTGCTCCGGCATGTCAACCCTGCCGACATTGGACAGTGTGGCGGTGCTTTCCTGCGCGGAAAGGTCATACGCTATTTTTAAAATGATATCCTTTACAACCAGGGGTGTGGCCCTGGCAAAAATATTATGTTCCAGCGACGCAAACGTGTTCAGCCTTGCTTCCAGGCGCTCCGCCGTCAGCTCACGGGAGAAGAAATCGCTTAAATAAGCAATTACATCCGGCAAAGCCCCGCTGTTCTGCTGGAAATTATAATCCACATCCACGATGCTGAAAAAATTCCGGGTTGTTTCGGAAGGGAAATATTTGCGCAGATTGACGGGAACAGACAGGACAACCGGCCTTTTTTTCTCCCGCTGCGCCATTTCCCGGCTGATGGAACACAAAAGGACAGCCGATAAAAACACAGTGAGCGTCGTATGGTATTTGTGCGCTTCATTCAGCGTATTTTTGACGGATACCACACCCTCAATCACCCGGATTCGGTTTTCGGAAATTTTATAACCCCTGAGTTTATAGGCAATCCGCCTCTTTTTGTTGTGCCTTTTGACCGCCGAGTAATATTTCTGAAAGCTGTCATCGGATTTTTGCATCATAGACGCATCATAGTCAAAAACCGGCCGGTTTTTAAAATCGGCTGCGTGCACGTCCGCCAGATAATAAAAGACCAGAAAACGCAGGAATTGCAGCGCACCCGTGCCATCCGTCAAAGCATGGTAGACCTCGAAATTAATCCTGTTCCGGTAATAGCTGACTTCAAAAAGCAGCCCGCGCTGATTGGGATCGTAAATCGCACTGCAGGGCGGGCTGTTCTCCGGCTTTACAAGGGGCCGGATATCGCTGCGTTCAAGGTAATACCAGAAGAGTCCGCCTTTCAGAACGGAACGGAAAAACGGGAACACCTCAATGGTCCGGTCGAGCGCTGCCTGCAAGGCANNTGAACGGGCTCATACAGTTCACAGGCAAACCGAAACACCTTTGTGTCGCGCTTGTCGCTTGTGGGAGGAAATATTTTCGCGGCGTTGTCCAGGCTGTTCCAGGCAACTGTTTTCCGGTTCACTGCTCCGACCCCTCACTTAAAAAATCATTGATAATCCGATAGCACTCCCTGACCTGCCGAAAGACGGGCGGCAGGGAAAAAAAGCCGTGCAGCGCGTCGGGAATACGGCGGACTTCCACCTTATTGCCCGCATCTTTCAAACGCAGTCCGTAATCCTCCCCTTCATCACGGAGCGGATCATATTCGGCCGTAACAATCAGCGTTTTTGGCTGGCAGCTGAAATCCTTGGAAGCAAGCGGCGCAAAATAAGGATTTTGCAGATCATCGTCACTCGCCTTGTACAGCTCCATGTAGTCGCAGATGCGCTTGGATGTCAGCAGGTATTTGGTTCCGTTATCGCGGACGGAGGCATATGGCGACTGCGCTGTATGGTCAAAGTAGGTCGCCGGATAGAGCAAAATCTGCCGGGCAGGCAAAAATTCACCTCTGTCACGCGCCATCAAAGACACGGCCGCCGCCAGATTCCCGCCGGCGCTGTCCCCGATCAGCGTGATCTTATCCGCAGGGATATGCAAAAGATCGGTGTGCAGAAAAATTTCCTGCACCACGCGGTAGCAGTCCTCCGGCGCGGCCGGAAAATGGTACTCCGGCGCCAGCCTGTAGTCGACCGACACCACGATATGTCCGGTCATATTGGCCATGTTCGCGCAAACACGGTTGTAACTGTCGATATTCCCGGTAACCCAGCCGCCTCCGTGAAAAAAAATCAGGATAGATTGGATACCCTCATCGTCGGGGGCGAATATCCGCACGGGAATATTATGATTTTCAAAAGAAACGACATGGTCCCACGTCTGATAGGGGAGCTTGCGAAGATGAAAATTTTTTAAATGAATGACCGTACGGTGAAACCGATAGGTCTTTTTCATATCGATATCAGTATAGGAAAGCGCCCTGAGCGCAACGCGCATAATCCTGTTAATTGCCATGATACCTCACGCCTTCCGGTAATTGATCGCAATTCCAAGACAACACAAATATTTTCGGTTATCCGATTGATCAGGCAAATTGCAATCATAGTATTGACTGTTTTGTTGATTTTATTGTCAGATCTGAAAACTGAAAGGCGGCATGGAGTTTTCTGCATTTCCATGCCGCCGCGTCTTTATTTTTCAATCCGGAATATCGGAGTAAAATGCAAAGCAGTCCTTGCCCTGTTTTTTTGCCCTGTAGAGCGCGCTGTCCACCTTTAGATAAAGATCCTGATACGTTTTTCCGTCAGAAGGATACATTGCAATGCCAATGCTTCCGGAAATTTTGTAGTCTGGATGCCCGGCCAACTGCGTATTCCGAAAAATACTGCACATGGCCGACGCTTTTTCCAATATCAGATCATCCGTGGAAATGTCACGGAGAAACACAAGGAATTCATCCCCGCCAATGCGCCCGACCACATCAGAAGTACGGAACAGCTTTTGAAGCCTGGATGAAATCTTGCTGATCACTTCATCCCCTGCCATATGGCCGAACTGGTCGTTGACAGCCTTGAAATTATCAATGTCAATCATCATGAGCGCATGCTTTCCCTGCATATTCGAATTTGCAAGATGGTCTTCAATCTGGGACTGCGTCGCGGTTTTGTTGTAAAGGTTCGTCAAAGGATCGCGCTGGGATTTATCCATCAGTCTTTGCATTTCCATTTTCTGAATATTAATATTATAAGCCTTTCCAACGGCTTTGCTTGGTTTTCCATAGCTGTCATACATAATTTTGGCCTTTACACGGTGCCAGATATTTTTCCCCGTCTTGGTTATAAAACGGAATTCGATTCCATACTCCGCGTTGCCCTGCTGATACTCCCTTAAAAGCGCTCTGAACCGTGGCAGGTCTTCCGGGCAGATGCTTTGATTTTGCATGATGTCCTTCAAAAAACTGGAAATGTGCGGATACTGCCCGGTCAGCGCGGTGAAAAGCGGTGAAAAGTCCATGCGGTCCGTTACGATGTCGTACTCAAACATGATATCGTCGGAAAGGTTCTCGGCTATCTGATAGCGTTCCCGTTCCACTTCCAGCTCTTCCTGTGTCAGTTTCAGAGAAGTAATATCGGTGTAGACGCACTGATAAATGACCTGATGATTTTGGTTGACAGTGTGTGTTCCGCTCAGGGAAACCCATATTACGCTGCCGTCTTTTCTGACCATCCGATACTCTGCGGCGAGCGGCCTGTTTTCCTCAATCTGCCCTATCACAACCGCCGACACGCGCTGGAGGTCTTCGCTGTGGACGTTTTTCATTCCATCTTCTCCGGGGAGCTTCGCATACTCGGCCTTTGAATATCCGGACAGCTTATAGAATCCGTCGCTGGCGTAAATAAGCTTCAGCCCGCCGTCATAAAGATACTGTGCCACGCCGCCGGGTATGCTGTTAGCCAGCGTCTGGAGCTGCGTCATAATATCGTTCACTTTTTTATGGGCCAGTTTTGATTCGGTGATGTCCACAGCTACCGCATAAAATTCCCGGCAGCCATCCTCAAGCGTTACCGCCTTCGCCCGGTTCAGCAGCCAGCGGATTTTGCCTTCCGCCGTGACGATCCGGTACTTTACCTCCGCAAAATTCGCTTTCGCTATCTGGCGGTGTATGCTGTTAATGGTTTGCAGACGGTCTTCCTCATAGATCATATTATAAAAGGAGCGGTCATATTTGCTGAGAAACTGATCGAGGGTATACCCCAGCATTTTCAAAAGCCCGTTGCTTACAAACTGAATCTCCGCTTTTTCGTCCGCGCTGAAACGAAACGCCCCGCCCGGCAGATTGGCGACAAATGTCTCCAGCTCCACCTTAGTCCTCTTCAGCTCCTCGT
Source organism: Ruminococcaceae bacterium UBA2656 (assembly GCA_002359465.1). GTDB lineage: Bacteria > Bacillota > Clostridia > Oscillospirales > Acutalibacteraceae > Caproiciproducens. Next base: position 35,114 of record DENA01000029.1, read on the forward strand.
TTTTTTTGCGAAGCTGTTCCCTGTTCTTTCTTTCGGACAGCACAACATAAGCCGCAAGCAGAATCAGTGCAATCGCAAGCTTAATGATCAGAGAAACCGTATAGAATAAAATTTTATTCGATCTTGACGCAACGGCGTCAATGGAAACCGTGCCGATGATATACCAGTCTTCAATACCGATCGGCATATAGCAGACGTAATATTCACCCTTGTTGGAATAATAATGGGAATTCCCCGACTGGCCGTCTCTAATGGCTGCTTTTATCCGGCTGAGGGAGGACGGATCTTCCAACGCCAGATGCGTATCCGTAAAGATGTTTTTATTGGCATACCGGACATCCGGCGACACAATAATCGTGCCGTCCCCCCGGACAATCCAGTTATCCCCTGTTTTGCCGGAACTATCCGTCGCAAGAAGCCCCCTGAACGATTGTGTTGGAATAATAGAACTGACGGTACAGACAATTTTTCCTTCGCGCCGGACGGGTACGGTTACAACAATGCTGCTGGTGCCGTCCACCCTTGACTGCGGCACCGCCGAAACAGCCGTGACACCCGCCATTGCCTGCTTAAAATAAGGGCGGTCCCCGATTTGGATGGTTTGCCCCCCGTTAAGGTAACAGGTTCCGTCGGGCAGTCCTACCGCCACCTCCGTAGATTGATCTGTTTTCTTTAAATCGGAAAGGATACCGCCAATCCCTGTTTTATCCAACCCCCTGTCATTCGCACCAATCGCCTGCGCAATCAATTCCATGGATGAAATCGTTTTATTCAGTTCAAAATCCGCTATTTTGGCATTATGCCTGGTATCGGAAGACAAATTCTCCTGCAGCTCTTCTTCAAAGGTTCTGTTGAGCAGAAAAGAATATCTGCTGAAAGACAGAATCAGAAACCCAACAAAAATAGCGATTATAAAAATTGCCGTTATGGGTGTGTTGATTCTTCTTTTCACGTAAATATTCCTCCAAGATGACGAATTTTTCACCATAACCCCAGCATGATTAACAAATTTAATTCACTTTAATATTTATAATACCATAAAATCAACACAATTCCAACCATTTATTTCCAAATAATGTTAAAATAACCGCATTTATACGGTAATACTGCATTAATATCAGCTGCACATGTTCCGGCAAATGCTTTTTGTCACAACATGGAAGCCTTCCTGCTCCGCCAGCACGGAAATATTTTTATGGCAGGTAAAAAGAATAATCTGTGAACCGCCGCCCTCGCCGGCATAATTGGCGAGAAATTTCAGACCCATTTTGGTTCTGGTATCGTCATACTGCAAAAAAACATCGTCCAAAAGCAGTGGCAGCTTCGGGCCGTCCAGCAGCCCGGCAACCGCCAGCCTCAGCGCGAGGTACGCCTGATCGATTGTGCCGCTGCTCAAATACTGCCACTCGTGTGAAACCGCGTTTTCCGCATCCTGCACATTGATATCAAAGTTCTTGGAAACAATGACATTCTGATATTTCCCGCCCGTAAGGCTGTTAAAAATCTTTGCGGTCTTCTCATTTAAAAGAGGACCGAAGCTCTGCCGGATTTCATTAAAAGCCTCCGTCAGCGTTGTCTGCGCAAGGTCAAGGCATTCATATTCCTTTTCATCCTCAGAAATTTCTTTTTTCAGCAGGGCAGCCTCTTCTTCCAGTTCGCTGACATTTTTTCTTCCCGCAAACCGGTTCTTAATGCCGGAATCCAGCTGGATGAAAGCCTCCGTTGTTTTTTGAAGCTGCTCAAAACAGTCGCCGCCGAGCTGTTTTAGCTGCCGGATTCCCTGATCGTCCAGCATTTCCGGCATGGCGCCCGCATTGGCGCCTAAAATCTGCTCCTTCAGCACGCCGGCTTCCCGTTCAATCTGTTCGGCGGTTTTGCCCTGCATTTCCTCCTTCAGATATTCCGACTGACTTTCTATTTTCAAACGGGCGGAACGGATTTCATCCATCCGGTTTTTTAAATCGCGTATGGTGTTTACCGCCTCCTCATAGGCGGAAACAGACTGATAACGGCTGACAAACGCGATAAATGCCTGTAATTCCGTGTTGAAGCCCTCCTGCGCCTGCACCTGCGCGGCTCTGGCGCCGTTCAGGCTTTCACGCTTTGCGGCCGCTCTCGCCTGCCGGTTCTGGAACTGAATATGCCTGTCCTGAAGCTCTTCAATCGTCCGGCATCCCAATCCGGACAACTGTGTTTGTATAACGACGGCAAGCGCGGCCTCCTGTGCCGATTTCTCCTTCAGCTCTTCCTGTAAGCTGCGAAGATCACACTCCTGTGCCGCACCGTCCGCCGGAATATCCGCGCGTCTGACCTGCAGATCTTTTGAAAGGCCGGAGAGCTTTTCACTGATAAATTCCAGCTTTAATTCCAGTTCATTTTTCCTGCGTTCGGCAGCGGTCAGCTGTTCCGTTGCCATCCGGCAGAGTTCTTCCGCCTGAGCTGCCGATTTCTGCACCTGCTCCGCTCTGGACGCCGCCTGCTCCCATTCGCTTGAAGCTTCTTTTTCCGCCCGCGCCGCGGCCTCTGTTTCCCTTGCCGCGGCACGGCGCACTTCTTCCAGATTGGATCTTGCCGCCGCGGTTTCGGCCTCATCCACAACGGTCGTAGCCACGGCCTCTGTTTTGGCCTTGCCGAAGGCCAGCATCCCCATGACCGCGGCGGGAACCAACCCCGCAAAATACACAGGCCCCAAAAAGATCCCCACAGCAATGGACAGGACAGCAACGAGAATCGCCCCGATCAGCCAACCTGTATGCAGTTCACGCCCGGCATTTTCGTTAACAACCACCTGCCGGGGGGTGCCGGCCTGTTTCAGCCGTTCCTCAGCCATCTCTGTTTTTTGCGCGGAAATCGCCTGCACGGAACTCAGCTGCTGCAAGGCGGTCTGGTGCGCGGTGTAGGCGCTCTCTTTTCTCTGTCTGGCGAGGTCAAGCTCTTTCTTTTTACGGTCAAGATCTGCCCTGCACTCCAAACAGGATTGGTGCGCGTCTTCCGTTTCCCGCGAAACTTCACGGAACGCATCTTCCTGCTCCTGCTTCCGGGCCGTCTGTTCACGCAGAAGGGTTTCCGTCTCCGCTAGAGCGGACAGTTTTTTCTCCCGTTCGGAAAAGCTGCGGATGGATTCTTTCAGCGTAAGAATGGTCTGCTGTGTCTGCGCTCGTTCTTTTGCCTGATTTTTCACGTTCCCCAGAATTTCCGGCGCAATTTCCCCTACCGGCTCACCGGAGGAAACGTTTTCCTCCTCCAGCACCCGGACATTTCTGTTTCTTTCGGTGAGCACCTCTTCAAGGGACTGAATGCGGGCGATCATTTCCTGTCCGTTTTTAACAAATTCCGTGTCAAAAATATCGTCTCCCGCAGTGAGAAGAAGGGCTTTCTCCTTACATTCCTGCGTCTGCCTGTCAATTTCCTTTTGTTTTTGAAGAATTTTATCCAGATTTTGAAGCTGAACGAGCTGTCCCTGCAAAGCGGATTGCGATTTGTAATTTTGATATTCCCTTTCCAGCGCTTCTTTTTTTTCGGACAGCTCCGCGTGCCGGCGCTCCAACTGTTTTTTCTCGTCTTCTTCCGTCAGCGCGGCGGCCCGCTCCTGTACGAGCCGGTCTAATTGCTGATATTTTTTATCCAGTACGCCGATTCTGCCGCTTTTGGATTTCAACTCGTCCATGGCGGCCCGCAGACGGGTTTCCACCCTCTTCTGGGATACGCTTTCGTCCCCGGTGGAAACCAGGTTCAGAAGCCTCTGCGTGATCTCGTCGTCCTTGTCCGCGCCGGAACCGGCCATGCTCCCCGCCTGTCCGATAAAAACACTCTTCTCAAACGCCGCGGCCCCAATCCCAAAAAAGCGCTGCCCAATGTCGGTTCCGCTGGCAATCTTCTCTTTTTCACCCGTCGCCGTGTTCCACAGGCTGATTTTATCCGTCGCGTTGGAAGCCCCGAACAGCCTTTCAAGCCGGTAGACAATCTCGCTGTCCTCAAACTCTATGTAGCCGGACATTTTGGCCCCGTCCCACGGCAAATATTTTTTGCGCATATTTTTGGACAGGTCGCTGCTTCTGCCCTCCGAACCGTAGAACATCATTCTGATAAACGCCATAACGGTGCTTTTTCCGTCTTCATTATTTCCGTACAGAATCTGAAAGCCGTTTTCCAGATCAAGCGTATATTCTTTCAGCTTACCGAAATGACCGATGTGAATCCTGTTAATTTTCATTGCGCTTCACCTCGCTGTCAAACGCCTTCAATCCGATGTAAAGCGCGCGCCGAACCTGCGCCGTCTGCGCGTCGTCCTTCCCTGCGGCGTTCATTTTTTCAAGCATCCGCCGGACAAAAATTCCTTTGAGCGAGGTCTCCTTGGACAGCGCGTTCAAATCAGCCCGTATGTGTGTTTCGTCCTTTATTTTTACAAAATAGAGTTCGTTTTCCAGTCTGGCGGCGACTGCCGCGCAGTCCGGCGAAAAGGCCGCGTCGAGCGCGCCCTCCAGAATGATTTTATACAAATTTTCGCCGTACGCTTCGCCGAATTGACGGTTCAGCGTTTGAAGGATAACGGCCGCCGCCTCATTGTTTGACGACGCCCCGCCGATATCGACAGGAATCACAAGATTCCTTCTTATGCACACCTTCAGGAACTCCAAATCGGCTTTGTCCTTCCTGACGATGCCGATATACACGCCCTTTTCCCCCAGCTCGTCAAACCCCCTGCCTTCCGGACAGCCGCAGTAAGCGTAAGCGGTTCTGCCGCTGTGTAAAATACCGGTGCGCATATGGATATGCCCGAACGCAATATAATCCATACCGCTGAACCGGATCTGGGACGGGGTTACCGGATTGTAGTTGCTCGGCTGATTCTCTGCGACCAGATCACCGTGCATGACACAGATATTGACCATGTCATCTTCGGGCACGTGGGGCGCATCGAGCAAGGATTCCGTAACGTAGGTTCCCGTAAAGCCCGCGCCCCACACGCGCACGCCTTTTTGGGGGAGCTCGAAAAAATCAAGGCCGGCCTGAAAAATATGTACGTTGGCGGGCCAGTCCTCGTCGGAATAGGGAGAATCCAGCGACACATAGTCGTGATTTCCCGGCGCAATGGCAACCACCGTGCCCGGAATTTCAGACAAAGCCTTCTTCACGGAACGGACCGCCGCGCTGTCCGTCCCGGAGCTCTCAAATAAGTCCCCGGCAATCAGAAGCAGCTCTATGTTTTCTTCCCTGCAAAGGGAAGTGATTCTGTCAAAAGTCATCAGTATTTCTTCCCTGCGCTGCCCCGCTTTGCTTCCGAGCGAGGAAATTTCCGCGCCAAGATGCAAATCGGCACAGTGCAGTATTTTTATCTTATTCATTTTTCACGCTCCCGGCAGCCAAATTCACTGATTTTTGTTTTCATTATATCAAAATCAGTGCAGTAAATCAATTGCCGCGCCGGGGCTGCGGCGGATTTATATGCATTTTTAGCAAAAAATCGGGGCCGCCAGGGGGGGACCCCCCCCCGGCCCCGCTNNAACTCCCCGGCGGCCCCGTTTGGGATTATTGTTTTATCGGACTTCTATTCTGCGTGACTCAGGCACCGTGGTTTCCAGCTTCGGCATGCTGAGCTCAAGGATACCGTCCTTGTATTCCGCGGAGATTTCATTGCCTTTGATATTGGAGATATCAAAGCTGCGGGCAAACGAGCCGTATCGGCGTTCCCTGCGAATGTAGCTGTCTTTCTTCTCCTCGGTCTCATCGTTGTGCTCCGCGCTGACGGTTAGCCTGTCGCCCTCGATATCAATCTTGATATCTTCCTTTTTAAAGCCCGGCAGCTCCGCCTTCAGCACATACTTGTCGCCGTTATCGATCACATCCGTACGAAATGTGGAGAACCCCTGCGATATATCACCGAAGAAGTTTTTCTCCATGTTGTCAAAATAGTTGAACAAGTTGTTTTCCCTGCGTCCAAACGGCATTAAATCAAACATCATCAAAACCTCCAAAATATTAATTTGTTGTCCGGAAGCTTTGCTTCCTTTAACAATTATTACTATATCCAAAGATTATGAAAAAAATTCAGATGAAATATGATTAAATTGTTAATTTTAGCACTCTTTTTCTTAGAGTGCTAAAATTAAAGAAATTTCCGGATTTGCCGGACACACTTCCTCTGTCAGACAAAAAACGCCTCCCGCCGATGTGAAAATCGGCAGGAAGCGTCCCGGACTTTATAACATTAATTTGGGAAAACAACAACCAAAAACATCTTGAACTGCTGGGAAGCATAAACGGCATGGGGCGTTTTCGCAGGCATTACAATGGTCTGACCCGCTTTGACAACGTGCTTTTCCGAGCCGACGGTAATTTCGCCCTCGCCGTCCAGCGCAATGACCATGGCGTCTCCGTTCGATTCGTGGGAACTGATTTCCTCCCCCTGATCGAAGGCGAAAAGAGTCAGGCTGACCGCGGGGTTCTGCGCCAGCGTTTTGCTGACGACCTGCCCCGGCTGATAAGCCACCAGATCCGTCAGCGTCAGCGCGGTTGAAAAATCGATATTTTTTATAAAATTCTTTTGCATAAGGCAACCTCCTATTTCAGCATGGCCGCCAAGTCCTGTTCAGGTGTGGTAATCGGCATGATGTTGAATTTTTCCACCAGTATTTTAAAGACATTCGGGGAGACAAACGCGGGGAGTGTCGGGCCCAGCCGGATATTGCGGATGCCGAGCGACAGCAGGGTCAGCAGGATACAGACCGCCTTCTGCTCATACCATGAAAGTACAATGGACAGCGGCAGTTCGTTGACGCCGCAGCCAAAAGCCTCCGCAAGGGCGACAGCGACCTTAATGGCGGAATATGCGTCGTTGCACTGGCCCATATCCATGATGTGCGGCAGTCCGCCTACCGTTCCCATATCGAGGTCGTTAAAACGGTATTTTCCGCAGGCGCAGGTCAGAACAATAGTATCCGGCGGCGTCAGTTCCGTCAGCTTCGTGTAGTAGTTTCTGCCCGGCTTTGCGCCGTCGCACCCGCCAATCAGGAAAATATGCTTTAAGCCACCTGATTTCACTGCCGAGATAACCTGATCGGCAACCGACAGCACCGCGTTGTGGCCAAAACCGGTCATCAGTTTTTCCCCGCCGTTGATGCCCGGCATATGCATATCCTGTTCATATCCGCCAAGCGCCAGCGCTTTTTTAATGACGGCGCTGAAATCCTTTTTCCCGTTTACTTCTTCAATATGGGTCATTTCCGGATATCCGACCACAGCCGTTGTATAAACCCTGTCGGAATAAGACGGCATGGGACGCATCAGGCAGTTTGTGGTAAACAGGAACGGCGCGGGGACATTGGCAAATTCCTTTTGCTGGTTCTGCCATGCGGTTCCGAAATTCCCTTTCAGATGGGGGTATTTCTTCAGCTCCGGGTACCCGTGCGCGGGCAGCATCTCCCCGTGCGTATAGATGTTGACGCCCTTATCCTTTGTCTGTTCTAGAAGCTGCTTCAGATCATACAGGTCATGGCCGGAGATAACGATGAACGGGCCTTTTTCAATCGTATTGCTCACTTCAGTCGGAACGGGATTGCCGAAGGATTCCGTATTGGCTTTGTCCAGCAGTTCCATGCATTTCAGGTTCACCTGGCCGAATTCCATGACAAGCTCCAGAAGGCGGGAAGCGTCCTGCTCAAAATCAAGCGCCGTCAGTCCCTTGTAAAACCACCCGGTCACTTCGTCATCAGTATACCCCAATACATAGGCATGATACGCATAAGCCGCCATGCCTCTCATCCCGAGCAAAAGCAGGGATTTCAGCGAGCGGATATCCTCATCGCCGTTCCACAGCTCCGCCATATTCAGGTCATCGGTGCCGCCGCAGCGGGAACTGCAGGCCGCGCAGCCGGGAGACATAGAAGATTTTTCCTTTCTTATCTCATCGGTCAGGGCCTGAATCGCCTGATTGTCAAAATTCACATTGGTAATGCACATAAACAGGCCGCGCAGGATCAGTTCATCCGATTTCGGGGTCCTCCCGGCATTCCCCGCCGCTTTGGCAAGGCCAACCAGCGCGCCGGTCAGTTCGTCCTGAAAATCAGCGGTAACATTGCTTTTGCCGCACACCCCCATTTTGGTGCAGCCGGTTCCGCCTGCGGTTTGCTCACATTGAAAACAGAACATTTTCATTTTCCTCCTTTAATTAATTTTCTAATATTTCACCATCGGTAGCAATGGTAATGACATGCCACGGAATGATCTTGCCCGAATTCTGCAGGGCGGTTTTTACATGATTGACAATTCCCCCGCAGCAGGGCACCTCCATACGTACAACGGTAATGCTCTGAATATCGTTCAGGTTTAAAATTTCGGTCAGCTTTTCACTGTAATCCGTATTGTCCAGTTTGGGGCAGGCAATCAGGGTCACCTTATTTTTCATAAACTGATGAATGTTCGGGTAGGCATAAGCCGTGCAGTCCGCGCAGATCACAATATGCGCGTTTTCAAAATACGGGGCGGCCGGTGAAACCAGCTTCAACTGGCAGGGCCACTGGCGCAGCTCCGACCGGGCGGCCGCCGCGACATCCGGCTGCACCGCGGCGGGGGCGCGGTCAAAGACTCTCGCCCTCATGGACGGGCATCCGCNNTCCGCCGGTGTGAGCGTGCTCCGTTTTCTGCTTCATTCTTGCTTCCACCAGTTCTTTATTGTAATCCCCGGCCTCGCGCTCTATAATTTCAATCGCGCCGGTCGGGCATTCGGGCAGGCAGTCGCCAAGGCCGTCGCAATAGCTGTCGCTGATCAGCTTTGCCTTGCCGTCTATCAACTGTAAAGCGCCTTCATGGCAGGCGTTTACGCATAATCCGCAGCCATTGCATTTTTCAGAATCAATATGAATAATTTTTCTTTTCATTAATTTGTCCTCCATCTGTTTTGTTGGCATCAGTATACCATGAGTCCGGGGTTATTTCGGTATCCGAGGCTACATATTTTAATTTTATTGAAATTTTTAGTTCAGCAAAATATACTGAACCTATAGCGATAACAAATCGTTGGAACGAGTATCGATATTGGCCATAGGACAGCAGCGGAGGAATATGCCCCTTAAATCCGGAAACGGAGCGGCCAGGAACAAAATTGTTCCCGGCCGCTCCGTTTTGTTATGGCTATAAATGTGTAATCAGAATGTGACGTCTTCGCCGTAGTACGCGCAGGTAAGCACCTTAAGCATGTTCTCCGCGTCGGTCGCTCTCGGGTTGGAGCCTGTGCAGGGATCGCCCACGGCGTTTTCCGCAATTGCCTTGCAGTGCGCCTTGAAGTCTTCCTCACTCACGCCATTGGCCTGATAGGTCTGCGCAATACCCAACTTTCTGTTCAGTTCGCGGACAGCTTCCACAAGGGAATTGGTCAGCTGCTTGTCCGTTGCGCCCGGCAGACCGACTTCTTTTGCGATCTGGGCGTATCTTTCCATACAGACTCTGGAGTTGTACTGGATAACGTTCGGCAGCAGGATGGCGTTGCAGCAGCCGTGCGGAATGTGGAATACCGCGCCGGTTTTATGGGCCAGGCTGTGCGCAATGCCCAGAAGCGCATTGGAGAACGCCATGCCGGCAAGGCACTGGGCAATATGCATTTTGCCGCGTGCTTCGGCGTCGCCGTTGTAGGAATCGAGGATACTGTCAAAAATGCTGGAAATGGCCTTGAGCGCGAGCGCATCGGAAAAATCCGAACGGGCGGACGCAACATACGCCTCAATAGCATGGGTCAGAGCATCCATGCCGGTGTGCGCGGTCAGTGTTTTCGGCATCGTCATGGGAATATCGGAATCCAGAACAGCAATGTCCGGAGTAATTTCAAAGTCGGCAAGAGGATATTTGATATCGGTGGAATAATCCGTGATAACAGAGAAAGCCGTTACTTCCGAAGCGGTTCCGCTTGTGGAAGGAATGCCAACGAAAATCGCCTTTTTCCTGAGCTTAGGCATGGTAAACGGATTCTTAATATCTTCAAAGGTCTTTTCGGGATACTCATAGAACACCCACATTGCTTTTGCCGCGTCCATTGGGGAACCGCCGCCGATTGCGACAATCACGTCCGGCTCAAATTCGCGCATTGCCTTGGCGCCGTCATATACTCTTTCAATGGACGGATCGGGTTCAACGCCGTCATAGATAAAGGTTTTCAGGCCTGCGTCCTTCAGTACGTCATCCAGTTTCTGCAAAAAACCGGTTTTTCTCATAGAGTGGCCGCCAGTGACAATAAAAGCCTTCTGATAACCCTTCAGGTTTTTCAGTTCACTGATTGCATTGGGTCCAAAATAGATATCCCTTGGTAAAGTAAATCGTGCCATTGCGTATTCCTCCTAAATTTTTATTGCTTAATTGTTAAATTAATAACAATCTTCGTTCGTTTATTATCATACCATGTCACCCTGTCCTTTTCAAGGGCTTTTGTTAATTTTATACAGCAATTTCCGGGTAAACAGAATTTTTTCCTGTTAGGTTTTCCGTCTGCGCCGTGGGACTGAATAAATCCATATTCCTCTTAATTGATTGAATCACTATAGTATTGTTTTTTTGATTCTGTTTATGTGTTTATAAAAGGAAGAACTTCGGCCAATTCTTCCTCCGCAGACGGAAACCGTTACAAAAATCAATTTAAATGACTAGTTCCGAAAAATTCGGAAACAATATTGATATTTCTTTATCCACATTCAAGATTGTTAAACTTTAGATTATAATAAACCTATAGCGATTACAAAAATGCGGTGGAATAGATTTCGTTATCTCCCCCGCCGAGGGCGGGAGATAACATCCGTTTTTCCAGTTCTTATTTGAAANNAAGATTTGCTGATTTCTTGAATTTGCTCTACATGGTTAATTTTTAAATGATATGATAACGGAGAGATGAAACGATGCTGAAACTGATGAGAGCCCCTTCCAAATACGTACAGGGAAAAGACGCGCTTCTGGAGCTGTACGATCATGTAAATGATCTTGGCAAATCTTTTTTATTTATCTGCAGCAAGAGCGGATTTAAGGCCGCAAAGCCCAAAATCGAAAAAAGCTTTGACGGCAGGGATGCGAAAATTTTATTTGAGGTTTTCGGAGGAATCAGTTCCACCGGAGAAATCGCAAGAATGCAGAAAATTGCCAAAGACAACCATATTGACGTCATCTGCGCGATCGGCGGCGGCAGCGCGATCGACACGGCAAAAGCGACCGCGTACTACGAAAAGCTTCCTGTTGTGATTATTCCCACCGTCTGCGCAACGGACGCGCCCTGCACGGGCCTGTCCGTCATTTACAATGACGACGGCACATTTTCCAACTACATCTTTTACCCCAAGAATCCGGACGCTGTCATTGTGGATTCCTCCATCATTGTAAACGCACCCGTGCGTTTTCTTATTGCGGGCATGGGCGACGCCCTCGGCACCTACTTTGAGGCCAGAATGTGCCTGAAAACAAATTCCCTCAGCCTTGAAAACGGGGGCATTACAAAATCGGCAATGGCGCTTTGCGAGCTTTGCTACGATACCCTTCTGGAAAACGGCTACAAGGCAAAGAAAGCAGCTGAGCAAAAGGTCCTCACCCCGGCTGTGGAAGCAATCATTGAAGCGAACACCTACCTTAGCGGCGTAGGCGCAGACAACGGCGGACTTGCTACGTCCCATTCGGTTTACAACGGCTTTACCGCGCTGGAGGAATGTGAAAAGACCATGCACGGCGAACTGGTCGCCTTCGGTACCCTTGCCCAGCTGGTTCTGGAAAACGCCCCCATGGAGGAAGTCGAGGAAGTAATGGATTTCTGCGTGTCCGTCGGGCTGCCCGTCACACTGGCGGAGGTCGGCGTAACCGATAAGACAAGGGTGATGACCGCGGCGGAAAAAGCCTGCGCGCCCGGCGAGTCCATTCACAACATGCTTGGCGATGTTACGCCGGAGCAGCTTTATCACGCCATCCTCGCGGCGGACGCAATCGGTATGGAATACCTTGGAAAATAATCACTGTGATATAGAAAAACCGGGCTGTTTTTTGGCAGCCCGGTTTTTTTGTTATTTTAATGTTTCGTCGTAAAGACGGCAGGATACGAAATGTCCCGGGGAAACTTCGCGCAGCTGGGGAATATATCCGTCACATTCGTCTGTCTTCTTAAAGCAGCGCGAGCAAAAGCGGCAGCCTTCGGGGGGATTGATCGGGCTTGGCACGTCGCCGGTTAAAATAATGCGCTGCTTTGTTTTTGTCGGGCCAATAAATGGAATCGCGGAAAGCAGAGCCTGTGTGTAAGGATGGAGCGGGTTGGAATATAACTCTTTTTTGGGCGCGATTTCCACCAGCTTGCCCAGATACATCACGCCCACACGATCGCTGATATGCTTCACTACGTTCAGGCCGTGTGCAATAAACAGATAGGTCAGGCCGAATTCTGCCTTCAGTTCATCCAGAAGGTTCAGCACCTGTGCCTGAATGGAAACATCCAGAGCGGAAACAGGCTCATCGCACACAATCAGCTTCGGCTGCACGGCCAGTGCGCGCGCGATGCCGACACGCTGACGCTGTCCGCCGGAAAACTCATGCGGGTAACGGTTGCGCAAATGGTTGGCAAGGCCGACGCAGTTCAGAAGATAAGTGACTCTTTTTTCAATTTCATTGCTCGGAAGCAGCTTGTTGATCTTGATCGGCTCCGCAATAATATCCCCGATCGTCATCCGGGGATTCAGCGAAGCGTACGGGTCCTGAAAAATCAGCTGAATGTCCTTGCAGAACGCGCGGCGCTTTTCTTCCGACAGCTTGGTCAGGTCGGTACCTTCGAAAACAATCTCTCCACGCGTGGGGGTGTAAAGATTGACCAGCATCTTGCCGATCGTGGTTTTTCCGCAGCCGGATTCGCCGACAAGACCGAATGCCTCTCCCTTGTGAATCTCGAACGACACATCGTCCACCGCCTTTAAAACAGTGGTCGGACGGCCGAAAAAGTCGTTTTCCAGATTAAAATACTTGGCCAGATTTTTCACTTCCACCAATACTTCACTCATGCTTTTCCGCCTCCTCTGTTTCCGTTCCGTAAAGGAAGCAGCGCACCTTATGGCCGTCCCTTTCAACCAGTGCCGGCATCTTTTCGCGGCAGCAGTCCATGCACCGGTCGCAGCGGTCGGAGAAAGCGCAGCCGGACGGCATTTTCAGCGGATTCGGCACCATGCCCTTGATCATATAGAGCGGTTCGCTGCTCTCGTCCTCCAGTCTGGGAATGGAACGGAGCAGGCCGAGCGTATAGGGATGCATCGTCTCTTCAAACAGTGTTTTCACATCCGCTTCCTCAACAATTTTCCCGCAGTACATCACGATGACGCGGTCGGCGGCCTCCGACACCACGCCGAGGTCATGGGTGATGAGCAGGACAGCCATGTTGAATTTTTCACGCATATGATAAAGCAGGTCTAGAATCTGCGCCTGAATGGTCAC
>DENA01000034.1 GCA_002359465.1 Ruminococcaceae bacterium UBA2656
AAGGCGAGGTAAGAGCTCACCAGCGCGCGGGAGACCGCGCGGCTCTGCAAACCCTATTCGGAGCAACACCGCAGAGGGACTTATGCGTCGGCCCGGCGCGTCCCGAGAAGGTGGCACTGAGCCGCGATGGCAACATCCGGCCAAGATAGATGGCTGTTCACGACAGAACTCGGCTTACAGGCCTGGTCGCACATTTTATGAAGAAAACCCGCTTATATGGCGGGTTTTCTCCCATATTCGGCAGATTATAAAAATGATTTTGGTGTGTTACAGTTGAATGAATTTCGTTATCTCCCNNCGGGGGAGATAACGTTTGTTTTTCCATAAACAAATGACTCCACTGCGTCGCAGCGGAGTCAAGTTTTATTATGGATTGAAAACAGGTCAAAATCGTGGAAAGGGAAGTTGTGTTTCAATACAGAAAAATAAGGGGGTTGAAAAAGCAGGAAATGGGATTAAGCGGTTTCCATGTCAGCAGCCTTGTCTTTATCTTTCTTAACAATGCGGAACAGGACAAAGGCAAAGACGAAACAGAGGGCGGCCATTACGAGGGCATAGACAAACATCATATTATAACCGGCCTTGCCGGGATTGGCATCCATCCAGCTGCCGATCATGGTATACATGAAGATGTCGGGTGAATAGCCGAGGAACGATACAAAACCGGAAACACGGCCGGTAGACTTAACGGGAAGGTGCGCGTCATCGATAATGGCGAAGTACATGGAACGAACAACATAGATCAGGAACAGGCCGAAGATAAAGTTTATAATGACAACATTGAGTACCGCGGCGGATTCCGGAAGCACCAAGAATCCGAGGAAGGACAAAATAAACAACACGGCGCAGCCAATGATGACCTTGATGCGGGAACCGATTTTATCGGCCAGGAATCCGCCGATAATGCCGCCCACGGCCTGAATGATATAGCGGAAGGCGCCGAGCGTGGTTCCGACAGTTTCCGAAGCGCCGTAAACCTTGACGCAGTAGGTGTTGAGGTAACCCAGCATGCCATAGATGCTGTACGCGGTAAAGACAATGGCGCAAATGACCCAGACGCGGGGCATTTTCATGGCGCGGAACATTCCTTTTGCAACGTCAAGAACACTCTCCGTGTTTTCTTCTCTTTTTGTATCCTCAATAAAGAACCAGTTCAGGATACCGATAATGATAACGACAATCGCGCAGACACGGATTGCCCACTGCGCGCCCAGAACCTTGTCGGCAAAATGGTTGTATGCCGCCATCATACCAAATACCAGCAATGCGTTCATAATGCCTCGAAGGCCTTCCTGCAGACCGAACAGACGGCCCTGTTCCTCACTGGAGCCCAGCATACGGGTTGCTTTGATGCAGGCAGACCAGTATGTAATGATGNNGGAAATACCCATGAGGACAAAGATGATGCGGCAGACGTTGTAGCCGGGGAACATGGAAAACCAAAGGCCCAGAACGCCGGTTACGATGAATGAAAAGGTCAGCAGCTTTCTCGCCGAAAATTTGTCGGCGATAATCCCGCCGATAAAATAAGAAAACAGCGCCATTGACGCGTAGCCGGATGACAGAAGACCCATTTGCGTGTTGGTAAGATTCATCGCGTTTTGAATCTGAACATAAAAGGTTTCACGAATGTACGGTAACTGAAAAATGATTCCGGCACCTGCGGCAAGCAGCAGAAGCGTGCCATACTTTTTGATGAATGCCTTGTTCATTAATTTTTCCTCCTCGTTTTTGTGTCAGTGGGATGATGAGAAAATCTCTAAAAATATCTGTGCACAATATTTTTAGATAAAAAAAGAATAACCTCAACTAATCCGCCCAAATAAGCGGATTAGTTGAAGTTACTCAATCTCTCATCTCTCTGATAGTAACTGTTGACAGTATACAGCAAATATTGCGCGTTGTCATCAAACAGAAACGCTAAATAAAAATGAAAAATACTAGTTAAATTAGACAATTGACAAATAAACAACCAGCCGTTATACTGTAGTCAGTTACCAAAGAGAGTAAGAGAAAGTAACTTTTAGTGGGCGTATACCCATTTAAAAGTTGCTTTCTCTTTTTTTATTGGTCAATTTGAGATAAAGAAAAGGAGTAAACAGCATGGCATTAATCGAAAGAGAAAAGATCGTCGAGGGCCTGGTCCGAATTCTTGGAAAAGCGAATGTAGTGACGGATGAGCAGGTTCTCAAAGAGAGCAGCCTTGACCGCTACCGAAAATATGAGCAGGTGTGCGAAGTATATACACAGCCGATACCGGCAGCTGTTGTCTATGTACACAGCGCCGAGGAAGTTTCCGATGTTTTAAAGTTTGCAAATGAATATCAGATTAATATCGTTCCCAGAACAGGCCATTCGGCTATTGAGGGCGGACTGGAAACGTCATTAAAGGATTCCGTCGTGGTCGACGGTTCCCAGATGAACAAAGTCCTGAAGGTTGATAAATACAATATGCAGGTTACCTGCCAGTGCGGAGTTCCCCTGCAGGAACTGGATGACATGCTCAGGGAGCAGGGCTATACCACAGGACATTCCCCGCAGTCCAAGCCGCTGGCGCAAATGGGCGGTTTGGTGGCAACCCGCAGCATCGGCCAGTTTTCCACGCTGTATGGCGGAATTGAAGACATGGTCGTCGGTCTTGAAGCGGTTTTTCCAAACGGCAAAATCTGCCGGATCAAGAATGTTCCGCGCAGATCGGTCGGACCGGACATCAGAAATATCGTGATCGGAAATGAGGGAGCCCTATGCTTCATTACCGAAGTAACCGTTAAGCTGTTCAAGTACCGTCCGGAAAGCAACCGTTTTCTGGGATATACGCTTGACAGCATGAAGACCGGCTTCGAGGTGCTCCGCGAGGTGATGGTCGAAGGCTACAAGCCGTCCATTGCCCGCCTGTATGATCCCGCCGACGGCGCAATGAGCTTCTCTCATTTTGCTGCGCCCGGCAAGTGCGTGATGATTTTTACGGCGGAAGGCCCCGAAGGCATCGCCGCCGCCACAGAAGCCGGCATCAGGGAAATCGTCGCACGGTATGACGAGTGCGAAGCGGTTGACCCGAAGTATATAGAGAAATGGTTCGGCAAACTCAACTGGGGCGCGGAGCAGATTGCACAGGAGCGTGAGGAAATCAGGGCGACCCAGAATATCGGCATTACCACCGAGGTTTCCGGCTGCTGGGACTGCATCTATGAAATTTATGACAGCGCCTGCAAACGCATCATGGCGGAGGTGCCGGACATCACCCTGATCGGCGGTCATTCTTCCCACAGCTATATCAACGGTACCAATATGTACTTCGTCTACTATTACAATATTGTAGACTGCCCGCCGGAAGAAGAGATTAACAAGTACCATAACCTTATTAACAGGATTATCTGCGAGCAGGTCGTCAAATACGGCGGATCGATTGCCCATCATCACGGCCTTGGCAAGGCGCGGGCACACTACGCCTATCAGGAGTACGGCTCATCCTACTACATGCTTGACACCCTGAAGAAGGCGTTTGACCCGAACGGCATTATGAACATGGGAACACTGATTCCTCTTAGAAAATGATGAAGTTACTTCTTCCTTTTTCCGTTGTTCCGGATTTGGAGGCCCTTTCCGAAGAGGATTGGGCCTTCAGGTCCGATTTAAAAGTAAATACTTCGTTTGCGCCGCTAGATTGGAATAGTTTTGATGAAAGTGCGTTAGAAATGAGCCTTAAGCTTTCTGATCAGCCTAAAGGCTCTTTTTGTTTTTATAGATGCGCGCTGACGGTCGGCGGAAAGTCCGGCGACCCCTTCTTGAAGACGCTCGCCGCATTGAAGTTCGATCAGCTGGTGCGGGTTGATCCCGGCGACGCGGATCTGCGCTTTCGCCCGGAGATCATTGCCCGAATCATTGCCTCCTACGCGCGGGAACAGGCGCATCCGGATTTTATCGTGATGGGGCGCCAAAGGCAGGGCGGCGACAACGCCTGCACGCCGCTGATGGCGGCGGAACTGCTGGGGTGGCCGTGTGTGACACAGGTGACCGCGATGGAAGCCGTGGAGGAACACCGCCTCCGTGTTACCGGCGCGGTTGACGGCGGAAAAGCGGTACAGACCGTTTCCGCTCCCTGCGTGCTGAGCGTCGGCGATGCCCCCGGCACCTACCTCCGTGTTCCGACGCTGAAGGACAAGATGATGTATGGGAAACAGCCTGTTACATTGCTGAAAATGGCGGATTTTCCTCAGGCGGAAGCGATGCTGCCCCATCCGGATGCGGAACTGTGCTCCCTTACCCCGATTCGCCGGGAACGGGAAGGCTTTCTCATTGAGGCCGGCACGCCGGAAGAAAAAGCAAGAATTCTGTACCATCATTACCTGAAAGGAAGGCTGAGTCGCTTATGAAAGGGGTTCTGGTGCTGAATGCCTGCGCGGACGATTACCATGAACAGGGTCGGCTGCTTGCGGGGTTCCTTGCACAGCGCGCAGAGGGCATGGAAGTTGATACCGCAGTTGTATTCTACACGGAAAAGACCGACTGCGCCAGTTTGCTGAGCGCGGTGCCGGTGCAGCAGGCTCTGCTGGTCTGTCTGACCCAAGGGCGGACGGAAACGATGCTGAATGTGCTTGCCGCGCTGGAGGCACGGAAAATGGCGGAAGTCTACCTGTTTGCCGGAAACTGCTTTGGGTCGGAGATGGCGGTTCGGCTGGGGCAGCGCCGGGGCGGTTCAGCCATGGCAGCGGTCGACGGCGTGCAGTGTGAGCAAGGATGTATTATTGCCACGAAGGCGGTATACGGCGGCCATATGGAAGCAACGTTTGTGCTGAAACGCTCGCCGTATTGCCTGTCTGTTGCAAAATCCTGCGCCGAGCCTGCGGCAGAAACCGGCGAACCCGCCGTGCTGCTGGAGACGCTGACTGTGCCGGAAGGTACGGAAAACAATTTTTCCGCGGATTTTACCCTTATGAAAGACGAGCAGGAGAAAAATCTGGAAACGGCGCCGTTTATTCTTACCGCCGGCAGGGGAGCCAAAAGCCGTGAGGGCATTGAATACATGGCGAAGGCCGCGGAAAAAATGGGGGCCGAGCTGGGCGTCAGCCGCCCGGTTGCCATGAGCGCATGGGCTCCCCTGAACCGGATGGTCGGTGTTTCAGGCGCCATGCTTAAGCCGGAGATCTGCATCGCGGCGGGTGTTTCCGGCGCGCCGGCTTTTTACGCCGGAATTGAAAAGAGCGGACTGATTGTATCCGTCAATTCCGACCCGCGGGCGCCGATTCATAAGAAGGCCGATGTTTCGATTGTAGACGACTGGCATACCGTTCTGCAATATCTCTGTGACGAATTTATAAAAGAGCGGGACAATACAGCCGGAGACCACATATCACGGCGAACCGGCGCAGCGGGCGAAAAATAAAGGCGGCTGTGTATGCTATAATTTAAAATTGGAGTATGATTTCATGAACAACCGACGAATTTTTTCTATGGATGAAACGTATGCGGAGTACGTCCGGGATGAGTCCCAGTTTACCGGTGAAGCGAAAAGCATCTCGTTTCCGCGCAGCGAAGAAGAAATACGCTCGATTCTCCGTGAACTGCGCGAACAGGGAATTCCGGTAACGGCACAGGGCGGAAAAACCGGTATCGTAGGCAGCGGGGTTCCGCGTGGCGGACATCTGATGAGTATGACCGACTTCAGTCAGGTGCTGGACTTTTCCGAAACAGACGGAAAATATCTGCTGACCGTGGAACCCGGACTGCGGCTTACAGAATTAAAGCAGGCGCTTGCAAGACTGGGCGGACCGGTGCGCCTGTTCTGGCCGCCGGAGCCGACGGAGACCTCCGCGACGGTCGGCGGTGTTGCGGCGACGGCGGCCTGCGGAATCGGCGTTTATGCTTACGGGGATACCAAACAGTATTTTGAAGCGGCGCGCGTGATTCTGGCGGACGGTACGGTGCGGGAAATCCGGCGCGGAGAACATTTTCTTACTATTGACGGGCAGCGCCTTGACGAACTGGACGCCTTTCTTGGAAGCGAAGGGATGCTCGGAATTTTTTCCGCCCTGACGCTCCGGCTGCTGCCGTGCACCGCGGAACAGTGGGGGATTGCTTTCTTCTTTAAGACGGAAAGCGAGGCGTGGGCGTTTGCCGACGGGCTGCAGGGGAATCCTTTGCCGCCGGTGGCTGCAAAGGTGACTGCGGCGGAGTATATCGACGGCGAGTCCATCCGACTGTTGGAAGAAAGGAAGGAACTGCTGAGCAAGCTGAACAATGTCCCGCCCATTGACCCGGATTTTGACGCAATGGTTTACCTGGAAATCGCAGGGGAAGAATCGGGGATTGAATCCATGGCGGAAATCCTGATGGAGCGGGCGCTGCAGTGCGGAAGCGACCCCGACCGCGCATGGGCGGTATCCGGTGAAAAAGAGCTGGAAGCACTTCGTACCTTCCGTCATGCGGTACCGGAAACGGTAAACCTCGCGGTAGAGGAAAATCACCGGAACCATCCGGAAATTACCAAGCTTTCAACAGATATTTCCTTTCCCGGCAAGATGTTTTCCCAGGTAATGGACTGGTACGCGGAATGCCTGCGCGACCTGAATCCGGCGCACTGTATCTTCGGTCACATCGGCGAAAACCATGTCCACTGCAACCTCTTTCCCGAAAATTTGTCGGAGCAGGAGCAATGCGAGGCGTGGATGCGCTGGGTGCTGCGGGAGGCGCGCGGCTTTGGCGGCTGCATCGCCCGGGAAAACGGCATCGGCAAGGTGAAACGGAGCTGGATGCCGAAGGACGATGCGGAACTGATGCGGATGCATGCTCTGAAAAAAATATATGATCCCGAAGGGTTCTGGAATCCCGGCAATATGTTTTAAAGTTTTACGGAAGAGGAGGAAAAATATGAAAATTGCGGTTTGCATGAAGCAGGTTCCTGCGGAATCGCGCGGATTGATGAATGAAGAAACCGGTGTGATTGTCCGCGCGGGACTGAAGCCGGAGGTAAACAGCTATGATTTGAGCGCACTGGAAGCCGCTCTCCGCATCCGGGAGAACGTGCCGGCGGAAATCCATGTTTTTACAATGGGGCCTCCGAAAGCGGAGGACGTGATAAGGACCGCGTTTTCTATGGGGGCGGATGCCGGTTTTTTGATATCGGATCCGGCCTTTTCCGGGGCTGATGTACTTGCAACCTCTTACACGCTGTATAGAGCGATGGAAACGGCGGGAGAATATGAGTTGGTTCTATGCGGAAGACAAACCACCGACGGGGACACAGCCCAGGTCAGCGGTGCGCTGGCACAGTGGATGAATGTCCCGCATGCGAACTGGGTATCGGATATTGAAAATGTGACGGAAGCATCCGTAACCGTCGCGCAGAAGACAGAGCGGGAACGGGTGCGCATGCTGCTGCCGCTGCCCTGCCTGCTGTCTGTGGAGAGGGAGGGATTTCTTCCGCGGCTGCCGTCTCTCCGTTTAAAAATGACAGCCGGTAAAAAAACGGTCGTCTCCATCGGGATAAAAGATCTCTCCGACCGGGACCCCGCCCATTACGGGCTGAACGGCTCCGCGACGCGGGTCAGGAAAATTTATCCGCCGCCGCGCACACAGCGGAACCCCTTGTTTTCAGGTACTGCGGATGCCTGCGCCGAAATGATTTTACACGAGGTGAGAGGATGAATCAGGACATTTTGATTTGCCTGGAAACAGGTGAAAACGGATTACATGCCTCTTCTCTTGAGCTGATCGGGAAGGCGCTCGAACTGGCGCAGCCCTGCGGAGGAAGCCTGTACGGCGTTGTGATGGGCGGAAACGCCGAACGTCTTCCGGAAGACCTGCGCGGCCTGCCGCTGCAGCGGGTATATATCGGTCAGACATGCCGTACATACGATGCGCAGGAGTGTGCGGAAACGGTGGTGGAATGTGTCCGGCGGATTGATCCGTCGGTGCTGCTGATTTCCGGAACCTGTTTCGGACGTTCGGTTGCGCCGCGTATTGCCGTGGCTTGCCGCACGGGACTGACAGCGGACTGCACGGAACTGGAGCGCACCCCGGAAGGCGGTTTGATTCAGATTCGGCCCGCTTTTGGCGGCGACATCATGGCCAGAATCGTCACCGACCATACCCGTCCGCAAATGGCGACGGTACGCCCCGGCGTGATGTCTTCCTGTGTGCGTCAAGGAGACAGGATGCCGGAACTGTGTGCTCTGAGCAGGAAAACGGACGGGCACATTCATTTGCTGGACGTTCAGCCGCTAAAGCTCGCGGCGGGCATTGCCGCACAGAAAGTGCTGGTCGCGGCGGGACGCGGGGTCAAAAGGAAAGAGGATCTGGTGATGCTGGAGCATCTGGCGCAACGGATGGGAGGAGCCCTTGCGTGCTCGCGGGCACTGGTGGAAAAAGGGCTTCTGCCTCATGAAAAACAGATCGGCCTGTCCGGAGCAACCGTATCCCCTGATTTGCTGCTGACCTGCGGAATCTCTGGCTCGGTACAGTTTCAGGCGGGCATCCGCCGGGCAAAGACGATTATCGCGATCAACAGCGACCCGGAGGCGAAAATATTTGATCTGGCCCATATCCCGGTTTGCGGGGATTTGTATGAGATCGTTCCGAAATTGATTGAACGGTTGGAAAAGGATGGAGAATCTGTGGAGGAGGTATCCCTTTGATCCGATTTGAAAACGTGACAAAAGCATTTAAACACGGTGAAGTTATTAAAAATCTAAGTTTTGAAATTCAGGATGGGGAAATGGTGGTTTTGGTAGGGCCGAGCGGCTGCGGCAAAACCACAACGCTGAAGATGATTAATAAGCTGACACGCCCGACTTCGGGTAAGATTCTGATTGATGATCAGGACATTGCCCGGCTTGATACGGTGAAGCTGCGCCGGAAAATAGGGTATGTGATTCAGAAGACCGGCCTTTTTCCGCATATGACGGTGAAAGATAATATTGAAATCATTCTGCAACTTGAAGGTATGAACGCAGATCAAAGAGACCATATCACCTCTGAAATGATGAGGATTGTCGGAATGGACCCGGAAGAATACCTGTATCGCTACCCCTCGCAGCTAAGCGGGGGCCAGCTGCAGAGAATCGGCGTCGCCAGGGCGTTTGCGTCCGACCCAAAGATCGTTTTAATGGACGAGCCTTTTTCCGCGCTGGACCCCATCACCAGGGCACAGCTTCAGTCGGAGCTTGTCGGACTGCAGACCCGGCTGAAGAAAACCGTCGTCTTTGTGACGCATGACATGGATGAAGCGATAAAAATAGCAGACCGGATTTGTATCATTGACGGCGGACGCATTGTCCAATACGACACGCCGGAAAATATTCTGAAAAATCCGGTCAATGAATATATTTCCAGTTTTGTGGGACGAAAAAGAATTTGGAATACGCCTGAGCTGATACGGGTCAGGGACATCATGCTGGCAAAACCCGCTGCGTGTACCCCCGAAACCTCCCTGACGAAGTGCGCTGAGCTGATGGCAGCCAACGAAATCAACGCGGTGCCTGTGGTCGATTCGGAAAATCATTTAATCGGAGTTGCTTACGGAGCCGATATTCAGAAGCAGGACGCACATGCGCAGTCGGTGGGTGATATCATGAAAACAAAATTTCCGCAGACGGCTCCGGAAAAAAATCTTCTGGAAATCCTCGATTATGTCCGCCGGAATCAGCTTGATTTTGTTCCGGTTGCGGATGGGGAGAAGCGCTTGGCCGGATTGATTACGTCCAAAAGTCTTATGACTGTTTTAAGTCAGCAGTTTGTTGATACGGAGGCTTCCATATGACTGATTTTTTTACAAGTTTTTGGAACATTCGCGAACAGGTTTTATCCCTGTTCTTTGACCATATTCAGCTGACCATTCTGTCCGTGGGAATTGCCGTCCTCATTGGCATCCCTGTAGGGATTTTGATCAGCCACTCGCCAAAGCTTTCCAAGCCGATTCTGGGGATGACCAATATTGTGCAGGCAATCCCCAGTCTGGCCATGCTGGGATTTTTAATCCCTTATCTTGGCATCGGCACGGCACCCGCAATCTTTTGCGTGGTGATCTATTCCCTGCTGCCGATTATCAAAAACACCTGTATCGGCCTTAACAATATCGATCCGGACACGCTGGAGGCGGCCAAAGGAATAGGAATGACCCAGGGACAGGTCATGGGGAAAGTACAGCTGCCGCTCGCACTTCCGGTGATTATGGCGGGTATCCGCATCGCCGCGGTCAATGCCGTGGGCTTTGTCACCATCGCGGCCTTCATCGGCGCGGGCGGACTGGGGTATCTGGTTTACTCCGGAATTCAGACCAGCAATACCAACCTGATTTTAAGCGGCGCGATTCCGGCCTGCTTTCTGGCTTTGCTGGTCGATTTTGTCGTCGGTTTTCTGGAGAAGGTCGTGACGCCGGTCAATCTGATTAATCCAAGCGTTGATATGACGAAGGAAAAGGTCCGGCGCAATAAGAGAAAGCGATGGATTGTATCGGTCGGCGCGCTGGCGGTTACCGTTGCGATCATCGCCGCTTCGGTGGCGCCCGCATATAAGCAAAAAGGAAAAGTGATTCACGTCGGCTCAAAGAATTTTACGGAACAGCTGATTTTGGGAAACATGTACGCTGATCTGATTGAGGACAAAACGGATATCAGCGTTGTCCGGGATCTGAATCTGGGCAGTACCGACATCACCTATAATGCATTAAAGAATCATGACATCGATATGTATGTTGAATACACGGGAACAGCGTATGGCAGCCTGCTGAATCAAGGGAGTTCCACCGACAAAGAGCACATCTACTCTACTGTTCGGGACCTGATGGCCAAACAGGGAATCCAGGTACTGGACCCCATCGGCTTTAATAATTCGTTCGTACTGGCGGTCCGCAAGGATACCGCCGAAAAATATCGTCTGAACAGCATTTCCGACCTGAAAAAAGCCGGCAGCCAACTGGTATTTTCACCTACCATTGAATTTAATAACCGCCAAGACGGAATTGTCGCGCTGAATAATTCGTACAATCTGAAATTCAAAGCGCTTTCACCCATAGAGGGCGGGTTGGGATATACGGCCATAGACAGCGGAAAGTGTGACGTGCTGACGGCGTATTCGACGGATGGACTGCTGAAAACGTATCAGCTGAAAATACTTGAGGATGACAAAAACGCCCTGCTTTCCTATTATGCCATCCCGATGATTAACGAGTCGGTTTTGATAGAATACCCGGAGATGAAGGGCGTTCTTGACACAATGACCGGGCTTCTGGATGACGAGACGATGCGTTCCCTCAACTATCTTGTGGATCAGGAAGGAAAAACGCCCGAATATGTGGCGCATAATTTTTTAAAAAGCAAAGGCCTGCTGTGAAACGTTTGTATAAACAGAGAGAGCGTGGTATAATAAAAACGATTAAATGCGGATCATAAGTAAGGCGGAAAACAGTGTGGAACGACTTGTGCCGGATTGACATCCATATCGATAAGCAGAGGTGTATTATGAAGCTGACAACGGAAGAATTTTTAGCAAATACGGAAGTCTGTCCGGTGATTGCGGCGCTGAATAAATGGGAAGCTGTGGAAAAAGTCGGGAATGTTGATTGTATGATGGTCAACGTTTTGTTCGGGGATATCTGTACCATTGCGGATATCGTCAAAGAACTCAAAAAAATGGGAAAAATCGTTTTTGTGCATGTTGATCTCATTACGGGTTTTGCCAGCAAGGAAATCTGCGTGGATTTTATTAAGAAATACACGGAAGCCGACGGCATCATCAGCACCAAGCCGTTTTTGATTAAGCGCGCCAATGAATTAGGGCTGTTCACCATTCAGCGTTTTTTTATGATTGATTTTATTACCTATGCCAATGTGGTCAAGCACGTCCGCGTAACCGATCCGAATGTGGTTGAGCTGCTTCCGGCGGGCCTGTCCAAGGTCATCCGGTACCTGTGCGCCGAGATTGACCG
This sequence comes from Ruminococcaceae bacterium UBA2656, assembly GCA_002359465.1. Lineage (GTDB taxonomy): Bacteria > Bacillota > Clostridia > Oscillospirales > Acutalibacteraceae > Caproiciproducens. Next base: position 11,924 of record DENA01000034.1, read on the forward strand.
GCCTGTTATCGCGGGCGGCCTGATTCTGGATAAAGACGATGTGATCGGAGCGCTGAGCGCCGGGGCGATTGCGATATCCACCACAAATCAGGAAATCTGGCGTGATTGAATCTGTATTTTTCGAGCAACAGGAAATTCGACAATGTATACAAAAAAATAAGAAAAAATTCGAACAAAATAGCATTGACAAACAGATATATATTCTTTATACTAGGTTACAGTTACTAAAGAGATGAAGAGAAAGTAGCTTCAACACAGCATAATGCTGTCTTGAAGCTGCTTTTTTTGTTGTATGAAATCATATTTGTTTCATACGAACAAAAGGTGCCGGGAACAGTATAGTGTGCAGATACGGTTGGGCGGTACGGGTCTTCGTCTTACAAACAAAATACAATGGAGGTAAATAGGATGAGTTTCGATATCAATGATTTTTCTATGGATTTCTTCAGTTTAAAGGGTAAGAATGCGATTGTAACCGGCGGCAACAGCGGCCTTGGACAGTGCTTTTCACTGGCTCTGGCAAAGGCTGGCGCCAATGTATTTGTCGCCAGCTTTTTGGAGGACGACGGGACAACGCAGAAGCTGATTGAGGGCGCCGGCGGCAAAATGGGCTTTATGAAATGCGATCTTACCGAAAAGGGCGTTCCGGCCAAGGTCGTTGAAGCCTGTGTCAAGCAGTTCGGAAGCATTGATATTCTGATTAACTGCGCCGGCATCTGCAAGCTCAACGATGTTCTGGATTTTGACCGCGCCGACTGGGACCCGATGATTGCGACCGGCCTTACCGCGGCGTTCGATATGAGCCATGAGGCAGCCAAGTATATGGTTCCGCAGAAGAGCGGCAAGATCATCAATATCTGTTCGCTGTTCTCTTATCTCGGTGGGCTGGGTTCACCGGCATACGCGGCGATGAAACACGGTATCGCGGGTCTGACCAAAGCTTATGCGGATGAGCTCGGCAAGTACAATATCCAGGTTACCGGTATTGCGCCCGGTTACTACGCGACCAACATCACCGTGGAAACCCGCAGCAATCCGGTTACCAACCAGCGGGTACTCGATCACATTCCGGCAAACCGCTGGGGTGAAAGACAGGATCTGATGGGAACCGTCGTATTCCTCGCAAGCCATGCATCCGATTATGTAACAGGCACGTTGGTTGTCGTTGACGGCGGCTATCTGGTCCGTTAATTTGATATAGCGGGGCGGGGCCTGCCCCCACCCCGACACTATCCGAAAGGCAGTAGAAATTTTGTATGAGTAAAAAATACATTCTGGCCGTTGACGGCGGTTCTCAGAGTTCAAAAATCCTGATCTTCGACTTGGAAGGAAATATTGTCTGTGAGGGGAAGGAGAACCTCAAACCGGTGAATCTGCCGTCTCCGGGGATTGTCGAGCATCCCGATGACGATCTGTGGGATTCGATCGCGGTGGCAAGTAAAAAAACGCTGGCTGAATTTGACGGAAATGTCAATGATATTTTGGCAGTCGGGCTGTGTACGATTCGGTTCTGCCGGGCGCTGCTGAAAAAGGACGGTTCCCTGTACTCGCCGGTCATGAGCTGGATGGACCAGCGCGTTTCGCGCCCGCATGAGCAGGTCAGTGATGAAATCGCTTATGTCACCACTTCATCAGGATATATCACCCACCGCTTTACCGGCAATTTTAACGACACGGCGGCAAACTATCAGGGCGTCTGGCCGATGGACACGGATACGTGGCAGTGGTATGAGGATGACAAAAAGATTGCCGAATACAATCTTACACGCGATATGCTGTTTCATCTGCAGATGCCGGGCACCATCCTCGGCTATGTGACAAAGGAAGCCTCGGAGGCAACCGGTATCCCGGAGGGACTTCCGGTCGTGGCGACCGCAAACGACAAGGCGGTAGAGGCGCTGGGCGCGGGCTGCACCGGCGAAAAAACGGCGCTCATTTCACTGGGCACATACATTGCGGCTATGGCCCAGGGACACGATAACCCGAAGAATACCGTCAATTTCTGGAGTAATTTCGCGTCTGTTCCCAACCAGTACCTGTATGAAAGCAACGGCATCCGCCGCGGCATGTGGACGGTCAGCTGGTTTAAGAATGTGCTGGGAGACAGCTACGAAGAGAAAGCAAAAGCAATGGGGATGTCTGCCGAGGAACTTTTAAGTAAAGAAGCGGAAGCGGTCCCGGTGGGCAGCGACGGCCTGATGACCGTTCTTGACTTTCTTGCTCCCGCGGATCAGCCGTTCAAGAAGGGCACCATGATTGGTTTTGACGGACGCCATACCCGCGCGCACATGTACCGCTCTATTCTGGAAGGTATTGCCCTGACCATGAAGAACCGCGTAGACGAAATGTGCGGGGAACTTGACCTCACGCTGGACAACGTGATTATCTCCGGAGGCGGCTCCAACAGCGATTTGTTCATGCAGATCTTTTCCGACGTCTTCGGACTTCCGACTTCGCGCAACGTGGTCAACGGTGCGGCGGCGGTCGGCGCGGCAATCTGTGCCTCCGTCGCGGTGGGGGCGTATAAAAACTTTGACGAGGCCGTGTCCCATATGGTCCGCATACGGGATAAATTCCAGCCCGATCTGAAAAATACTGAAAAATATGAAAAGATGAATGCGGTATACCGGGACATTACGAAATGCACGGATGACCTTCTCAGACGGTCGTATGAAATTTTCAGTTAATCTTTCCTTTTTATTGCCGGATGGTGCAGAGCGGAGATTCCCGCCTTACTTTTCGGTAAAGCTCCGGAGGACAATATGAAGCCTTTGATTCTAATTACAAATGACGATGGAATCTATTCGCCCGGCCTGCATGCGGCTGCGGAGGCGGTGGCCGATTTGGGCGAACTGCTGATTGCGGCGCCGCATTGCCAGCAGACCAGCATGGGGCGGGCCTTTCCGCGCACAGACGATCTGGGAATTATCGACACCGCTTTCCTCAGTATCCGCGGCAAGCGCACAAAAGCATACGCTGTGCACGGCTCTCCCGCCTATGCGGTGGCACATGCCGTGCTGGAGCTTGCACAGCGCAAACCGGATCTGTGCATCAGCGGCATCAACTATGGAGAAAACCTTGGAACCATCGTTACATGCAGCGGTACCCTCGGGGCGGCCTTTGAAGCGAATTCCCATGAAATTCCGGCGATTGCATCTTCCCTGCAGATGCCTCTGCAGGTGCAGCGAAAAACGGATTACAGTCCGGCCGACTGGCGTGCGGCCGCGGAAATGACCCGAAGGGCCGCAAAGTCCGTGTTGTCCGACGGTATGCCCGGAGGGGCCACCCTGCTGAACATCAATGTTCCCGATCAACTGCGGGATGTGCAGAACTATCATATCACGCGCCAGAGCCATCAGAATTATTTTTGTTTTATCCGGCCCGAACAGCGGGATTTTTCAAAAAGGTTTGAGCTGAAATCCCGTCTGTCTGTCGACATGGATACGTTGGAGCCGGACAGTGATATTTATGCCGTCTATATAGACAAGGTGATTTCCGTTACGCCGATGACGTGGAACATGACGGCAAATTGAATATCCGGAAAACGGGAAGAAAATACGAATAGGCTTCCGGCAGCATTCGTTTTATAAAGGCTGTTTGTCAATAGTTGTGATGACACAAAATGAAAAATGATTATTGAGGCGGCGTCAAACCGCCTCTTTTTTGCGTTAAAATGCAAAATCTGTGAGGAATAATGGCCGTCTAAATATTTTACCAAAGAGCAGTATTGATGAAAGGTAGGAAAGTAAATGTTTATTCCCGCTAAACGATCTGCAACAGCTCAGGAAAAATCCCAGAAACCGATGAAAAGATCCAGCTTGAAGAAAAAACTCAGTATCATTTTTGCAATTGTGATTGCCATTCCTTTCGCCGTAATGTCCCTGTTTATACTGCCCAATCAGATTAAATCACAATACATAGCGTCCAGCGGCCAGCAGTTAAAACTGGCTGATAAAAATATGGAAACCTTTTTTTCTGAAATACAGTACAATCTTGATTATTTGGCGCCTGCAAGCCTGATGAAGTCGTCGAACGGACATCTGACCAGTTATGTTAATAAAGGGGAAAGCGACGACAGGGTCATCAGATCGTCCAAGGCCGGAGGAATGGAACAGGAAATATTCCGGTCCTTTGACTCCTTCCGTCTTGCCCACCCTTATGTTACCTATGTTTACTACGGGCTTGAAAGCAAGGAATATATGCAGAGCCCGGAAGGCGGCGCGGTTGTGGCAAACTATGACCCGACAAAGCGTCTGTTTTATACCACTGCGGTCACAGGCAAGGGAAAATATGTGTATACGGAACCCTACGAGAATGATGGGAATATTATCCTTGGCCTGGTTAAAGCGGTATATGACGGAGATACGCTTCTGGGTGTTTCGGGGATTGACGTCAATCTGAATTCGATGACAAAAATGCTGAATCAGGTGAAGATAGGAAAGGGCGGCTACCTTATACTGGTTCATCAGAATGGGACCATTATTTCCGATTCCATGGACAGTAAATATAACCTTAAGAAGCTTGAAGACTTAAAAGTCACGGGGCTTGAGGATATTGCCAAAGCGACCGACGGGGTGAAAAGCACCAAGCTGGGCGGAGAGCAGTTCCTGACTAATATTTATACCTCTCCCAACACAGGCTGGAAAGTGATTGCGATGATACCGCAAAAAGAGATTGACAGCGAAACTTCCGGCGTTTCCGTTGCTGTGCTGCTGGTCGCCGCCTTGACGCTGCTTGTCGGTTTGATTGCCGTCTGGAAGTTTACGGATGCGATTCAGATTCCGCTGAGAAAGCTCAGCCAGCGACTGGAGCTGCTTTCACACGGCGATCTTCATTCCGAAGTCCCCTCGGTGAAAACAAAGGATGATGTCGGCGTACTGGCGGATTCGCTTTATCACACGGTTGAAAACATCAATGGCTATATAGGCGAAATTGATTCCACGCTTGGAAGTATTGCGGGCGGCCGGCTTGACATTGCCTTTCAGCAGGAATATCCGGGCGACTTTGTTTCCATCAGGGAATCGATACAAAGGATTTCAGATTCCCTCAGCCGGACGCTGATGGACATCAATCAGGCGTCAGAACAGGTTTTAAGCGGTTCCGAGCAGATTTCCACCGGAGCGCAGTCGCTGGCGCAGGGTGCGACGGAGCAGGCCAGTTCTGTTCAGGAGCTTGCCGCGACCATTACGGAGATATCTTCCCATGTAAAGGAAAACGCGGAACATGCAGTCCATGCAAATGAAAATGTGAGCCAGGTCCGCGATGAAATAGAGGCCAGCAATCGGTATATGAGCGAAATGATTGCCGCCATGGCCCAAATCAATGAGTCATCCGGACAAATCGGCAAGATCATCAAAACCATTGAAGATATCGCTTTCCAAACCAACATCCTTGCGCTGAACGCCGCTGTTGAAGCCGCAAGAGCGGGGGCCGCGGGAAAAGGCTTCGCCGTGGTGGCGGATGAGGTGAGAAATCTGGCCAGCAAGAGCGCGGCAGCGGCAAAGGATACAACGTCCTTAATAGAAACTTCCGTAAGGCAGGTGGAAAACGGTACAAAAATCGCCGACGAGACGGCCCAGTCGCTTCTCCGCGTTGTGGACAGCGCAAAAGATGTAACCGATACGGTGAAAAAAATTTCGGAGGCGTCCAACCGCCAGTCGGATGCAATTGGGCAGGTAACGCTGGGTGTGGATCAAATTTCCGCGGTGGTTCAGACCAACTCGGCAATGGCGGAGGAAAGCGCCGCCGCAAGCGAGGAGCTTTCCGGACAGGCGCAGTCACTCAAGGCCCTTGTGGGTAAGTTTCAAATAAAACCTGCTAAGCAAAGTCAAGAGGGATATCAATAAAATATAAAAAGATTTTGCGGTAAAAAGGGTATGACAAAAAGGCCGCCTGAAATACAGCCAGCCAGGATGTGTGGGTATGAAGTTAAGCTATGTAGATTTCCTTTACCCTTGCGTAGTAAATGCGCAGGAATTTGTTTAATCCAGCGATTTTGGCCAGCTTAAGAGCTTTTCCCTCAGCTTCTTTTTTAAGTATAAACTGGTAAACAGCACCATTTTGAGGCTTGTTGCTTTTGATGCATTTCATGATTTCAAATCCAGTTTTTCTGAGAAGAGCGGACCCTCTCTTGGAGATGTGCCGGTTCGCTCCGGTAAATTGCCCGGATTGGTAAGGCGGAGCATCAATACCCGCAAAAGCAATCAGCGCTTTGCCACTATGGAAACGGCGGATGTCTCCGATTTCGGCAATTAGCCTTGGAGCAAGGACGGGGCCGACTCCCTCCATTTCACGGACAACAGGATATTCCGGCAGGCTGCTTGCCAATTCCTGCATTTGTGATAAAATCAAATCAAGAGTTCGATCGACTTCACGAAGAACTCTGACAGCTTCCAATACCAGCATTTTGGTTGATGGGGTATTGGAAGGCAACGTAGGGATACCGTCCTTGGCAAGAGCGTAGATCGCAGCCGCTTTTGCCTTACTGGGGCGGTATCCCTTTTCTTTTGCCCATTTCAGATAATTACTTGTAAAATCCGCTTCACTCATTGCACCGATGTTGTCAAAATGCCAGTACTTTTCAGCAAAGTCACACAGCTTTTTTCTTTTCAGATTACTGGAATCGTTGCGTACCACATTTTTAATCCCGGGCATGGTGTAGTCCAGCATATTTATCAGTGTATGCATACTCTGTACTCGAAGATTTATGTAGTGGGCGTATTGCCTGCCCAAAAGTCGCAGCTCGGCATAGATTTCTCCAAATGCAGTGTAATCCACAAGGTGAAACCAGTTATCAAGACCATAGTTAGCAATTCGAATAGCATCCAGTTTATCCGTTTTTCCCTTTCTGATTGCTGTTGAAGCGTATTTTTTCATCACATATGGGTTGATGACCGCGACAAAAATGTTCTGTTCTTTCAGATAGCTGAGCACTGGCAAGTGATAAATTCCGGTGGCCTCCAGTATTACCCTCACCTCACCATCCAAGTGCCGGCAGATGGATACAAGCTCGGACAAGCCTTGTTCTGTGTGCGTAATCTCATATGGGGAGCTAACTACCTCACCATATGGCTTCAAGATGCATACGGTACTCTTTTCTTTTGATACATCAATTCCTACGTTAATCATTTTGAACCTCCTCTGAACATTGTAAATGTGTAATTGTTTCCATCCGCACTTATTACGCTTCAGTTTGGTTCGTTACGCGAAAGCCCTGACGGTTTCAACCTGCTTAATCGAAGATTCATAATAAGGGATGGCTGACTGTTTTATTTGCGGATGTGGTTAATCCAAAAAAACGTACGCCAGACCAATTACACCCTTATTATAAATGAAATAAGTGCAGATGCTTTCCCTCTTTTCAAAGGTTTACATCTACACTTACATCGTACCAAAAAAACGGGTCTCTAATCCGAAGCATAGCGAATTGTAAAATCAGAATCTATGCATCATCGAATAACCGGCGAACCTCACATTCGTTTTACAGGATGGTATTAAAAAAGACGATAGCCCTTTCAAACAGCGGGCTATCGTCTTTTTATGGTTCTTAAACTATACAAATAGTATAATAATAAAGTCAGATTACATTATTTGGCATAAAACCTTACATCAACCCGTATTTCTTTTTTATCCGTTCTATTTTTTCAATCATTGGCTGCGAAATAAAGAATAAAAAGATGACGCTTGCCACCGCGTGAATCAGGTCGAAAGGAAGCGAGCCCAGACAGACCGCAAGGTATGCGGGCAGCGTCACGGGCAGGCCGCTGATAAGCAGTGTACCCGCGTTCACAATTCCGCCGTATAGCAGGAGGGTTGATGCGCCCCCGAAAATACACAGCGAAAGACGGCTGGTTTTCAGCGGCCCGCGCTCATACAGAATACCGGCCAGAAAACCGATTATGCCGAACGCGAACATCTGCCACGGCGTATTTGGCCCCTGCCCGAAAAAGAAATTGGAGACAAAGGCGCTGACCGCGCCCACAAGGAAACCGGACTGCGCTCCCAGAGATACCCCGGCAATGATGACGATCGCCGCGACGGGCTTAAACTGCGGCAGCATATAGAACGCCGCGCGACCCGCCACCGCAACGGCGCACAGCACGGACAGCGTAACCAGTTCCCGCGCCTGCGGCCTTCGGTGCTCAAACAGCAGAAAAAACGGCAACATGGCGCATATTATGATAATCAGGCTGATGAAGTAGTATTTTCTGTCGTCCATCCCGTACACGCCCCAAAGAACGGCCGACGGGGCCAGAATCAGCGTGGACACGCCGGTCAGCCATTCTGTTTTCGTCAGTCTGCGTTTCGGTTTTTGTTGCACAGCGCAATCACATCTCCGTTTCTCACAGCGTCTTGAAACAGGCCCCGCGTCATCCGGCTGGCGGCGGTGGTATAAAAGCTGTTTCCGGCAAAAAAAGCGCGCGCGCCGTTGCTTGCAATTGCAGTTCCGTTAAAAAACAGGGTGCAGTTGTCTGCGAATTCGGCGCAGAATTCAATGTCGTGCGATACCATCACGACGGTAACGCCGGATTTTATCAGCTTTTTCAGAATATCGGCAAATTTTTGCTTAAAAAAGGAATCCAGCCCTTTGGTCGGCTCGTCCAGCAGAAGAATGTCCGGCTGCGTCAGCAGCACTTTTGCAAGTGCCGCCCGCTGCTGTTCGCCGCCGCTCAGGTCGTACGGATGACGGCTGAGCAGATGGCTGATATCCAAAATGGCGGCCACATCTCCTGTCTTCTGTTTCTTTTCGTCTGCAGACAGTCGTTTGTCCAGCACTTCGGCAAGGTCATCGCCGACTGTGTTTTTCAGAAAAAGGCTCTGCGGATTCTGTGGAAGCAGGGCGGTGCGCCCNNCCATTCACCGTTACCTTGCCCCGGCAGGGCCTGAAGATTCCCGCCATGATGCTGAGCGCGGTGCTTTTGCCGGTGCCGTTCCCGCCGACAATGCAGGACAGCTCTCCCTGCGGAATATGCAGCGTAAGATCTTTGATGACGTCCGGCTCGTTCCTGTCATAGGAAAACCAGCATTCCTTCAAACAGACGGCATCCTTTTTTTCAGCCTTCGCCTGCGGCTCTTCTATATAGGGAAAACGAATGGTCTGCTCCCGGAACAATTCGTCAAGCCACTGTCTGCCTTCGCGCACGGTCATCGGACAGGGAAGACCGTTTTTTACCGCGCCGTAAATTTTCATCGGTGCGGGCAGGGCAGCCGCCATGGGATGGCTGCTTTCCGTCAGGGCGGCGCCCGCTTCGCGCGGGGACGCGTCTGAAAAAATCCGGCCGCTGTCAAGTACGATCACCCGGTCCGTCATGGGGAAAACCTCCTGCAAACGCTGCTCGGTCAGAACGACGGCGACGCCCAGATCCTCGTTGATCTTGCGTACTGCGGCAAGAAAATCGGCCGCCGCGATCGGGTCAAGCTGGGATGTCGGTTCGTCCAGCAGCAGCAGTTTCGGCTGCATCGCCATGACGGAAGCCAGATTCAACAGCTGTTTCTGTCCGCCCGAAAGGGAGGAGACGTCTTTTTCAAACCACTCCTCAATTCCGAAGAAGCTGGCCATTTCCGCGGTGCGCAGCCGAATGACCGAATTGTCAAGGCCAAGGCTCTCCAGCCCAAACGCAAGTTCATGCCATACCTTGTCCGTTACAATCTGTGCCTCCGGGGACTGCATTACAAAACCGATGTCTGCCGTCTGGGCGCGCAGATCAAGCTCCCTGAGCGGTTGCCCGCAAAAAAAGATGCTGCCGCCGCTTTTGCCGTGAGGGGTTAAAGCGGGTTTCAGCTGGCGCAGCAGCGTCGTTTTCCCGCAGCCGGACAGCCCGCAGAGCAGAATAAATTCGCCTTCGCCGACCTTCAGGCTGATATCTCTCAGCGTGGGTTCCGGTTCATCCGGGTAGGTGAAGCTGAACTGTTCCATTTCAATGATTGCCATGATATTTAACCTCGAATCCGGCATGAATCAGCAGGGGAAACACACAGAGCAGAAAATATGCCGTGTAAATCAAAGCACTGAATGGCGTTACAGGTCTGACGGAAAGCGACGGAAAGTATCTGATATTGTTTTCTCCCGACACAGAGCCGTAGATAACGACTACTAATAATACAAATAGTAATATTAGTACTAATTTATCCATTTTGTCAAATCGATAGCGGCTGAAATTCGTGCGATCGGAAAGGCCGTAGCCGCGCGCCCGCATGGAATCCGCGGTGGTAATTCCGTTTTCCAGCGCCCAGGTTGTCAGCATGGAAAGGATTTTTATTCCGTTTTTTGCGCGTGTGATGATATTGCCGGTGTCGGCGCTCCTGCCGATTCCCTTCTGCGCATTGCCGATTACGCGGATCTGCGCTTTAAAACGCGGTACAAATCGCAGGACCATGGAAAACATCAGCGACAGGGAGGGCGCCGCGCGCCCGAACAGATAGGTGATTTTATCGGAGGTCATCACGGTGTTGCTGCAGGAAAACCAGAGAAGCACGCTTGCGAACATGCACGCCGCCGCAATTCCGTACACACAGGCTTCCATGGTAATGGGGTTGTCGTTTACATACAGGAGGATGGTCGCTCCGGCGTGGTTGAGCAGGGGATTGACAATGGACATTGTCAGGATGAGCGGCAGAAGAAATTTCAGGCTGAAGCGCAGTGCTTTTTTGGAATTGAACGCAAAAGAACAAGCGAAGCCGCCCAGAAGCGAAATCGCCAGAAAAACCGGGTGCATAAAGAACATGGAGAACAGGATGACGGACGTAAAATAAATAAAAAGGATCGCAGGGTGGAGCCTGCCGAAGTAATTTTCTATCAATATGATCGTTCCAATGCCGTTTATTGGCCGCATACGTACAGCCATTGAATTTTATCGCCGCTTTTCAGCTTGAAGCCGCTTGCGGCGACGGGCGGCTGTTTGCCGTTGACCGTGTACATCCAGCCGCTTGCGCTGCCGAAGTCCTTTTCATAGATATTTGCAATCCCTTTGACATACTCTGTCTGGTAAACCGGGGAAGTTGCAGATTCCATCTGTATTTTATTTGCTTTTGTCTCCCTTAGAAGCACGCTGAAAACTGTGTCGCCGCTTTGGATGACCACCGCTTTTTCCCCATAAATCACGCCGTCCTGCGGTACAATGGAGAGCTGATCCGCGGAGAACTTGTCCCTGTTCTTCAGAATCTCACCGCAGGAGATGAACAGCGTACAGGTTTGTTCCTTTACGGCAGCCGGTGCGGAGGATTTTGCCGCAGCCGGTCCGGAAGAGGCGGGGGCGGAAGCGTTTGCCTCCGGGGACGCGGAAGAAGCCGGAGGCATCGCAGAGGAACCTGTACTCACCAATGCGGAAACGGCTGAACCGGAAGCCGCGCTGCCGGGGTCACTCTGTGAAGAAGCTGTCTGGGAAGAGGAGGAGGACGGCGTAACCGCGCTTTGAGGCGGAAGCTCCACTCTGCATCCGGACAGGATGCAGAGTGCGCACAGGATGATTAATATTTTATATTTCATGGCCGCTCCCAAAATCATGCCGCTTTAAAAAAGCGAACACTGCCGCCGCGCTCAGCATAACAACGGCCGCGCCCATGGCGGCGGGCTCTTCGCCGGTCTTGGGAGAGGGCAAGGGCGCTTTTCTGCCGATGGCGTACAAGCTGCCGCTGTCATTAAAATAGAACAGCGAGCCGTCGCCGGCGGGCACAAGGCTTTGGGAGGAGGACTGCGGAACCGGAGGTGTAAACAGAGTTTCAAAAGAAGGCTTTGTCTGCCCCGCGCGGTCACTGATGACATATACGCAGGAGGAATCTTTTGTAAAGGCATAATTCTCATCCAGCGTGCCGTATTTCGCCACATAAATATATACCTGCTGATGGTTGCCGTCCGCCGCGTACGCGGTGGAAACGAGGGGGGAGGACTGGGAACGGATGGTGCTGATCTGATAAATGGTTTTTAAGCTTTCGGCATCCAGAACGGAGAACGGCGTTTCCGCGTTGTAGCCGCCGCCCGCAACATAAAGCCGGTTGTTGTAAACAACGGGGCTGGAGGTAATGTCGTTTCCCAGCACGGCGGATTTTACTGCGGTGCTGCCGTAGATCATGCCGTTTGCATCCGCTTTTACCGAATAGATATAACCGGATTTTACGGAAGCGTACAGCCTGCCCTGCGCAAAGCAAAGGGTGGAGCTGACCGGCCCTCCCGCAGAAGCAGCGCTGGCAGGGGCGCCGTCCGTCAGACGGTAGGCGGTAATATTACCGGCTGTGTCGGAAACCGCGATGGCCGCGCCCGTAACGGCGGCGCCGTTCCAGTAATAGCCCGCGGCGCTGTTTTCGTGCAGCCACGCGGTTTTGCCGGACGCGGTATCCATACAGACAAACACGCCGGAAGTGTAGGCATAAGTCGCCGCGTCCTGCGTATAGGTGCCGAAATAGATGCGGTGATCATAGTAGGTGACAGGGGACGCGATTTGCTGTACGGATTTTCCATAGGCAATGACTTCGCTTTGCCAGACGCGGGCCAGACTTTCCGCGTCAAAGGCGGAAATCTGTACGCCGGCGGAAGTCTGCTGCGGCACATAAATTTTTCCGTCGCCAAAGGCGATCTGGGAAAAATAAGGCGGAACGTTCGGGCACGCGGCGGACGCGGCGGTTTTTCCGGTCGCCGCGTCAAGCTTCAGAAGCTTTCCGTCCGCCGTGGTCATATAAAGACAGCCGCCCGCGGCAATCGGGGTTCCGCAGGCGTTATTTTCATATTTGGTTCCATTGTATTCGCTGGTAATATTGTGTTTTACCGTCCAGATCTGTCCGGCTGACGCTGCGTTGACCGGTGTTTTTGCGCCGGTTAGCCCGGATGCCGACGGGGAACCCAGAAACTGGGGCCAGTCCGCTTCGGCGGCGGACGCGCCGACCGGGGCGGAAAGCACAATGGCAAGCGCGCAAAGCGCCGCCGCTATTTTTTTTACAGTCATGTTTAATCCCTCCGACTAAATTGATGAATCCTGTTTACGGCAGGTCTCCTGGCTTGAACTCATCCTCGGCGCGCGGCCTTCCCGGCGAACCAGTGGCCAATGTACGCGCGCTTTGTCATTCATACAGTAGCGGGGGCTGCTGCGGAATTGAACCGCATTCCCTTTTCCGTAAATCTGTTTATCTTTTCATTATTATATGAATCGGCTCTGCTGTCAAGTGGAAATTATAAAGCAGATATGTAAAGATCTTGTACTCTGAATAAATGGATCCTCTTTTTCCTCCTGCAAGGCCGCTGCAGCGGGAAGGACTCCAAAAGAAAAAGCGTGTATCCTGTAAGCTAAAACAGAATACACGCCTTTGTGCATTTGCGACTCTTTTTTTCAATACTCTTATCAAGCTAAAGCAATTCCAAAAATGCAGTGGAATGGATTTCGTTATCTCCCCCGTCAAGGGCGGGGAGATAATTGCTATAAAGAATGTACCCGCTCTTAAACTACGCTGAAAAGCAGGTCGCCATAGGTCGGGTACGGCCAATACTTTGCACCGACCAGGCTCTCGATCTCATCGGCGATGACACGGGTTTCTTCCATCTCTTTAAACACCGTGTTGCGGTAGTATTTCGCCTGTTCCAGAACATCCTTGAATTCCTTTTCCGGAACGACGGTCTCTTCCAGAACAAGCATTTTCTTGTACAGGTCGGAACTGAGGGTGGAAAGCCTCTTCAGAAGGGCCTCCTCCAGTTCACAGCTGATGTCCGAGCAAAGCTGCTTTTTATTGATCGCTTCCTTGCTGATATCCTTCATATAAGAGCAGGCCGCCGGAAGGATGTCTTTTTTGATCATATCCACCATGGTCAGCGCCTCAATATGGATTTGCTTGCAGTAATTTTCAAGCTGAATCTCATAACGGGAATAAACTTCCGTTTTGGTTAATACATTGTACTTCTCAAATAAAGCAACGTTGGTGTCGCTGATATAATACGGCAGCGCGTCCGCAGTGGAGCGTAGGTTCAGAAGGCCGCGCTTTTCAGCTTCTTTCAGCCACTCGTCGGAATAGTTGTTGCCGTTGAAGATAATACGGCTGTGATTTTTAATGGTGCCTTTCACCAGTTCGGTCAGCTTTGCGTTGAAATCGACGGCTTTTTCAAGCTCATCTGCAAAAGCGCACATGGAGTCGGCGATGATGGTGTTAAGCATGATGTTCGGGCACGCAATGGAAACGGTGGAGCCGAGCATGCGGAACTCGAATTTGTTGCCGGTGAAAGCAAACGGAGAAGTACGGTTTCTGTCGGTGGAATCCTTCGGGAAGGAAGGAAGAATGTCGGAGCCGATATTCATGAAGGTTTTATCCTTCTGCTTGTATACAGTGCCGTCTTCAATGGATTTCAGAATACCCATTAGCTCGTCGCCGACAAACATGGAAACGATGGCCGGGGGAGCTTCGTTGGCGCCCAGACGGTGGTCGTTGCCCGCGCTCGCGACGGAGATTCGGAGCAGATCCTGGTGTTCGTCAACCGCCCTGATAATGGCGGCCAGGAAAAGGAGAAACTGCGCGTTTTCGCGCGGAGAATCACCCGGCTCCAGAAGGTTTACGCCCGTATCGGTGGAGATGCTCCAGTTGTTGTGCTTGCCGCTTCCGTTGATGCCGGCAAACGGTTTCTCATGGAGAAGACAGGTGAGACCGTGCTTTGTGGCAACCTTCTTCATGATCTCCATGGTGAGCTGGTTCTGATCGGACGCCACATTGCTTGTGGTAAAGATAGGGGCAAGCTCATGCTGGGAAGGAGCAACTTCATTATGTTTTGTCTTGGCAAAAATACCAAGCTTCCAGAGTTCTTCGTCCAGTTCTTTCATGTAAGCGGATACTCTCGGCTTAATCACGCCAAAATAGTGATCCTCAAGCTCCTGACCCTTCGGGGGCTTCGCGCCGAACAGCGTTCTGCCGGTGAAGATCAGGTCTTTTCTTTTTTCATACATCGCCTTGTCTATGAGGAAGTATTCCTGTTCCGGCCCGACGGTTGTAATAACGCGGCGGGCTTCCGTGTTGCCGAACAGCCTTAAAATTCTTATTGCCTGCTTGTCAATGGCTTCCATGGAACGCAGCAGGGGGGTTTTTTTATCGAGCGCTTCGCCGCCGTAGGAGCAAAACGCGGTGGGAATGCAGAGAGAGCCGTCTTTAATGAACGCGTTGCTGGTAGGGTCCCAGGCGGTGTAGCCCCTCGCTTCAAAAGTCGCTCTCAGTCCGCCGGACGGAAAGCTGGAAGCATCGGGTTCGCCTTTAATCAGTTCCTTGCCTGAAAACTCCATAATGACCTTGCCGTTTTCCACCGGATAAATAAAGCTGTCGTGCTTTTCCGCGGTGATTCCGGTCATCGGCTGGAACCAATGGGTAAAGTGGGTTGCCCCTTTTTCGACCGCCCAGTCCTTCATTGTGTTTGCGACTACGTTCGCAACCTGCGGATCCAGCGCCTTTCCCTGTTCCCTGGTCTTTTTCAGAGCCTTATAGGTGTCCTTTGGCAGTCTTTCTTTCATCACGGTATCATTAAATACCATGCTGCCGAACATTTCAGGGATATTGTTCATTAAAAATCACTCCCTACATAAATTACAAAAAAGAATATAAAAATAAGGCCCTATAGGGCAAACCCCTACAGCGCCTTTGCTGCTATGCGCTTATTATATGACAGCCTATCGCGAATGTCAATAAAAAAATGAAAATTTGCAAGATTTGATAATATTTCATGCAAAAATGGCTTCATATGGCAAAGTTTTATGGTAAATTACACTACTTTGCAATTTTAATGACATAATTATGCAAAATCTATTGACATTGCAACATAAACATTATATTATAAAATTCAAAAATTACTACAATGCAGCGCTAAGCTGCGATAATCGCAATTTTTGCCGTGGAGCATGAAAATGCACCGGATTATAAAATTGCAGGGAGGTCAGTTTTTTATGCAAAAAGAGGGAGATGTAAGGATACCTTCGGGCTGCGCCATATCGGGAATTTTTTCGCGCAGCGGTGAGAAAATGAATGGTGAAGCCATCATTCAGTCCATTACGACCATGCGCGACCGCAGCAACGGGCTGGGCGGAGGATTCGCGGCATACGGGATTTATCCGCACAATAAGGACCTGTACGCGTTCCATGTCTTTTACGGCAGTGCTCGCGCCAAGGAGGAATGCGAACGGGAGATCATGGCAAACTTCGATGTGACGGTCGCTGAAAGGATTCCGACCCGAAAAATGCCGGAAATCACGGATGAACCTGCAATTTGGCGCTATTTCGGGCTTCCCTTTGAAAAACTGCTCAAAGATGCGCAGCTGGATGAGAGGGAATTCGTTGCACGCTGCATCGTAAAGATCAACACGCAGATCAAGGACGCTTATGTGTTTTCCAGCGGAAAAAACATGGGTGTGTTCAAGGCCGTCGGTTTTCCGGAAGATGTGGGAAGATATTACTGCCTTGACAAGTACGAAGCCTACTGCTGGACGGCACACGGGCGTTACCCGACAAACACGCCGGGCTGGTGGGGCGGCGCGCATCCGTTTGCCATGCTGGACTATTCCATTGTACATAACGGTGAAATTTCCTCCTATGACGCGAACCGCCGTTTTATTGAAATGTTCGGCTACAAGTGCACGCTTCTGACCGATACCGAAGTGATTACCTATATTATTGATTATCTGAACCGCAAACAGGGACTCAGCCTGAAAGAGGTCGCGGACGTCATCGCCGCTCCGTTCTGGAATGAAATCGATCGGATGCCACAGGCGGAAAAAGAGAAATTTACCTATCTGCGCAACGTGTTTTCCAGTCTGCTGATTACAGGCCCCTTCTCTATTCTGCTTGGCTTTAGCGGCGGGATGATGGCCCTGAACGACCGGTTGAAGCTGCGTTCCATGGTGGTCGCCGAAAAGGGCGACATGACCTATGTCGCAAGCGAGGAATGCGCCATCCGGGCCATTGAGCCGAACCCGGACAGAACCTGGGCGCCCAGGGGCGGGGAACCGGTCATTGTAACACTGAACAAGGGGGTGGACGCATAATGCCCATCGACTTTTTATATCCCGAATATGAAGTAATCCGCAATCCGCAGCGCTGCATTGCCTGCCGTGTTTGTGAACGGCAGTGCGCCAATGAGGTGCACTCCTACGATGCGGAACTGAACCTGATGAAGAGCGACGAATCCAAATGCGTCAACTGTCACCGCTGCGTATCGCTTTGCCCGACAAGGGCCTTAAAAATTGTAAAAACAGACCATACCTTTAAAACGAACGCCAATTGGACCAACGAGGTCATCGGGGAAGTGTACCGTCAGGCAGGGACGGGCGGCATGCTGCTGTCCTCCATGGGAAACCCGAAGCCGTATCCGGTCTACTGGGATAAAATCCTGATCAACGCGTCACAGGTGACAAACCCGTCCATCGACCCGCTGCGCGAACCGATGGAAACCAAAACCTTTTTGGGGAAAAGGCCGGAAAAGCTGGAACGCAGGCCGGACGGCAGCCTTGACACGGGAAACCTGCCGCCGAATCTGGAGCTTTCCGTGCCGATCATGTTTTCGGCCATGAGCTACGGCTCCATCAGCTACAACGCGCATGAAAGCCTTGCAAGGGCTGCCGAGGAGCTCGGCATTTACTACAATACCGGTGAAGGCGGCCTGCACGAGGACTTTTACCAGTACGGCGCCAATACCATCGTTCAGGTTGCATCCGGGCGCTTCGGGGTACATAAGGATTATCTGGAGGCCGGCGCCGCGATTGAAATTAAAATCGGTCAGGGTGCAAAGCCGGGCATCGGCGGGCATCTGCCCGGGGCGAAAATTGTCGGCGATGTTTCCCGCACCAGAATGATTCCGGAAGGTTCGGACGCCATTTCGCCCGCGCCTCACCACGATATTTATTCCATTGAAGACCTCCGGCAGCTGGTTTATTCCCTGAAGGAAGCCACCAACTATAAGAAGCCGGTCATTGTAAAAATTGCGGCGGTTCACAATGTCGCCGCCATCGCCAGCGGCATTGCCCGCAGCGGCGCGGACATCATCGCCATCGACGGCTATCGCGGCGGCACCGGCGCCGCGCCGACCCGTATCCGCGACAACGTCGGTATCCCGATCGAGCTTGCCCTCGCGGCCGTGGATGAGCGGCTGCGCCAGGAAAAAATCCGAAACAACGTTTCCCTTGTGGTCGGAGGCAGCATCCGCAACTCCGCGGATATCGTCAAGGCGATCGCTCTGGGCGCGGACGCGGTTTATATTGCTACTGCGGCGCTTCTGGCGCTGGGGTGCCATCTGTGCCGCAGCTGCCAGACCGGCAAATGCAACTGGGGCATCGCGACCCAGAGGCCGGACCTTGTCAAACGCCTGAACCCCGACATCGGCTATAAGCGTCTTGTCAACCTTGTCTCAGCGTGGCAGCACGAAATCAAGGAAATGATGGGCGGTATGGGCATCAATTCGATTGAAGCGCTCAAAGGCAACCGCCTGATGCTGCGCGGAATCGGATTAAACGAGAAAGAGCTTGAAATTCTTGGTATCAAGCATGCGGGGGAATAAGCGATGAAAAGGATATATGTAAATGAGAAATGGTGTCTCGGATGCCACCTTTGCGAATATAACTGCGCTTTTGCCAATTCCGGCTGCGACGACATGGTCCGGGCGCTGAAGGATATTCATATAAATCCGAGGATTAAAATTGAGGAGAAGCAGGGCATCAGCTTTGCCGTCTCCTGCCGACACTGTACGGAGCCGCTGTGTGTGAAAAGCTGCATCACCGGCGCGCTCAGCGTGGACGACGGCGTGATCGAGGTCAATAAAGATAAATGTGTGGGCTGCTACACCTGCATTATGATATGCCCCTATGGCGCGATCATGCCGGGCAGCGACGGCAGCGTCATACAGAAATGCGAGCTCTGCACCAACAACAGCTTCGGGGAGCCCGCGTGTGTGCAGGGCTGCCCGAACAGGGCGATCGTATTTGAGGAGAGGTGAACAGGATGAATTATGTAATTATCGGAAATTCTGCCGCCGCGGTCGGCTGCATTGAGGGAATCCGCTCCGTGGACAAAACCGGAGCCATTACGGTGATTTCCAAAGAGCCGCACCATGTTTACTCCCGCCCGCTCATCTCCTACCTCCTTTACGGAAAAACCACGGAGCAGCATATGAAATACCGCCCCGACAGCTTTTATAAGGACAACGGCGTCACCCCTCTCCTTGGCGTTGCGGTGACAAAGGTGGACGATCACGCGAAGAAGGTTTTGCTTGACAACGGCGATGAAGTCCCGTTTGACAAACTGCTCTTTGCAACCGGTTCCTCGCCCTTTGTTCCGCCCATGGCGGGACTTGACGAGGTGGAGCATAAGTTCAGCTTTATGAAGCTGGACGACGCCAGAGCCCTTCAGAAGGCCATTACACAGGAAAGCCGCGTGCTGATCATCGGCGCGGGCCTGATCGGCCTGAAATGCGCGGAGGGCATCTGCAGCAAAGTGAAGCAGATCACCGTGGTCGATCTGGCGCCCCGCATCCTGCCCAGTATCCTTGATGAAACAGGCTCGGAAATCATGAAGAAGCATATTGAAGAGCAGGGGGTAAAATTTATCCTGAGCGACAGTGTCGCACAGTTTCATAAAAATTCCGCCCTGCTGAAAAGCGGTTTGGAGCTGGAATTTGATGTTCTGGTTGTCGCGGTCGGCGTCCGCCCGGAAACAAAGCTTGCCGCCGACATCGGCTGCAGGGTGAATAAAGGGATTCTTTCCGACGGGCACTGTGCCACCAATCTGGAAAATGTTTACGCCGCGGGCGACTGCAGCGAAAGCTACGATATCACAACCGGCCAGTACCGGGTACTTGCGCTTCTGCCCAACGCCTATATGCAGGGAGAAACCGCGGGTATCAATATGGCGGGCGGTGAAAAAAGCTACGACAAGGCCATCCCGATGAACGCAATCGGATTTTTTGGCCTGCACATCATCACCGCCGGCAGCTATGACGGCGAGGCCTATGTGGTGAAAACCGACAGGACCTACAAAAAGATGGTTTCCAAGGACAATCTGCTGAAGGGATTTATCCTGATCGGCGATGTTGCCAGAGCGGGGATTTACACTTCGCTGATTCGCGAAAAAACGCCGCTTGACACCGTCGATTACGAGCTGATTAAAGAAAAACCGCAGCTCATGGCGTTTACCGCGACAGAAAGAGCCGTTAAGCTCGGAGGTGCCAAAGAATGAAAATCAATGCTGACAATCAATATTTCAAAGACCTGAATGATGCGGTGCGCGTATCGGCGGATACGGATATCACCATTGAAAACTGCCTTGGCCAGCGCTACATCGCCTCCGGTATGGACGGCAAAAACATTACCGTCAACGGCGTGCCGGGCAATGACCTTGGCTGCTATCTGAACGGCGCGACCATTACCGTGAACGGCAACGCGCAGGACGCCACCGGCGACACGATGAACGAAGGGACCATTATCATCAACGGCTCCAGCGGAGACGCCACGGGCTACGCCATGCGCGGCGGAAAAATTTTTGTGCGGGGCAACGCGGGGTACCGGGCGGGCATTCATATGAAAGCATATCAGACGCACCATCCGCTG
Organism: Ruminococcaceae bacterium UBA2656; assembly: GCA_002359465.1. Taxonomy (GTDB): domain Bacteria; phylum Bacillota; class Clostridia; order Oscillospirales; family Acutalibacteraceae; genus Caproiciproducens. The sequence continues at coordinate 32,467 of DENA01000034.1, forward strand.
ATCATAATCGGCGGGGAGACCGGCAGCTTCCTGGGCGAATATCAGGCCGGCGGCACGATTGTGGTGCTCGGTCTGGGCTCCGCCAAAAAGGTCCCCGTAGGCAACCTTTGCGGAACAGGAATGCACGGAGGCAAGATTTATCTGCGCTGCGAGGCGCTTCCGGAGGATTTGCCGAAGCAGGTGCAGACAGCCCCCGCCTCTGCGGAGGATATGGCGGAGATAGACGGCAGCCTGGATGAATTCTGCGGTGTTTTTAGTATCGACAAGCGCGAAGTGCTTTCTAAGAATTTCTATGTTTTAACGCCCAATACGAAGAACCCGTACAAATCGCTCTATACATTTAATTAAAGCAGCTCTTCAAGGAAGAAAAACTTGGCCCCCTCTTCGAGGGGGCTGGCAGGCAAAGCCTGACTGGAGGAGTTTGATTTCCCAATCTGGCAAGTTTTGCAGAATTTTAAAGGCGGAGCAAGCGCTCCGCCTTTTGGTATGTTGTTTTACAGCTTTTCCAGAGACTGGTCAATATCCTCCAGAATATCCGCGATATTTTCAATGCCGACCGACATCCGTATCATATCGGCACCGATGCCCGCCTCCGCAAGCTGCTCGTCGCTCAGCTGGCGGTGAGTGGTGCTGGCGGGATGCAGCACACAGGTGCGCAGATCCGCCACATGGATGACGATGGACGCGAGCTTCAGGCCTTCCATAAATTTGACGGCGGCTGCGCGTCCGCCCTTCACGCCGAAGGAAATAACGCCGCAGGTGCCGCCGGGCATGTATTTTTTGGCAAGCGCGTAATATTTGCTGCTTTTTAATCCGGGATAGTTTACCCATGAAATTTTGTCGCTCTGCTCCAGATGGATTGCTACGGCGAGCGCGTTGGAGCAGTGGCGGTCCATCCTGACCGCGAGCGTTTCCAGCCCCAGATTGAGCAGGAACGCGTTGTTCGGGCTGGACTGCGCGCCCAGATCCCTCATCAGGTGCGCGCGGGCTTTGGCAATGTAAGCCGCTTTGCCGAACTGTTTTGTGTAGACAATGCCGTGGTAGGATTCGTCGGGCTCCGTCAGGCCGGGGAATTTGCCGTTTTCCCAGTTGAAGTTCCCGCTGTCCACAATAACTCCTCCGACCTGAACGGCGTGGCCGTCCATGTACTTGGTGGTGGAGTGGGTGACAATGTCAACGCCGAATTCGAACGGGCGGCAGTTGACCGGCGTGGGGAAGGTGTTGTCTACAATAATGGGAACGCCGTGCGCGTGCGCCGCTTTTGCGAACAGTTCAAGATCGGTCACGATCAGGGACGGATTGGACAGTGTTTCGGCAAAAACACAGCGTGTATTCGGCTGAAAAGCGGCGTTCAGTTCCTCTTCCGTGCAGTCCGGGGAAAGAAATGAAAATTCCAGCCCCATTTCGCGCATCGTTTTGTAAAAAAGGTTGAAGGTGCCGCCGTAAATCGCGCTGGAGCACACGGCATGATCGCCCGCGTGGCAGATGTTGAGCACCGATATCATGGAGGCCGCCTGACCGGAGGAGGTCAGCAGCGCGCCCACGCCGCCTTCCAGAGCGGCAATCTTTTTTTCCACCGCGTCAATGGTCGGGTTGCCGAGACGGGTGTAAAAGAAGCCGTCGGTTTTCAGGTCGAACAGCTCGCCCAGTGTTTCTGCGCTGTCGTATTTAAAGGTCGTGCTCTGTACAATAGGAAGCACGCGCGATTCGCCGTTTCCCGGTTCGTATCCCGCGTGAATGCAGTTTGTATCAATATGATAATGGCTCAAATGAATTCTCCTTTAACTTTAAAATTCAGCCGTTATGTGAAAAGCGCTTTCAGCGCATTGGCCAGAAAATCAGCCGCCGCCACAACGCCCCACACAGCCAGAATAAACAGCATAGCCGAAACAATCCGCCAAAAAAAGCGTTTGCGCGGGCTCATTGCCGCCGGTTCGTCCTCCGGCGCGGATTCCTGCGGCTGAAAGCCGTCCTCTTCGTTTTCCTGTTTCTGTAGTTTTGCGTCGTCCGCGTCCGCAATCCCGATTCCGTTCACCAGCTCTTTGGTGGCTTGAAGGTCGCGGCAGGCGACAAATATATTTTTATTTGAATACGGTAATTTTCCCAGAAACATAGAGGGCGGTGCGCCGAACCCGCTGTCCTTTTCAATAAATATCATCCCGTTTTCCTGAAAGACGGATCGGATCATGACGGCCTTTGTCTCATCCGCTGTCAGCAGAAGCACCGGGTCATCCGGTTCCGGCGTCCGCAGCTTTTTTGAACCGCACGCGGGGCAGCTGCCGGCGTCGCTGTCGGTAAGCACTTGGCACTTAGGGCAATACAGCATTCCTTTCACTTCCATTTCATTGCTTTATCATATCACATTTATTTACTAACTTACAATAAATCAGCATAAATATTTATGAATATTCACTTTTACAGCAGGACGGGCTGCAGCTGCTTTCCTTCCAGCGCGGCAAGCGCCGCGGACAGAATCAGGCTGAAATCCGCCACAACGGATGACGGCTTTTTTGCCGGGTCATCCTGTTTCATGGGAACAAAATAGATATTTTTGCAGTTCAGCAGCTTCCCTATGTTCTGCGCCGACGCGGCGAGCGCGTCGTTGGTGGCCGGCGCCAGCAGGACCGGCCTGCCTATGCGCAGGTTTGATTTTACCGCCATGGTTACGGTGGTGTCGGTGATTCCGTTTGCAATTTTGGCCAGCGTGTTGCCGGTACAGGGGGCGACGATCAGAAGGTCCGCCATTTTTTTCGGTCCGATGGGCTCCGCCTCCACAATGCTTTTAATGATCTTTTTACCGCAGATATCCTCGACTTCCCAAATAAAATCGTCCGCCTTTCCAAAGCGGGTGTCTGTCGTTGCAGCGTTCTGCGACATAATCGGCAGGATGTCGTACCCCGCTTCGGCAAGGCTGCGCATCTGTTCGATTGCCTTGTCAAAGGTGCAGAAGGAACCGCAAAGGGCGAAACCGAAAGTAGGGCTTTTCATGTTATCACTCCTCCATCATGTTGTAAATTGTGTTTTTAATGATTTCCCCGGCGGTTTTCGGGGCGACCTTTCCGGGCAGGGACAGCGCGTGAATCGCTTTCATTCCGAATTTCTGGGCGGCTTCGAAATCCACGCCGCCGGGCGGCGACGAAAGGTCGATGATCAGCGGTTTGGAACGCATTTTTGAGAGCATGCGCCGGTTGAATATCAGGGCGGGCGCCGTGTTGAAAATAACGTCGTACTGGTCCTTGTCGCAGATTTTTTCCGTGAGGGCGGAGGAATACCCGAAGGACTCAATCCAGGCGATATCGGAATACCTGCGGGCGCTTACGGTGACCGACGCGCCGATTCCGCGCAGCATCATCGCCAGAATCTTTCCGATTCTTCCGTAGCCGACCACAAGGCATCTGCTCTGGTTGATGGTGCCGGGGTATTCGCGCATGGCAATTTCAATTGCGCCCTCGGCCGCCGGAACGGCGTTGTGTACGGCAAACTCCTCCCGGGTATAATAATCGTAGGTGTCAATAGAATCCCAAACGTCGCTGGTCTGGTAAAGCTTTCCCATCATTCCTCCGAAAACCTGTTTGCTTCTCATCAGCTCTGCAAAGCTGTCGTTCAGTTCAATGCTGTTTTCGCTGTATACCATATTTAAATGCCGCCCGTCCGCAGTGACCGGCAGCGGAAGAATGATATTTTCACACCGGATGACAATTTCCTCCAGTTCCGCTTTTTTTACGTCTTTTGAAAATTCAATGTTGTCGAATCCGTACACATAGACGGTATACCCGTCCGAAGCAATGGATTCGGCCAGCGCAATCTGGCGTTTGTCGCCGCCCAGCACGCCGAAACTATTTATATCAACCATTGTACAAACCTCCATAAACTTCTTTCCTTATATTATGGAATTAGAACGTTCAGTGTGATTGGCGCCGCGGGTTCTGCGGCCGATTTTATTTTTATTGCAAATATTTGAAAAACTGTTTATTATAATTGGGTATGGCAATATAATAGAGAGGATAAATATCCTTCGGCGATTCCATTTGCGATTGATTGCAAGATTAGAAATACGAAGTTTCGCTGCAATTGGAAACGCTGTAACATTTAGCAATTTCAAATGAGGACTGGAAAAACAGATGTTATCTCCCCCGCCGAAGGCAGGGGAGATAACGAAATGAATTCCACTGCATTTTTGAATCGCTATTATCTCATTTTAAGGAGCGCAGCAATCATGGATTATCAAGATACTCTATCCAAGGTTAAAAAGATACATTTTGTGGGAATCGGCGGCTCGGGTATGTGCCCGCTCGCCGAAATTCTGCATCACCGTGGGTTTCAGCTTACCGGATCAGACACAAACGAGTCCGATACGCTCGCGAGAATCCGCTCCTACGGAATACCGGTTTCTATGGGACACCGGGCCGAAAACATAGGGGACGCCGAAATGCTGGTGTACACGGCAGCCGTCAAGGCCGATAACCCCGAGCTCGTCGCCGCCCGCGAAAAGGGAATTCCCGTCGTGGAACGCTCCGTCATGCTCGGCATGGTGACGCGCCGCTATCCGCACCCGGTTGCGGTTTCCGGTACGCACGGCAAAACGACGACGACCGCCATGATTACACAGATTCTGATCAACGCCGGCAAAGACCCTTCCGCCGTCATCGGCGGCAAGCTCCCGTTTATCGGCGGCAACGGGCGCGTGGGAAAATCCGGCACCATTGTCTGCGAAGCCTGCGAATATGTGGATACCTTTTTGCAGCTGAACCCTGAAACAGCAATTATCCTGAATATTGACGGCGACCATCTGGACTACTTCGGGACGGTGGAGAATATCATTAAATCCTTCCGTCAGTTCGCGTCACAGACCACGAAAACCCTGATTGTCAACGGGGACGACGCCAACACCATGAAAGCGGTGGAGGGCATAAAAAATGCGTCCGTTGTTACGTTCGGCTTAAATGCATCCAACGGGTATTACGCCGACCATATTGCGGACACGAAAGGGGCACGGGAGTGCTTCACGGTGATGAAAAACGGGGAAAAGCTGGCGGATGTTACACTGAGCATCCCGGGGAAACACAATATATATAACGCATTGGCTGCCTTTGCGGCGGCGGATCTGATGGGCGTGGAAGCTAAGAGCATCGCGGAAAGCCTGCACCAGTTCACCGGCGTTCACAGGCGCTTTGAAATACTTGGCACCTTCGGCGGAATTACGGTTGCGGACGACTTTGCGCATCATCCCACGGAGCTGAAAGCGACGCTGACCGCCGCCATGAAAATGAATTTTCAGCATGTGTGGGCAGTATTCCAGCCCCACACATATTCCAGAACGTATATGCTTCTGGATGAATTTGCACAGGCCCTTTCCATTCCTGACAAGGTCGTCCTTTCCGAGATTCTCGCGGTGCGGGAGGAAAATACCTACCATATTTACGCGAAGGACCTTGCAGATAAGGTTCCGGGGAGCGTATGGTTTAAAACCTTTGAGGAAATTACGGAGTATGTAACCGCCAACGCGCAGGAGGGCGATTTGATTCTTACCCTCGGCGGCGGCGATGTTTATAAATGTGCAAATATGATTGTGAAAAAATACAGTGACCGTTTATAGTCTTTCATCTTGCACATATCCGCCAAATGTATTATAATATGTCTGTTAATATTATCACATGCATAGGACGATCATCCTGCAGTGATTTCATTTCAAATTGACAGGGCGGGTGTCTTTTCCTGAAATTAAACTCAGAAATGCTGTAATATTATTTTATGGATTTTCATTTTAGCAGGGAGGGGATTACAAATGCTGAAAAATCTTTCATTTCTCAATATGTTTATCTGGAATCTTTTTATTATCGGAATATGGCATTTGACAGTCTTTCTGGCTTGCGTCAAGCTTCCTCATTCCATTCCTCAAAAGGAGCGCTTTGCGCCGAAAACATGGGAACACGGCGGACGCTGGTACAGGGATAAATTAAAAATTCAGCTTTGGAAGGATAAAGTGCCGCAACATATCGGCAAGGACGGCTTTTCAAAGGAGCATCTTACGGATGTTTCGATTGAATATGTTGACGAGTTTATTTTTGAAACCTGCCGCGGCGAATGGATGCATCTGAAAAACTGCATCTGTATTGTGGTTACAATGCTGATTAACCCGCTTTTAGTGGGAATCGTCTTTTCCTTTTTAATTATGCTCGGAAATCTGCCCTTTGCCGCTATTCAGCGGTATAACCGTTTCCGTCTGCTGGTTCTGCGCAAAAAATTATTGCGTGACATGCGCGCGAACGGAATGGGGCAAACCGTTACCGCTTAGCGGCCATTATCTTGCAGCAGTAAAAATCAGCTTTGCCGAAGGTTCGGCATAGCTGGTTTTTGTCTATATGCCGTCGGGAGGGTCATCTGTGAAAAGACGATATATCAGCGCGCTTTTTCTTGTGCCTTTATTGTTGCTGGTGATATTTCTTGTTTCGGCTCAAGCTGCTGCGATCCCCTATTTTACATACAGTCTGGACAAGTCTTCCACTGCGCGCGGAGAACTGGTCAAGCTTCAGATCAATGCCGGACAGGTCCCCGATACCGCGGCAGGCTTCAGAATGCGGATTTCGTACAACGCCGCCGTGCTCAGTTTTGTTCGCACTGAAACGTCTTCTCAGATTAAAAGCGGCACGATGGTTACGAACAGCACTTCAAATCCAATCTGCAGCGTTTATGTGTGCAATGTGGATCAGGGGGCCGCACCGGAGCTTTCGGGGAATATTATTTCTTTTGTATTTCAGGTAAAGGAAAGCGCGGCGGCGGGGGACACAGCCATCGGCGCGCATATCGATCAGGTTTGCAATTATGCGGCGAAACAGCTTGATGTGGATATTGCGGAAAGTTTAACCGTTTCTGTTAAACCGCCGGAAGAGGAACCTTCCGACGAGGCCGCGCTTGCCGGACTGGAACCCTATCAAGGCAAGCTGGTGCCCGAATTTTCACCCGATGTCTATCAATATCGCATGTATGTAAATGATAATGTGGAGTCGGTGGAATTTTATGCTCGCGCGGAAGAAGGCGGGTCGGTCAAAATCAACCGCAAGTCGCTTTTTAAAGCCGGAACGGATACACCCATCGTTGCCACCGTTACTTCGGCCGATAAGGAGAACAAAGCCCAGTATGTAATTCTTGTCAGCAGGGCTGACAAACCGGGCACAGCTGCGGCTGTAAACTCCGGTTCGCCATCAAAGGCGGAGAAAACATCACGCCCGTCGAAAACAGTTTCCGAACAAACAGGGTTTGCCGGAAAAGGAACGGAGGCCGAAGCGGCGGACGGGAAAGATGGGCTGCCGGGGACTCCCGATGATTTTACGCAGTCTCAGCAACAGGCTGTGCAAACAGCGGTGCAGCCCTCTGCAAATACCAATCGTGTCGATAGAAATATCTATATTATCGGGAATCAGATGCCTGTCTATCTTGTGGGAATGCTGACAGCCGCTTTATGCATTATGATCGGAATCGCACTCAGCTTTTATCTGAAAATCAAACCAAAAAAGTAACGTGGTGCATCAAGGTAGGAACTGAGACAGTTTCAGAATACATAAAATAATAAAACATACATAGCAAAAAGGCCGTTTCTCTAGAAACGGCCTTTTTGCTATCTGCATTTTCATGCGGCAATATCTCTTTCTACCTATGCTCCCCTATATGGGGAGAGACCATAAAACTGCGAAAATCAACCGCGCTGAAAATGTTTCAATCCACTGGAATGAAGGGGAACTCTATATTTCAATCCACGCTCCCTGTGTGGGGAGCGACGGTGAAATCTCGTCCTAAAACAAATCATGAAACTGTTTCAATCCACGCTCCCTGTGTGGGGAGCGACGCGTTAGCACGGTAGCGACTGAGGTACACCATAAGTTTCAATCCACGCTCCCTGTGTGGGGAGCGACGAACCATTGGCAAAGATGAGAGAGGAATACAGTTGGTTTCAATCCACGCTCCCTGTGTGGGGAGCGACGTGCAAGGAGCTATTATAGCAAGCCTGTATAAAGGTTTCAATCCACGCTCCCTGTGTGGGGAGCGACGTTGAAAAATGAGCAGGCTTTCCGTGACGAATCTGTTTCGATCCACGCTCCCTGTGTGGGGAGCGACCATCGTGGCGGTCACACGGTTGGTGCTGGTGCCGGTTTCAATCCACGCTCCCTGTGTGGGGAGCGACGAGTGCGGTGGAATGGACGTATACAGCTTATAACATTTCAATCCACGCTCCCTGTGTGGGGAGCGACGTCGTGGATACAATTAGGGGGGCTGGTTGTCGTTATTTCAATCCACGCTCCCTGTGTGGGGAGCGACTATTTACATATTGGTGACGACGAACTCCCGATTATTTCAATCCACGCTCCCTGTGTGGGGAGCGACAAGCGCAGTTTTTGCACCGTTAAACGTCTTTGCAATTTCAATCCACGCTCCCTGTGTGGGGAGCGAC
>DENA01000019.1:0-8242 GCA_002359465.1 Ruminococcaceae bacterium UBA2656
TTATCGAGGAATGCTTTAAATAAGCTTGAAGTTTTGCTCTCCATATGCGCCGATCCGACGCATGTAAACTACAGGATGAGCGGGGATCTTTTCTAAATGGATTGTCATAGAAATCCACCTTTCTTTACAGGGTACTTTGAGCCTAACATGCTTTAAAATTTTATTCAACTGAATTTTTATAATCAATTTAAGGAGGCGTGATAAATGGCTTATGTTCCCGTCCCCAAGGACCTGACCGCCGTGAAAACGAAGGTCCTGTTCAATTTAACAAAACGGCAGCTTGTCTGTTTCGGCGGCGGCGCGCTTGTGGGCGTACCGCTTTTCTTTTTGCTCAAAGGACCGGCGAATCTCAGCGCCGGAGCTGCTTCCTTTTGCATGGTTCTCGTCATGTTGCCGTTTTTCCTGATGGCCGTCTATGAGAAAGACGGCCTGTCGCTGGAAAAAATCGTCCGCAACATCGCCCGGGTGCTGTTTCTCCGGCCAAAGCAGCGACCGTATCAGACCAACAATTATTACGCCGTGCTCGCGCGGCAAAGTAAGCTCGACAAGGAGGTGCATCGGATTGTCGGTAAAAAGCCAAGGACCGGCCGCAGGGCGGTCGTTGTCCCGCGCCGAGAGGCGTCAGATCGAAGCCGCCGTCACAAGAGCGCGGTAGACCGATAAGAAAAAGCAGTCGGCGCAGGACAGCATCCCGTTCGAGAGGATGTTCCCGGACGGAATCTGCCGCGTGACCGACAGCTATTACACGAAAACCGTTCAGTTTCAGGACATCAACTATCAGCTCAACCAGAACGAGGACAAAACCGCCATTTTTGAGGGCTGGTGCGATTTCCTCAATTATTTCGACAGCTCCATCAAATTTCAGCTCTCGTTTCTGAACCTCTCCGCGACGCGGGACAGCTTTGCAAAAAGCGTCACCATCCCGCCGCAGGGCGACGATTTTGACAGCCTGCGTTCGGAGTATACGGAAATGCTTCGAAATCAGCTTGCCAAGCGTGACAATTGGCGGTCGATATGGTATACCTTAGCCTGTAAATACTGCTTATTTGACTGCCGGAAAGGGGGATTTATGAAACGGTCAAATAGGAGAAAAAACCGGGAAGACACAGCCTTCCTTTATGAACGGCTGTCACGTGATGACAATCTTGAGGGTGAAAGCTACAGCATAAGCAATCAGAAAAAACTTTTAATCAAGGTAGCCAAAGAAAAGGGGTATACCAACCTTGTCCACTTCTCAGACGATGGCATTTCCGGTGTTACAATGGAGCGACCCGGTTTTGTGGCGATGATTCAGGAACTTGAGGAAGGCCATGCAGCGGCTGTTTTCGTAAAAGATATGTCACGCTTGGGCAGAAACTACATTGAGGTTGGAAAACTCACGGAGGAATTTCTCCCTGATCACGACATAAGGCTTGTCGCGGTCTCTGACAACGTGGATACCGCCGAGGGAGAGAATGAACTGACACCGATTCGCAATCTGTTTAACGAGTGGTATGCCCGAGATATCAGCAAAAAACGGCGCATCAGCAATAAGATCAAAGGAAATGCCGGGGAACCGATGGGACAGCCCCCTTACGGCTACATCAAGGACCCGGATAATCCCAAACGCTGGATTGTGGATGAGGAAGCCGCCGTTGTCGTTCGCCGGATTTATCAGATGACGCTGGACGGCTTTGGGCCGGAGCAGATCGCCGCTGCGCTGGAAAGGGACAGTATCCTGACTCCAATATCTTATTGGCAGACACGAGGTGTCAACCGTCCCGGCAAGCATAAAGACGCACCACCCACGAAGTGGAACAGTTCTACCATTACCAAGATTCTCTCTCTGCAGGAGTATTGCGGTGACGTACTCAATTTCAAGACATACAGCAAATCTTACAAGAATAAGAAACGGATTGAGAACGACCGTGATAATTGGGTTATCTTTAAGGATGTGCACAATCCGGTCGTTGACCGTGCCGCATGGGAAAAAGTACAGCAGAAGCGAGGTAAAATCCGTAAACGGAAAACGAATGAGGGAGAAACCAATATGTTCTCCGGTTTGCTTGTCTGTGCCGACTGCGGCCACAATCTGCATTACCACTTCAATCAGGGCAATCCAGATATCAAGTATTTCAATTGTTCCAATTACAAGGGCAATCGAGGTACTTGCACTTCTACCCATTACATCCGCGTTGACTTTCTAGAACAGGTCATTCTGGGAGAAATCCGCAGACTCACAAAATTTGCGAGCAAGTATGAGGATGCATTCGTCAAAGCGGTTATGGGACATTCTCAGCAGGCGGTAGAACTTGAGCGGCAAAAAAGGCAAAAGGAATACAATTCTCTTTTGGCCCGCGATAAAGAGATCGACCGGCTGTTTGATCGAATGTATGAGGATAACGTGGCCGGGAAAATTTCCGATGAACGGTTTTCAAAAATGACCAAGCAATATGAGGACGAGCAGAGTGGACTGGCATGTCGGATAAAAACGCTGAGGGCCGAGTTTGACAAGGAAAGCCGACGGACGGTAGACACGGATATGTTTATAGCCACTGTGCGTAAATATACCAGAGCCAGAAAGCTCACGCTGAGTATGCTGAATGAGCTGATCGACCACATTGAAGTTCATCAGGCCGAAAAGGTGAATGGCGTATATGTTCAGAAGTTGACCATTCATTATAATTGTATCGGCTCCATTGAAATACCGGATGTTTCAACCCTGCCGGAGCCGGAAGTTATGATACAGACAAGAAAAGGAGTAGCTGTAAGCTACTCCCAAGTGCAGATGGCAGGATAAGCATATAAAAAAGCGAGTGTCCTTACGGCATTTTCAAATGCTATAAGGACACTCGGCATGGTGCACCGGAGCAATCCAAATCCGAACCCATATTTTCTTTTTTCAGAGCCGTTTTCACATCGTCAAATGTGATGGTTACATTATAAAGTAACACCGGTTTGTATATTTAATATATCTTGCTGCATTGAAAATTCGAAAGCCTGATCGAATAAAAGCAATAAATATTAAAAATATCTTGTGCGGATTTGTTATAATAAATTTGAATACTTTCAAACACGTACCGCAGATGGCGGTTTTCACGTACTGGATGTACTGGATGATAGAATAATGTTTTGGAAAGGAGACACTATGGAACAACTGGAGCCGGTGGTGGCAGCGATCCAATATATTGAAAAGAATTTGACAAGTGGGGAACTTAATCTTGATATCGTTGCAGATGCCGTGCATTATTCTAAATTTCATCTGCATCGTATTTTTACTAGTACGGTTGACCTTTCCATTCATGATTATATCCAGCGGAGACGGTTGACGGAGTCAGCTAAGCTGCTGGTTTTTTCAGATCAGCCTATCATAGACATAGCCATTCTGATCGGTTATGACAGCCAGCAGGCATTCAGCAATATATTCAAGACCATGTATAAGCAGTCACCAAACCGCTTTAGAAGACATAATGCCCCTCGGTTTCGTAATAGGGCGGATCGCAATAAAAAAAGGCATTGTCCCGGTCGTACTGCCGGATCAATGCCTCAAAATCTTTATTCTCTACTACTGTATCCGCAAGCCTGCGGGACGCCTCCCATATGAGAAAGAAGGTTTTCCGCACATCGCATGGCTGGCAGCTGTAGGAAGTGCAGCCGCTGCCATAGCTGTATCGGATGAGCTTGTAAAAGGCGGCGGCTCGGCGCACATCGCTCTTTTTCGCGTTTTCCAGCATCAGCTCCTTCATATCCTCAAAATCCGGAGGGGACAGGTTGTGCTGCGCCAGTTCCAGCTCTTCCGAAAGATACTCCTGTGTAAATTCTTCTTTTTCAATAAATTTACGGATGACATGAAACTCATCCCTTGAATTAATGGGAAGAAAGCCAAGGTGCCGTAGAAATTCCCGTGTGCGAGTTTTGACGCAGTAAAAAAGATTAGCCAGATTGGAGTTGAAGTCGTTGTAAACCTCCATTGCGTTTTGACCCGGCTTTTTGCCGAACAATACCCAGCCGCCGCCACCGAACACCTCAACATATCTGCCGTAATCCTTGGGGAAGAGCCGGTATATAACTTTGCGAAGCGCTTTCTTGCCGCCGATCCAACTGATAAAACTATTAATATTGCATCACCTCACTTTCAAAGCAGCCACATATGACTTCAGCTGTAACCGGAAGCCCTGTGATTGCTACTTCTGTTCTATGTTGGAACTGCCGCTATGCCGTGCCGTCTTATGAGAAAGGCGTTAATGATCAGGCGGAGCAGCTTATCATTGATCAATTCCGGATCGCTCAGTTCTGAAATGGCGATATGGTCTGTACCGTGATACAGATCCCTTGCTATATGGAATATGGCATAGCCATCCAGATCCACACCGTGGATACGAATATCTTTAAAGCGTATACAGCTCTGATTGATGAAGTCTTTCGATTGCTTCCAGAGGAAGTCATCAGAAGTCAGCAGAAAAACAGCCGCAGCATAGGCTTCGGAAAGGTTTATAAGCGGAAACAAGGCGCTTCTTCGCAGGCTTTGAAATCTTTTGCGGTGTTCCGCGTTTCTGAAAAACATTGGATTCGCCTCGCTTTCTTTGAGCAGCTTCTCAATCCGCGAAGCAAATGTCTGAAGCTGGATTTCACTTAGAAACAGCCGGAGCAGTTCCTCGTAGGATACGCAACCGGCTGCGATTAACTCTGGAAGGCAAATACAACCTGCGGAGCCGCAGCAGTTTTTCTTTTCTGTTGTTTGTGTACAGAACCGGCAATCGCAGTCGGTGCCGGTATATTTGTAGCGGCTTCTCAAGACTGCGGTACTTCGGGGAGAAAAGCCAGGAATTAATTGCATTTCTATTTCAGTTAAGGCGAGAGGCGTGCCTCTCATGAACCTCGCTGGCATTGTTCTCAGTCCTTTCATCACGCTCTGCAGGGCAGTACTTTTTGAAAAATGGCAACAAAAAAAGCGGCTGTGTTTTTCAGTTACGAAGAACACAGCCGCTCAAAAGTTACCCGACAGGGCACGTTATTTTATTTTCAAATGTATGGAAAAGAGGCCATACCATTTGGCATGACCTCTGAGCTATTTATGCTATATATGATTAAATCCTCAAAAAAGAGGGTGTGCATCTATGAAAAACGGGAGTCTTGAATTTCTCATTCAAAACTCCCGTAACCCGCATAAGAACTGACTTTATGATCCATGCATCTATATTGGGCAATTGTCTTGGCGCGCCCGGAGGATCTCGGATATTGGCACGCTCTGCCCGCGTTCCGCGGTTTCTTTTTCTTTTTCGTGGCATACGGAATCTTTCCTGTTCTACCCATTCTGCGCCGGGGTTTCGCCTCATGGCAGACTGAGGTAACAAATGAATATCCATTAAATAACTTGAATTTGTAAACGGTAGATCTTATAATGATTTTGAGGACGAGGACAAAGAATGTAAAAAAGTGAAAGAAAGATTGAGTTATTATGTTATATCCAGGTAACGGTCAAGCTTTGTTTGTTCAATTAAAAGAAACTATTTTACATAAAATACAGCAAGGAGAATATGTAGAAGGATGTTGTCTTCCTAGTGAAAGACAGCTTGCTGAAATTTATGGAATCAGCCGAGTGACTGTAAGACAGGCACTAAATGAGTTGGTGCAAGAGAGGGTGTTAGTTAAGAGGCATGGGAAAGGTACATTTGTAGCTTTCAAAAGGATCGACCAAAATCTGGATGGTTTGCTTGGTTTTGTCGAAGAGTTTGCCGTTAGAAATTTGAAGTGTGAAGTTAAAGTCGAGCAAATGAGATACGAGGTGGCTCCGGATTTGGCTTGCGCTGCAATGCAAGTACCGAAAAAAACACGGATGCTAATGATTGTACGCGTAATTTATGTTGAAAACCATCCTCTTGCACTTGACCGAACCTATGTACCGGAATCCGTTGCTTACTTGGTCGAAAATCTCGATTTCCGCAATGAAATGCTCTACAATTTTCTAGAAAGAAGCGGATACAGACTGACTGAGGCGCATCAAGAAATCGGTGCTGCTATTCCGTCTTCGGAAGAAGCCCGCCTTTTAAACCTTGAATCCACATCTCCCGTGCTGGTCATCCACAGAACCACATATGTTGAAGGGGGAAAACCAATAATTCATAACAGAGCAGTTTATCGTGCAGATCGTTATCTGTATAACCTAACTTTAAAACGACGTCCGTATGGACTGTCCGGCTCACCGAATCTGTTTCATCCATTATAATTAGGTTCTTAGTCGATCCTTTGAGTTAAAATATCAATGAATAAAGCCATGAAAGCTTTGAATGATATAACAGAATAGTACCAAGATATAACCAGGAAGGGACGCCGTATGAAACGGCTCTTTTTGTGGTGTTTTTATTTTGAGGAAATGACCGTCTGTGTTCTGCCATTGGAGAGGGAAAATATTATACCTTATCCAGAAAACACAAAACCTGCAAAGGATGCGAGGAGTTGATTCCGAAATCAACAAGGTACAAGTCAATTTTGACGAGCGCCGGGGTTTCGCCTCATGGCAGACAAAAAATAAAGACAAGGCTTTTTGCCTTGTCTTTATTTTTGGTGCGCCCGGAGGGACTCGAACCCGCGACCTCTTGATTCGTAGTCAAGCACTCTATCCAGCTGAGCTACGAGCGCATAAGCGGCTTTCTTTCAAGCCGCCTAAGTATCATATCACATTTGGCAGGGAATTGCAACTTATTTTTTGCGGTTCTTATTTTCCATCTCTAAAATTGTTGGGGTACGGCGCGGCTTTGCGCAATTCCCGGTAGATCTTCTGTTGTTGGTTCTCGCCTGTTACACTCTCTTTATATACCGCTATTGCTTCGCTTCAGCAGCAGCACCGCGCAGTCCTCCGCGTCCAGAAACAGCGTATTGCTTTCATCCGGCACCACGCCGACCGCCGCGCGGGCATTGAGCCATTCCTCCGGAACGGTAACCCTGCGGCTTTCCCCACCGGCGTTGATCAGGCAGAGCATGCTGACGGCATCGTCCTGACGGATGTACCCCATACAGGAGCCGTCGGCAAGAAACGGGAGGAAATTCCCTTCCCTTAACGCGGAACAGCCGCGGCGCAGCCTGCCCAGCAGGCGGTACCACTCAACCAGATCTTTTTCCTCGTTTCCCCACGGGTAACAGGCGCGGTTAAACGGGTCGCGGTAGCCCTCCATACCGGCTTCGTCCCCGTAATAAATACAGGGTACGCCCGGCAGGGTGAACTGCATCAGCGAGGCAAGCCGCATCAGGCGCAGGCCGCGGCGGCGGCGCTCCCTTGTCAGGTGCGCCGTGCTCTGCCACGGACGGCCGCGGCCGTTCAGCGGTTCCCCCGCAAGGACGGTAAGCGCCCGCTCGGTGTCGTGCGTGCCGATATGGTTCATCAGCAGGCGAATGACCTGCGGCGGATAATTCTCCAGAATATTGAGGATGATTTCCATCATATCCATGGCGTCCGCGCCCGTCAAAAAGCCGAGAACGGCGCTGCGGAACGGGTAATTCATCACACTGTCAAGCTGGCCGCCCAGAAGGTACCGGCGTCTTTTTCCGTAGGCCGTCTTATTGGACGCGTCCTCCCAGACCTCGCCCAGAATCAGCGCGCCGCCCTTCTGCTCTTTCGCGGCGGCGCGGATATTTTCAAGGAAAAAATCGGGCAGCTCGTCGGCGACGTCCAGCCGCCAGCCGCCCGCGCCCGCGGCGAGCCATTTTTGGATAATGCCGCCCTTTCCGTTGATATACTTCCCGTATGTAGGCTCGCTTTCATTCACATTCGGCAGGGTGATAAAGTTCCACCAGCAGTCGTAATCCTTCGGCCAGCGTTGGAAGGTATACCAGGGATAATACGGCGAATTTTTGGAGTGGTACGCGCCCGGTTCGGCGTAACGGTTCTGGCGGTTAAAATAGACGCTGTCGCTGCCCGTATGGTTAAAAACGCCGTCGAGCACCACGCGGATGCCCATTTGTTCCGCGGCGGCGCACAGGTTTGAAAAATCCGCTTCACTTCCCAAGAGCGGATCCACCCTGGAGTAATCCGCCGTGTCGTACCGGTGGTTGGAATGGGATTCAAAAATAGGGTTCATATACACGCAGGTCACGCCCAGCGACCGCAGATAGGAAAGCTTTTCCTCAATTCCGCGCAGGTCGCCGCCGAAATAGTCGGTGTTGGTGATCCTGCCGTCCTCATCCGGCTCCCAGTCCGGCTGTTCCCCCCAGCTTTCATGCAGCTTCCGGTCGGCGGGAACGCCTGTCTTTTTTTGTCCGGAACGGT
>DENA01000019.1:8254-13805 GCA_002359465.1 Ruminococcaceae bacterium UBA2656
AAAGCCAGTCCGGCGTGGTAAAATTCCTGTCATAGACCGTCAGCTGCCAAAAGCGGGGGGCTTCCCGAAGGACGCCCTCACCGCCGCTGCCGCGCGTAATTTTCAGCGTTCCGCGTTCGGTATCGATACAGAACCAGTAAAAAAAGAGGCCCGGCTTTTCCGGCTGAAAATGGCACTCCCACCACTCGCCGTCTTCGCCATTCATACCGCACCAGAACATGCCCTGCGCCTTTTCCTCGCCGGTATCATCGTCTTTTATCATGAGCCGCGCCGCGCTGCAGCGCAGGATACGCGGCAGGGTAATCTTAAAATGCACCGGCGTGCCGTCCGCTACCGCCCCAACGGGGTCGCGGTACGCCGGATTGCGGGAATTGAACATGGTATTCCTCCAGTTAAGGTTTGCGGCATACTTCCTGTGCCGCGCCTTTTGCGCCGCTTATTTCATCTTTCTGACAATACGCGAACGCTTTGCAGAAATTTCTTCTTTTTCAATTTTTTCGGGCAGAGGCTTTGCATGCCAGATATTGTCGGCGTACTCACGGATCGCCCTGTCCGCCGCAAAACGGCCGGCATTGGCGGTATTCGTCAGGCACATGCGCTGCCAGTTTTTCGCGTCGCCGTAAAGGGCCTCCGCCTTTTTCTGCGCCTTTGCGTAGGAATCAAAATCGGCAAGCACCATATATGGGTCGTGATTCAGCAGGGAATCGGCGATATCGTTGAATTTAACGCCGCAGAATCCGGTATTCAGCTCCTCGACCGCCTGTTTGATCACCGGATTGCCGTTGAAAAACGCCCGCGGGTTATAGTTCGGCTTGAGCGCGTCGACTTCCGCCGCCGTCATGCCGAAGAGAATGATGTTCCCGTCGCCGACCGCCTCGTGGATTTCCACATTCGCGCCGTCAAGGGTACCGACGGTCACCGCCGCGTTGATCATGAATTTCATGTTGCTCGTGCCGGAAGCCTCTGTTCCCGCGAGCGAAATCTGTTCGCTCAGGTCTGCGGCGGGGGTTAAAAGCTCGGCGAGCGTCACGCGGTAATCCTCCAGATAGACGACCTTCATCTTTTGGTTCACGCGCGGGTCGCTGTTGATGGTGTTGCCCAGATCGACGATAAATCGGATCATCTGCTTGGCAAAGTAATAGCCCGGCGCGGCTTTCGCGCCGAAAATGTAGGTATGGGGGGTAAACTCGGCGTCCGGGTTTTCCCTCAGCCACTGGTAAACCGACAAAATATGCAGGGCGTTCATATGCTGGCGCTTGTATTCATGCATGCGCTTGACCTGCACGTCGAAAATGGAGTCGGGGTCGATTTCCAGATTGTTTTCTTTTTTTACATACTCCGCGAGGCGGATTTTGTTTGCTCGCTTAATCTGCGCGAGCTGCTCCAGCACAGAATCGTCGTCGCGGTACCGCGCAAGCTTTTGCAGCTCCTGCGCGTCGTGGATATAACCGTCGCCGATCAGCCCGGTAATCAGCTTCGCAAGCCCGGGATTCGCCTGATTCAGCCAGCGGCGGTGAGCGATTCCGTTCGTTACATTCGTGAATTTCTCCGGCATCTCGGTATAAAAATCGTGGAACACGGAATTTTTCAGAATATCGCTGTGCAGGCGCGATACACCGTTGACGCTGTGACTGCTGACCACCGCGAGGTTCGCCATTTTCACATATCCGTCGTTCAGCGGGGCCATGCGGCCCACCTTGTAGCCGTCCACGCCTTTTTCATGCATCTGCGCGCAGAAGCGGCGGTTGATTTCTTCAATAATCTGATAAATGCGGGGCAGCCGCGACTGGAAAAGATCCACTCCCCAGCATTCCAGCGCCTCCGCCATGACGGTGTGGTTTGTATAGGCGATGGTATTCGTAACAATATTCCACGCCGCGTCCCAGCCGTAGCCGCACTCGTCCAGCATCACGCGCATCATTTCAGGGATGGCGAGCACGGGGTGCGTGTCGTTCAGGTGGATGGCGACCAGGTCGGGAAGGTTGTCGAGCGTGCTGTATTTGAACAGATGCCGCCGAATGATGTCCTGAATCGTTGCGGAAACCAGAAAATACTGCTGTGAAAGGCGCAGGCTCTTGCCCTCCATGTGGTTGTCCTCGGGGTACAGCACCTTGGTGATGACCTCCGCCATGGCGTTCTGCTCCATGGCGCGCATATAGTTGCCGCTGTTGAACAGCTTCATGTCAAACTCCGCGGAGCTTGCCGCCCAGACGCGCAGACGGCTGATGCCGCGCCCGTCCATCCCGGCGACATACATATCGTAGGGCACTGCGGTCACCTTGGTGTAATCCTTATGGTTCACAACATGGTACTGGTTGTTCCAGTACTCTTCGATATGTCCGTTGAAATGAACCTCCACGCTTTTTTCCGGCACCGCCTGCATCCAGATTTTTCCGCCCGGCAGCCAGAAATCGGGCAACTCGGTCTGCCAGCCGTCCACCAGCTTCTGGCGGAAAATGCCGTATTCGTAGCGTAGGGAGTACCCGGTCGCGGGGTAACCCTGCGTGGCAAGGCCGTCCAGAAAACAAGCGGCAAGCCTGCCCAGCCCGCCGTTGCCGAGGCCGGCGTCCGGCTCCTGCTCGTAAAGGCAGTCCAGCTTCAGCCCCATTTCGGCCAGCGCTTTGCGGAAGTCCTCTTCAATGCCGAGGTTGAACAGATTGTTTTTGAGCGAACGGCCCAGCAGGAATTCCATACAGAGATAGTAAACCTGCTTGGTGTGGGTTTTTTCTGCGTTGGCCATGTACTCGCTCCGTCCCGCCGCCATTAAATCCCGCACGGTAAGGGCGACCGCCTTGTAGCACTGTTCGTCGGTCGCGTTTTCAAGGCTGACGCCGAAAACACGGTCAAGCGTCGACAGAATCGTTTCCTTAATTTTACCGACCGGCTGCCTGTAGTTCATAGAAAATCCTCCATGTAAAATGTCGTTGTCAATCCCGACTTGGGTCTTATAGCAATCGTTTTTCCGGTTTCTATTTAAAATTGTTATCATACGCAGTTATAGAACTTGTGTATATTATATACCAATATTCCTTCATTTTCAATATCAGCAGGAGGAATGTCAAATTCCTTGTAAAAAATTGATATTTTAAAGGCACAGACTCATTTTTTCGTTATTTTTCCAATCGGATTTTTCATTTGTTATTACAACGGATTTTCAGTGTATAATTGTGCAATATTTACAAAACGGTTTCTTAAACAAAAGCGGAGGCCGCATTTTTGTGGTTAAAATCGACAGTTTGCGCGCTCGCCCGAAAGACAGCCGGAAACAGCGCGTAAAAAATAACGAAAGCTCTTTCATATTATGTTATAATATATTATAATGGTTATAAATCCACAGCCAGTCCAGCTGGGATTGCACAGCCGAACGCGGTTTTCACCGTCTTCGGCGCACTGTGCAATTTCATTTGGAAATGCTGTAAATCCGCTGTTGCGTGAAAGGGTATGACTTCATGAGTAAGAACAGAGTGAAATTGAATATTTGCGGCTGTGAGTGCGTGATCAGCTCGGACGACAGCGAGAGCTATGTTCGTTCAATCGGTGACGAAGTGGAAAAAGCCATGGAGGATATCACCGGCAAAAACGAGCGCATTTCCGTCACCATGGCGGCAATCATCACGGCGCTACGCTTTTGTGACGAATCCCACAAGTCCGCGAACGGGGCGGACAACCTGCGCTCGCAGATCAAGGATTATCTTGAGGATTCCTCCCACGCCCGCACGGAGGCGGAGGAAGCCCGGCGGGAAATTGAGCGCCTGAAGCGTGAAATCCAGACTCTGCGCGCCCGCCTGTCGGAGGACGGCGAATCCGCCGCGGACAAGCCCGCGCAGCCCGTACAACCCGCGCAGGAGGCGCGCGCGCAAAAAGCGCCTGTTCCCGGTTCCCCTGTGCAAAGGCCGCAGGCGGGCAGCTATTCCCGCGTGATGCAGCAGCACGACGTCACCGCCGAGCAGGAAGGCTTTATGAGCTTTTTTGAAAAGAAAAATGACGAACAGTAAAATAGAGGTTCTGGCCCCCGCCGGGTCGCCGGAGAGCCTGACCGCCGCGGTGCGCGCGGGGGCGGACGCGGTGTATCTGGGCGGCAGCGCATTCAGCGCGCGGGCCGGCGCCAAAAATTTTGACGACGGCGAACTAAAAACCGCCGTGGAATACTGCCATGCCCGCGGGGTAAAAGTATATCTTGCGGTCAATACCCTGCTTCTGCAGGACGAGCTGCAAAAAGCGCTCGATTTTATCTCCTACGCCTGCACTTTGCCGGTGGACGCGCTTCTGGTGCAGGACGCGGGCCTGATTCTGCTTTTGCAAAAATGGGGGCCCGGCCTGCGGCTGCACGCGTCCACCCAGATGAGCATCCATACGCCGCTGGGCGCTTCGGCGCTTTATGAGGCGGGAATCAAACGCGTGGTGCTTTCCCGTGAGCTTTCGCTTGGGGAAATGGCCGAAATTCATGAATCCTCCCCCGTTGAACTGGAAGCGTTCGTCCACGGCGCGCTGTGCATGTCCGTGAGCGGGCAGTGCTATTTCAGTTCCGTTCTCGGCTCCCGCAGCGGGAACCGCGGCCTTTGCGCCCAGCCCTGCCGCCTTCCGTTTTCCGTTACCGGCGGAACAGGGCATGATTTGAGTTTAAAGGATCTTTCCATGATATCCCGCACGGATGAATTAAGCGGGGCGGGTATTGTGAGCGCGAAAATAGAGGGCCGCATGAAGCGGCCGGAATACGTTGCCGCCGCGGCGCGCGCGTGCCGGCTGGCGGCGGACGGCGAACCGGTTCCCCCGGAGCTGGTGAAAAATCTGGGCGCGGTGTTTTCACGCTCCGGCTTTACCACCGGATATCTGGACGGGAAGCTGGGCCGCGACATGTTCGGCGTGCGTTCCAAAGAAGATGTGACCGGCGCGACCGGCGCGGTCTTTGCCGAACTGCACGGCCTTTACAACCATGAATATCAAAGGATTCCGGTACATTTTCATCTTACCGTCCAAAAAGACCAGCCTGTCGTCCTTCTCGCCGCGGACAACGACGGCAGAACGGCCCGCGCTTCCCTTGGCGAAACGCCCCAGCCCGCGGTGAGCCGCCCGATTGATGAGGAACGCTGCGCCGAACAGCTGAAAAAGACGGGCGGCACCCCGTTTTACGCTGAACGCGTCACCTGTGAAATCGGCGAGGGGCTTTCCGTTCCGGTGTCCGCGCTGAACAAACTGCGCCGCGCCGCGCTGGAAAAGCTGGAGCAGATGCGTATGTGCCGCGCGGAAATCCCGTTTCAGATGTGCCAAATCCCGCAGCCCAACAACCACATGGCAAAAAAGATGAGGCTCCGGGCACGGTTTGCGGGCGCGGTTCTTCCGCCCGCGGCAAAACAATGTGAAATCGTTTATATTCCGTACAATACGGATTTGAATACCGTCAGGAAATTAAAGGAAGACGGCTTTCCCGTCGCCCTTGAGATTCCGCGCGGCATGTTCGGCCTTGAAAACGCCGTCCGGGCGCGCCTGGCGGCAGCGAAGGACGCCGGGATCACCGGCGTGTGGGCGGGGAACCTCGGCGCGGCGGCGCTTG
>DENA01000001.1:0-11799 GCA_002359465.1 Ruminococcaceae bacterium UBA2656
CTCCCCATAATCTGCTGTTTTTGCTGCGGTATTCCATATTGGAACACGACTCTCATGCGCTTGAAATGGTGGAAAAGACGCTGCGGCAAATGTACCGCGGCGGGATTTTCGACCATGTGGGTTTTGGATTCTCACGCTATTCGACGGATAAAAAATGGCTGGTGCCGCATTTTGAAAAAATGCTCTACGACAATGCGTTGCTGACAATCGCCTATCTGGAAGCATTTCAGGTTACCCGGGACGGTTTTTATAAAGCCGTTGCCGAAAAGACAATGAAATATATATTGCGCGAAATGACGGATGAAAACGGCGGTTTTTACTGTGCGCAGGACGCCGACAGCGACGGGCAGGAGGGGAAATATTACGTTTTTACCCCCGAAGAGATCACATCGATTTTGGGTGAAACCGAATCAAAGGCCTTCATTGAGCATTTTGGAATGACGCAGGCAGGCAATTTTGAAGGAAAAAATATCCTGAATCTCATAGACAGTCCAAACGATAACCTTTTGGATGAACGAATAGAACGGATGCTCCCAAAAGTTTATGAATACCGTCTGACGCGTACAAAGCTGCATAAGGACGATAAAATTCTGGCCTCCTGGAATGCGCTGATGATTGCGGCTTTCGCCGACGCCTACCGGATTTTGGGAGACCCGCAGTATCTTGATGCGGCGGAAAAGGCAATGCATTTTGTCCAAAACAGCCTGACCGATGAAGCGGGCGGCCTGCGGGTGCGTTATCGTGACGGAGAGGCCGCGGGCACGGGCGGGCTGGATGATTACGCGTTTACGGGGTGGGCAATGCTGAACCTGTACGACGCAACTTACAACGCCGATTATCTTAAGCAGGCCGTTGAACTGAGCCAACAAATGCTGAACCGCTTTTATGACGGGGCGAACGGCGGATTTTATCTTTCCGCCGGTGACGCGGAGCAGCTCATTTACCGCCCGAAAGAGACCTATGACGGGGCAGTCCCGTCCGGAAATTCCGTGGCGGCCCTTTGCCTGTTCAGGTTGGCGGCGCTGACCGGCAATCCCGATTTGCAGGAAACGGCGGATCAGCAACTGCGTTTTATGGCCGGCACCGCGCAGGAATTTCCCGCCGGGCACAGCTTTGCCCTGATCGCGGCAATGGCCGCGCTGTATCCCGCAAGGGAGATTGTGTGTGTCTTAAAGGACGATGGTGACCGGGAGCAGGTAAAATCCCTGATGTACAAAAAAATGATGCCCAACACCACCGTACTTGTAAAAAGTGCGGCAAATGCCGGGCAACTGGAAAGCATCGCGGAATTTATGAAGGAATATCATCTGAAAGACGGCAGGAGCGCTTACTATGTCTGTGAAAACCATGCCTGTTCTCCGCCGGTCTGTGAGCTGGAAGAACTGGACAAAAAGCTGTCGGAATAGCCGGAATATAAAAGATGGCTTCAACCGATGGAGGAAATAGCCTCATTCACCGCGTCTTCGCAGGAGCGCATGGCCAGAATCGTCTGCTCTATCAGATAATCCAGTTCCCAGCCGAGCATTTCCGCCCCGTGCCCGATCACTTCCCTGGAGCATCCGGCGGCGAAATTCAGCGTCTTATATTTCTTTTTGACCGACTTCAGTTCCAGATCCTGTACGCTCTTTGAAGGCCGCATCAATGCGACGGCGCCGATCAGCCCCGTCAGTTCGTCGGCCGCGTAAAGCACTTTCTCCATGGTGTGCTCCGGCTTGATATCCACGGTAAGCTGGTATCCGTGGCTTGCGGTCGCATGGATGATATCCTCGCTGATTCCCCTTTCGCGCATAATGGCCTGTTCACGGATACAGTGCTCATCCGGGTACAGCTCGAAGTCTAGGTCGTGCAGGAGCCCGACAATGCCCCAGAATTCCTGTTCTTCTCCGAATCCCAGAAGCCGGGCGAAATATTTCATGGTTCCTTCCACAATCAGGGCGTGTTTCAAATGAAACGGGTCTTTGTTATATTCCGTTAGAAGGGACCAGGCCTGTTCGCGTGTAATGTTTTGATTCATTTTTTACATCCTTTCTGCAATTGATCGGTTTGGTTTCAGCGTTTCGCTCAGTTTGCAGCAACTTTATTAAAGCATTTCCAATCTAATTGTAAAGTAATTTTATGTTTCTCCCCCGCCGAAGGCGGGGGAGAAACATATTTGATCTTGCAATCAAAAAGTAATTGCTGCGGATAAAAATAGATTGTCTCCTATCATACTGTGGGCTGCGTAAAATGTCAATATATTACTGATTCTATAGGAAAAGGTTCTTTATTTCAATAACCGATTGATTACAGCCGGATGTTACGGTATAATTTGTTTCGTAAAATCAATGATTAAATTGATAAACTTGCTGAACATACAGGTGATAAAAATGTTAAATGAATTTTCAAGGACGGAGCTTTTATTGGGAGCGCCCGCCATGCAAAAGCTGGAAAAAGCGGCGGTGGCGGTGTTTGGAATCGGGGGGGTAGGCTCCTACACGGCGGAAGCGCTCGCCCGAAGCGGAATCGGCGCCATCGCGCTGTTTGACGACGACAAGGTCTGCCTTACCAATATCAACCGTCAGCTCATCGCCACACGCAAAACCGTTGGAAAACCAAAGGTGGAAGTGATGCGCGACCGGATTCTGGAGATCAATCCGTCCGCCCGGGTAGAGCTTTATCCTATGTTTTACACGGCGGAAAACGCGGATACGGTGGACCTGTCCCGCTTTTCCTATATTGTGGACGCGATTGACACGATTTCCTCAAAGCTTATCCTGATTGAACGGGCGAAAGCGGCCGGTGTTCCCATCATCAGCTGCATGGGCGCGGGGAACAAGCTTGACCCGACAAAGTTTGAAGTCGCGGATATCTATGAGACCTCCGTCTGTCCCCTTGCAAGGGTGATGCGCAGTGAACTGCGCAAACGGAATATCGGCTCGTTGAAGGTTGTGTATTCCAAGGAACCGCCGATGACCCCGATTGAAGACGACGCCAACAGCTGCAAGTACCACTGCATCTGCCCACCGGGGACAAAGCGCAAGTGCTCCATTCGCCGTCAGGTGCCGGGAAGCATCTCGTTTGTGCCGTCCGTCGCGGGGCTGATTCTCGCGGGAGAAGTCATTAAAGATCTTGTAAAGTAAATACTTCATGTATGGAGCAGGGCGGCCAGCCCGCGGTGCCGGTAACGGCGGCGGACCGGCTGCCCTGCTTTTTTATTCCCTGCCGCCGATCAGCTGGTAGCCAACGTTTTTGATGCAGTGAATGCGGATGCCGGAATGAATCTTTTTCAGCTTATGGCGAAGAAAAGTGATGTGAACCTCTAGGTTGTTTTCGGCCGTGGAGCTCTCAAATCCCCACAGCTTTGTCAGAAGACTTTCTTTGCTGCTGATGTTGTGCCCCTGTGTGAGAAAAAACTTCATCAGCTCGAATTCCTTGTTTGAAAGCGGCACACAGCCGCCGGTATCGGACAGTTCATAGGTGCTCAGGTTCAGGCTTAATCCCTTAAAAACCAACTTGTTGTCTGCAGTTAGCTCCCCTTTTCTGCGGGAGACCGCGCCCAGCCGCGCAAGCAGCTCGGCATCCGCAAAGGGCCTTTCCATAAAATCGTCCGCGCCGCTGTTCAGGCCGCGCACTTTGTCGCTGACGCCGCATTTCGGCGACAGCATCAGGATAGGAACCGACAGGCCGGATTTCCGTATCTGCCTTAGCACGTCGAGGCCGCTGCAGTTGGGAAGAGAAACATCCAGTATCACCGCGTCGTAGATTCCGCTCATCGCTTCATCCGCTCCGCCCTCCCCGCAGGAAGCGGAAAAAAATTCACAGCGGTTACGATTCAGCAATTTCCCAATTTTTACCGCAATTTTTTTATCGTTCTCTATAAGCAATATTTTCATCGGCGTACCTCCGTTTGTCTTTCTTACATTATATCAGCAGTGTATTTTTCGCATGTGATGGTCTTGTGAAGAAGCGCTTAAATTTATGTGAAACAGTGAAATCTTAAGCTTTAATTAAGATTAAATTCCTATAATTGGATGTAGAAAGGCAAAATCGGAGGTCAGCTATGAAAGATAAAATACGAAACTTGATTAAGAATCACAAAAAAATATGTATCATGATTGCCTCGGGCACCGTTCTGGGTGCGGCCATTTTAACAACCGTTCTGCTGTATGTCAACCAGATGAAGGTGTCGCAGAACACCGCCAGTTACCGCGAATATACCGTCGCAAAGGGAGATGTGACCGTGGGAACCAGCGAAAGCGGCACGGTTGCTCTGGACGAGACCACGGTCTCCTTCCCGGTCGATGTAACCATTGACAGCGTACTTGTGAAAGTGGGATATTCGGTCAAGACCGGTGAGTCACTGGTGAAGCTGAATCAGGACAGCATAACCGACGGAACGCTGGATTCAAGAACAAAGCTTGCGCAGGCCAAACTTTCCCTTGAGCAGGCTGTCGCCGACCAGGAAAGCAAGCTCAAAACGGCGAAGCTTACCTATGAAACAAGCAGGTCAACCGCCGCCAACGCATATACCGAGGAATATCTGACGAAGGCGGAAATACAGAACAGCATTGCCACAGCAAAGGCGGATTTGAAAGAGAAACAGGACGACCTTACAAAATACCTGACTTTGCAGAAAAGCTATCCCGCCGACTATGCAAAGCTCACGAAGATGAAAAAATGGCGGGATGACGCGAAAACGACGCTGACCAGCTATCAGGATCAGCTGGAAACCTATGAAACAGACCATAAAGCGGCTCTGGACGGGCTGAGCTCCCTGGAAACGGCAAAAAATTCCGCCTATTCCGCGTGGGTTTTAGCCAAGGCGCAGGACGACGGGGAAGACACGGCAAAGGCAGAATACGACGACGCAAAGGACGCCTATGACGATTATGCCGATTACATAGCATCAACGGTTACCGCGAAAAAATCGCTGGAATCGAAGGTGTCCCTTTATACGGCGGAATATAACAATTATTCCACAGCGTATGACAACTACAATGAAACGTTTAAAGACAAGTACGGCTCAAGTTCTTCCAGCAGCACGGACAGCGATACAACGGCTTCGTCCGATGAGCTGAACTCCAAGGGGACATCGCTTCAAAGCGAGGTGAAAACAGCTCAGTTCACTCTGGAAAAGGCGCAGAAATCGTCTGCGGGAAGTATCAATGAAGCGGAGCAGAAATTGCAGAGCAGCCTGAACGACGGCTCCAGCGCCGGATCTGCCTATCAGCTGACGGTCAACCAGCTCGCAGAGGCGGTTTCCACGCAGCAGGAGACCTACGACAGCCTGAAACGGGAGCTGGACGATGTAAACAGCGCGATTAACGGCAACGGCATTCTTACTTCCCCCTGCGACGGAATCGTCGTTTCGGTCAGCTATACGGACGGGAGTGATGTAAAGGCCGGCGAGGCGATTGTGACGATTGCCAAAACCTCCGCGGTCAGTATTTCCGTCTCCCTTTCGGAAGAGGACGTCACCGACCTGTCCATCGGTCAGGATGCGGAAATCAGCCTGACTTCGTACGAGGGCCAGACGTTCCCCGCAACGGTGGAAAGCATCGCCGCCTCCCCTTCGCGCAGCGGTTCCGCTTCCGTTACCTATGCGGTCACAGCGAAAATGACCGATCCCAATACGAAGAAAGTGTTTGTGGGCATGAGCGGAGAGGTCGAATTTATCAAGAAACAAAAAAAGGACGTGCTGTATGTTTCCGATCAGGCCGTTACCTTTGAGGACGGAATCTCCAGCGTCCTCGTGAAAAGCGCGGACGGCTCCACCAAAAAGACGACGGTGACGACCGGGTTCTCCAACGGGCAGTATGTTGAGATTTTAAGCGGTCTGAAGGAGGGAGACACCGTACTGGTTGAAAGCGCGGTGACGAAATGAAATTCAGTGAAATACTCCATTTAGTATGGATTAATATCATGGAAAGCAAAACGAAGGTAATGCTTACTTCCCTCGGCATTATTGTCGGCGCCGCGACCATTGTGCTGGTCATCGCCATAGGTCATGGAGGGGAAGTGGACGTTCAGGAGCAGTTTAAAACCTTGAACGTGGGGGCGATTAACGTCACCGTCAGCACTGAAGCTGATATGGCCGACGCCATGGCGGGCATGATGCCTCCCGGAGACATGGGCGGCGGCGGAGGCGGAAATTTCGGCGGCGGCACACGGAGCAATAAAAGCGGAAGTGCCGGCGGCAACGGCGGTATGCCGGGCGGCCAGATGGGCGGAGGAACCACCCGACAAAAGGGTGTGACCCTCACCACCACGGATGTGGACGATATTATCTCCTATGTGCCGGATCTCATGTCCGCGTCGATCATCATCAGCGGAACTGGAGCGGTGCTAACGGATAATCTGGACGAGGAAACAGACGAGACTATCGTCGGCTGCCTGCCGGAGTATCAGAGCATCAGCAATCTGGAGCTGCTGCAGGGTGACTTTATCACGCAGGACGATCAGGACAGTAAAAACAAGGTGGCGGTCATTGGCAACAGCCTTGCAAAAACGCTGTTCGGCAGCGCCTACGCCGCATATGGCGATGTGCTGACCATCGAGGGGAAAACCTACACGGTGGTCGGCGTGCTTTCCGAAATGGGGACGGTTTCATCCGGAGTAAGTCCTGACGATTCCATTTATATTCCCTACTCGACGGCACAGAAATTTGTGCTTGGCAGTTCCGCTACCCCTTCCATAACGGCAATCGCTTCGGATGTTAAGGAAGTTTCAACGGTAATGGCGAATATTACGGCTGTTTTAAACGAAAATTATCCGAACGGAAAATTCACCCTTACGGACGCGGGCAGCGAGATGGAAGCGGCGACCACGTCGGCGAATACGCTGTCCATGCTTCTGATCGCCGTTGCAATCATCGTATTTATCGTCGGTGGAATCGGTATCATGAACGTGCTGTTCGTTTCTGTCAAAGAGCGAACGCAGGAAATCGGGATTTTAAAGGCCCTTGGATGCAGTAAAAGGGAAATTCTGCTTGAATTTCTTACGGAAGCCAACTTTATGAGCGTTTTCGGCGGGATTATCGGCGTGATTGCCGGATTCGCCCTTGTGCCGGCGGTTCGTATGACCGGGATGACGGTGGAACCGCTTGCCGTCGGCGGCGTTCTTGCGCTTGTCTTCGCAGTACTGACCGGAACGGCATTTGGATTTTACCCCGCGTACAAGGCTGCCCAGCTGATGCCGATCGAAGCCTTGCAGCAGGAATAAAAGGAGGGTAAACGATGATAAAAAGAACAGTATGCGCCATTATGGTGCTATTGATTGCACTCGCCTCACTGACCGCCTGCTCATCAGGCAGAAGTACCCGGTCCGACGGGAAGACGGAGTCCAGCCGGAGCGGGGAAAGCAGGATGGGCACACGCGGCGTAAAAGACAGCGGCACACAGAACGCCTCGGCGTCGGGGTCACAGACACAGGTAATTGGAAAGGTGACTTCCATTGTCGGGAATGAAGTGGAACTCGATGTTGGAACAATGTCAAGTGATACCGGCTCCGCCTCAAAGGAATTTGTATCTTCCGGT
Source organism: Ruminococcaceae bacterium UBA2656 (assembly GCA_002359465.1). Taxonomy (GTDB): domain Bacteria; phylum Bacillota; class Clostridia; order Oscillospirales; family Acutalibacteraceae; genus Caproiciproducens. The sequence continues at coordinate 7,515 of DENA01000001.1, forward strand.
GAAACAAAAACGCTCCTGATTCCCGTCGGGCTTTCTTTGACGGGCGCGGGTACAACGACGGGAGCAGGTGCTGCCGGCGCAGGGGCGGAAACCGGCGCTGCGGGCGGCGGCGCGCCGACAGGCGGCGGGACTGCTGCGGGGGGAACTACGGCCGGCCGGTCCGGGGAGGGTACGTCAACCGGAAAATCAACCTCCGCCAAATCCACTTCCGCAGCGAAAACAACAGCCGGAACTGCTGCGGCGGGTTCCTCCCTCAAACGCACCAGCGGATTTTCCAGTATTACGCAGGGAATGATTCTGCGAATAACACAGAAAGAAATCAACGGAACGCTGACGGTGGTCAAAGTGGCTGTTGTTTCCAAATAAACGAAAGGCACCTGAAATGGACAACATTATAACAATGAATAATATCCATAAATGGTATCAGGTCGGCGGAAGCACCCTGGATGTGCTGAAGCAGGTTTCACTGGATGTGGAGCCGGGCGAGTATCTTGCAATCCTGGGGCCTTCCGGTTCCGGGAAAAGCACGCTGATGAATATCATAGGCTGTATGGACAGCTTTCAGGACGGGGAATATTTTCTGACCGGCCAGCCGGTACATAAGATGAATGACGCGCAGCTGACGCATCTGAGGAACCAGCAGATTGGTTTCATCTTCCAGAAATATCACCTGATACAAAAATACGACGTGCTGCAAAACACCATGCTTCCTCTTTTGATTCGCGGAGAAACACGCAAAAAGGCGGAGATTCTCTCCATGGAGAAGCTGGAGATGCTGGAAATGGACAAAAGAATCCACCACAAGCCCAACGAGCTTTCCGGCGGCCAGCAGCAAAGGGTGGCAATTGCCCGCGCCCTTGTCGGAAAGCCAAAGCTGCTGCTTGCCGACGAACCGACCGGAGCCCTTGATTCCGCAACCGGCAAAGAAGTGCTGAAGCTGTTCAGCCAGCTGAACGAAGTGGGGAATACCATTGTGATGATTACCCATGACCTGCATGTGGCATCCCACGCGAAACGGGTAATCAATATCGTCGACGGAGAGCTTTTTGAACACGGGATAGTGCAGTAAAAGAAGATTGGAGGAGTAATTGCCATGATGAAAAAATTAAAAACCACAGTATTGGTTCCGGTCATCGCGCTGCTTCTGGCCAGCTTTTCCGCCGCGGCTTTTGCAGATTCGGCGCTGAACGACGAAAACTGCACCTCGTCCGTTGCACTGAACGATATCTCTCTGGCGGAAAACACCAGCTATGTCAGCGAGGACTATTTCGGGGTGATTTATTTGAGGGTGGATGACGACAGCATTGTTCAGGCCACGGCGGACTCGGACGGCCACGTGGTGATGACCGCCGTTTCTGCCGGCACGACCAAGGTACGGTATTATTACAGAACCCTGGCGGAGAGCGACTGGACAAGTGCGACGGTGACGGTCAGCGTGACGGGCACGCCCGCGTCCCCCGCCGCGTCGTCTACAGGACTTGTTTTTTCGCAGAACAGCGTTAAAATTGCGAAATTCGGCGACTATACCCCTTCCGGCATTACACTGAACGGGACAAAGGTGGAAGCTTCTTCGCTTGTGTGGGTATCCTCGTCCGCCGCCGTTGCTGCGGTTGATACTTCAACAGGGAAGATTACGGCTGTCGGTGCGGGCACTGCGGTGATCTATGCCATAGACCCCGTAACAAAAGCCGCGGCAAGCATCAATCTGTTTGTTTCTTAATGGTCGAAACGGTCCTTGATAGCTTTGAATTTGTTATCTCCCCCGCCATAGGCGGGGGAGATAACAAAACTGGGAATATTAGAAGTAAAACGGATTAAACAAGAATATCCATGCATTACTTGTGCAGATTTCCTATACAAATACGGAAATAACAGAAAGTATAGATATTATTCTGCAACTTTACTATTGCAAACTTGCAAATAAAATGATAAAATAAATACGTTTTAAAGCAAAGGCGCTTGACTCAAATGTGTTAGGCGCCTGTCTTTTTATCCTGACGCTTTCCTCGTTTACAGTGTTTTGGTAAAAAAGCGAAATCACTTAAAAGCGCAACTCTGTTAAAGCAAAATCGGATAAAAGAATTTATGAAGAGAGGTTTTATCGATGAGAAAGAGTAAAAGACTGCTGGCTGCCGTTCTTGCGGCAGTAATCGCCTGTGCCGGCCTGACAGCCTGCTCCGGCGGCAGCAAAAGCAACAATGCAAGCGCGGCGGCGAGCGGCGCGGCATCTGCTGCCGGTACCGCCAAAAGCAGAGCGCAGGATACCCTGATCTACGCGCAGGGTGCCGACCCGAGAGGGCTGGATCCGGCTCTGGTTGACGACGGCGAGTCGGCAAAAATCATGGTAAATATCTACGAGGGCCTTTTGAAGTATGATAAGGACTCCACAAAGGTGCTGCCTTCTCTTGCGGAAAGCTGGGATGTCAGCGACGACGGCCTTACATACACGTTCCATCTGAAAAAAGGCGTAAAGTTCCAGGACGGCACGGATTTTAACGCGGACGCCGTTAAATTCAACATTGACCGTCAGCTTCCTCCAAACGTGACGGAGGACATGGGTTATGCCGGGTTTGTGTTCGGCTCCGTAAAAGACGTGAAAGTTGTTGATGAAAACACGGTTACCATCAACATGAAGGCTGCCTGCACCCCGTTCCTGAACAACCTTGCCATGTGTCTGGGCGCTCCGATGATCAGTCCCAAGGCGCTGAAAGACAATAATAACAATGTCAATGAACACCCTGTGGGCACCGGCCCGTACAAATTTGTGAGCTGGACCAAGGGACAGAACGTGGTTTTGACCCGCAACGACGAGTACTGGGGCACCAAGGCTCTGACCAAAAATGTAATCTTTAAGTTCATTAAGGATAACTCCGCAAGAGTGGTCGCCCTGAACAACGGCGAAGCGGATATGATCGACGGCATCGACGCCACCGTCGTCAGCCAGATCGAAGGCGCGGGCAACAAGATCTATGAGGCGCCCGGCATGAATATCAATTACATGGCTTACAATACCACCAAAGCACCCTTTACGGACGCAAAAGTCCGCGCCGCGGTTTCCCAGGCGGTGAATGTTCCTGAGCTGGTAAAGAGCCTGTATCAGGGATATGCGGACCCGGCAACCTCCGTCATGCCTTCCTTTATGCCGGGCTATGACGCCAGCATCAAGCAGGTTGCGTATGACCAGACGGCTGCCAAATCCGCTCTTTCCGCCGCCGGCGTAAAGTCCATTCATATGATTACCTACACCAATCCAAGACCGTACAATACAGCGAACGGCCAGGCGCTTGCCGAAGCCATTCAGGGCTATCTGCGCAACGCGGGTGTGGAAGCGACCATCGACGCCTATGACTGGACCACCTACAAACAGAAGGTCAAGGCGGGCGATTATGATATCTGCTTCTACGGCTGGACAGGAGACAACGGCGATCCGGATAACTTCATGAACCTGATGGCCGACAAAGATCCGACCATGAACGTCGCCCGTTACGACAACGCGGACTATAAGGCGCTGATTGCCAAGGGCCTTGCCGTAAAGGCCGGAGACGAGCGCGATAAGATTTACACGGATCTTGAAAAGAAAGCTGCCGAAGAAGCCGTATGGCTCCCGATTTCCCATGGCAAGACACTTTGCGGCTACAGGAGCAACGTGAAAGATTTCTATTACCATATGACCGGCGTTGTATTCCTCTCCGGTGTTTCCAAGGGCTAACCGGTGTTTGTAGACTGCGCAGAGATTTCTGTCTGAACTGATTCTGTTAATGCCGGAGGTTGTTCATTACGACTTCCGGCATCCTTGTTTGTTATGATGAATACAACGAAAGGTTGTTAAATGATGTTCAAGTATATCATCAAGCGCATTTTGATGCTGATTCCTGTTTTGCTGGGAGTCTCTGTCATTGTGTTCTTAATCATGCGGGTTTTCTCACCGGACCCGGCTCCGATTGTTCTGGGACAGCACGCGACAGTGGAGGCCGCCGAAGCATGGCGTGCGGCGAACGGATTGAACGCTCCGCTTTACATTCAGTTTTTTAATTTTATAAAAGGCGCCGTCACCGGTGACCTTGGCACTTCCTACTACACCAAAACGCCGGTAACAACTGAGATTTTCTCGCGTTTTCCGGCCACGATCGAACTTGCGATTGCCGCCATTATCTTCGCATCCCTTTTCGGCATCATCATCGGCGTCATTTCCGCGGTGAAAAAGAATTCCTTCTTTGACCATGCCGGAATGGTGCTTGCGCTGATCGGCGTTTCCATGCCGATTTTCTGGCTGGGCATTCTGCTG
>DENA01000001.1:11896-13454 GCA_002359465.1 Ruminococcaceae bacterium UBA2656
TCAGGACTACATACGCACGGCGCGGGCCAAGGGCGTTTCCGAACGCAGGGTGGTTACCCATCATGCCCTGCGCAACGCGATGATTCCCGTTACGACGGTCATCGGTCTTCAGCTCGGCTCCCTTCTGGGCGGGGCGGTTCTGACGGAAACCGTGTTTTCTTGGCCGGGAATCGGCAATTACACGGTTGAATGTATTCTGAAATCCGATTTTCCGGTGGTACAGGGAGTCGTGCTGCTGATTGCGTGCATCTTTGTTCTGATTAATCTTGTGGTGGATGTTATTTACGCGTTTATCGATCCCCGCATCAAATTTTCCAAGAAAGAAGGTTAGCTTGTTATGACAATGAAGAAAGCGGAGCAGCCGCAGACGGAACCCTCATCGCAGGCGGCCGTCGTCCTGGAAAAACCGGAGTCCCAGCTCAAAGAGATGTGGGAAGCAATTTGGGAGGACAAAGCAGCCGTCACGGGCTTGATTGTCATCGCTTTCCTTGTGCTGGTCGCTGTCTTTGGCCCGATTATTATGCCGTATGATCCTGATCTTTCCGATATGACAAAAAGCTTTATCTGGCCGAATGCCGCGCATTGGTTTGGAACCGACCAGCTTGGCCGTGACATTTTCAGCAGGATTATTGCGGGAACGCGCATCTCGCTGACGGTCGGCCTGAGCGCCGTCGCCATTTCCCTTACCATCGGCGTGGTGCTTGGCTCCATTGCCGGTTACAAAGGAGGAAAAACAGATACGATTATCATGCGCTTTATGGACATGATGCTCGCCATTCCCTCCATCCTTTTAGCCATTGCCTTTATGGCGGCTTTGGGCAAGGGGATCGATAAGGCGGTCATCGCCATCGGCCTGGTTTCCATCCCCGAATACGCGCGCATTGTCCGCGGCTGTATCCTGTCCGTGAAAGAAAACGACTATGTGCAGGCTGCCCGTGTCATCGGCAATAAAAACAGCCGTATCATTTTCAAGCATATTCTGCCGAATGTGCTTTCCTCCATTGTGGTAAGGGCCACGCTGGGCATCTCCACTGCTGTGCTTGACACCGCCGCCCTGGGCTTTCTGGGCCTTGGCGTGCAGCCGCCGGCGGCCGAGTGGGGCGATATGTTAGGCAGAGCGAGGGGCTTTATCTTCACCGCGCCCTACACGCTCATTTTTCCAGGCGTCGCCATTACCCTGACGGTTCTGGCGTTTAATCTGCTTGGCGACGGTCTGCGCGACGCGCTTGACCCGAAATATAGAAAGAATTAGAGGCGGTGAAGTTTTATGTTGCTTGAAGTAAACCATTTAAAAACGGAATTTCAGCTGAAACACGGCACCGTCAGCGCCGTGAATGATATCAGCTTCTCATTGAATAAAGGTGAGATCCTTGCGATTGTGGGCGAATCCGGTTCCGGAAAAAGCGTAACCTCCCTTTCCGTCATGGGTCTTGTGCAGGAACCCGGTAAAGTGACTCAGGGGGAAATCCTGTTTAAAGGCGAGGACCTTTTGAAAAAGAGCCGGACGGAGATGCAGGCAATCCGCGGCGACCAGATTTCCATGATCTTTCAGGAGCCG
>DENA01000002.1 GCA_002359465.1 Ruminococcaceae bacterium UBA2656
GTGAAAATTCGACGGTATTCGGCTGTGTGTAGCCGCCTTTTTTCAGCGCCCAGCCGATGTATCCGTTTCCAAAATTGTAGCCCTGGGAGTACTCATCACCATAGATGAACGAACGGCCAACAAGATTGCCTACAAGCAAGCATTGCAAAATCAGGATATTTTCCCCTGCTTTAAGACCGCGATCCGAAAAAACACAAAGCTTTCGGAAGCCATCAATGCCCATCAGCCGATCAATCTCTACGAGCCGAAAAGCAACGGCAACATAGATTACAATGCTCTGACTGATGAAATCGTGGAGCTGGTGACAAGATGAAAACCACCTTTTTCTGTAAATGCGGAAAGTCTTTTCAGAAAAAAACACCGGCTGACACGACGGGTTACCGCCTGTCCGGCTACGGAGAGGGTCATGAATGTTTCGGCTGCCCTTTTATCATTCCGATTTATGACGGATGGCAGAACAGAAAAATAAGCGCCTATGAATGTCGGTGCAGCAAGCGGTTGGAATACAAAAGCTATGCACAGCTGTACCTTGACAGCAAAAATGTCGGCAACATCTACAGTCTTGATTTTGAGTTTTTAAAACAAATTCAGGATTATGCTGACAAACTGGACGGAATTCACCCGTCACATGAAGCTTTTTCGAGTCGGCCGGCTGACTACGGCAGCGACGGAAGATACCGGCTTACGGTCTATCCTGAACAGAACAGAAAAGGGATCCGGGCAAAGCAGCTCATCCATGAAAAGTTTTTCAATCCGGATGGGAGCAGAAAGGGCGTTTCGCCAGTATGTTTTCTTGAAAACCACTGTCAACCAATTAAACACCGGGTACACTCCATTTCACTATTTTTTATAGCTCTGCAGCAACTTGAACAACTCAAGGTGCTTTGTGTCATCAACCGTTAACAGGTCATCTTCAAGCACCTGTAAATCTTCATGATACCACTCATCCGAAACATTACGGCTTACTCGAAAAGCTGTAATATAAACAGATTCGTTCTGAACTCGAAGTCCTGCCGGAATATCCGCTAAACGAATTTTATTTGATAATAGCATATCTGATGAAATTGGTAGTCAAGTCTTTAAACTGGAATTCATTCATTTCTTTCGTTTCCTCCTAATAAACTTTGCTTTTTGTCCGCTTGCTGTCTTTTATTGCCTCTCATGATAATGTTTCCAGTGCAGGCATTGAAAAACGGTATGGAGCTTTATACTCCATACCGTTTATGTATATATGCAACTGCATAAGATCATTTTGCAAGTTTCAATTCTTTAATATCGCCGCTATGTTCCTGAATGACTTTAAACATCACGTCGACTTTATTACTGGTTTCTTCCACTATTTTTTCAATTATCTCTAGTGTTTGAAGCTTATCAACATTTTCTGAATGTCCCTCGGTCAATAATTGTAGATTCTTACTTATATCGTTCTCAAGCGTAACTTCTATACCTGATGTTCTCTCGCCCAGATTCGCGACGGCTGATTCGATGCTAGTTAATCTATCGCTTATAGGTTTCAATTTCCCATCGATCATAGACGACATATTATGATTATTTTCAGAAATCATTTGGCCAATTGACTGTAATAATTCTTCATTCTCCATTCAGTACACGCCCTAAGTGCTATTTATTATAATGGTTTTGGACGTAAATTACAAGAAGATATGTGTCTAAGAAGACAGCGTTGCGGGAATTGTTCTGCATATATAAGAACTTCCTCATTTTTTATATGGTCACGAAAATCATCAGCCAGACTCGCCGTAGTTAGTAGATCAACTTTTTTATCCAATGCATATACCAATTCCGTATACAAGTCACATAAAGCAAACATTTCTCTTAATGCACCTTTATCAATACGCAGGTCAATATCGCTGTTCTCATCAGCATCCCCGCGGGCATAAGAGCCAAACAGGTAAACACGCTCCACATTGTATTTTTCCGCAATTGGTGCCACTGTGCTTCTTATTTCATCTATTGTCTTTTTCATACCCGACCTCCTGACGTTGAAAATCAGCACTGTTCCTTTATTTCATTATCCCCTCTTTTGGCCTTAATTGTCAATAGATTTGCCAATTGTGACCAGATGATAAAGCGCCTCTAAGAGGCGCAAAATACATTATAACTCCATTTCGGGGCTTATAATTATATTCTCTTCTTCATCTAATTGCTCTTGTAAGCCAATCAGCCAATCCGGTTTATAATCGCTCTTGTAAATTATTTCACCATTCCGATACTCTGCAACGTTATCAAAACGATTCTCATTATCATAAAACTTGACCTCATCACAATAAGAAAGAATTTTTATAAGCGTTTCAAAACGATTATCATATCTGCGAATGACATCATCGGTTGGAATATCATGGCCACCCTTTTCAACTCGATTTTTAATTCTCTTCAGGCTTTCTTCCACCGAGCTTAATCCAACATAGAAAAGATGGATAGCATAGTCCAAATCTTTAGCTTTTTTAATTGTACGCTCTACCATGTGGCCGGATAAAGTGGTTTCCTGAGTAAAAGTGATTCCATTCTTCATGAATTTTTCTATCTTAGAAATGGCAATACGGGCGGCTTTGTAGTTATCGCCCTGATTCTCAAAAGCGATTTTGTCCACATCTATGATATAGCCTAAATCATTACGCTCTGCTTTCAGTACGCCGGTCAAGCTGGATTTTCCAGCTCCATTAACGCCGCCAACGATTGTATACACTTTCACTTTTATCCCTCCGGTGATTTATTATAATAATTTTACAATATTTATGAAATATTTACAATGCGGAATAAGACGAATGGTGAAAAAATCACATCTTCATTTCAGGACCTTCCTCTTCCATAGTGGATTCTTGAGAGGAGTGATGGTTTGAAGAAGTCTCTTTTGCAAGCATTGGCGGGATGGTTATACATTTTTCGTGTATCCCGTCTGGCCTACGACCTGTATCGTAACATAATTGCCTTTTGCCATCCATTGAATAAGGCTGCCAATCCTGATACTCGCGATCCCACTGGAACATAAGCCATCCCGATGTAGTTTCCGGGTTATTGTTGACACTCCCCGTTACTTCATTCATCCACCATTTCATCTGAGTCTCGTCAAAAGGGCCGGTTTCGGAATAAGGCTTACCATCACTAAGTACAGTAAAATGCAGATTGACATATACAGGCAAAAGGCACTCTACGTTTTAAGTAAAGTACCTTTTATCTGCATTCTATTTGGTAATGATTACAAGTTTAGAAAGATAACACCACGTTATTCTTCGAAGGGCTCGACCAAGAAAATTACAGGACGAAATCCATCGGAACAGGAGACAACCTGACATTTCTTGTCAGCAGAGCCGCATTCGGCGTTTTGCCGCACCATCAGGATATCCTTAAAGATATCTGCCCAAGCCCACACACAGAAACCATCCGGCACCTTGCGGCCGTCGGTGATAAACACATCGCCCTCTTTGCAGCGTGCACAGGGCTCTATCTCTTTTCCTGCATATTGGTGGATAATATCATCCATTAGAAGCCGTTTGAGTACGGTTATTTTTACACGTTTTGACATCTAACATCCTCCTTATTCTACAGTACCGGACGCAACAATATCAACTCCGGTTTCCAGAATATTCGGAATCAGCACATCATAACGATGCACCGGTGCTTTTACATACAGACCGCGGATTTCATTCATGCACTTAAACAGTAGTTCTTTCGGAACCGGTTTGCTGGAACGCACCGGCACCAGTGGAATTTTACAACCCTCGACCTTTGCGGTGGAGGTCAGAATGCGAACCGGATGGATGAACTCGCTGCGCGCGTACGCTTCACCGCGTTTACAGCCAAACCCCTCCATGGATTTAATCTGTTCCCCCCCACCACGCACGGTAATATTGCAACCGATTGGGCATACAGTGCATATGATTTTTTTCTCTTGCATGATTACGCCTCCTTTACCACATCTATAACCACGCTGCCTGTCGACAGATCGGATAACTTCAATGTGATATGTTCCATCTCACCTGGATTAACCTTAACAGCTTTTTTACTTTGGAGCAGCTTTCCATTACAGCTGGCATTAATTTGCACATTTGTGTCAGGAGAACTTACGCGGAAATACAGGTTAACTTTGTTATCCTGATCATATAGCGCCAGATGCTGCGGGCAAATATATCGAACGCCTGAACCCGGCACAGATTCCACTTCACCGATCGGTTCGGAAACATCGCCCATAGCATAACGTGCGGCCTCGCGTCCGGCAATCTCACTTTCACTGGATACGTTATCTGCAAGGTCGTTGACATGAACGACGTTCCCGCTCGCAAACAAAGACGGTATTGAAGTCTGCATATTCTGGTTCACAATCGGTCCATTGGTAGTTGGGTTAATTTTGATCTTTGCCGAACGGCTAAGCTCATTTTCCGGAATCAGGCCGACTGACAACAACAACGTATCACATTTGAAGAACTGTTCCGTCTCCTTGATCGGCTGTTTGTATTCATCCACCTTTGCAACCCAGACGCCTTCAACGCGCTCGTTGCCCACAATATTGGTCACCGTGTGCGAAAGTAACAGCGGAATGTCGAAATCATCCAGACACTGTACGCGGTTACGGGTAAGCCCCGCGAGATAATCCATCAGCTCGACAACTGCGACAACTTTTGCGCCCTCCAACGTCATGCGACGAGCCATAATCATGCCGATATCGCCCGATCCTAGAATAACTACCTCACGCCCGACCATTTCGTTTTGGCGGTTAATTAACCGCTGCGCCGCTCCCGCGGTGTAGATACCGGCCGGGCGGGTGCCGGGAATCTGAATATTGCCGCGGGTTCTCTCGCGGCAGCCCATGGCAAGAACTACGCTTTTTGCACTGACACAGGTAATACCATGCAGAGAATTCGCACAGATTACTCTGCCATCCGGAAGAACTTCCAATACCATCGAATTGAGCAGCGTTTCTACGCCGAGCGATTTTGCCTCATCAATAAAGCGTCCCGCATACTCGGGTCCGGTTAGCTCTTCATTAAAATAAGTAAGGCCGAAGCCGGGATGGATGCACTGCTGCAGGATTCCGCCGAGTGAAGAATCACGTTCAACGATGAGCACTTTTTCCGCGCCCTGTTTCTTTGCCGCAATTGAAGCAGCAAGGCCCGCTGGGCCTCCGCCAATAACCGCGACATCACATTTTATTTCAAACATATGCTTTCTCCTCTCTTCCGCTATCGAACTTTTCCGGCGATCATATAGGAACCTGACTGATTCTTAGTGACCTCTTCCGTCGAAATGCCAAGCTCACGCGCAAGAATCTCAATAACGCGCGGCCCGCAAAAGCCACCCTGACAGCGGCCCATTCCCGCGCGCACGCGGCGTTTTACCGCGTCCATTGAACGCGCCGGAATCGGGTGGTGAATCGCTTCGATGATTTCACCCTCGGTGACCGTTTCACATCGGCAGATGACATTGCCATACAGCGGATTTCCTTTAATCAGCGCGTCCTGCGCATCGTGGTCCAGCTCGTGGAAACGAATGATTCCCTTTCTCTTCTCTATAAAATGAAGGTTAAACGCAACTGGCATGCCGATACCAATCAGTGTTTGCGCCACGTGTTTGCCCAGTGCAACCGACGCGGTCAGTCCGGTGGAACGAACGCCCGACAGGTTTACGTAGTTTCCTACATCCTCATAAGTGTCGACATGCAGGCCCTCCGGATTGCGGTTCGGCCGCAAACCACAGTATTGGGTGATCGTGTCGCGCAGGTTGACGTCTGGAATCAGGCGACGTACATCGGTCTGAATGCTTTTAAGCCCTTCCGCGTTGGTAGATTTATCGCATTTATCCGTTAAATTCTCCGCGGTCGGCCCCACCAGCATGTTTCCGTGGATGGTCGGGCACATCAGTTTGCCCTTGGTCAGCTTGGTCGGAATCGGCAATCNNCTTGTCAAGTATGTAGAACTGTCCTTTACGCGGATTGACGTAGTAGTCGTTTTTGCCTACCATTTTTGCAATTTCGTCGCAATACAGTCCAGCAGCATTGACGATATAGGCTGCTTCAATCTCGCCCGCCGTTGTTTGTGCACCGACCACTTTTCCGTTTTCTGTCTTAATGCTGGTAACCCGCGTATTCATAAGAAAAGACGCGCCGTTTTCCTGTGCGTTTTCCGCCATTGCCACAACCAGGAGGAACGGGTCGATGATGCTTTCACGGGGAATGTAAAGTCCTCCTTTCACCTCTGGGTTCAAATTTGGCTCCATTTCAAGGAGCTGCTCTCCGGTACGGTATTCAACATCATACACCCTATTTTTAAACGCTTTTTCCTTTAGGGAAGGCAGCTTTTCAAACTGCTCGTCGGTAAAAGCCGGAAGGATACCGCCGATTCTTGAGAACGGCACATCCAGATCTTCCGTCAGCTTATCATACATTGGATTGGCGGCAACAACAAGCTCGGATTCCAACGTACCCGGAGACGCGTCATATCCAGTATGGATAATCGCGCTGTTGGATTTGGAAGCGTCCCCGCCCACATCCTCATTCTTATCCACTACCAGGACCTTCAGCTGATACTTGGTCAGCTCGCGGGCCACAGCACATCCGACCGCACCGGCGCCAATTACCAGAACATCGGTCTTTAACATTGTTTCATTTCCCCTTTCAGTGCTTCTTAGCTATATATTATAAAGGCTAAGCAGGCAAATCACTGGTTAGCCTTTATGGTGAAAGAATGCGGTCAGCCTTCTTCCCAATCCTTGGAGCGTTCCACCGCTTTATGCCAGTAGTGCAACAGTGAATCGCGCTCATCCACGCTCATCTTTGGTTCAAAACGCTTGGCAAGCTGCCACCTGGATGTCATCTCATCCAGACTCTTGAACTCGCCGATACCGTATGCCGCCAAGCATGCCGCGCCCAGCGCCGTGGTCTCTGTGATGACAGGGACGTCTACCGGAATGCCCAGAATATCTGCCTGAAACTGCATCAGGAAATTATTGGCAACCATGCCACCGTCGACACGCATGATCTTGATTGGAATTTTGGAGTCCAGGTTCATGACATCGAGGTTATCCTTGACCTGATATGCCACACTTTCAAGGGTAGCCCGAACGATCTGTTCCTTGGTTGCGCTGCCGGTCAGCCCTACAATCGTACCCCGCGCGTACTGATCCCAGTGAGGAGCCGCAAGGCCTGCGAACGCGGGAACGAAAAACACTCCTCCGTTACCTCCCGCTTCAACAGCCAGCGCTTCTGTTTCGCTTGCTTTGGCAATGATTTTCAGCTTGTCGCGCAGCCACTGTACCGCGGCGCCCGCAATATAAATACCGCCATCCAACGCAAAAGTCATTTTTTTATTCAGTCCCCAGGCAACGGTAGTCAGCAAACCGTTCTCCGAGTAAACCGGCTTTTCACCCGTATTCATCAGCATAAAACAACCGGTACCATAGGTGGTCTTTACACTGCCGGGAGCAAAACACATCTGGCCGAAAAGCGCTGCCTGTTGATCGACGACAGATCCGGAAATAGGAATTTTCACCCCGAAAAAGTCCAGCGGATCCGTATAGCCGTAAACCATTGAACTGTCGCAGATTTCTGGCAGAATATTTTTGGGAATCCCAATCGCCGCAAGGATTTCATCGTCCCATTGTCCCGTATGTATATTCAGCATCATTGTTCTGGACGCAGTGGAGTAATCGGTGATATGGACATGTCCGTGTGTCAACTTCCAGATCATCCACGAGTCCAGTGTTCCCGCAATCAAATCGCCTGCTTTTGCGCGTTCAGCTACTCCGGTAACATTCTCCAAAATCCATTTAAGTTTGGTTGCGCTGAAATAAGCATCGATAACCAGCCCGGTTTTCTCACGAATCATTTTACCTGACTTTGACGCCAACTGGTCAGCGTATCTGGCAGTTCTCCTGTCCTGCCAGACAATGGCGTTATAAACAGGCTTACCGGTGTTTTTATCCCAAATCATGCAGGTTTCGCCTTGATTATCAAGTCCAATGCATGCAATCTCGTGGCTGTCCGCTCCGGCTTCCTTCAGTGCCATATCAATTGAAGCGAGCATTGAATCCCATATTTCCATCGGATCATGCTCTACCCAGCCGGGGTTTGGAAAAATCTGTGCATGTTCCTTGTAACCTCTTGCCGCAACCTTCCAGTTCTCATCCAGCAGCAGCGCTGTTGTCCCTGTAGTTCCCTGATCGAGGCCCAAATAAAATTTTCTTGCCATTTTGCATCCTCCCTTATTATTTTGGTCAAGCACACTTGTTTTCAGATTATGACGCGCAGGCCTTTGCCTCTTCTGCCTTTGTGATATCGTCACTCTGCCGATCCTCTGCATCTGTGCTTCGAGTCATCAACATCGCGAGCGCAANNATCTTAGAAATAACAACCGCTGAAATTGTCTCAGGATGAACACCGGCCGTAAATCCGAGATGATCCCCTAAAGCAGCGGTAGCGGGAACAAGCCAAGCAGTATTGATGATTTTTCCACGAGGTTTCATGTCCTTCATCATCTTGTACACGGGGATCGAATTTGCCAGCGTAAAGACAATGCCCGCGGTAGAAACTGAATCCAAGCCAATCTTACTTCCAATCAAGCCGAGCGGCTTGTCAAGCACCTTGGTTAGAATGGAAAGTACAGGGAATGTGCCAAGCAAAACTACACCGATGCCCCCAACAATGCTCAACGCCTCGCCAATAGGAGCCAAACCTGGGATGATAACAACGCCGGTCATGCTTTGGAAGGCTGCCGCTACAAGTCCGACCGTACAAACCAGGACAATAAATTTTCCAAAATAGATGCATCCTTTAATCATGCCGTTTGGTATAAATTTAAGCCCAACCGCAAGCAGCACGGAAATAACGATGACCGGAATCGAGTTTATAAGCACCATGTTCATCTCGTAACCGGCAATTGCGCCGCCGATAATTGAGCCGATTGGCACGGTAATCAGCCCAATCAGCAAACCTTTTGCAAAGTATGGCTGATCACGACGTTCAATTAGCCCAAGCCCGACTGGAATTGAAAAGACAATGGTACAGCCGAGCATTGACGCTACAATCACCCCCGAGAAAAGACCCGCCTGTTTGTTGATGGCAAGCTCCATTGCCAAAGGATACCCGCCTGTGTCGTTCGGCAGAATAGCCCCGAAAATCGACGGGTCCGCGCCGATTGCTGTGAGTCCAGGAATAATGACAGGACCCAAATACTTGGAAATAACCGGAGCAAGACAAACGATTCCGACCATGCCCAGTGCCAATGGTCCTAAGGAGTTGAAACCTTCTTCAAATTTTTCTCCCAATCCGAGCTTATTGCCGAAGATTCTGTCAAGACCTCCGATGATTGCGCCGATTGCCATGACCCACATGATGATTTCATTAAAAGACATACCACTACCTCCCTATAAAATATGATTATGTCCCCTTCCGGGAACTTAGCGCCATGTAGGACAACAATTTTGCTATTGTTTTGACAAGTTTATAACAGCTTTTATTGTATTTCGTTTGAATTTATTATAACAATATATATTTATGTTGTCAATAACTATATTATATATAATATTTTTTAATATATTTTATCTAATATTTCTAATTATCTGTTTTATTAAACTAAAATCCACAAAATTACACATTTTATTTTTTTGATATAACAAAAGTGCTTATGGGCATGTCCATAAGCACTTTTTACTTAATATTGTGTATTTGTCTGGATTTATAATCTCATACCAACTGAGGCGCCACACTTACATTCAGACCCGCGGAGCGGTATTCCGCAACCACTTTGGAAGGGNNAGGGGTACTCCAGTCAGTGACCAGTAAATGAATCCTGTCTATGCCACACACGCTGTTCATTGCCGTAACGCCGAATTTGCTGTAATCCGCCACCGCGATTACTTTATCCGCATGGTTAATCATCGTACGCCGATTATTTGCTTCTTCGGTGTGATAATCAGTGATGCCGCCGGAAATGGTAATCCCGCCTACGCCGATGACCGCTTTGTTCGCATGAAAATACTGCAAACACGCATCACATAAAAAGCCCGACATGGAAAGCTCACCGCGCCGCATTTCTCCTCCCAAAAGGAAAACCCGGCAAGTTTCGTTGGTAATCAGAGAATGCGCAATTAAAGATGCATTGGTAATTACCNNATTTTTCTTCTCAACCAAATGATGCGCGACCTCCAGCGTCGTGGTCCCCACGTCTAAAAAAACGGTATCTCCGTCCTCTATCAGTCCGGCGGTTTTTACCGCAATTGCCTGTTTTTCGCGGTAATTGATGATTTCTCGGTGTTCATAAGCCGGCTCTAGACTATATAATCCTTCGAGCACTGCACCGCCATATACCCGTTTAAGATATCCTTGTTTTTCTAAATACTCCAAATCACGGCGGATTGTTTCGATAGATACATTGAATTCCTGCATCAGATCCGACACCTTAACCATACGTTCTTCAGTAATTTTATTTACAATTTGACTGCGGCGTGCTTGTAGCATTCGCGTCATCTCCCATTCATTGCTATATAATGTTATAATTCTATCATAAAAAATATAGGAATTCTACTATGCAATTTTTTAAATTATAACGAGTGATGTAATTCTGTCCCAACGAAAAATGCTGTAATCTTCCTAGTCTGCAATGCCAAGCTGCCTCATCTGTCTGACAGTTTTCTTAGTGTATAAATGTTCGTCCTAAATTGATAATTGATGTGATCGCATAAACAGCGCCCGATAAATTGCCTTTCATGGAAGTATCCAGTCCAACTTGAGTCGCCGCGCGTACTTCGCCGCATCCTTCCAGTATTCCCAGAACAGCCGTGCCATTCGGCTTATCCGAAAGCCTGTTCACCGGAAAAGAGGTGGCAACACTTATGACAAGACGTTAAGTACGAGCATATTCTGTACTGATAGGCTTGTTTGTCAATTGAAATAAAAACTGAAAGGTTGGTTATTCATGGGAATGCCTTCTATTGTGTCAGGCACCGAAACAAGATGCCAGGCAATTTCTGATAATATTGAATCCGTTGCCTTGGAGCAGGCTGCATTGTCCCATATCCTCAATGCAGAGGGAGAAAAACTTCAAGCAGTGATGACGGTTGCCAATGTAACGCCATCCCAGCTCTTAGACACGAACCGCAGCGTAAAAAAGATGGTCGACTCAATTTCCCGTCTGGAATTGATCCTCCAATCTAAACTAGATATGTTCAGCGACTGTGCCTGCGCGGACTGCACCGCGACGTATAGCGAAGCGGGCTCTGCATGGGCGGTTGGAACTCCGTATGGTCAGGGAAATGCCCAATATGTAACTTTTGAAAGCACTGATACTGAAAAATCATTTACTCTGGGATTAGGTAAAAATAATATTCCAATCGGGTCTGTTCAAATTCTTCGGATTGGTAATACTCTTAATATAACATTTATGACAAATACTCCTTATGTTATGGATCAGGCGCATCTTTATGTCAGCAATGTTATACCAACCAACAGCGCTCCGGGAAGTTTCCCCTATCAATATGATCCCGGTGTTTATTTTACAGCCTATACGTTCAACGTTGACATCAGCGCATTTGTCGGTGAGACACTCTATATTGCGGCACATGCACACATTCTAATGTTAAGTTAAATATATTTAATCGCTCAAATAACAAAGACTTTTTTTCTCAAGCGGTAATGACGTCTTTCTTAAGAGGAACCTCGCGTTAGTGAAGCGGTAACCTCTAAGTATACAGAATGTTTTTTCCTGAATCCAGCGCCTTGATTTTTTTGGCATATGCTGCAGCGGCTACGCCTCCCGCAAAAGCGATATTCGGGGCAAAAAACGGGCCAAATGAAATAACTCCGAGCCAGTCAAATGGTATTCCGGCACAAACAAAAGTGATACCGATCAATCCGGTAATTCCGGTAAAAATAAATGCTTCCATTGCGCCAAGAATTGCACCGAACACGCCACCGCAAAAAGCTAACAAGACCATTATTCATAGCTCTTCAACAATCTGACGGCAGCCGCGTTTTCATGACGCAGCTGCCGCCTCATTTTCTATCCTATAGGATTTTGTCAAGCATATTGTAATACGCAAGAGTGCCCGCGCCCACAACCGTACCATCGGGGCCAAGGTCCGAAACCTGAACGCGAAAGGTATCCAGCATATAGTCCTTTGTCGCGCCCCGGTAACGGCTTTCAACCAAATCCCGAAAAACCACGTGGTCTTCCAGCAGTCGACCGCAGAGAATAATAATGTCCGGCGAATAGGTATTCGCAAGGATGCTGACGGTAATGGAAAGGTACTCCATAACGCGGTCAATCAGGCTGACCGCCCAAACCTTCCCTTCGGTATAAGCCTCAAACACGCCGTCAAGGGTGATATCCTCCTGCACCATGCGGGCTTCCCGCAGGATGGCCCAGTCCGCCATATAGGTCTGCAGGCAGCCGCGCTTTCCACATTCGCACATATTCCCCGACGGGTTGATACAGATATGCCCGATTTCGCCCGCCATATTCAGCCTGCCGCGGTAAAGCTTGTGGTTGATGAGGATGGAGGAACCAATACCTGAGCCCATCGTAAGGACCACGCTGTTTCGATACCCCTTCGCAAGACCGAACATATCCTCGGCCATACCGTGGGCTTTGACTTCATTGTCGATAAAAATATCGTTAATTCCGGTGTATTTCTGAATAATTTCCACCGCGGGGACATCGGTCCATTTCATCTGGGAAGAAAAGCGGATGACGCCGTCGTCGATCAAACCCGGACAGGCGACTCCAACCGCCTGGATCACCGGAAGCTCCGGATTTTCCGAAAGAATCTGTTTAATGATTTCGCCGACTTTTTTTAAAACGATTTCGGCGGTCTGCCCGCTGCAGTTGTACTTTTGTTCCATCTTCTTCAGGACCTTACCCTGAAGATTGATAATTCCCGCGTAAATACCGTCGCGGTCAATTTCCACGCCGACACTCAGAAAATTATTGGAAGCCACATGCAGCAGCTTGGGACGTCTGCCAAGGGTGGCGGTCATATCGTTGCTGTCTTCCTCAACAACAATCCCAATGTTGACCAGTTCATCCACAATACGGCCCACCGTCATCAGGCTCATGTGCGTCATATTCGCGATCTGCACGCGCGATATGGAGCCTTTTTTGTGAATAGCCGAAAAAACGAGTTTTCGGTTTGACTTTCTCATAAGAAACTTGTCAAGCCTGTTATCCACCTGCAGCAACTCCTTTAATCCGATTTTTCGTGCCGCCGTCCGGCTCCCCGAAGCATGTCGTACAGGGTGGCTACACCCGCGCCGGTCGCACCCACCGCCTGATGCTCAAAGACCGGTTTGTCCACCCAAGCCGTTCCGGCAATATCGAGATGGATCCACGGCAGATCCTCCGCAAAAGCTTTGATAAACAGGCCGGCGGATATCGTGCCGCAGTAATGCTCGCCCATGTTCTTTACATCCGCAATTTTACTCTTTACCATATCTTCATACTCCGGGAAAATCGGAAGTCGCCAGTACTGTTCCCCAGAAACCTCAGCAGCGGCCGAAAGCTCGTTCCACCACTGGTCGCNNCACCCGCCGTGGAAAAGCCCAGCGCGCCGACGACCGCGCCGGTCAGGGTGGCGATATCCAAAACCCTTGTCGCCCCTTCTTTTCGGATGGCGTATGTAACCGCGTCGGCAAGAATCAGTCTTCCTTCCGCGTCGGTATTCTGAATTTCAATCGTTTTCCCCGACATGGAACGGACAATGTCCCCGGGGACAAAACTGCTGTTGGAAATGCGGTTTTCACAGGCGGGGATCACCGCGACCGCATTGGTTTTTTCTTTGTTTGCGGCAAGCGCGAATATTGCGCCCGCGACCGCCGCACCGCCCGCCATGTCGCCCTTGATGCCAAGCATGGAATCCCGGCCTTTCAGGCAGTACCCGCCGGTGTCAAGGGTGACCCCTTTCCCGACCAGCGCGGTCCGCTCCTTCGAGTCCGGATCCGCCAGATAGCGCAGGACGATCAGCTTCGGTGGATTGCCGCTGCTGCCGCCGACAGCCAGAAATGCGCCCATCCCGAGTTCAACGGCCTGCTCCTCGTCCAGAATTTCCGCCTGTACACCGTGTTTCTTCGCTTCGCGCTGCATGTTTTCCGCCATCAGCACTGGAGTCAAAAGATTTCCGGGTGTATTGACCAGTTCCCTCGCATAAAGAACGCTGTCCGCAAGGTTTAACGTTTTTTTAAGACATTGCTCGGCCTTTTCGGTTTTTTCCGTTCCCCTCAGATAAAAGCGGAACGAATCGTTCTTCCGGTCCGAGCGGAACGGACCATATTCATACAATCCCAGTTTGATGCCGAGTACGGCGCTGCGGATGCTTTGCAGACCGAATACCGGCCACACGGGAGCGAGATCCACCTCCGCCTCGCACCGATTGTATTTTTTCAGTTCGCGAGCCCCATTGGAAACGGCGTCCATCAGTTTCCGGGAACTCAGTTCCTCCTGCTTTCCCAGCCCGACAAAAACCGTCAGGCCCGTACTGCAGAGCAGCGGAAAACTTTTTAGAAACTCTCCTTTAAAAACTTCTTTAATATCCGGAACCGCATCCGAATCCTGATAAACAAAGGAAATCCGCGATTTGCAGGTTCCTTCAATTTGTATATTAATCATGGTACCCTCTCATTCGTTTGTGCCGCCAGCCGTCACGCATAGGGACAGGCGACAAAATGGTCTTTTGATACTTCGCGCAGGACGGGCTTCTCAACCTTGCAATTTTCCGTGCAGCCGGGGCATCTCGTATGGAACAGGCAGCCGGAAGGCGGATTAACGGGGCTTGGCAGATCGCCTTTCAGAATAATCCGGTTGCGTTTACGCGTCGGGTCGGGAACCGGCACTGCGGAAAGCAACGCCTTTGTGTAGGGATGCAGCGGGTTGCTGTACAGTTCCTCCTTCGGTGCGGATTCCACCAGTTTCCCAAGATACATGACGCCGATTTTATCCGCGATCATTTCCACAACGCTCAGGTCATGGGATATAAAGAGGTAGGTCAGCTCATATTTTTGCTGAAGCTCCTTAAGCAGATTCAGGACCTGCGCCTGAATAGAAACATCCAGCGCGGAAACCGGCTCGTCGGCCACAATCAGCTTTGGGTGCACGGAGAGCGCACGCGCGATGCCGATGCGCTGACGCTGCCCGCCGGAAAATTCGTGGGGATACCGGTCAGCGTGTTCGGGGCGCAGCCCGACCACTTCGAGAAGCTCGTAAACGATTTTCCGTCTTTCCTCCGTATTCAGTTTGGTATGGATTTTCAGCGGTTCGGCAACCAGATCCTCAATTTTAATGCGCGGATTCAGCGAGCCGTAGGGGTCCTGAAA